>JADQBB010000026.1 GCA_016903695.1 Chlorogloea purpurea SAG 13.99
TTGGTTTAACCATTATCACCGTCTTGATAAAGAGCGCGAAAAATTGCCCGAAGTTAGTGAAGCCGCTATTTATGCAGTAATGACTCGTATCATGTTGCGTCGTTTAACGAGCTAAAGATTTACTTTATAAATAGGCTCTGATAGGGCATTATGTATATAACATCCAGCTAAAAGAATTAGCATCTCTTTCTCAATTTTTCCAATATTTCTTTTTTCAAGCCAGTTGATAACCGGTATTTAAAACTTTCGTGTTCATATGGACTTACTTTTTGCTTAAGCTTCTCTACAACATCAATTAAATTTTTTAAATCTTGTTTAGTACGGGCTTTCCTAAACATATCCGCAGTTTTTAAATAATAATTTGCGATCACACTAGCTTCTTCCCGTGAAGCTTTATGATCTCGGTGATAGTGGCGTATTTTATGTGGCATAGATTCAAAGTACAATGCCAGATCGCGCAGTAACGCCAAATCTAGCTCGTCCAAAAAATTTTCTACAAAAGCGATTGGTGGCTCAGAAGACGGATCAAAACGAATGGCTTGAGAAATCTGTCCGACAGGTATTTGTGGTTGCGTTACCAGTCTCAGTTGGTGTAATGCTTCTAACGCTTCACCCGCAGAGGAATAACGGTCAATACGGCGGTAACGCACCATCTTATTCAGTATTTCCGCTAAGTTAGCTGATACGACCTTTCCAGAAAGCCAAACTAGCTCGTTGTTTCCGTCGATACCGACGATCTGACCGTTCGGATGGAGCCACATAATTTCGCCAGTCCTGTCATCTTCCGGGAGTAAAGAGGGATGCACTCCCGTTAGGGCTTCGATCGCCGTCATCCCCAGAGCATAAATATCACTACTGAAATGGGTTTTTCCCAGGGTTTGCTCCGGGGGGGCGTAGCCTACTGTATAGATTCTTGAACCGGCGATCGTTGAGGCGTTAGGATTCAGATTGTTTATAATTTTCTCTTTAATGGCTCCGAAGTCTATCAGGATTAATTGACCATCACGTTGCCGTCTCATGATGTTATCCGGTTTGATGTCCCGGTGGATAACGCCCTCGTCGTGAATGAAGATCAAAATCTTTAAGATGTCTTCTAATAGACCAATTATCTCTTTTTCTTCCCATCTTCGTTGCGGCGATATTTCTTCTCTGAGGGTATTCCCATCGACGAAATCTTGAACCAGATAGAAATGTTCTTCCGAGTAAGCTTTTAGTTCGGGGATTCGATCGTGAGATCCCAATCGCGCTAAAGTTACGGCCTCCCTGGCGAACAATTCTTTAGCCTTTTCTAAACTACCGGGGTCGTCTACCTGTAATTGTTTGACGACACAATAAGGTTTACCCGGATATTGTGTATCTTGAGCGAGGTAAGTCTGCCCGAATCCGCCTTTACCTAACTCTTTAATTACTAGATACCGGCCTTGGAGTAGCTGATTGATCATGGTGAAGCTTGGATGAACGGTAGTAATACCATCTTTAGATTACCCAAATGAAACCGAAGGCGAACGATAGAAAAGAATTTTTAGCTTGAGTTTTTGAACTTTTAGCCTTTTGCCTACTTAGCATTCAAGTGAAAGAAGCAAAAAATCTGGAGCAATCGAGAGCGATCGGTAATTTTAGAACCAAGTTATTGTTTATGTTGTCGAGAGTATTGGTGAGTCGAGGATAGATGGGAAAAAACGTACAACTGAAAAGAGGTTCTGTCTATAATAGAGGGTTTGGGTACTAGATCGTAAATCTATTCTAAACGATCGGACTTGCTTGAGCCTTTGGGCAAGACCCAAATATCCCCAATTTTTTTATGTGAAAGTTCTATAAAAAACCTAGCAAGGGGTTGTTAGATATTTCTATTGGTATGCGCAAAACCGATAAACAGGCTCTCATGTGATTACTATATCAGTATTAATATTAAAAGCCGATGGTAAATTACTTAAAGTGAGAAATTGCTGATTATTAAAGAACAAGCCGCCGTTGGTTCTGTTGTAGGTAAATTGATTGTTGGATACTACTCCGAATCCAGTTCTGCTAATCTGAATCTTATCGATTAAGGTAGCGAAATCAGCGATCCGATCGATCCCTTCAGATAACTTGTTGAAGACAAAGCGATCGTTACCAAGTCCTCCCGTTAACGTGTCATTACCAGCAGCACCGATAAGAGTATCGTTACCAGCAGCACCGTTAATGGCATCGTGACCATCGTCACCATAAAGGGCATCGTGACCATTATCGCCCCCTATCAGATCATCACCCGCACCGCCGCGTATGAAATCGTTATCATCGCCGCCTGAGAAATTATCATTCCCATCACCGCCTGCGAGATGATCGTCCCCTGCTTCTCCGTAGAGCCAATCGTTACCAGCATCGCCGTTTAGACTATCGTTACCAGCCCCACCTTCAACGGTATCGTTGCCATCATTACCATGAAGGAGATCGCTGCCAATTCCGCCACGAATCCAATCATTACCATCACCGCCATAAAGCTGATCGTTACCATCGCCGCCTGCGAGATGATCGTCCCCTGCTTCTCCGTAGAGCCAATCATCTGCAGCATCGCCGTTAAGACTATCGTTACCAACTCCACCCTTTACGGTATCGTTACCGGCTCCACCGTAAAGGGCATCGTTACCAGCTCCACCTTCAAGAGTATCGTTGCCATTTCCACCGTCTAAATAATTGTTGCCAGTCCCGCCACGAATCCAATCGTTATTATCGCCGCCGTAAAGCCGATCGTTACCATCGCCGCTCGCAAGATGATCATCACCTGCATCTCCATAGAGCCAATCATCACCTACATCGCCGTTGAGACTATCGTTACCAGCCCCGCCTTCAACGGCATCATTGCCATTATTACCATGAAGGAGATCGTTGCCAGCCCCGCCACGAATCCAATCATTACCATCACCGCCGTAAAGCTGATCGTTACCATCGCCGCTCGCAAGATGATCGTCGCCTGCATCCCCGTAAAGCCAATCATCACCTACATCCCCGTTAAGGCTATCGTTACCAACTCCACCCTTTACGGTATCATTACCGTCTTCTCCAGAAAGGGGATCGTTGCCATTTTCTCCGTCGATGTAATCGTTGCCAGTCCCGCCACGAATCCAATCGTTATTATCGCCGCCGTAAAGCTGATCGTTACCAATGCCCCCTGCGAGATGATCGTCACCAGAATCCCCGTAAAGCCAATCATCACCAGCATCGCCGTTAAGGCTATCGTTACCGTTACCGCCTTTTACAGTATCGTTACCATCTTCTCCAGAAAGGAGGTCATTGCCATTTTCTCCGTTGATGTAATCGTTGCCAGTCCCGCCACGAATCCAATCGTTGCCATCGCCGCCGTAACAATTATCATTGCCATCATCGCCAGAAAGATGATCGTCGCCTGCATCCCCGTAGAGCCAATCGTTCCCGGCATAGCCAGGAAGACTATCGTTGCCACCACCGCCATAGAGGGTATCATTGCCGGAACCTCCTAATAGAGCGTCGTTGCCATCCCCTCTGGTTATAAAGCTACCGGTGAACGTTGTTACTGAACCAACGCCAGAACCATAAAGACTTCGTATACCGTTTATATCATCTTGAAATAAAAAAGTACTTCTAGGCCCGGAATAGCGACTACCATAAAAAGGGTTCAGAATTGCTGTAACTCCAGATTCATGATCGAGTCCTAAAGCGTGTCCAATTTCATGCACTGCCACTTCTAATAGATCATATCCGCCTAAAGGACTTGCTTTCCAAGTGTCACCGCTGTCAAAATCCACACTGGTTGCAAATAGACTGCTCCCCGAATAAGAATAATTAGCCACAGCTAATGTACTTGAATTACCATCAATATAACGAGTTCCAAAGCGTAGTTTAGATGTACTACTATCAACGACTTCTATAAAATTCAGAGGTGCATATCGGGTCCATAATGCCAGAGCTTCTCCAATAATTTCTCGAATTTGGGTATTATTCAATCCGCCAGGTAGGTTCCCATTAAGAAGATTACGATAACTATAAGTAATAGTCACTGGTCTTCCTAAGCCCCCTAGCTGTGGCCATTTAGGGCCAAGATTGACGAAAGAAATTGTGCTTCTTGATGGGTACATAGTATGGGAACTTAGACCGTCATGAAGTGATGAGCCTGGATAACTCGATTCGTGACTCTTGGAATTATCGGTAAGGCTGAATCTAAAATGGGTTGAGTTCAGTTGTGTTCCGCATAATAAATTATTAATATTATTGTCGAAGGTGGCGGCAGTGTTAGGTGTTGCCGTTGGCGTTCCAAAACTTCTGCTTATATTGGTTGCTGTTAAATTAAAAGAATTTTTAGTGGAAACGGGGGGCGGCGTTAGGTTCTGGAGTTTAGGCTCACTAGACGAAATATCTAAATTAGATGTAAATAAATCAATATTATTACTTATGTACTTTGCCATGTTTTTATTAAGATTCATATCAGATTTAAGCCCGAGTTTTAAAATTTATTATTGTTAATATTTACACATATTATGTTTCTCAAAAGTTTTTATTTTAGATATGAAACTTTAAAGAAAACCAGTTGAAAAATAAAATACTAAGAAAGCAATTATTTAAGTCCAGCACAAATAGGAATCATCCCAAAATAGATAAAGTTTTTCAAAATATTCCTCTGTAAATATACTATTTGGATGTTTTTTTTGTCTGAAAGAGTGTCAAATAATTAGTTTACTGTTTTTTTTTACATTTAACACTCCTTTTAATAATATTATATTGTTCGCAATATTGATTAAAATTGCTTATAAATAATGATAATAGGAATTTTTAATCGTTTTAATAGAGCTAGATATATAACCACCGCCTAAGTACAGGACAAAAAATTAAAAACGGAATGGCCAAATCAACTGAAACCCTTACCCATAAAGGGCTGTGAAGACTTTACCTGAAAGCCTTGCCAGAAAAACGTTTCAAGCTTTTTGTCCTGTACTTAGAACCACCGCATCTATTATCCCAATTATTCATATAAAATTTTTGATTCAAATTTTAAGAGATCGGCGTAGCGGTGCAAAAACAACTCCAATGCCGCTTGTACCCATATCGGTATCTTGGAGACGTTTTTGCGCTTACCATTCCGCAACAGGTCGCTCTTGCCAATCATTGGGATCGACCTTCGCTTCTCAAACTTAACCAGCCCCGCCGGAAAGTTGTAAAAAGGTGGTAGGCTTGCCCCTCGGTTTTATCCCTAAAAAAGATGCTTACTAAGAAAGATCGATTCAAAGGAGGCACCGATGCTGAAAGCAAACAGCCTGGAACTAAAGCAAAATAATCTCTATCTTTAAAGAAATAAAGAAAGCAAGAAATAAAGAAATGTATATTATCGCTGTAACTGGCTATAAAGGCGGTGTCGGCAAAACTATCAGTTCCATTCACATAGCCCGTTTTCTTTCTAGCTACGGCAGGGTTCTGATCATAGATTCCGATCCGAACCGATCGGTAGAGAAATGGGTCGGAAGATCCGAGTCCCCCCCGCCGTTCAAGGTTAAAAACGAAAAGTCCGCTCCCGCTCATATTGCCGGAAATGATTTTCTGGTTCTCGATACCCCGGCCCGCCCTGACAGTAGCGAACTGAAAGAGATAAGCCAAGAGGCAAAGCTGACCATTCTGCCCTGCGTCCCCGATGCCATCAGCCTTGACCCGATGCTTCAGATGTTTCACGATCTATCGAACGGTGCCAACTATCGAGTTTTAATCTCTATAGCGCCTCCCTATCCTTCAAAATCAGCGGACGAATTAAGACAGGTGCTAGAGGAAAACAAAATTGAGGTTTTTAAAGGACAAATCCGGCGATCGTCATCGATCGTGAAAGCGATCGATTTAGGGGTTACGGTAGCCGAGATGAGCGGACGCGATCGTATTCCCTGGCAGGACTATCAGGCGATCGGAAAGGAAATATTGGAGGCGATAAATTATGGGAAGGCTTAGTAAGGTATTCGACTCGGCAAAAGATAATACACCATTAGATGACGAAAGCAAGAAAGCAAGAAGTAACGAATTCGTTAACATTAATTTTAAGGTGGATATTGAAACAAAGCGAAAAATTAGGGAATACGCAGCAAAACACGACAAATCCCTCAAGGAAGTTTTTGAGGCAGCGATCGATTTTTATATAGAGAATCATCCGGGTAAGGACTAAAAAACTGCCCTCTTGCGGGGCGCGTAACGTGCCTTTGGCATCACTCCCTTACTGTGCAGTACACAAAAGCTGTATCAAAAAAAGTATAGGCTAATTAGTACATTGAAAAGTGCAAAAATACTAATTTCTAGAATGCTTATCCCATATAGGTTTCAGCCAAGGGCATAACTTTCTGTACGATTGCTCATTTACCCCATTCTCTTTAAATTTACGGGATTGAGGATAATAGTTTTATCCCCGGCGCGGTTGCCGGGTTTTCAAATCACATATACAAGAACTATAGCAAAATGAGTCAGACTTCGATAACCGTAACCTATGACATTAAAGAACTATTCACAAACCTGGAAAAGAAAATAGACGATCGCTTTGACAAGCTAGACAATCGCTTGGATAGGCTAGAATCTGAAGTCAAAGAAATAAAAACTGATCTAGCTGGAGTTAAGGGGGATATAAAAGCTCTGACCACCGAAGTAACCACAATCAAAACAGATGTTAACGACTTGAAAGGCTCACAGCGTTATCAGATATGGGCTTTGATCGGAATATTGGCTACTGGTGTTATTGGTCTTTTGTGGCGTTCATTCACCATCAAACCATAGCAATCTCAACAAGATATTTCTGCCCCGATAGTCTCCTCAACTTTGCTAGGGACTATTTTTAGATAAGCCCTAGCAAACCAGATCATACCCTCAACTTTGCTAGGGACTATTTTTAGATAAGCCCTAGCAAACCTCGCGGCGAGTTCGGTTTTAAAAAGAAGCCAAATAATCCTGATATTCCTTAGCAACGAGGTCAGCTTGAGGAGAATGGATCGCCGCAAGTATTTCGAGAATTGGTCTATTGGCGGAATCGAGAGATTTGATCAAATCGACCTTCTCGTTGCTGAGATATACCGATCGCTTCTTACCGCCAAATTTAACCTGATAACTAACTTGGGGGTATTTTTTACCGTACTTGCCTTTACTGGCGTAGGACGTAATAAAAGTGCCAGAACCTTCTCCCTTGGGCCTGCGTTTCTTGGCGGGTCGTATCTCTGTAGCCTTATTATGGTTGGCGGAGATGTTGGACAGCTCCGTACAGGCGGCCCGCAAGTATAAAGCCGTTGCTGGTTGTAATCTCTCAGATGTATGTCCTGCTAAGGAGTCGTCGCACCGGATTATCCCAGGTTGACGAGTGCTAGGGACTATCTCATCCTGATCTTTGCTAGGGACTATCTCATCTTGATCTTTGCTAGGGACTATCTCAAAAATAGTTGGGTTTGGTTCAGCCAGATCGGATTGCTTCCGCCCCCGCTTGGCAGAGGTTTGATGGGCGCATAGCCAGAGGTAAGGCGATCGGTACTTATTAATATCGGTTATCGGGATTTTTAAGACGATACCATCATTACTCACGAGCGATCGATTAGCTGTAGTCTCGGAATAAGTAAAAGACCAGCGCCGACCAGCCACGGTGAAATTTTGCGGCTCATACCAAGAATTAAAGTTGGAAGTCATTTTTCACCCCCTGAAATTTATGGCGGAATTTGTCGAGTATGTCCCGTAAAGCCTCACCACGGCAGATTGTAAAATCTTCGCCACCTTGGACTCTCCGCCATCCGATCAAGCGGTTATAAGGATCTCCTTTTAACCTGACTTCCGGCTCCCCGTATCTATCGATCGGTAAATGTTCGGGTTCTATATCCTCGACTTGCTCACCTCGGGCGTATTGATACCACTCCAAAAATTCAGGACTTAGTTTCTTCTCCTGAACCTCTACGGTGGTGTTGGGCTGTTTAAGCCGGTAAAGAAACACCCCGACCGGGCTTTTAATACTATCGCCCGTTTCCTCTATATGCTCGATCACCCGTAATACTTCTTCCTCGGTCTTACTAGCGATCGCTTTCGTTACAGACTTATTCAAAGGAATGGAGAGCGATCGTAACCGCTGCGTTATATCAGGATGAATGTTGCTCTGGATTATTGATGGTGATGTTTCTGTTTTACTCTCAATCCTTTCATTTTTTCCCTCCCCGCCCTCGGTATGGAAGGTATTAAAAGTATTAATAGTATTAGACGAGCCAAAATCTTTGAGCTGAAAGGTTTCTGGCTCACAGAAGCGATCCGGCGATACCGAATCGGATCGTAGAATTCCTTTGGCGATCCTAGGATCGCCAGAAGCATCCCAGGATCGCTCAGGGGATTCTAGGATAACTTCGGTATTTATAGCGTCCGTCTCAACTTGTTCACCCCCGCCCTCATAACTCTTCTGTTGGGCGTTTCGCGTAGGGTCGGCATCTTGTTTTAAAATTCGATATTCAAACTCTTTAACCTTTAGCTCTATCAAGCCCTTGGCTGAAAATTTTCTCAGGAATCGTTGGGCGGTGCGGCGGTTGATACCGACCTGTTCCGCGATGAGCGCCGTATCTATATCCTTGAAATCCCCGCCGAAAGGATTGAGGATTTTGAGATACAACAATGTGCGGAATTCACTGTCCGTAAGTATTGATGAAAGCTCTAGAAATTCGGTGCCGGTTATTTGATAGAATTTTTCTCGTTTTGTGGTCATGATTACTAGCTTCTGTGCTTTGTTGCGTTTGCTGATAATAGGCAATACGGATCTGTAAAGGTGTTTCCACCTCAAAGCGGATATACAGAAGGTCAAATTTTATGCCATCATAGAGATGAGAATTTTTGTTCAAACAGCCTGTAAAACAACGTTCTACAAGATGATGGAACAGACGATGATGGCATTTGACTTTCTGCCCCGTTCGCCAAATGAATGGGGGTTAGATTTTTATTACGCTCGATAAAAATAATTGTGTGTAACCCTTTGCACGTCCTCCTGTTTTTGTGATAATTGTGTTAGGCTATATTCCTAACCTCACGTATAAGTAAGTTTAAACACATTATATACTTATATGTAATGAAAAACTATGTTTAGAGAAGTTGTTAAAAAAGTTAAAGAAGCGAGGAAAATAACAACGAAAGCTCTTTCCGATCAGACACGAATTAGCCCGAATCACATCTCTAAGTTCCTCAGTGGGGACAGGGATGTAACGACGGAAACTCTGTCGCGGTTAGTGGAGGGAATGGAAATGTTATCGCCCGGTGCCGAAAAAGACTTTTTCACAGCTTTAACAGGTGTTACAACTCGCCCCACCTTTCGTCAGGTCGTCTCTAACATGGAGCCAGGAGAATTACTAGAGGCTCTTGAAGGAGAAATATTTGCCGATCTGATCCATGCTTTTGCCGACACTCTCAAAGAAAGTCGCCAACCCGCTCGTCAGGCTGTCAAATCTGCATCACCACAAAAAACTAAGCGTGAATCTACTTCTACGAAGTCTTATCAAGAATTGTTGATTTCTTGATGAATTTACCGAATCGCCACATTAGTAACTCGGCTTGTTTTAAAACTGTAGCCCTGACGTTTTCTTTTAGAGTGCAATCGATCGTTATATTATTGGGGATTTGGGTCATGTCTCAGGTTTGCTAGGGATTATTTTTAGTCGGATAATCCAAGCGCAAATGTGGCTCGTTCTCTCAGGTTTAGGGGGTAAATGAGCAATCGTACAGAAAGTTACGCTAAGCCTGTAACTTAGACTGGGTAAGCATTCTACCAATCAATATTTTCGGCGCTTCTTAATGTACTAATTGTGATTTGAACTATATTTTGACCAAAAGGACACGAGATAGTTCAAAAATGCTTAGGACACGATATACTTCAATTTGCGATTAATGGGGTTTCGATGATCGAGTTATAGCAATCACATCAATTGTAAGTACCGAATAAGAGCCTTGTTGACACCACGAATTAAACTCTCTACTGTTCATTTGACCCCCGCAGTTGTTGGTTACTCCCTATCGGCGGCAGGACTCCCTGCAACTGGATCAAAAGTTTCTCTTTTCAGTAGAAAACGCTATCAAACAACAATTAACCCTTTTTTGAACCATATTTAGTTACTTTGAACCATATTTTATCCTCAAAGTTGACTCGAAGCGTCGTTTTGAGATGATTGTTTCCTCAAAGTTTCTTATTTGGCTTTTTCAAAACTTTAGGGCTTATTATGGTTCAAAATTACGACACACGGTCACGAATTGATACAAAATATTCTCTTTCGTTTTGCCTATATGTTACTTAAAGAAATTGTTTGCCGCAGCGGCAAGCTTATCCTTTAATTAAACCGCCAATTTTATACTTTAGACAGTCGCTCGCGTGGTTCATCTGATGGAAACCATTGGTTCTGTGTTCAAATTCCATTATTCTCAACATATTTAGTTAGAAGAGTTTAGTGACAAGCGGCAGGCTTTTACTTAAAGTTTGAACTTTTGGCAATTTTATCATTTAATTAGTTAAGATCCGGAAACGAATACACTCTTAGCAGGATTGGCATTCCATCCTTTGCTTGTAGGCATTTAAGGCTGCCTAATTTCTCTTGAGTGCGCTGGCGGGACGGCTGGCTATGTTTTAAGTATAATCTTGCCGAAAGTTCTTTTTTTAAGTACAATCTTGCCGAAAGTCCAAACGATTGCCACCTTCTGTGGTTGATTTTTCGTAATCTACAAGCTTAGTAGAGTTAACTATTGATAATTTTAAACGAAAAGCTTGCCGCTGCGGCCAACTTTTCCTTTAAGTCACACTATAACCCTTGAAATGTCGTTGATTTTAGGACAGATTATGGTTCACAATTTGGTCATTCAATGGGTAAAATCACACTAATTAACTTATAGAAAGAAAATTACGAATACGCAAATGTAATGCTTTCAGGTCAGGATGCGGAAAAGTTATGATTCCAGTCTCACTCAAACCCCAGCCCCCGAACCCGAAGCACCAACCGATGGGAGCGCCGCATATACGTAGTTAAAGCGAATTCTACTAATCTTGATAATGATAGCGACAGGAAATAATTGTTAGATAATCAACATCGACAGCATAGACAAGACGATTGGTTTCATCGATGCGACGAGACCAAAAACCTGATAAATTCTCTCTTAAGGGTTCAGGTTTACCGATGCCTTCAAATGGATTGGATAAAGTATCTTGGATTAATAGATTGATTCTTTTTAAAGTTTTTTTATCCTGAGATTGCCAATAAAGATAATCTTTCCATGCGTTACTACCCCAAGCTAACTTACGCATCAATTAAATCGTGTTCTTGTGTTTTACCCGCTTTATATTCTGCGATCGCTTCTTCTAAATGTTGAGCATTAGCAGGGGACTTTAAAAGATAAACCGTTTCCATCAGACTATCATAATAACTTTTGGACATAATGACGGCATCTTCGGCATCTCTTCTAACGATGACAGTACAGTTTTTATCATTGGCTACTGTATCTAGTACAGATTTAAAGTTTTTTCGGGCTTCGCTAAAGTTGACGATGTTGACGCTCATCAGTGTTGTACATAGTTAAGTACAAGTATCATTATAGCCTGTTCAAAGGGGGGTTAGAAGCGGATTGACCATTATGCGGGGAAAGGCCCACTAAAGCCCGATCGTGTATTTCTCAATCCAATCTGTTAGCCTTTGCAATCCATCCTCATAAGTTTCGAGAGAGCCAGCCAGATAAGCGAAAAAATATTGCCGCTTGGGCCTCGGTAGCATTTAGACGGTAGCCGTTAAGCCTCAAAAAAGTAGAAACGGTAGCCAATGCGATTCTTTTGTTTCCATCGGTAAAGCAATGATTTTTTAGGAAACCATAGCCAGAGGCGGCCGCCAGCTTGAAAAGGGATGAAGAGGGTTCGTACAAAAAAAAGTTCTTTGGCTTATCGAGAGTAGATTCGAGTGAAGTTTGATTTAAAACACCGCTCACTCCACTTGTGCGCTAAGAGTAAAATTTCATGAATCGCTCGAATGGCTTGACTCGATAGCCATTTTGGTTCATCCATGATCATTTCGCCAGTTCTTTAAAAGCATTTCGATACTGTCCGTAAGTATCCTCGAAAGCTTTCATCGTTTCTTCAAAAGAAGGCTCGAAACTAGAAATACGGTAGCCGTCGGTAGACTCGGTTATGTGAATTACATCTCCCTCGTCTACTTTCAATCGAGCTAACAATTCTTTTGGTAGAATAACGCCAATAGAATTGCCAAATTTTCTTAATTTTAGAGTGGTCATAATATTCACTGTTTATCTGAGCACAAGATTTATACAAATGTTATAACATAACTGGAACGCTTTGCCACCAGTCACTTTAGGTGATAAACACGAGCGATGAGAGAGTTTGAAGCCGATCGCTAGGTCGCTCTAAGAGGTGTTTGCTACTCAACCCCCTAGATTAATCATTACGCGTTCTCCTCAGTCCAAAAAATAATTTCACCCGGCTGAACCTTGTAACAATCGCATATCAACTTAAGAACAGTAATAGATGGTAAGTGATTCGGGTCTTTTGCGAGTTTGTATCCAGTTGTGGGAGCAATTCCCGTATCTTTTATAAAGCGATACGGCGTTAATTGTCTCTCCGCTAAAAAATGTTGAACTCGATTTCTCATGGGCATAACTACTTATCTTACTAGATTCAGCCTATTGCCATTTTGTTGATAGCTATTAACTTGACACTAGTATTATATTGTTGATAGTATAGAGACATAGAGAAGCGACCGCCTTAAATGCCAAGACGATCTCCTTTCTTTAAAATTTTATGTATTAACAAAATTATGTCACAGTTTCACATACCCGCTTTCTTAACAGCGGATGCCCTTACCGAGGGAGATTTGGTCAAATACTGCACTGGCGAGATCTGGCTGATCATCACCGAACCCCTATACACCACTAAAGGGATAGAGTTCGAGGTACTACCGATCGAGGACACCGAAACCGAAACCCAATCTGTATGCGTGGAGCCCCGCCGTCTGTTCGAGATCCTCGGATACCGCTCTCAGGCAGGTAGCGTAATGGTTACTCCGGGTCAGACACAGCAAAATACCCTGAACGAGCTCAAAAATCATCCTTATGGTGCTTTATGAAAATAAATAGTTCTAGGCCTCTCACCTACGATCAGAGAACGCTGATGAAGAAATACGGGCAACGTCAGCTAGAAATGTCGCCCCAAGAGTTTTTAGCTAAATGGGAGTTAAGTTACAAAGAGATAGCCATGATATGTAGAAGAAGCCTGAGCGCAGTGAAGAAATGGTTCAGTGAGGGCGAAAATTCTCGCCAAGCCGGGGAATACTCGCGTTTAAGGTTGGGTATAGCAGACTGGTTGCTAGAACATGCGGAGGAATTGTCTAAATCCTTCTTAGGCGATCTCTTTAAAGATTGATCCCTCCCCGATCTCGGAAGGTAAAAACTTTAAAACACTCGGAAAATTTTCGGGTGTTTTTTATTTCAATGCTGACCCTTCAGATGAAAAAGTACACACCAGTGTTCTAAAAAAGAGAAAAATTTCGTTTTCATTTAATAATTAAAAAATAAAGATATACATCTCGCCCAAAAATTATGGAATGTTTATTCACTTTCGATATTAGTAAGAGGCTCCTGTTCGATGTTTTGAAATCGATCGATGAAGTCAAAAATCAGTTAATGAACTTTCAAAGCTCTTGGTGCCCGGAGGAGGAACCGATATTTAAAGTCAGGACGATCGAGGGGTCGAGATTCAATACTTCTCAGATAGCGTTATTTACCACGTTCACTAGGATGCTAAAACCCTTGAAAATCCTTAAACGAGAGGTATTGCGACATCACCGATTTAATCGGAAATAGGTCAAGCAATCAATTAACCGTAGGATACGCTCGAGTATCGAGTCACGACCAAAAAAATGATTTAACAACACAGATTTTGGTTTTAGAAAGTTATTCCGCTAAAATGAGTGGGAATTTGAAATAATTCAGGATCTAGGTAGCCGGATGAATTATAAAAAGAAAGGATTGATAAGATTAATTAAATTAATCACGACCTATCAAGTGGAAAGGTTTATTTTAACTCACAAAGATAGATTACTTAGATTCGGTAGTGATTTAATTTTTACGTTATGTGAACAATTGGGAACAGAGGTGATAATTATCAATCGCTCTGAGGATTCAACATTTGAAGAAGACCTAGCGGCAGACGTATTAGAAATTATCACCGTATTTTCCGCTCGTTTATACGGTTTGCGTTCCCATAAGAGTAAACGCATAGTGGAGGAATTAAAGGAGGTAGCGGCACGGTTATGAGAATCAGTTTTAAGACGGAGCTGAAATTGAATAATTATCAAAGAACCCAACTAGCAAAACACGCAGGAGTAGCCCGTCATGCTTGGAATTGGGGACTTGATCTATGTCGAAAAATTTTAGATTACAATCGAGAAAATCCTTCACCGGAAAAGAAATTAAAGTTTCCATCGTCTATCGATCTTCATAAATTCTTAGTCAAGTGGGTCAAATCCGAACACCAATGGTATTACGAAGTCTCGAAAACTACTCCCCAGTATGCCCTACGTCAATTATCATCGGCTTTTTCCGATTTCTTCAAGAAGAAGAAAATTCAAGGAAAACCCGTAGGATTTCCCCGATTTAAAAAGAAGGGTCAACACGATAGCTTTACCTTAGAGGGAACTATCAAAATCAAAAATAAGAAAATTCAATTACCTCGCTTGGGAGAATTAAAAACCTATGAGAGATTACCAACAGGTATTAATCCGAAAACTGTGGTTATCAGTCGGACTGCCGACCGATGGTTCATAGCATTTAATTATGAGATAGAACCGACTATTACCAATAAATCAGTTCCCGTGTGTGGGGTAGATTTAGGAATAGCGAATCTAGCCACCTTGAGTACAAAAGAAGTGTTTTCCAACCCTCAACCCTATCGTCAATCTCTTAGGAGATTAGCCCGACTTCAACGGGCGGCGAGTCGTAAGATTAAAGGTTCAAATAATCGGCGTAAAGCTAACATAAAAGTAGCTAAACAGCTAGCAAAAACCGCTAATATCCGTAAAGATACACTCGATAAATTAACAAGTTATTTGGCTAAAAACCACGGTCGAATAGTAATTGAGGATCTTAACGTTCGAGGATTAATGGCTAATCATCGTCTGGCTCTTTCCATCGCTGATTCCGGTTTCTACGAATTCCGCTGTCAATTAACTTATAAATGTGAATTGTACGGTAGTGAACTTATCGTAGCCGACCGATTTTTCCCCAGTTCTAAAACTTGTTCTGCTTGCGGATATATTCAAGATATGCCGTTATCAGAGCGAGTTTTCAATTGTTCTGCTTGTCATAGCAGTATCGGGAGAGATTTAAACGCAGCCCTGAATCTCGAACGGCTTGTTGCTAATTAATTGATTAGCAATATCGGTGTAGCTCACGCCGGTTAAGCCTACAGAGGGATAGCCGCTCCCATGCCCCCAGTGATGTAGGAAGTAGACTTCAATCTAGCCTGTCTAGATTTGTGTAGGTTCTATCGAGCGGATCTCAATGCTGGGCAAAATCTCGCTCATCTTGCTTTAGCAATAGCTTAAAACTGCTCTGGGTGTAGCTTGCGCCTGGAAGCCTACAGAGGGATAGCCGCTCCCATGCCCCCCATGAAGTAGGAAGTAGACTTCAATCTAGCCTGTCTAGATTTGTGTAGGTTCTATCGAGCGGAATTCCCCACGGAGGATTTTCTGCTAACCCGCACCGCAAACGATCCGAAAAGCGGATCTGCCGAAGGTGGTGCGAACTAGACCACCAGAATATCTTGATCCGTCATCCCCAAGCCCGTCGATAAATTAGCTAAGGTAGTAGCCACGATCGCACCAGATCCATCGGGGTCGAAAGATAATCTTCCCGCCACCGAGTTATAGATAAACCTTTGGCTGGAAGTAGTAGCGGCACTGCCCACCACGAAGGCTCCGGCAGGTAAACTTCCCACCGCCAATCCCGCACCCCCGAATCCTGAAAGGGAAAGAGCGATCGTATCGTCGACGACAGAGAAACCATTGATGGTATCGATGCCCTCACCCCTCGAGTTGAAGACGAATATATCCTTACCACTGCCACCCGTCAGAGTGTCGTTGCCAAGTCCCCCGGTGATGGTATCGTTACCCGCACCACCATCTAAAACATCGTTACCAGATCCGCCCGTGAGTAGATCGTTATTGCTTCCCCCGTCATCGTTGGTAATAGTGCCCGTAGCACTTACCGACGTACCGAGTGCGTAACCCGACCCCGTTTTCAAGGTTAAAGATACGGTTTCGTTCGCTTCTGGAGTAGTATCGGGGCGGGGACTGATCGCGATGAGAGCCTTATTCTGTCCTGCTAGGAAAGTCACCTGTCCACCGATCGCATTAAAGTTACTCGCTCCGAACTGGTCGTAATCGCTATTGAATGTTGCCGTGCCAGCCACACCGAAATTAACGGTGAGGGGGGTAGGGGATGCGATGGTTCTTGAGATTTTATAGTAAAGAAATTCCGTTCCATCTTCCGTGACGGTGTTTCCGGCAAGGGATATATTGACCGTAGTGCTGACTGGCTGCGGGTCATCGTTGGCGATCGTTCCCACGGCTTTATTACTTGCACCGAGGTTATATCCGCTCCCCGGCGTTACTTCGATAATTGCGGTTTCATAAGGTTCAAAGGTGGTATCGGGAGTGGGGTCGATCGTTAAGGTAGCGGTACTCGCACCCGCGGCGAAGGAAATCTTACCAGATGTGGCATTGAAGGGCGAAGCTCCCGATTGGGCGTAATCACTATTGAAGGTGGCAGTCCCGCCGACATTAAAGTTGACGGTGAGAGGATTGGAGGTAGCTCCCGATCGGCTGAATGTGTAAATCAGGTTCGCCGTCCCGTCTTCCATCACACCCGGGGTGTTAAGGGCGATCGTTACCAATGGGATGACGGGGCGGGATTCAAAAGCACCTATATCTACACGGCCACCGGAGATTCGATCGGCTCCCGTCTGGTCATAGGGGATCTTCTCGAACAGGTTACCATCTTTGTCGAGATCGAAACTATCTTCCGTTAGTCCGTTATTATCCCCTGCATTTATCGCCGGACTTCCCGGCAAGAGAGCGTGGGTTAGGGTTGTGCCGCCATTATTTTTCAAATCTCCCAATTTGGGATCTACGTTGAGGATGTCGGTAGAGATGAATCCGGTTCCGCCAGTAGCGTTACCGATCAAGTTATTGCCGTTGGAATTTAAAAATCCTGATACATCAGGCTGTTTATCAGAGGCCGTCGGGGAATTATCATAGTTCCCGGCGATGATACTGTTAGTAAGTGTAACGCTACCTTGATCATAAATATAAATACCGCCGCCATGACCAAAGTTTTTACCATTAAAATCAGCAGTATTATTAGTAATCGTAACATTTTTTAAACTAACGGAAGAAGAAGCAACATAAATGCCTCCACCGCTGCTATTACTTTTGTTACCGCTAATAGTAGTATTTATAAAATTGTTAATAATAGCATTCCAACTATTAGCAAAACCTCCTCCTACATTAGATTGATTATTAATAATGGAGGTGTTAATTGAATTGACGGTGCCATTGAAATTATAGATACCACCACCTAAGTCAACGGCGGTATTACCTTCAATCGTACTGTTAAATAGATTTATAGCGTTGCCGTCATTATAAATCCCTCCTCCACTATTACTAACAGTATTATCTATAACTGCACTATTAAATAAATTTATAGTTCCATTATGATAATTGTAAATCCCTCCTCCAGCGGAAGACGTATTTTGCTTAATAATAGTATTAATTAAAGTTAATTGACCACTGTTTAAAATACCCCCACCTCCACCAGAGTAACTCCTGGTGTAACCCCCGGTGAGGATAATATTATCTAGCGTTAAACTACCCTCATTAGTGAAAACTCTGTCAGTTATCGCGGTTGCATCGATGGTAGCCGGTCGAGTTCCCTGACTTTTTATGGTGAAGTTACCGTAATCAGGTATCTTTATACTTCCAGATACGTCATTATTGCCTGTGATCGTCAATTGATAACGTGCGTTATCTTGTAGAAGAATAACGTATTGATTATTGCGATTCTGGTTAGCGATAAAAAGCGCATCTCTAAGCGAAAGTCCATTAACATTACTACCATCGTTCTGATCGGTTACCGTGTTAACGGTCAACGTGATCACCGAGGCTACACTCACCCCCCGACCCGTAATATTAGCGGGGACGATCGGACCGTTCACGACGGATAATGGCGATACTTGGACGAGTCCTGTTGGGGCGAGATGGAAATCACTCTTTACCCCTTCCCCGGACTCCGCTATTTCAGCCCGAACCTGCGCCGCATTATCGTGGAGTTTTCTTACAGTTAGATCCTCGGATTTATCGAAGCTTGAAAATAAATCCAAGGGGGAAGAATTGAAGGGCATTTTAACTCCTTAATTAATATTAAATTTGAGGCATCGTTTTTTTAAAAATATGAGGCTCTCTCTTATTTTAACTTTCTAATATTTTCCCTTTCTCCGTATTATTCCTGAAAAAAATCTATTTTTGCTAAATTTGCCCCCGTTAGTCGATAGAGTCCGAATGACATATTTAGCGGTAAAACTTTAACAATGACTGATTTAAGTTTTATTACAAATTTTTTGTAGCGACCCACGAGCGATATATTTTCATCCATGATGTGCGATAAAATGCGTTGACTGCCGACGCTCGGATTATCGAGCTACAAGAATTCTTCGACCTTCCTCTCTATCGACATGAAATGGAGAGTCTGTCATTAG
The DNA here is from genome assembly GCA_016903695.1 of Chlorogloea purpurea SAG 13.99. Classification (GTDB taxonomy): domain Bacteria; phylum Cyanobacteriota; class Cyanobacteriia; order Cyanobacteriales; family Microcystaceae; genus Chroococcopsis; species Chroococcopsis gigantea_A. Next base: position 18,776 of record JADQBB010000026.1, read on the forward strand.
CAAGGAGAGATGGACGATCGTCCATCATCGTTCATTTGTACTTTACTGGGGAATACTTCTGTACTTTACTGGGGAATACTTCTGTACTTTACTGGGGAATACTTTTGTTCTAAAAAAGAGTGATTAGTTTCCAATGATCGCTCTGGCTCATAGGAATTGGAGAGCGCCGATCTATATCTCCAGCCACGATCGCACTCTTATTTGATGGTTGATAGTTACGCGATCGCTATCCCCTACATCCTTACTGAGCGCAACATCCTAGATACGGCGTTGCTCGATCGCACCAGCCACGGAACGAATCCCGCTCACATCGGCATTATTCATGTGAACTTCAACGATGTCGATCTCTGATTCCAGGCAGATATTGTAATAGTAAACGAGTTGAAGTATATCCGTCTCGTACAGGGCGGCAAGGGCGAAGGAACCCTCTCGATACAGCGATGGCAAAGCGTAAAACGGTCGGATAACCAATCCTGATGGACTCGCACAAGGAAGACAACGGTTTCCGCACCATCTCTCGGTTCTATAATTCTGCCGCACTTCTTCAAAAACGGCGTTTCGGGTCAACCATAGATTTAGTTCCAAGCAACCGTAATCGGCACGAATGTAATCCCCGTTTTCCGAAACTATCACCATCCCCGCTAATCTGGTTAAATCTGAGCGATCGACGATCAGATCGATATTCTCCACGTTCCTGCCATCGACGTAAGTTAACATCGCCATCCCACCGACGAGCAAGTAGGAAATCCCGCATTTCTCTAATTCTTTAAACAAGCGATCGACATCCGATCGTATCCATTGAAATCCGCACCCACGATCGTATCCCCCTTTTTCTTCCTTGAAGGAGAGGGCGCACCATATTACTGAGGCGATATCGTTGTTTGATGGAGTGGACTGCAATTGGTTTTTTTCTCCCATCCTACAAAATTTCCTCGTTTAGCATAATGGTTCTACCTTGACTCACAACCAGCTAACTTCAGATCCATGTTCTTAACCTCAAAACCTTATAGGGTCTGCTTTTTGGCTTTTTTCTCCTATTTTCAACCTATTTTCAACCCATCTTCAGCCTACCTTCACTCTAACTTCAGCCCTTCTTCAGCTCCTCTTCAGCGCTTCTTGCGACTCCTTAATTATGATTCCCGATCTCCGAAACGACCCAATCTCGTTCCCTCCCGATCTTCAGCCCATCTTCAGCCCACCTTCACCCGACTTTCAGCCCACCTTCATTTGACCTTCAGCTTACCTTCACTCGATCTTCGCCTCGTCAACTGCTCAAAATACAATGTTGAGTTCGTAGTTACCCCCTCTTATTACCCCTTATTTATCAATGCACTATTACGCTATTTTTAGTATCTTAAATCCCCGATTTTTACCTCTCTTACACGATGCTCGACGGTAACGAATTTTATCTGTGCGGGCGCGCAGCGTGACAGGAGCGCATCGTTCTTGACGGTCAGATAAATTCCATCCGCTTTGAGGCGACGATCAATAACGACTGTCACCTCACCACCTGAATAAATATATAGAACGATCGGGTGACATGGTTTGAAAATCGATCGTGTCAGCTCACCACATCAATATATATATAGAGCGGTCAGGTGACATGGTTCTTCGTGTCTGAGTTGAGTTTCCCTTGATTGACAGCTAACTAACGTATAAACAAAAATATATCTATCCCCGCACAGAACACCAATAGACGGGATTCGTAAAATATATGTCACGCATCGATGAGAACAGATACGTGAATATCCTGCCCATAGTTAGCTGTAGGGCAACCGAAGTCATAAAGAGTGGCAGGTAACATTAGGAGTACCCACCGCATCGAAACTCTGGCATCTGATAGATGATTTAGGTTGGAAAGTTGTACCATCTTTTTAGAACAAAAGTATTCACACACGAAGAACAAAAGTATTCCCCAGTAAAGAACAAAAGTATTCCCTAGTAAAGAAAATATCAAATTGATAGAATAGGGAGAAAAAAGCAAAATTTCCCCTGACCCGTTGCCGGTTGCATCCCACTCCATCACGCAACGGATTGGCTTCACCGCACCCTACTCTCTGTCCTTAAGAGGTTCGCGCTCGATCGCACATGGGGGCAGCTAATAACCAACCATGCCACCTCACCACATCAATTTATATATAGAGCCGCCAGGTGACATGAATTATTATTGACGATCAATCGAGTGGTAAGGTCAGCCGTGGTCAATCCTGTACTATCGTTACTTAGCGTTCGTATTCTTCTTCTTCTTCCTGGGGTTCTAATTCTTCCAACTCGTACAATTCATCCTCGGCCATTTTGCGGAGATATTCCTCCACTTCAAGGGATAAGCCGCCCGATCGATACTGCCAACTTCCCTCATGGAAAAAGGCACTGAGCGATGATTCCCCGTCAGAGATGCTAAAGATGCGGGTTTCGCTATTGAAGTCCAGCTCGTAATTATCCAGCCATAACGTATCATCTTCCTCGGTGAGAAAACTATCCCAGTAATCAGCGAGTACATCGAATAATCTCTCAACCTGTAATTGAACGAATAATGCGGACATTTCTGACTCTGTATCTTCCGCATCTACCAGACTATCCGGGGTAGTTAGTCTCTCATCAATATCTAGACGATCGCTTGCCATCGAATCTACAGCTTCTACCACAGCATCCGGGATAGCCACACTCACATCAATATCTAGACGATCGCTCGTTATCAAATCTACAGCTTCTACCAAACTATCCGGGGTAGTTAGTCCCGTATCAATATCTAGACGATCGATCGCTCCTACCGACTCTACCACAGCATCCACGATGGCCATGTCCGTATCAATATCTATATCACCATCGCCCGGCCCTACCGTAGCTATCAGAATATCCGGGGTGGTCACGCTCGGATTAATGATAAATTCTCTAGGTGGCATTGAAACATAAGGGGGATTTTTGATGATCTTCTCGGTACTCACCCTCTCGTCCGTTAAAACTTGAGCGACATTTTCCCGCTTAAGTTCTGGCACTTTTAAGCTATCTCCGGCCACCACCCTCTCTCTCAATATATCGATGGGCTTCCGGCGAGTGCGTAATAGCGATGCTGCCAAACCCGACTTATCGCCGGTATATAACTTCAGATTTCCCTTCACGCCCAGTACCATCCGACGAATATCCTTAGCTTCCAGATGATCGGTAGCTATTAATAATCTCTTAGCCTTGGGTTTAATTCCCGAACCCGCCATCAGAACGAGCGAGTGATCTATCTTACTATTGTGATCGAGTTCCAACGTCTCCCTCCGCCCATCCCGATATTCGATAGTCGCCTGATTTGCTTGGAGAGAAGCTACCTTAAATTTCTCACCCTTATATCGCTTCTTCCCTTTACCAGTCCACATCAATTGATCGCCAGTAGTCAATTCCATCTCTCTGGCCCGGTGAAGGGTTTTCTCGAAGTCATGATGGACTTTAAAGGTTTCACCGCGGCTATCGCTCAGGGTGAGCATCTCCCCTTCTTTGGCTACTACCCGGTAGAATTTACCGCGGAACAATCGGGATTTCTTCTTATTCTTGGCGGGGGTCAGATAATCCCCGACTTTTATCTCCCTCGTGGGGTCGCTCGGCAAGGGGGCAAGTGTCGGATCGAAAGAACGGTATAACAGGTCTATTTGATACTGTCTATCTTGTGGTTTGGGTTCTAACTCCGGCAGGTTCAGGGTAATATCCGCAACTCCTAACTCACCCTTCTCCTTCAATCCCCGCCTGATATCCGAGATGATGTCCTCCCTCACGAACTCATCCCCCACTACTATCTCGGTTTCTTCCCTCTCTTCAGGGGTCAGGGATAGATAGTCACCAACGATCGCTCCTATTTTCTCCCTACCGCTCACCTCCATCAGTCGATCGCTCTCTTCTAATCTCGATAATGCCGTGGGAATATTGCCGCTATCTAATAAATCTAAGGTTACTTTTAACTCTCGCTCGTCCGTATAATCATCCGTGAATATTGTCGTCATCCCACCATTCTCTAAAGATTTGAGGGGATTGCCTTGTGATAATAACCCCGCCGCCGAAGATATACGCTTGGCTTTCTTAGTAACATCACCCACCAAGAGCAATCTCATATCCTGATCGTTCGCTAACTTCAACAGGTCGTGAGCTTGAGAAACGTTCAATAATTCTGCATCGCTCACCAGCCAAATCTCTTTTTCCCCTACCGGCTCATCGCTGTAGATACGATCAAAGGTGTGGGTATCTAATCCGAACTCATCTTTTATCTCCCCCGCTCTCTCAGAGTTGGGGGCTAATGCTTTCAATTTAAACCCCTTATCTAGAGCCATGAGAGCATAGTTAGTGACGATCGCTTCCCTCTCGGATATTGGTGTCTGCCAGGCTATCACCCGATCGCCCGTGGTCAACCCCGTAATGATAGCCGCATACTCCCCACGGCTTAAAGGAATGGGTTCCAATACTTGGAGTATTTCAGGTTCCCCCATGATAGGAGCTACTTTACCCTTACCCGCTTGCATGAGGGAGATGGTGGCCAGTTCTCTTTCCACCGATCGTCCGGTGGTATATAAACTCTGTACTGAATCACCCAAGGCTATCAGTTTCGGGTCTTGGAAGATTAGTTTTCTTGCCCGATCGGGATCGATCGGTTCCGGTAATTTTGACAATATATATTTCTCCAATTCCTCACCGAAGAAAGCCACACCACCCTCGGAACAGTGAGCGATCGCATCTCCTATCATCCCTGCCGGTATATGGGGATTATTAATAATAGGTTCGGGGGCAGGAGTCGGGAAACCCATACCCAGTGCGATCGCTTGCTCCTTCCACTTCGCCTTGAGTTTATCGTGGTCTACCAACCGTTTAGTCAGACGGGTATTCCTCCAAGCGTCGATCCTCTCTCTTACAGAAGCTCCCTCACCCGCCTTGGCAACGATCGCCTCCCTCCGTTTGGAGAAGTGTTTTAAATCCTTATCTTTATATCCGACAATCTCGAACTGTCTCCTACCCTTAGCTTTAACCTTGTAACCGACCTTCTGTAGTTCTAGGGCGAGGTGGTGCTGGTAATTTAAGCCCAATACCTTTTGATGGCGGTAGATGGCATCGTTGTGTAATGCCCTCCATTTCCTGTCACTTCTCAAAGTGAAATTCATCACCACGCAATGGGTGTGTAGGTGCGGTTCTAACTCTCTATTCTCGATATGGTCGAATACGGCGATCGCTAATTTGCCCGATCGTACCACCCTCTGCCTGTCCATCCCGATAGCGGTGCGGGTGTGGGCGTAGCGGGATTCCATCAGTTCTAAGGTTTTCTCCACTGCTATGCGGTGAGCTTGGAGTACCCGATCGTCCCCGGCGACTAAAGCCTGAACCGATACGCTTTTGGGAGCGTTGAAGATACAATCGATGGCGGCTCTATGACTGTGGGAATCTAATTTACGTCCGGTAAGACGTTTCTTACGGATCGGGGAGAGACCGTCGAGTAGGTTACAGTAGGCGGCATGATCATCGATCGTCCCCTTGAGTTGGAGACGTTCGGCTGCCTTACCGAACCAGCGACCCGACTCGTAGAATCCCTTCTTGAAATAATCTTTGGCGACGGTCGCGGATACGTTCTTGCAGGTCAGCATCGATCGTCCCCCACTACTGAAGTGAACATCTCTAAGTATTGATTCCTCACGCACCAGATTCTAATCGGGTGGTAGAGATTATCTTTATTCAGATTGAAGTATCGATCGTCCGGGTGGAGTTGCTTGACCTTTGCGGTGAGTTCGGGGAGATAGTGGGGAGAAACGATCACCGTCCAACCATCGATGATGGGGTGGATAAAATTTTTTTCCGGTTGCGAGAATTGTCGCACCAATTGTTTGCAGGAGCGATAAAGTTTTGCGGTGGGACGGTGAGTTTTTTCTAGGAGCACGATCGGTGTCTAAATCCTATTTTTAGGATAGCAAAAATAGCGTAATAGTGCAGGGCTTATTAAGGTGGAAGTGGGCGAGAAAATAGACGGACTCATCAAAAAATTAGGGTTGAAGGTGGGTTGAAGGTGGGTTGAAGTAGAGACGAAAATAAAGTGAAGTAGGGTTGAAGGTAGGCTGAAGATGGTCTAAAGAGCGGGAGAGAACGAGATTGCGTCGTTTCGGGGATCAGGGGTCATAATTAAGGGGAACTAAGGTGGGACGAAGTAAAAGTGAAGGTAGGGTGAAAGTAGGCTGAAGATGGGCAAAGATGGGTTGAAGGTGGGGCGAAGTAGGGATGTTAATCGGGAGGAAAAAGCCCAAAAGCTTACCCTATAAAGGTTTAAAGGGAAAAAAGGGGGGTCAAAAAAAAGGGTTGAGGTTGAAATTTTTTTTTCATCGAGCATAATGGTTGTAGTGGATAGCGGAACGGAAAATAAAAACGCTCCATAAGTTATGCGGGTACGTTGAAAAAGATAAAGATAATTAAACGAGGAGAAGGTCGATCGTTCCGGGTTGAGATCGAGAGGGTAAAAAAAATAGAAGGGAGGGCATGGTAGATGAGTAAGCCGGAGTTGACGGTGGCGAGCAATCTGAGCGCATCGTTGTTAAAGGGAGTGTATACACAACACGACGGGAACTTCGATATGAGGTTGGAGACGTTGGAGGAGCCGATCTGCTGGAGGGATTGGGGAAGACATATCTGGTATCGGAAGAAGAGTACTATCGGCAATACCAGTACAGGTTAACGGATGTTTGTGGTTTATTTTTCTATGTGAGATACTATGTTTTCAGGCCGGTTACAAAAGCGACCAAGTAAGTTATGGCGCTTCAATCTTAATTTTGAAGAGGCTCCCGATTCTCAATATTTCGGTTTAATCAGTTATTACAAGAAGTTACTGATGGAGAAAGGGGGGCGTTTGAGGATGAGAAGGATGATAATGGAAACCTCTTTCAAGTATTGGATGCCGGTAATGATTCCCCTTTCATCGAGGGATGTGGCGGTAAATGCGGCTATTATATGCGTTCATCAGTTAGAGAAGAAGGTAGATGAGTTATTAGGGGATGCAAAATACGTTCGGGTTTCCGGTTCGGGCTCCGATAGGGACGGCATGAGAGAGCGAGTATCGCTCGAATACACGATGCAACTAAATAGAGAAGATGAAAACGAAGATTTACTGGGGATTTTTCTCAAGGAGAGAGGAATGATAAACATGAGCGCGCAAGAGAAAATATTAGAAGCTAGTGATGCGTTCTGGGGTGTTGAGGCATTGAAGGCTTTAAATTATACCGAGGAGGAGATTAAAAAGAAGAAGGAATATTGTATCGCTCGATTGCGGAAACAGAGTCAATTAATAGGTCGGTTATTTCCAGAAATACGGGAAAGTGATATATCAACCGTACCGTTTATGGGGCAGGAAAAAGAAGAGAGACTGGAAGAGAGACCGGAAGTGATATATAGTAGTAGTTTAGAGGAAGAAGTACTAGGCGATTCGGATATAGATATGATAATGGATATAGGGGAGAATATGTTGTCCGATCTCTAAAGTAGAGAATAAGTAAGTAATAAAAGGATGTAATATAATGTAAGTGAATAGGCTTAATAAATTAGAAGCCAATCAGAAGACAGGATTTAAAGAAAGTAAAAGAAATATTTTCTCGATAAGAACAGAAAATATCTATTATTTTTAAAAATAATCACAGTAAAAAAAGAGGAGATGAATATGAAAAAACAAGACTTAATATCTGTAATATCACCATAAAAATTAGATGTATATCTAAAAAATTTAGGATAGGAAGAAAAGACGAAATTTACGAAGTATGACGGACTCGGTATCGATCTGCTTCGCAGATCCCTTCGGGTGCAAGTCCGTTACGAGAGGGGATAGCATCGAAAGAGCGGAGATAGCCCCCCGCACCTGCTCCGGCCTCACCTCCAAATACTTCTGCAACTGACCGAGATTCCGATGGCCGCTCACCTCCTGAATGATCCGCAACGGGATTCCCGAATTACTGAGGTGGGTCAGGGCCGATCTTCGGAAGCTGTGGGTCGAAACCCCATCGACGTTAATTCGCTCGCAAGCCTTCCTCAATATCCTCCCGACACTATCGGTATCGATCGATCGATCGATTTCCCGACCGGGGAACAGGTGCAGGTCTCCCGCATCCTCGAAATAATCCGCCAGCATTTTCCTCAAATCTTCGGCTACCGGAATCGATCGTGTGGCGAGTTTACCCTTGGTATTAGCCTTCCGAAAAACCATTTCGGGTCTGACGTTACCGGAGCGATCGTATATATCGATCGAGTACAGGGTACAGGCTTCCTTGACCCGGCAAGCCGTGAATAACATCACGGCGAATAAGGTTCTGTCTCTCCGGTTGGTGAGTCCGATCGTGAAAAGCGATTCCAGTTCTTCAGGGGTGAATACTTTAGCCTGCCCGTGTCGGTTTATTTTCATAGCCGTCACTTATATATATCTATTAATTAAATGTTGAACGGGAGATCGAGTCAATAGAGAGTGGGCGCTTATATGAGTGGATATACTCATAACCTAATCGGTTTTATTGTTTATTTTAATTTTTCTACTGGTGTTAATTTTGTATTTCTCGTTTCGGAACCAAATTTTTATCTATACGATTAATACTTTCAAAACATCGGAATTTGCGTGTTTCAGAACCCTTATGAGTGCTAAAATAATCTTAGTTAAGGCAAGCTTGGTATATATAGCTAACCTTTTATTTAATGGTAAATCAATTTTAAAAGTAGAATATCCAGGTGACATTAATGAATCAACAGCAAATTGAAGAAATGCTCGAATGGTTTTATGAAAACTATGAAGATCCAGCAGAAGCAGTCCCTTATGACACTGGTGAAGGCGGATATCAATATTACAATGGTGCCCCTTATGATCCAATGGAAGTTTTGATGGAAAATTTTCCAGACGTTCCTTCTGATGAGATTGAATTTGTAGCTCATCAAATTTATGGTGAGAGAGGTTCTGAATTCGTTAAAGTAGGAGAATATTAAGTAATTTATTAATGATCATGAGAAGTTATCAAGAACTTTGCAATCTTTTTAGTAAATTAAACATTGACTATTCACAGCCTGGTTTCTACGATCATCCAAGCTTTCTTAAATCTGAGAAAGAAGATAAATACTTTCTCGAAAACTATGCAGACTTTGTATTGGCTAAAAAATATGATACAGATTACCTTTCTACTGCCAAAAAGGTTGTCACCAATTTTGCTACATTTCTTTACTCTGAATTAGAAAAAGATGGCTTATTAGGAGCCTGTTTGGATCTTTCAATGGCAATGTCTAAAATGCTCGATAAAGAAAATATATGGAATTTTGTAAGCAAAGGAAATCTTACTATAAAATTTCATCCAGAAGTTCCTCTTCCTGCTGAAGATCAAATAGCTTATTTCCCAAGTATTACTCCTTATGCTAATATTGGACATGCTTGGTTGTATGCGCCGCCTTTTTCAATAGTTGATTTGACTATATCTTCACAAAAACTTAATAATTTACAAAAACAATGCCTTCCTAAGCTAATACTAAGAGAAGAAGTTCCTACTAAAATTTCTTTGCGTGATATTACCTTAGAAGATGTAGTTCATCATGACGCTCCTTCTTTTGCAGATTTAAGCCAATTACGTACTTTCTCTGGTTTACCTATTAAAAATATAGATTCTTTGCTAGAGGCAAACGGGGGAGGAGGACTAATAGAAAGAATAAATAAATATGGAGCGTTTCAAGTTAAATACGATTCTGCAACCTTAAAATACATAAGTAACGGAGTAACAGCAGGCGATATGCCTTTGGAAAAAATCAGTAATATAACACTGGGGGACAAATCTCCAAATGAACTATACAAGAAATATTGCGAACTATACAAATAAACCTTTTTAAAATTCGGAAGTCTATTAATATGTCAAAGTTGCCAGATGAAAATTTCAAAAACGTGAAGACAAGTGAAAAAATTGCCGACTTGATGGAGGGACTATGTAGCGATGAAATAAAAACGGAATTGACCGCAGGACGGAGTCTGACAGATGATCAAAATAAAGAGTGGAAAAAAATTAGGGAGCTTCGATCGTTGCTGGCAGAAGAATGGCGTTGTCGCCATGTAGACAAAAATCATGTCTACCCGATCGATAATGCCCGAGATCGTTCGGTAATAAGTAAGGACGAAGCAAACTTACTAAATGAAATGATCGTCGAGATCGAGAAGCGATGGGAACGGATTCAGGTTGTTGACCCCCTCTTAAGACAGAACTACGCACCTATACTTGGTAAGGCTCATGATTCTTTTTCCCAAGCCTCGCTAGGAGTCCGGTTTTCTTGGGGGAAGTTCCCTCTCTTATATCCTTTTAAAACCGATTTGGATCTCTTCGCCCAAACACTCAAGGAAGATGTTTACGATGTTTTTTCTCCTTGTCTAGAACCTTACATTGAGCTTCCGATCGAAAAATCCCGGGACTATCTCGATAGTCTCGTCAAATTACCCTCATTAAATGCCGCAAGGGGAGAGGACGAGATTACAGATTTAAAAAAGATATTAAAAATATCGGGATTGGGAGTGGGTGAACCCTACATTACCGACTGGAGGTTTCTAGTCATTTTCACCTGTCTTCTCCCTGAATTTAAAACTCTTATCGGAGATCAGTTAATTAGCTACGATAACTCATATCAAAAATGTTTGCGGTTAGGGATTAAGTTAAGTAAGCAGAGACGGAGTAAGAGTAAAAGGTGGCTCAACGGTGTATTAGCTTACGGTACGGAAAAAGGAGGCGTATACCGTTAACTTTACAAATCTTCATATCTGGATCGTTTTTGAGATTTGAGCGATCAGTCGTCGTACCGTAAGTCTTAATCGCTTAATTATCCAAGATAGTTTATGCCTACCTCGAACAGCGTCAAATATCGTTTCGCCCTCAACGATCGGGGGGAGATTGTAGATATTAATTCATTGTCGAAATCGGAAAAGAAAAAAAAAGATAAATTCACCTGCGTGAGTTGCGGGCGGGTCTTATATGCCGTGATGCCAAAAAAACGGCAGAAACATTTCCGGCATGAATCCGATGCAGCGGAATTTGAGTGTAATTGGGAAACCTACCTACATAAACTGGCAAAACAAGTTTTTGAGGAGACCTATCGCAGTTGCCAGTCGCTAGGAATTCCTTTCTATGTCGAATTCGAGCGTATAAGTTGTAATCACTTTAAAAACTATGGGGAAAACTGTAAACTTAAAGACCCGAATCCGATAAAGTGCGACATTACCGAAACCTTTACGGAAATCTCAATAGAAAAAAAAGTGGGCGAGTTCAGACCGGATATCTTACTTCGTTCGGGTGACGGTCACGACCATCTTTTTATCGAGATGGTCGTGACTCATAAGTCAAGTGAAAAAAAGCGATCATCGGATTATAAAATAATCGAGTTATATATAGAAAATCAGTCAGATATATCAAATATCCGTAATCATTATCTCAAGGAGTGTGAAAAGATAAATTTTTTCAACTTCCCCGTCGATGAATACGATTATTGCGGAGGTGATTGTCAGGGTAAATATTTGGACTATAGCTTATGCGAACAAGCTCAAAAGGCTTTTTGCGAGACTTATTCAAAATGCTATCAGCAAAAAAGACCCTTCCTTATTCAGTTCAGCCGGCTTATTACCTGCAATCATTACTTCAATATCGATGAATCGTTTAAAAAATGTGATTTAGGAAAGAAGGTTAGAGATTACGACCTTACGAGATTTTACGGCAAGAACATATTCAATCATGAACGAGTAGATACTAACCTCTGGTTACAATCCCCTAAAGGAGATAAGCTTTTCATAGAGATAATAGCTAATTGCCCGAATCTACTTCTACGAGATAATAACTTGGAGCAAAATAATTCTACAGAGAGAAAAATTCAAATATATATCCAAGACAAATCTGACATTGAAATTATTAAGAAAGGTAAATTGCGAGAAAGTAATAGGATTAAGTTTTTAAACTTCTCCCGACACTACGAAAAAGATACTTGTGAGGGGGATTGTGAATACGAGCAGGCAACTCAGAATGATTGTAAATACAATGTTTTCATAGTATATAAAAGCGGTAAAGCCATTTTACTAACCGACCTAACGTTTGATGAGGTAAAAGACAAAAAAAGCAAAAATCCTCTTAAATTTGAATATATAGCTAGGTCGGAGCTTACAGATAAATATTCTAGCGATATAGATGAAACTCTTGAAAAAGAATTATATATCAAAAAAGTAATACAATCTTATTCTGAAAAAATCAAAATCAAGAACTGTTATTTATGTAGATACCACGCCAGCAATAAATATAATTACTATAGTGATGGAGCTATATTCTGTAAGTTTTTAAAAGAAACGGGCAAATCTACTATGGCGGCGGAATGTGACTGTTACCGTCCCGATGAGAAAGCTTTTCCCACCCCGGACACACCGCACAGAATAACTCTTACACCGCAACGCGGATCTCATCTGTATCGTGCGTCTGGAGGAGCCGTTATTGAATCGGAAAGTAAGAAGCCTAGTTTTAAATCGCCCACTTCTTCTTTAACTAACGGTAGCCAAAACCAAATGCAGACGGAAGAAGATCTACTTTCACTTTCACCCCCCGACTGGGAAACATTGAGCAAGCGTAAAGCCAATATCATAGCTCAAAGTATATCCTCAGAAGTAGAAAACTATATTGTTCCTAAAATGACGGTTTATCCACAAAATGATGGAGCAGATTTAGAAACAATATCGAAATCTTTTAATGTTAATCGTACTCCCAATATATTTAATCGTACTCCTAATAGAGAGCTAATACCAGAGGAATTACAACAGACTTGGAAATATATTCTGGCTCATTTGCCTGAAGAATCTCTCAACGGTGTTCAACAACATACTGCCTTAAAATACTATGACGAGAGTGAGGGAGAAATGATAATTCAAGTTTTTTATTACCCTCCGAGTATGGACGAACACCTCCAAGCTTTTAGCGATACCTGCGGGAAATGCTTGTCAAATTCATCTCTTAAAATATTTGCGGAGATATATGACGATAACCTAACCAATTTTTGGGAGCGCATAGTTCAAATACTCCCGGTCGATGTACGGGAATTTTTTCAAAAATATACCGTTTTGAGACAATACTCGGAAGAAAATTTAGAATTGACAATCATGCTCTACGATAACTTTGATTTTGATCGAGACATCATTGATATTTACACCGACGCTCTGCTAGAACAGTGTAAATTACTTTTTAATACCGAAGACGTACTGATAAAGATAAAATTTTTAGACAACGATATAATCCTTCAATACCCATAAAAGATAAAATAATTATGGTATTAAGGTATTAAAAGATGCTAAGCCGCTCTTCAAAAACGGGGTTTATATTTCATTTTTAGGGTTAATGTTCGAGAAAGGAACGGGAAAAGATAGCGCGGTATGCCTAAGAGAATTAGCGATGTGTTTCATATCAAACCCAGTGTGCTTAGAGAGCAAAACGTTTTTAACGGCTTCATTGATATAGATTCCGAGTTTTATGTAGATCCGAGGTTGCTATTAAAAACGTCTGCCCCCGAACTGAAATTCTCTCACGAGAAGCTCATGAGTTATTTTAACGATGCACTCAAGGCGGCCTACCGCTTCGTCGAGTCCCCGAACGTAAAGAAGATAAAAATCATCGAGAGCGGTTTGCATTTTTCGGAGATACCCCTCGCAGGATTGGGTTATTCGCAGAACCATACGGGAGGTAAAGGTATCGGGAACGTACTGGCAAAGCAATTGTGCACTACGCTCATTGAAATCGTAAGTAAGGGAGTATTAGACCCGGCCATCTTTGAATTAATGGGAGTATTCGAGCCAGGTATGGGTGCGGACAGGATCAGCGACATGATAATTCATATACTGCTTTCCGACATAGCCCAATTTTCTAGTAGAGTCGCCAAGAGCCTGAATCTACCGACATCGGGGCGGACAGAAATCGCCAGCTATTCTTTTAAAGACTTACCTCGCTATTCAAATCGGGGAATCCTTTTTGTTCCCGAAGACATACTTACGAAACTACCCGTCGCTTACTCGTTAGACAGGATGGACTCTATATTATTCGGTAACGAAGCTCTTAGAAGAGATTTTAACAATATGATCCAAGAATCATGGAGACATTCTCCGACGTGGAAGAAATATCAGAAAAAGAAGAGTTTGATTAAGGAATTCTTGATGAAAAATCCAGAATTGATAGGTAAGGTAATCTCCCAATACGAGAATCAGCGGGCCTACCCTTACAATTTCGCAACCGATCCGAAAGACGAGTTCACTTGGCACTCCAATGCGCGGCAATACGCAACACGATTCCCGCTCTTCCTCAAAGATGTCCAGGAAGATATTTCCAAAGTTGACATGGCAAACATTATAGCGGCTCACTTTCAGAAGATGGTTAAAGAAGGATTATGGGCTGAGTTTCATCAAGGACGGGCGCTAGAACCTAAACCGGAGAAGATCGGACAGTTGATACTACTTGAGCTACTCGAACTGTACGCGGAAGGTAGCAATCTATCCATCCGCTACGATACCGATCGCAAGACGATAGACATACATCGCAGAGGGCCATCCGGTCAAGTTTCATTATGGATTGAAATTACGTTAAAATTCACCTCCACCAGAGGGATTTGCTCCGATTACCAGAAATTTCTTGATAGGATGAAAACTCTATCACCTTCCTATTACTGCCCCTATTTCCTCATAGTAACTAGCCGAGGGCTTGACAATTTAGAGGAGATTAAGAAGCTAAATTCCAATCACAATAAAAATAATAATTTTAAGCTGTTCCTGATCGAGAAGAGGTAGCGGTACGTAAAACCGCTAGGGAGAAAAACGGGGCTTAGATAGAATTAATAATATAAAGCAAAATTCCCTAACTTTGCCCCCGTAGGCATAAAACAATTATTGTATTAAGATATTAGACGATAGGAGAATTCACCCGATCTAGGGGTGAAATGAGCAACCAGACAGGAAGTTACGCGCTTGGATTTGAAGTAATAGGTTCCAGCAACTAGGGGCAATATCGGGTTGCAGAAACTTTTTGTTTAAACTACTCCAGAATTTTCAAGATATTCTAAACCTTTTGAAGTTATCCCTCTACAAAAAGTCCGATAACTACCGTAAGCATCTTTTTGAGGAGCAGGTCTACTTATCAAATATCCTTCATCAACTAACATTTTTGTACAATCAGCTATCTCTTTACTCAAATATCCTTTTATTAATAATCGTAAGCTAGGCCCAGCATCTATATCTTCATATTCACAATCTTTTAAAGCTTCAAGAATTGAATATTTTAGGTTTTCATCCATTGCAGTTAAGGAAAATTAATTGATTTTATTAAGTATATCTCAATATTTTCCATAATAGCAATCTAATTGCTTAGCTAAAACGAGTTGATAAAGTCTGTAAATTATCTTAACCAACATCCACAAAGGCTTTTTACAAAGAAAATGATATATTTTTTCTTTTAAATTAAGACGAGTTGCCTTTTATCATTGAGAGAGTATTTTTTTACCTTCAGAACAATGTTAACGGAAACGCCGACCTACAACCCCCCTAGATCGATAGCCCATCCTTGAGTAAGGCTATGGTTGCCTGATTCTTGGGTTTGGCCAGAAACTTATCGATGCCGAAGGCACACTGCACGCCCGACTACCTACCATAACTACTTTTGGAACGGACTACACGCTGATCCCACTTTTTCGCCCTTGCCATACCGAGTTTTACAGATTGCGAACGTGTTTTCCTTTTCCTCTAGGTTTCGAGCTTCACCTCGACGGTGGAGGGAGACGACAATAGATCATGCTGCCTGAGTGCCAAGATTTCATCGAGCATTAGGTTCAGTTTGCAAAGTACCACTTTCGCTTTAGTTTCATCGGCTTTCTAAAAGCTGTTTACGGTATTCGTCAGTTAAGGTTTCAAAGCTACCAAGATAAATAAATTGAGAATCAGCCACCCATGTTGACCCTAGTTGACCATCTGGCATCCAGTTGTACCAATACCACACATAAAGCCATTTGAATTGTTCGCTCCAACGATATTGTAAAGGTCGAATCCTACTGTTTATTTTTGCTTTAATCCGTTCTTGAAAAGTTGGTTTTGTTTCTTTTGAAGGAGGATAAATCAAAGTCATAATATCGCCTTTTCCAGCTATTTTTAGAGATTTAAAAAAAAGTAAGTGATCTTCGCAGACAGAAAAAGTGATTCTTAATCCGGTCTTAAAAGAAGTTTTAGGGAATAGAGATAATAAGTCTTTAGGAATTGGTAATTTCCCATCATTTAATCGACAACCAAAGCTTTTTACAAAATATTTATACAAATTCCGTTGACTAACAACAAAGTCATCTTCATATACTTCTTGAAAGTCTATAAATCGACGCTTTAATATCAAATCTTCGTTTTGACAAATATAATTTATAAAGGTTTCATAAGCTCGATCAAAAGGCTGAGACAAATCGTTATTGCACTTAGCACATAAATTTTTATCATATTTAATTTTTTTAGAGTTAGGGCCAAGGATAGGAATTTGTTGAGTACCTCTTACTAAAACAACGCCATTTTCGTCTTTGTATGATCCAGACCCAAAAAGATTTACTAGATCACTTTTTTTAATTCTATGTTCCGCAGTATCAGCAGACTGTTTACAAATCCAGCAATGAGTCATAGTCAGCAACTTATTTTAAAAACTAAGTTAAGTTATTTTTTTTATTTTTCTCTATATTTTAAAGAAAAATACAGCGGTTCTCAGTAAGTTGAGGTGCATTTTTGGGGCTAGAAGCGTTTACTAGCAATGATCTGTATGTACTTCTTTTTTGAGAGAAAGGCTGTAACAGTTAAATAGAACAGATGCAAGAAAAGATGATTATGAGAGCTAACCTTTACGGGTAAATACATCGGTCGCTTTGCATCAGAAGGTTTCCAGCCCTAAAACCTAACCACTGTATCGTTAATATTAAAAGAGGTATTATCACTTCTTTGCTACGGTGGTAGTAATTTTCTTCTTGTAAATCGTTTCGGGACGATCGATCACCACAGCTTCCTCCTCCATTTCCCGTAAAAGTTCCTCCGACCAAGTATCGGTAGGGGAATGGATCTGCAAGTATTCCAAGAGGCGCTGGTACAGACCTTCGGGGATCTGGCGGTGACGGTCTAACATGGTATTCGTGTATTAGTTTTTACTCCAAAATAGCACATTTAAACTATCCAGGTTGTCAATTTCTCTGGGTTTAAGGAATTTGCGTTTTCAGTTAGAGGTCGGTTTTTCCGTTTTCGTATTTCTCGACGCGCAATTTCTTCCGTCCGATCTGTTCGATCAATTCCGCCATCGATAAATCTAGAGAATCGGCCACATCTTCTAATCCCTGCTTACCGGTAGGTGTCATTTTAATAGAGAAGCGTATCGTCTTCGATTCCCCCTGGTACAGCCTTAATGCCCTAGTAGCCGCATAAGCCGCTCTCTTCCTAACTTGCGCCATCTTCTCGTCAGTTTTTTCAGGATTCATTTTGAAGGCACTCAAATATTTTTTTTCTAAATATATCCATGATACTACGTGAGTAATGCTAGTATATTTAGACGGTAGATAAACTTGATTTCATTCTACAAAAAACGGGATGCTAGATCCCGAAAAAAAAATGATGCAAAATAAAAAATTCAATATACTCGATTACGTCGAGCGGCTACAACCTACCAAACGTAGAAATCGTTATGTATGCCCGGTTTGCTCCGGAAACGATCTCAGTGTTGACCCGAAAACGGGAAAATATCAATGCTGGCATGGTTGTGAATGCCGTGATATACGGGAGGCGATCTCACCGATCGATCAAGCTATAAGTTTTTCTTATTACAATTCTGATTATAGCAGAAGAAAAGCTTCAACTCAAGTCGCCTCAGCTAAACCTCATAATCAGCCGAAAAAATGCGATGTTACGCAAGATAAGAAAGTTTTTGAAAACGTACAAATTTGCCGTTTCGACGAACCGCAATCCGATCATCCCGAAAGAAACTTAACACCTTTTATCAACGGGCGATCCGTTCCTCGTGGTGTTCCGCCCCAGGCAACGGAAATTAAATACAGCTATTCGGAATACCAGTCGGTGAGCAGGTTTGAATGGCAATCTGAAGATAATACTAAAGGTTATGAAAAAACGATCCGTATGGGACATTATCTACCAGACGGATCTTTTTGTTGGAAGAAGGGCGAGAAAAAATGGTTGCCTTACCGGATCTCGGAAGCAGTTTCTTTAGGTGCTGGTAAATGGATCTTGGGAACCGAAGGCGAGAAGTGCGTCGAAATCGGCCGCAGTATCGGGCTGGTAACAATCACATGGCAGGGCGGAGGTTGGACGCAAGAAGAAATTATCGAGGGTTTATCGAAACTGAAGGAGGCGGGGGTATCGGCATTCGTTTACTGGCCGGATCACGATCAACCGGGATACAAAAAAGCGGAGTCTCTCGTTGAGGCGGGAGAATTGATCGACTTTCCCGTTCTCGTACTTAATCCCCTTGATATTTGGCCCGAGATACCCGATAAAGGTGACATAGCCGATTGGGTCATTTGGGGTCAAAGCCAGAACATGAATAACGAAGATTTTATCTCCCGACTGGAGGCGGCGATCCACTCCGCCGTAGAGAGTCGGGATGACGAACATGAAACCGAGGAAAAAGCCCCGGAACCAACTTCATTGAAGCCACCGAAACCCGATGTTATCGCGGCGAACATCGCGGAAAAATACGTTGATAAATGGATTTATTGCGATGAGATTAAATCTTGGATGGAATACGAATACTCCACCCCTGGCGTTTGGTCTCCCGTTAGCGAACTTTATATTTCTGCTCAAATCCACTACATTCTCAAAGCCAATCTCGTATCGGGCTACGGCGAGTCGTACCTTAAGAGTATTACGGGTATATTAAAGCGCGAATTGTTTACCGCGACGTGGGAAGGAGACCCGAACCTACTCCCGTTCAGCGATCGAATTCTGGAATTGGACACCGGAAAAACTAGAGACCATCACCCCGGTAATCGGCTCACTTGGGTATTACCCCGTCCTTATATATCACCTCAAATCTCCTGGGCGAGTATAGACAACTGGCTGACCGAAGCTACGGGCAGGAATCAATCTCACAAAAGAACCCTACTGTGTTTCGCCGCCGCCGTCCTACGGAGACGCTACGATTTACAAAAATTTCTTCACCTCATCGGTACTGGGGGAAGTGGCAAAACCACCTTCATGAATCTTTTAGTATCGCTGGTGGGTGAGAATAATACGGCTTCGATTGATCTGGAAAATCTTTCGGAGAAGGATGCGCTGGCGGAATTGTTCGGTAAAGTCTTGGTAGTCTTGCCAGATCAAGACAGCGCCGGACGAAAATTATCGAACTTTAAGAAACTAACCGGCGGCGATTTACTCAGAGGGCGACGATTATACCATGATGGCTTTAACTTCAGATTCTCTGGAATGACTATCATGACCAGTAACAATCCCATCTTTCACGGGGCGACAGCCAAATGGTTAGCGCGTCGCGCCCTCATGATTCCCTTCGATTTATCGGTACCGGCATCAAAAGCCAGGAATCTCGATCGGGAATTCCAACCCGAATTGAGCGCCTTGACGAATTATCTATTATCTATCCCCGTAGAGGAAATTGAAGCGGTTCTAAGCGGGAAAACCGGAGTTACATCGACCCTGTGGGCGGCACAAGTACGCTCGGACGGCTTGGCAAGTTGGCTCAACGATTCGGTGATCTTAGATCCTATAGGGCAAGCCCGTATCGGTGCCGATGCTAACGAGTGGAGAGACGGCGGGTACAACCCTCAACTTTCAACGCTATTCGGCTCCTATTGTTTGCACTGCCGTCAATCCAATCGATCGCCCCTGACCAAGGATAACTTCTCAGCCAACCTGCTAGAACTACTACAAACCCTAGGCTGGAACGTTGATAAAGTTCGCACCAACACGGGGCGGTTTATCAGGGGTATCAGACTCCGTACCGCCAATGATGGTGAAATCTTACCCCTTGATGAGATGTTGGTAAGTAACGCTCTCCTCGAAGTAAATAACCAGAGTGTCGGCACTGGTGACGACCTTAGTGACGACCTCAGTGACGACCTCAAACACTTACCAGATATGACTCGTGTCGGCTGTGACGACCTAACCTCAAAACTTACTCTGACAGAAACAGTTGAAACACATTGGGCTCCCACACCATTAGACGATCCTTGGCTAGAAGACAATATTTGGCTAGAAGATGAAGAGTCGATTTCAGAAATAGATGTAGAAGATAAAAATAATATAGTTGCTCGTTATGCCGACACGCCGACACAAACCGAGACGGGACGGGAGATTGAGGTCGTCACTGAGGTCGTCACTGAGGTCGTCACTAAGGTCGTCACCGATGAATATGGGGAGATAATTCCTATCCCCGAAAACCCCCGGATCTTGATCGAATTGTCCACGGAGCGCCCCCTGATCTTCCTCCGTCAAGTTTCTCAGGGCTTTTATTTAGTTCTCGATGATAATGGAGCGGTCAGGAAGGTCGGCAAAATTGATTGTTGTGACATAACCGATATAGAAGAAATACCGCAACAGGGGGACATCGTAGATGAAACATCTAGTAGTTATCTGATCCGTACACCAGATGGTAAAGAACAATGGGTTGACAAGACGCGGTGGGATAAGCGATGTTCGTGATTTTGTCATCGAATTTTATTCCCCGCTATGCGGATCTCGGAGATGCCCGATCGTAAATCAATTCAAGCCAAGAAACCAACCCGTCAATTTGGTCTGAAGTGAACAAGCTGTCCGGCCCCTGCGCTGCGATGTCGGTGAACGGAGACTCGTACAGTACCCGACATCCATGACACCGTGAGCCGTCAGTTAATCCGCAATCATGTTGATGAATTCAATCTGATTCGCGTTGAGCGTCTTCCCGGAGATGAACTTACCCAGTTCATCCTTGACCACCTCACGGTCTAACCCGACTAGAGAGCGCACGAACAAACCGAGTCCTTTAGATTCCTCTTTCGCCTTGGTAGTCTCATCGGCTCCGCCGGTGCCCCCTTCGATCAATATCCTCTCTGATTCATCTAGGTCTGAGGGGGTAAGTTGCTTATTCGTCCTTAGTTTATAAATGACGATGTTATCTTTATGATCCAGTAAGAAAGCTCGCATCTTTGCCCTGAACCGAGCGAAGTTATTGGTTCCTCCGAAGCCGGGTAAGCCCACGATCAATTCTTCATCCATCTCATTCTCAAAATTAAGTGTAGACCAGCTACCGTTTCTGTTTATCGATCAACTTCACGAGTTTTCGTAACCATCGTTTTTAGTTTTCAGTATCCGTAGGGGTTGACATTCCCTAAATGGAAAAGATAATATAAGGACATAACAAAATTTGAACAACATTCAAAATTATGAAAAACGATATAAAAACTACACATCATGCAAAAAAACGAATGCAACAAAGAGCCATCAGCTGGCAACAGCTTGAATTAGTGTTCGATTACGGGACTATCAACCACGATAGGAGGACGATGAGCCGCAAGGAAGCTCTGAAATTACTCGGGATGTGGCGAAGGGAAATAAAACTTAACCGCAATATAATGAAGGATCAACAAGAAAAAATGAGAATACTTAAGCAGGTCATAGATAAAGGTGGTATTGAAGCCATCGTCGTAGCTGACGAAATCATCACTACTTATGCCTACCGAAGTAAAAAAACTTGGAAAAAACGTAAACGGCGCAGGAACCAAAATGAAAATGCACGACCAGTGCCCCAGAATATCGTAAGCGCAAGCTAACAACTTAGGTTTTCCCTCCCGCACAGAGCGAGAGGGGAAAAACTCTTCAACGGAATACATATCAAATCAGCATGAAAAATCCGAGCGACAAATTTCTATTCTCTCTCCAGTACGCTCTAGGAGAGGATCTTGATCCCAAAGTTGCCTTAGAATTTGCCCTTCAGCTAACCGCATGGGAAAAACTCACGACAGAAGAGTTGCTACCAACCGAACTACAATTGCCTAGAAATCGATTAATTACCTTACCTGAAATACGGGAGACCTTCGATAAATTAAGTAAACTTGAAACTTTAGGGAAAAATAAAGCGGCGTTCGAGTCATCATTTTTTCGAGATGGACTGATTTCCGATCGCTCTCTTTCCGAAGCCTTGGAAATTATTCACGAGTTCACTGGAAGTGGGCTTTTCAAAAACTTTAGACTGACCGAAAAGTCTTTCCGAGCTTTTGGGAGAGAAGTCGAGTCTACACCCGCAGAAGTTGCCGAATTAATGGTGCAACTAGCCGGAGATATTTCCCAAAAACGAATTTATTGTCCTTATGATTCTTCTTGTGTTCTAGCCATTGCCGCTGAGCGTGCTGGAGGAGATGTTTATGTAGAAAACCCAACCTCATTTCCTAATCCTTGGGTTATTAATATACTTACTGATTCTTGCATTCACATTCGCATTAGCGATCCTGTGACGCATCCAAGTTATTTAGAAGCAGGTCAATTAGAAAAATTCGATGTTGCTATTTCTTTTCCCTCTATTAAAATTAAATATGACTCTAAAGTAGCCAAAAAAGATTGGTTTGATCGGTTTCCGAAGCGGATTACTTCCGGCTCTGTGCTTGCCGTCCTACAAATTATCGCTCAAACAAAAGGGCTAGCGATTATCGCAGTTCCCAATAGTATTCTCTTCAGTCGTGGAGTGGAACACGCTTTACGCCGAGATTTAATTATGGAAGGGAAGATTGTAGGTGTAATTGCTATGCCACCGGCACTTCTTTCCTTTACATACATACCGTTTTCTCTTTTGATTATCAATAACGATAAAACTTCCCGAACAGTACGTTTTGTGGATGGAGGGAACGAAATGTTTTTTGAGCGAGATGGCAGAAATCGTTCCCGACTCACGGACTCGAAAAAAATTCATGAAGTTTTCGTTCAAGGCACTGACGAAGCGATCGCTATAACAATCCCTGTCGAAGACATAATTAAAAATGATTACAACCTTGAAGTGACGAGGTATCTCCTGCCACCAGAGCAGAAAAAAGCCGAACAAATTTTACAAGGCTCAACTACCGAAATGTTGAAGAAAGTTGTAGAAATTATCCGCCCGTTTTTAAAAGATGAAGAAGAAGAAAAGTTTAGCGTTCATGAGCTTTCTGTGTCTGACTTTCCCGCATTGGGATACGTTAAAACTCCCGAAAAAAAGGTTAAAATTTCTGATAGTAATCTTACATCGAGAGAACTAAATAAATTTCTTAAATTTCATGATGTTATCCTTGCCGTTAAGGGGACTGTAGGAAAAGTTGCTATCATTCCAGATACCGTACCTTCTGCAGAAGAAGGCGGATGGCTCGTCAACCAATCTTGCCTTATCCTCCGGGCAAGGGATGTAATCGATCCGAGAGTTCTTTATATGTATTTACAATCAGACCTAGGGCAGACTCTTCTGAGATCTATTGTTGCGGGTTCATCAATTCCTTCGATTCAACTTAAGGCGCTTGAAGATTTGCAAATTATTCTTCCTTCGCCAAAAGAACGAGAAGATATCGTTAATACCTTCATATCTATTGCGGAGATTCAAGAACGAATTGAGTCCCTTACAGAAGAGCAAAAGAAACTGGGGAAAGCTCACTGGGGATTTACCGAAGCCGAAACTAAATAGATAGGAAAAATATGGATCTACCTATCATTTCTTGACAATCAGCTCTTATTTCAAAAATCAGAGGAATAAATTTATGGTTAAAAATTTAAAGTAAAAATATGGCAAAAGTTATCGCTTGTTTTAATAATAAAGGTGGCGTAGGAAAAACAACAACACTCTGGAATTTAGGAATTTCTCTAGCCGAGATGAATCTGTCAGTGTTGTTGATCGATTTCGATCCCCAATGCAATCTTTCGATAGCAGTACTGGGAAGCGATAATTTCTCGATGTGCCTTGAAAGTAGTGATGAGTATCCGTTCGGCAAAACTATACGTTCCTATGCCCTGCCTTATCTTCAACAGAATAGAATCGGTGAGATATTCCCGTTCCAACCTAAAATCATCCCACCGGGACGGACGATCGACCTCGATATAATAGCTGGGGACTTCTGGCTAAATAATTATTCGGACATCCTCAACGTGGGTACGGACGTGATCGGGGGGGGGGGATTATATAGGTTCCTGATGCCATCGAGATTGATTGATGCCGCCGAGGAACGGAAGGGGAGTAATTACGATTTCGTCCTGATCGATCTGCCTCCATCTTTCAACACGCTGGTTAGATCGGCTCTCTATTCTTCGGATTACTTCATAGTTCCCTGTACGCCAGATCTATTCTCAGCGTACTGTATCGGATTGATAGGTACAGTCTTACCGGGTTTTATTGAGGATTGGGAGATAGGTAAAACCCGGTATCTCGCTCTCAATAGACACGATACCTTAATTCCGAGCAAGGGCAGACCAAAATTTGGTGGTTGGATTTTTAACGGTTTCGATACGCGGAAAAAACCTGGTGAGGATATGATTACGCAGACGGGCGCAGATCGAGCCCAGTTTGAAAAAATTAAGGATTCCGTAAGATACGAACTGTTGACCAAACTTGAAAATATACCTAATTACGATTCGGTTCCACCCTTCATAGATCACAATCCCGTAGCGTCCATCGAAGACCTGAACGTTATGGCACCCGACAGCATAGTTCAGAACGTACCGATAAAATATCTATCCTGGCGAAGACCGACCCGTGTTTTAGGGCGTGGAACCTGGTCTGGAGATCAAAAAGAATTGATGAGAAGAATGGATGAAGAATATGATAAATTAGCCAAGTTTATCGTAAATAACTATTAAAGCTTTTTGGTTAACTACTGCGTGAGGGTTAACCAGAACGGTTTTTGACAGTATCTTTAAATTCTGTCTCAACTCGTGAAAGCATCTGTACTCGTGCGCTCCAGAGCCTGATTTTACTGAATTTAAGAATATACCTGATCACTTAATCGAGCATAAATGTGATATTGACCTTTCAAATGGGAATATTACTAGAAAAAGCTTATTTAACAACAAAACAACCAAATCATAAAGTTTTTGTCGTCCAGGAGTGGTAATGGCATTTTCTCCTAATTTTGCTTTTCTCGAAAATCATGACGTTCAGTTAGTGCGATTGGGGACGTTAGCCGAACGTTATTTCAAGGACGACCCCATTACCTGCTTGATGAAGTTGCGACAGTTCGGGGAATTGTTAGCGCAGTTGGTGGCCGCTAACACCGGGCTCTACGGGGAGCCGGGGGAAGACCAACTAAAACTGTTAAACCGTCTTGGATCGAATAATCTTATCCCCGGGGATGTGGGGAAGTTATTTCACGGGATCAGAAAAGCAGGTAACGAAGCGAATCACCGGAGAGACGGAGATCACGGCACGGCCTTACATTGTTTGAAATATGCCCGACAATTGGGGATCTGGTATCATCGCACCTTCGACAATGATAAGAATTTTCAACCCGGGGCGTTTATACCCCCCTCCAACCCGGTTAATGAGACGGAAGCTCTAAAACAAGAGTTGGAATCCTTACGGCAGGAGGCACAGGCGAGCAGAACTTTAGCAGAGTTAGCCCAAGCTAGGGAGCTCGAAGAACGGGAATTAAGAGAAATAGCCGAAAAGTTATTAACGGAGATAGAGAAGGAAACGAGAGCCGGTGAGCAACGCCTGGCTCAATTACAGTCTGTTTCAGCAGGGAAAAGTAATCAGATAATACAGCTAACCGTACCGATCGCAGAGGCGGCGGAAACTGGAATCGACC
The DNA here is from genome assembly GCA_016903695.1 of Chlorogloea purpurea SAG 13.99. GTDB lineage: Bacteria > Cyanobacteriota > Cyanobacteriia > Cyanobacteriales > Microcystaceae > Chroococcopsis > Chroococcopsis gigantea_A. Next base: position 44,549 of record JADQBB010000026.1, read on the forward strand.
TCGATGAAGGCGATACCCGGAACTTGATCGATGCACAGTTGAGAGAAGCGGGATGGGAAGTTGATTCACAAAATCTCACTTATGCCGGGGGAACGAGACCGATAAAGAATAGGAATATAGCGATCGCAGAATATCCCACCCGAAACGGACGGGCTGATTACGCCCTCTTCGTCGGGTTGCAACTCGTGGCGATGGTCGAGGCGAAAAGGGCGTGTAAGGATGTTTCGGGTGCGGTCGATCAGGCTAAACGCTACAGTAAGGGGTATGAAATTCAAGCCGGAGAAAATCAACCTACTGGCGGCCCTTGGAGGGATTATAAAGTACCCTTCGTCTTCGCCACCAACGGGCGGGCATTCTTACAACAAATTAGGACTAAGAGCGGTATCTGGTTCTGTGATGTTCGTAAACCGGACAACCTACGCCGTCCCCTGCAAAGCTGGTACAGTCCTGGCGGGTTGATGCAACTTTTATCTCAGGATATTGAAGTATCCCACGAACGGTTAAAAAAAGAGAAATTTACCTATAATGTCGGGCTTAGAAATTATCAGATCGAGGCGATAGAAACGCTCGAGGGGGCGTTAGCGGAGTCCAGGCAGGAGTTACTTGTAGCGATGGCGACGGGAACGGGAAAAACTAAAACGGCGATCGTACTCGTTTATAGATTGCTGAAAAGTAAGCGTTTCCGGCGGGTTTTATTTTTAGTCGATCGAAGTGCTTTGGGAGAACAGGCATCAGGCGCTTTCAAGGAAACACGGTTGGAAAACTTGCAGACCTTCGCTGATATTTTTGAAGTGAGGGAACTCGGCGTTAAAACCGATGATCCGGGCGATACTAAAGTACACATCGCCACGGTTCAAAGTTTCGTCAAACGTTTATTTTGTAAGACTGACGACGCGCCACCGCCAACGGTAGACCAATATGATTGCATCATCGTGGATGAATGTCATCGGGGTTATTTACTCGATAAAGAGTTAAGCGAAACCGAATTAACTTACCGGGATTTTAACGATTATATTTCCAAGTATCGACGGGTTCTAGAGTATTTCGATGCCGTTAAGATCGGGCTGACGGCAACTCCCGCACTCCACACGAGCCAAATTTTCGGTGATCCTATCTTTACCTATAGTTATCGGGAAGCTGTAATAGATGGCTGGTTGATCGACCACGAACCCCCCATCAGGATCATCACCGAGTTATCCGAAGATGGTATTAAGTGGGATGCGGGGGATGCGATCGAGTTCTTCGATCCCTTAACAGGCGAGATCGACTTAATCCACGCCCCGGATGAAGTGACGATCGAGATTGACCGATTTAATCGTCGGGTCGTTACGGAATCATTCAACCGGGTAATCTGCGAGCAATTAGCGGGCTACATCGATCCTTTCTCCCCCGAAAAAACGTTAATCTTCTGCGTTACCGATGTCCACGCGGATATGGTGGTTGACCTACTAAAGCAAGCCTTAGAGCTACGATACGGCTCGATCGAGGATGACGCGGTGATGAAGATTACGGGCAACGCGGATAAACCCTTACAGAAAATCCGTCAATATAGGAACGAAGTTAATCCTAAGATAGCGGTGACGGTGGATTTATTGACTACGGGGATAGACGTTCCCCCTATCACTAACCTTGTGTTTTTAAGGCGGGTGAATTCCAGGATTCTTTACGAACAGATGTTAGGGAGGGCTACCCGCAGATGTGACGAGATAGGGAAAGAGGTATTCAGGGTATTCGATGCGGTGTTTTTATACGAGGCGATCGCTCGCCTGTCCAATATGAAAACGGTGGCGGTAAATCCTAATATTACTTTTGCCGGGTTAGTTAATGAATTATCGACGGTTGAGAATGAAGCTGCCCTACCGGAGATAGTAGAACAATTATTGGTTAAGTTACAACGTAAGCGGCGGCATTTGAACGACGAGGGCAAGGAGCAAATTGAAACTTTGGCGGGAATGTCGATCGCGGATATGGTCACTTATATCAAAGAGAACGAACCGAAGAAAGTCGGGGAATGGTTCAGGGATAAAGCACAGATAGCTCAAATTTTAGACAGGCGCGATGGTGGTAGACAACCGTTATTAATCTCCCATCACGAAGACGGGTTAAGGCGGATAGAGGTGGGCTACGGCGATGCGGTTAAACCCGAGGATTATTTGGACGGGTTCTCTACTTTCTTGCGTGAGAATATTAATAAAATACCCGGTCTGATGGTGGTGACGCAGCGCCCCCGGGAGTTAACCCGCCAGGGTTTGAAGGAATTAAAACTAGTTCTGGATGCGGCGGGATACAACGAAAAGAGATTACAGGTAGCGTGGCGGGAGATGAAGGGCGAAGATATAGCGGCCAGTATCATCGGGTTCGTGCGACAGGCGGCGTTGGGAGATGCTCTGATACCTTACTCCGAGCGGGTAGATAGGGCGATAAGAAAGATATTGGCGGGGCGCAATTGGGCACCGGTACAACGGCAGTGGTTAGACAGAATCGGTAAGCAGTTAAAGGCAGAAACGATCGTCGATCGGGAAGCTTTTGACGCGGGAGAATTTAAAAACCAAGCTGGAGGATTCAAGCGAATTAATAAGATTTTTAATGAGGAATTGGAAAGAATTTTAGAAGATATTAACGAAAGTATTTGGAAAGAGGCAAAATAAGGAAAATAATCTATAAGTATTAACAGATAATAATAAAGGCTGAAATTTCCGATTAAATCGCTACTATCTATCTAAATGAATGTAACCTCTGATATCGTTCAAAAACTGTGGAACTTGTGTCACGCCCTCCGGGATGACGGGATCACCTATCTCCAATACGTCACCGAGTTAACCTATCTGCTGTTTTTGAAGATGGCACAGGAAACCGGCACCGATGGCAAGTTACCATCCGGTTACAGGTGGGTAGATTTAGAGGCGCATCAGGGTTTAGACCAATTGAAGTTTTATCGGGAGTTGCTTTTAAAATTGGGTTCCGATAGTTCGCCGGAGGTACAGGCTATCTTTGCCAACGCCCAAACTTCTTTAAAGACTCCGGTTATTCTAAATAAGTTAGTCAATAGTATCGACGCTTTAGACTGGTATTCGGCTAAAGAGGAGGGATTAGGCGATTTATACGAGGGGCTATTAGAGAAGAACGCCAGCGAGAAAAAATCCGGGGCGGGTCAGTATTTTACCCCCCGTCCACTGATTGACTGCATGGTGTCCCTGATGAAACCCCAACCCGGAGAATTAATACAAGACCCGGCCGCGGGGACGGGTGGCTTTTTAATCGCCGCCGATCGTTATATTAAACAGCGAACCGATGATTTATTCGATTTATCCGAGTCGGAGCAGTCATTTCAACGCTATCAGGCGTTTAATGGGATGGAGTTGGTGCAGGATGCCCACCGCTTGCTGTTGATGAATATGATGTTACACGGTATCGAGGGGGCGGTAAGTTTAGGGGATACCCTCTCTAATGAGGGTAAGGAACTGCCGAAAACACATTTAATTTTGACTAACCCGCCCTTCGGAACTAAGAAGGGGGGAGGGAAACCGACGAGAGATGATTTTACCTATACGACTTCTAATAAACAATTAGGTTTTTTACAGCACATTTATAAAGGTCTTTTACCGGGAGGACGGGCGGCGGTAGTCGTGCCAGATAATGTGCTGTTCGAGGATGGACAGGGGCGGCAGATACGACAGGACTTGATGGATAAGTGCAATTTACATACGGTTTTAAGATTGCCTACGGGGATTTTTTACGCCCAAGGGGTAAAAACCAACGTGATGTTTATCACCCGTGGAATGACGGAGAAGGCGAATACTAAGGGAGTTTGGTATTACGATCTGCGGACGAATATGCCGAGTTTCGGTAAGCGTATTTTATTAACTCACGACCATTTTCAGGATTTCGAGAAATGCTATGGGGATGACCCTCATGGGTCTAGTCCCCGTCAGGATTTAGGGGAGAATGGGCGGTTTAGATTTTTCAGCCGGGACGAAATTCTTAAACGGGGCGATAATTTAGATATTTCTTGGTTGCGGGATGAGAATCTAGAGAGTGGCGATAATCTACCCGAGCCGGAGGACATAGCGGCGGAAATTATGACGAGGTTACAAGCGGCTTTAGATGAGATGGGCGAGTTAGTCGAGTTATTAGCGGAGGATTAATTATGGAAAAAGTGATTAGGTTACACGTTGAGAAATTACCGGAGGGAGTGTATTTAGCCACTTCTGAAGATTTGCCGGGTTTGGTGGCTCAGGGGAAAACAATTATTGAAACTTTAGAGATTGCTAGGGATGTAGCTAATAAGTTGATAGAAGCGAGAAAAGAAAGGGAGCAGATAGCGGAATTGCCGTCTATAGCTGATGAATTTGATTATCCCTTAGTAATTTCTCAATAAACTAATTATGGGACGATTAGGGGGGTTTACTTATCGAAAAATCATTAAAACATTGAAATCATTCGGGTTTATTTTCGATAGACAAGCTGCGGGAAGTCATGAAATTTGGTACAATCCCGAAACGGGCAACTATACAACTATTCCCCATCACAGCGGGGATATGCCAGAGGGGACTTTACGAGCTATTTTAAAGCAAGCAGGAATATCGCCTGATGATTTTTTATCTCGTCAATAATGGGAGTAAAATTTAAAAATGAGTTTTGATGTTCCTAAAGATTGGATATGGACAATTGCTAAAGATGTATGCTCTTCTGTTAGAGATGGAACACATGATACACCAAAATACTATGATCAAGGAGTTCCTTTAATTACTTCTAAAAATTTAAAATACAATAAAATTGATTTTTCAACAGCTAAGTTAATTAGTTTGGAAGATCATAAACAAATTAGCATTCGTTCATGTGTAGAAATTGGCGATGTTCTTTTTGCGATGATTGGAACTATTGGTAATCCAGTTATTGTTACTGAATTTAAAGAGTTCAGCATCAAAAATATTGGACTTTTCAAAAAAAACGAAAAAATCATTTTATCCCTATATTTAAAGTCTTGGCTATCTAGTTATTCTTTACAAAAAATTATCGAAAGATATAAATTATTAAAAGGGACTACACAGAAATTTATACCTTTGGAGAATTTAAGAAATTTACCTATTCCTCTCCCACCCCTCAACGAACAAAAACGAATCGTCAGCAAAATAGAAGCCCTACAACAGAGGAGAGATCGAGCTAAAACCGAACTAGAAGCCATAAAACCTCTATTAGACCAATTCCGTCGATCGGTACTGTCTGCTGCCTTCAGGGGCGATTTAACACGGGATTGGCGAGAGCAAAACCCTGATATTGAACCGGCTGAGGTGTTGTTAGAGAGGATTAGAGTAAAAAGATTTAATCAAACTCATAGTCAAAATCAATTAAACAAATTAGTTGATATTTATTCTTACCAAGAATTTAGTGATAATAATTATCTTCCTAATTCTTGGCAATATGTACGTTTGGATAAGCTATGTAAATCATTTGAATATGGTAGCTCTTTGAAATCTAGCAAAGAAGGTAAAGTCGCAGTATTAAGAATGGGAAACCTACAAAATGGTAAAATTGATTGGAGTGATTTAGTTTATACATCTAACGAAGAAGAAATCATTAAATATAAATTATCCCCTTTAACGGTTTTATTTAATAGAACTAATAGCCCTGAATTAGTAGGCAAAACGAGTATTTATTGCGGCGAACGCCCTGCAATATTTGCAGGATATTTAATTAGAATTAATAATTTGTCTGAATTAAATCCAGAGTATCTTAATTATGGATTAAACACGCAATTAGCTAAAGTTTATTGTTCTCAAGTAAAAACAGATGGAGTTAATCAATCTAATATTAATGCTCAAAAATTAAGTAAATTTGAAATTCCTTTCTGTTCTAGCGAAGAGCAACAAGAAGTAGTCCGCCGCATAAACAATTTATTTAAACTAGCAGACAGCATCGAACAACATTACCAACAAGCCAGCGACCAACTTGAAAACCTCAATCAATCCATATTAGCAAAAGCCTTCCGGGGTGAACTCGTACCCCAAGATCCCAACGACGAACCCGCCTCAGTCCTCCTAGAACGCATCAAAGCCGAAAAAGCCAAAGCAGAACAACCGAAACGAACTCCAAAAAAAAGTTTAAAAAAAGAAATTGAGCAACTTAATCTTTTTGAATAGCTCGAATATACTCTTAATAGTCTAAGACCTTAATATAATAATTTCTATAGGTTAAGAGCTTCCCTTAAATCATCAAGGCTTTTAATCCCGCTCCAATTAATATCCGTATCCTTGAGAAGATCGATCGCAACCCCAATCAAATGCTGAGGGTAGACACGATCGTTCGGTGCAACAGGCTCGGTGTTATTATCTCTGACCTGTTGGGCTATCTCAGTGAGCCAGTTTTTCTGAGACTTGGTTATTTTGATGTTAATGGGAACCAGCTTCTCTTTTATATCTTCCTTTTCTGCCTCCGATACGATCGATTCCGTTACAGGCTCGATCGAGCGTTTAATCCCCGAAAACTCGCTCAGTTTTCCCATGCTTCCCATTTTCTTTCTAGTTGCCATACCACACCTTCAAATATTCCTTCGCTAGAGATTTATAAGCCTTCGCCCCGGCAGATCGGGGAGCGTACACAGTAACGGGAACCGAGTGGGCGATCGATTCAGCGACGGCCACCCCCTCCGGTATACAGGTTTTCAGTAGACGAAAATTTAACTCCGGTGCCGCTTCAGTTAGTAGATCATCAGCTTCTTTGGTCATCACCAGCCGGGGGCGGTATCGAACTCTAACCACATCGATCGGTACTTCGGGACGATCGCCACGTATTAACTGAACAGCTTCCGAGAGTCCTTTGAGTACCGCAGGTTCACAGATGACGGGGATGAGAATACGATCGCTACTCAAGATAGCTTGAACCGAAGATACCCCCAAGCCCGGCGAGCAGTCCATCAGGCAGATGTCGTATCCAGACAGGCGATCGAGTGCGGGGGTGAATAGATCCTCGTCCGCGGATAATTGGAACATCTCCAAAGCACCGGGTATCAGCCAGAGGTTTCTCACTGAGGTTTCAATAGGCGTTACTTCCCGCTCCGAGAGGAAGTCTAGAGCCGTGGGTAAATCCCCGTCCAGTCCCAGGCTGAAGCTCAGGGTTCGTTGTCCGTCCAAGTCTATTAAGACTATCGATCGATCTCTCGTACATAAACAAGCCCCCAGATTTCCCACGGTCGTGCTTTTGCCCGTCCCGCCCTTGAAGTTGAATACGGCGACTTTTAACATGGGTTTAAGGTTTAATACCTTTAGGTTTTAATAATATAAATATCTAACAGTAACTACAGATAGCGATCTGTTACGAGAAGTTCCTCTCTTCCGGCTTAACCTTCTAACACTCACATTAACTTAATAAGCTATTAAGTGCTGATCTTATAAAAGTATAATAGGTTTATTGGTAGTTCGAGTGGCAAGCAACCCCGCCAGAAACAACGCACTTGGCTTTTAACCGGGTCAAGTTAACGCAATTAGTGGGATTCCCGAACCCGCGGGGCCCGAAGAACTAACGATCGAGCGATAGCGGTTACATTATTGACCCGGAGGGAATAGATTTAGAGACAGGCGGGATGCTCTATCATCTCCGACGATCGCTCTTAACGGAGGGTCAAGAGCTGAATGTTCGCCGGATGTCGGGGTCTATTAAGAGGCTCGATCCCTCGTAGATCGATACTGCTAGGTTTTCCCATCTCGTCAATAAAAACACGGCTGAAGCTATTGGAACCTCGTGCCAAAAAGGCTCTGAATCAACTTGATTGAAAACTACGCACCATTAAGTTTTAGTACCGAGTTATTCGGTCTCATCCGCAAGGGAAGCGTTGATAATTAAGTTCTTGCCCCGTTTTTTAGCGCTCAACAAGGCCCGATCCGCCTCCGCGATCAAACCGTTGGGGGTTGTCCCGTGTACGGGGAAACAGGCGACCCCTATAGAGATGGTTACGACCGAATTAGGATCGTTTTCGTGATGATAAATTTTTAAATCCCGTACCCGCCGTGAAAATTGTTCGGCACGATGCTCGGCATCCGCTAAGGGAGTATCGGGGAAAATTATGATGAATTCATCACCCCCGTACCGGCAGATGATGTCATAACAGCGAGAATTTTTTTGTAAACACAGCGCTATTTTTTTTAAGATCCTATCTCCATTGTGATGACCGTAAGTATCATTAATATTTTTAAAATTATCAATATCGACCATTATTATGCTGAATGGTGAGTCTGTCTCCCCGGCACTATTGATTTTTTCCAATAATGTCCGGTCGAGATAACGGCGGTTAAATAGATTAGTTAGATGATCTCTGTCTACTTGAGCCTGTAAAGAATTAATTAAATCTAAATTATCTAATGCTAGTAGTATTTTTCGTGATACTTTATCGAACAATGGCTCTATTAAAGCAAAATCAGATAAAGGCGATAACTTTATATACAAGAATTGGAGGAATTTACCCTCTTCGATCGGAAAGAAAATACAGGGCTCACCCCAGTTGCCCCCAGAGAGAAAAAGGGAATTGCTTAAACTACCAGAGCCATAGTTAGTAGCTCTCCCTAAATATTTTTGATATAAGTCACGAAAATATTTACCATTGAGAAAAGATTCGTAATTAAAATTTATGTTCCAACCACAAAAAGATTCTAGACAGTTATTGAAAAATTTTATTTGAAATACCCCACCTTGGGTGTCCGGGAATAAACAAGATAGATATTCACCCAATCCCTCTAAGATTTCCGCTTTACTTTGGCAGGTTGCCAAAAAGTCATTGAAATCGTTAAGTATGGTCATTTGATGATAGTAGGTTCCTAATCTTTCAGTATCTTTAACTGATTTTTCGTCCGGACTATCATCATTTGAAATCTGAGCGTATATCGTAATATGGCGTAATTAGAAGGTTCGTGCAACCAGGGGCAAACAATTCAAATTTACTACTAAATTTTTGGATTTTGACCCTCGATTGATAAGAAATACAAATAAAAACTTTGCCTAGTTTATCTCATTTTCGGCAAAGTTAAATAATAGGATGACTTTGAACATAAGGATTTGAAGCTTGCTGACCCTCACTGTCCAACTTCCCTTTTCGGCAAAGATATATTTAAAAAATTTATTATTCAGGTTGAAAATTGAGAATCATGGAGAAAACTTATTCCGAAGCTAAAATCATTGCTGTGCAATCGTTTCAACCTGAGATTGCCCCCGGTTGCAGGAACCTTCTATTTACGCCAATATCTGGGATGAAAAGTTGACCGGACAAGGGTTTTTGCCAATCAGCATATTTTTCCCAGTCAGGATTCTCCTGCAAAATAATCATGATAGAAATTTTAATCTGATTTTCAATAGCTAAAGCTCTTTCCGTAGACATTGGTAGAAGCTCAGAAACTTCATACTGAAAATTTTCGGATTCAACCAGCTTAAACCGGCAGGGAAAATGGCTGACAACACTAGTGATTAATTTTTCTTTCCAATAAGGTATCGCAAAAGCTTTTTGATAAGGATACCGGGGATAAGTTAATAAAATATCTTCAATACAATGAATTATAAATAAAGCTGTTAGATTGATGATTCTAAAATTCATGAATATAAACTCTAATAATTTTATAGTTCTAAAAACTTAGGTTAAAACGTAATATACCTAACTAAAAATAAAATTATGAACGGACTTTTTCTAGAAAAAAACCAACAAAAGAGTCTCGCACAAAAAAATGTAGCTCTATTTAATGAAACTACCTGCGCTCGTTCAGCTGGAGTTGAGATTATTTTCACCTATCGAATCGTCAAAAGCTTACTCAATAGAGTAAAAAAGCAATGGTATATATTGATGATTCTCCATATTAAAAAACAGATTTTTAATTTTTTATTATACTTAATATAGTGTGGCTCCAGTTAAAAGGCGTATACATTTAGTCATATATCCCCTGATACAGTCCCATCTGCTTTCTATTTAAAAGATTTTGAGCGTTTTTGTCCCGAAGTTACGATAGCTTCAGCCGTGTTTTTATTGACGGGAGGGGCTAAACCAAGCAATATTGCCCTGCAGGTAGGTAACGAACCTCCAGATTAACTGCGGGGAGTGCTTTCGCCCGTATCCCCTTTGAAATTGAATCTGGCAATTATTAACATAGGATCAAGGTTTAATACCTTTATTCGTTAATAATATTAGTTTCTAATAGTTAATTCAGAGAGCGAGCTATAGTAAACTTTTTCTGCGTCTTAGCTCACTTTCTAACAGTTCACCTTAACTTAATAAGCTATTAAGTGTTTATCTTATAAAAGCATAATAAATTTAAGGGAGATTTGACTAGCGATCGGGCGCAAAGCGTGCCTCCGGCATCGCTAAAGATGAAACCGTACCGATTGAAGTTTTGGAAATTTCGTTACCTCAAACCCACGCCGTGCCGTAGACAAACGCTTTACCAAATAGCTTCGAGGTAAATTGGTACATTAAGGAGTGCGCAAAATATCGATTGGCAGAATACCAGATGAGGTGGGGGTTACAGCCCTTAGCGTCACTTTATGTCCGCTCGTTCATTTACTCCCCAATTCCGCTAGAAACAACGCACTTTATTTTTAGCCGGATGTAGTTAACGAAATTGGTGGTGTTCTCGACCCCCCGGGCCGATGAACTAATTATTGAGCGACAGCGAGTACATCCTAAAATCGGAGGTAGTAGATTCACAGACGGAATGCTCTAGCATCTCCGACGATCGTTCGTAACGGAGATTCGAGCGGTGCGAAAAAGAGTCTCGTGGTAAGGGTCTCGCGCGGGGTATCGGGCCCTTGGTCAAGTCCCATGTAAGATAATATTGTGTTATTTTACCCGTCACCCGGGGCAAGTTGGGGGAAAATAGAAATAACAGTTCATCCCGCGCAATATGGTAGTTCCCGCCCGTCATAGGAGTCCGTCCGGCGCTCATGCTTCCCCGCCCACCGACCTGCGTTACGTCCGGGTGGAGGAATTCCTCAAGGCGCGCGCTCTCTCCGATAACACCCAGAAGGCCTACCGCCGCGAACTCCACCGCTTCTTGGATTGGAAGGATCTGCCGTGGGGCAACATCACCCCGCGCCACATCACCCTGTACAAGGAATATTTACGTTCCACGCTGACCGATAGTTCCCTTAACCGCGCCCTATCGGCCCTGAAAAGTTTCTTCGACTGGCTGGGACGAACCTATCCCGATGTTCTCCCTCTTGACCCGACGAAAACAGTTTCCCTCAACAAACTGCCATCCCCCCCGGCGCGGGACTTGAGCGATACCGAGGAGGAGGCGCTGCGCTCTGCCCTATCGCAGCGCCCGCTCCCGACCCGGTTACGCGATAGCGCCATCCTCTGCGTCCTGTTCCACGGGCTGAGGGCGGGGGAGGTGGTAGCCCTGAATCTGGGGGATTACGACGGGGTAAGGCTCCGCATCCGCAGGGGAAAGGACGATAGCGCAGGCTCCGTCCCCCTCGATGAGGCGACTCGCGGCGCGATCGACGTCTACCTACAAGAGCGACGCAACCGGGGGGAGGGTTTCTCGCCCGGAATCCCCCTCTTCCTCTCCCGCAATCCGATCCGGGGCGCTTCCCCCCGGCTGGGGTACCAGGGACTTTACTACCTGATCCGCGAATTAGGGCAAACCGCGGGCATCGCCGACCTCACCCCCCACCGCCTGCGGCATACCTACGCGACGAAATTGTTGTTGAGGGGGATGGATAGCCTGCACGCGCGAACCCTGACCCGTCACAAGTCGGAGGTGAGTTTCAAGCGGTACGCGAAGAGGGCGCTGGAATCGGCGGCGGAGCGGGCGTTCTATCAGGCGATCGGGGAAGAACCACCCACCCCCTGATACATGAGCGCTCGATGGGGCGAATCGAAGACCCGCACCGAAGAAGGGGATCTCCAAGGGAGCGTGCGGCGAGCGAATTCTCCTTTACCGGGGAGTTCAGCTATACTTATTTTTCTCTTGACGGCGTTACCGGGCGTTTTTATTGAAAAGTTCACGCGCTCGGTGCCCGTCAAGGTAAGTGTTAACTCTCGTTAAACGAGCGAGCCGAGCGTATGAGTTTGGAGTGTACGCTCGATTCATTCCCGATTCTTATCCGCCCCCGGTCAATCTCAACCCCCAGCCCCCGAACCCGAAGCACCAACCGATCTGAGCGCGCCGTATACCCGAAATTTTCCGAGAGGCGATCGTGGATGGCATCGCCGGGTTTCGCCGCCTCGATCGAAGCGGTGGGGTCGATCGTTAAGTAACCGGTTCTCAGGGCGAAAGGGAAGAGGGACTTGAGGACGGCGAGTTTATTGTAAATGGTGTAGCGAGAGGCTTTGCGTAGTTGTAGGGATTCCAGCCAGAGTAAGATGTCTTCAACGAGAGTTTCGGAGAGGGGTTTACCGCTGAACTCAAGGAATTCACGGGCGCGGGCCGCATAGGTTTTCTGAGTGGAGGGTGCTTTTTGTGAGAGCCACCAGCGAACCGGTTCCCGCACCGCAAAGCGGATCTCTTCGAGAGCGTCATGTGCGTTGGTGAGACGGGGACAGGAGGGGAAAGACATAGGACAGAAGAAATGGTTAGTGATGCAAAACAGTTTGAGTTATTAAACCGATAGTGATTTAAAATAGTTTAATTTAACGAGGATTGTAATTTTATGGCTTATGCTCATGAAATCAAGTTTTTTCTGGAAAATGAAGAGTTATTTGCCGCTTTATTTGATAATCCACCTTTTTTCTGTGATGAGTTCTGGATTAAGAATATTAAGGCAGAATCATTAGGTATTAAAAAATTACCAGAGGGCTTGCAGCTTGGCAAAAAATATAAAGTTCAGGATTTAGGAATTAAACCTTTTCATACAACTAAGCCAGAATTTGAATTTATGGATAAGTTAGCTGAGACGGCTTGGAAAGCAGGGACTAAAATCATACCGGGCTCATTTTTATTCTGAATTTTCATTGTATGCCGAACATGTGAGCGCTCCCGATATTAATCAACGGGATAAGAGAAAACGAAGAGAGATCGTTAGATACCGGAGCTATACTCGATATTTATCGAGCATTCCGCCGCTCATGCGATAGCCAATAGTTTATTAGGAGACCCTTTCCCATATTTTAAATGTGGTGGGATCGATCTGCGTTGGTGAGACGGGGATAGGTGGGGAAGGGCATACAACAGAAGCTTTCTTCTGTCCATATTATCCCGATTCGGCCCCGAGGCGATCCATAAATAAGGGAGGATTATAAGCATAACTCCCATCGAATAAAGATGCTCCACACGGATTGCAACGGATAATATCCACGCCCCGATAATCCCGTCCCTATGCTTTTTATCTCTTCCTCCATAGCCGTCGCCACATAAATCTTTAATTTATAATTTTAAAATGGCTCGTTTATCAAGAAAGTTAAGTACAAATTTTATTAACTGCGGAAAGCAGTCATCGGCGTTGAACGGCGGTGTACCGATGACTTTAGTGATTACGGCTGTTGACCAATCTCATCAAGCCAATTCCGTAAGATAGAAACCAAGTTTTTTTGCTCCGGAATGCTATATTTAGTCTGCCCGCCTTCAATCCATTTAAAATAAATACAATCTTCTAGTTTTTCGACAAATTTCACCAGATGTTCTTCCGGTCTCGTATCCGCAATAATTATGGCGATGCGTTGAGTTCCGAGACGTTGCTTGATCTCTGGAACCAGACGTTTGAAATCAGAAAAATTTTGAACCTTCTCAGCCATTTCATCCGGGAATAACTTAAAGTAAACTTGATTGCAAAATTCCTGAGAGATACAACTTTTATCCGTTTCATCTTCTAATGATCTTAAGCTGATAACGATCGAATATACATTATCGGTTTTCAAGACTAAATCTTCAAAACTATAGCCGAGACTTTTTTCTAAGGATTTAGCTCGCTCGTCTATACCTGACGGGATGCGATCGTCTATTTCGGGATGAACTGGGGTTAACCAAGCGTCTTTATTTCTTAACCACGATTCTACAAATTCCTGATAGTTCAAGTTCATAGCACAGTACCAAAGCGCTTGGAAACACAACTTTTTCCTTTCTTCCTCTGAAGAGTCCAAGCCAAGACCGGACATGAAAAAGGGTTTAAGTTGATAAACGATTTCTTTTATTAATTCGGGGTCATCGGTTTTGGTTAGATTATGAAGGGCTAACTCACCTTTATTCTTCACTCCATTCGGTATCATCCCAAATTTGGAAATAGTGTTTGAAGTCATAACGGGTTTTTGGCTAATATCTTCATGCTGTAGATAATCAGTCAATAGGGAAATATCTGTAATCGTGGATGGCTGAAATTGTATCATTACTGATTTTTTGAAGCTGTTGAACTCTTCTTCTTGTTTTTGCTCTTCTAAAACTTTTGAATATATATTTTGGTTTCTTTCTTGTATTATCTGGTTGACACGCTCTGTCCAGTCTTTGGTTATGTGTGGATGTTTACTTGATTCTTCTTCTTGCTGTTTTATTATTTCATTAAGAACATTATTAAAATAGTTAACAGTATCTAAAATTTGAGGGTTATCTGGCTCTATTATTTTCCATATCTCAGCTAACCTTAAATAAAAACGAGGGTTGGAAGTGTTTTGAGTGTTTTGAGTATTTTGAAATATATTACTAATTATAGAAATAGCTTTTATCTTTTCTTCGGCATTTAGTTTAAATGAAACACAGGTTAATCTTTCATTTTCGATTTTATAAATTTGAGATAGTATTGTATCTATCGCTCCCAAACAAACATCTGTAAATGGATGTTGCCTCAGTCCTAGCTGAGTATCACGATCGAGGCAATCAAGACAATAAAAGAATATCTGTTTGGACTTAACTTCATCAACTTTATTATATTCGAGTAAATAAGTTAATAAATTTCTCACATCAAAACAAGCTCTAACAGACAACAGCTCGGATACAACTTTTTCCAAAAAGACATTTACTAAAACATCAGAAATTTCTAGAATTTGCCTGCAAAGATTAACGCAAACTTTCTTAACTTCGAGCCAGTGTAGTATATCTAGGTCAAACTGTCTTGTTTCTAAGGTTTCTTCCGCCGACATTAATAAATTAAAGCTCCAGTTAAATAGTTTATTGAGGTCTGCGTCAGAATCCTGATTAATGTTTCCCTCTAGAGCTTTTAAAAAATTATAAAAAATTCCCTCATTTTTTGTTTCGTTTATTATATCTATAAATTCTTGTGGTTTTAAGATATTAAGTTTATTAAAATTAATATACTTGATTTTTTCTAATAGCTCTAAGCTCCAACAACATAAATAAATATAGTATTCCTCATCCTGTACTTTGTCTTTCGATGAATAAATAATATTGCGTAATAAGCTTTGCACTTTTAGCTTATCATCAATATTATCTAACGTCCTAGCTATAAATACTAATTGTAAGTAAGGTTGATGTTTGATTACCAGATCGAGGCACTTATTTAGGATTTGTCTATCTTGGTTAGATATAGAGCCTGTAATGGTTAACTTGTTTATATATTCATATTTCACCCCGTTGTCGTCATACCGCAGATCGTTAAGCAAGTAATGTAAGATATTCAGTTTTAAATTAACACTTAGCTTTGCCAAGCAATCTTTGTATATCCATGTGGTTTTTACGGCGAACTGGCTATATTTATCGTCGTTAAATACATGGTTATATATAATTTCTGTTATCTGCTCCAGGATAGATGGTTTTAAATAAATTTTAGGTTGGTAAGATACTAATTCAAGAGCGATCGAGTAAGCCCTATC
Source organism: Chlorogloea purpurea SAG 13.99 (assembly GCA_016903695.1). Taxonomy (GTDB): domain Bacteria; phylum Cyanobacteriota; class Cyanobacteriia; order Cyanobacteriales; family Microcystaceae; genus Chroococcopsis; species Chroococcopsis gigantea_A. The sequence goes on from JADQBB010000026.1 coordinate 60,282, forward strand.
CTCGTAGAGAGTATAAACGAGGTTATCCGAGTAAGCGTGTAAGCCAACATTGCCAGAATTAAAATTTAGAAGTCCATCGATAACAGCTTCCTTAGACTTTTGATCTATATCATCTCTCTCAAGCCAATAGCTCGCTACTTCTTTGAGATTGTTATCAAAAATCCTGTAACCCTCTAAATTATCGGGGTCATCCGGCATAAAATAAGCCCCATCTTCGATGACGGCCGCCGCAAAATACTCTTGGAAGCTCGGATGTAAGAACGCATAAATCTTCTCTCCCGGATTTTCCGAAGCTACCCCGACTTGATTTAACCATCCTAGTTCAAGAGCTAGTTTGAATAATCCTTCGTCGGCATCTCCCAGTATGTTACTAGCGCGATCGTAAGTTATGCGGAATCGATAGTTCCTATCTTCTAGGGCTTGTTTAGCCAACTCTCCCAAAGCTTTATTTAACTGCTTTCTTTGCTCACCAGTTACTTTGGGCTTCTCCTTCCAATCATAATAAGCATCGACACATTCTTTATAAAGTCCCGCTTTTGTCTCCGGTAAAGAACCTTGGCGTTTGCACCACGAATGACAGATGAGCGTTAAACGTAGGGGATTCCTCGCTAAATTTCTGATCCTCTCTTTGCCCGGTTTATTCAATTTTTCGATCAGCCCGGCGGATAATTCCGTATCGTTAAAAAACTTCCTGATAAACTCATCTCTTTGAACGTCGGAAAAATCGCAATTTTGATAAACATCAAAGTTGTAAAGGGGTTGACGGCCCCCATCCCAAAGATTTAACCGACAGGTTAAAATAACTTTCGCCCACGAGATCCATCCCTGTAGTTGGGAATCCAGCCAGGATAGGGGACTGCCATCAATTCCCATCTCATCCAAACCGTCGAGCAGTAGCCAAACATTACCCTCCTTAAATTTTCGTACCAGAGCTTCATGACTTAAAGCATCGGTGGTTGTTCGCTCAAGGGCGATTTTTAACCAGACATCTAAGAGAAATTCTTCTAGAGTCTCCCCCTGTAAATCAGCCAGTGAGATCCAGATCACTAAATTTCCGTCATTTTCTCGTAGTAACCAGTCGGCTACCTCTTGTAAACGGGTTGTTTTTCCAGAACCCGGTTCTCCAATGATTGCGATCCTTTTTCCTTGACTTTTAGGACTGTTTCCTTTGCCTATAACTTCCTCTAAAAATTGGGACATTTGAATCGCCCGAGTATTTTCGTAGTGTTGAGGACGATAAAGATCTGCTCCCCGCTCCACCTTTACCTCTTTATGTCTTGAAATCTCTTTTCGCTCTACTAGCTCCAGGGGAACATATACGTTGCTTCTTTCCAAATTTGCGTTAATTAAAAGATTAGAGGTTAGGTATCGTTGTTTATCAAGCATCTTTTCAAAAAGGGAACGGGCTAATATGACCTCTTGATTTAAAGTATCGTCACTATTTTCTTCTTCGGGTACGATCCAATCTTGTACGAGGTCGCATGGCTTGATGTTTAATAATGCCGCTATTGTTTCAACCGTCTTTTTTTCGGGGTATCGTTTCCATTGGGGGTTGAAAAAGTTTCTGATAGTATCCAAACTTAAGTGGGTTTCCTCGACTAAATGGTCGTATATCTCAGATGTATTTTTAAATGTCCATCCCATATCTTCCAATCTTTCTTCTATTAAAGTGAATGCCTGGGTTTTAACAGAAAAACTTCTTTTACGCCGGGGTCTGCCAGAATTTTTAGTAACCATTTTTGTGCGCCTATCTTACATATTTTTAATCCTAATATATTTAATAAAACTTGTCGAGTGAAGATAAATGAAGATAAATGTTTTTAAGCTTGTGTTATCTTCATTTAACCTCACTATCTTTTTATTTTTGGTTTGGTTATTCTCTAATTAATCGAATCAAGGAAGAACAAAATGAAGAAAAAAGTAGTAATTAATCGCCTCGTCGAACAAGATCCCGAAATTCAAAAAAGCCTGAAATTAAGTCCCGTACTTTTCATCGGCGGTGAGAGTCACATTCAACGCCGCCAGCAACAACGCGCTATTAATGATGACATGATTAAAATCGCTTTAACTTACGGGAGGAAGGAGTACAGTTACGGCGCTACCAGATTCACCCTTACGGATCGGATTCTGCGTTTTACTCCATACGCCAAGATGACCGACGCATTGCGCGGTTTACGAGTTGTATGTAAACAGGTTGGAGATAGTTTAGAAATTGTTACCGCGTACTGGGCCACTAAAGTAAAAAACCGATCTGTCTCCGTGTGATAAAAATTTTTCGGGAGCAGTGATTGATATTGATTATTGCTCTAGATTATTTTAAACTCGCGGTAAGCTATCCTCATCCCCGATACTCTCCAAGTCTGGGGTAAAGGCGAAGCTGCTATGAGGGGCAATCTAGGCTTATTGCTCATTCTATAAGGTATTCAAAATTGTAATTAGAAGCGCTCGACATTTGAGAATTTTTGCAGGTTGTAGTCAGAATGGGCAACATTAGCTTTATACAGTTCAGAGGAAGCTTAAAAGTATTGCTCTGTATAATCCTTAGGATTTTATTAATAAAGGGAACGATTAATATTTCAATAAATTTCATGAGAGGTCATTTATAAAGAAAAGCTAAATAGCAAAGAGTTTCGGGGCGGAGAGTGTTTATTTTAAAAGAATAAGTAACGTAATAACGAAAAATGGCAGGCAAAAGAACTTATCCAACTGACTTATCGGACGCAGAATGG
>JADQBB010000001.1 GCA_016903695.1 Chlorogloea purpurea SAG 13.99
GCATCCCATTTTTGCAACGACCGGCGGGGAATCAATTCCCCGCCTCATAGTCCAAGTCCTCTTAAGAGGACTTCTGCTATGAGACCGTGATTTTAATCACGGTCGGGTCAGGTATACCTTGCATAATTGGGATGCTCCCCATCGGTTTTTCTAATGGACAGGAATTAAGTAGTAAGCCGTATTCAATTCCCTCCACTACCGCCTGATAGGAAGCCTCTAAAATATTGGGAGATACGCCTACAGTAGTCCAGCGTTGCTTACTATCGCTAGACTCTAATAAAACACGAGTTTTAGCAGAGGTTGCCGCCCCACTATCGAGGATTCTCACTTTATAGTCTGTGAGGTGAAAGTGGGCTATCTCTGGATAAAATTTAACTAAAGCTTTTCGTAAAGCGTGGTCTAAAGCGGCTACAGGGCCATTACCTTCCGCTACTTCTAATAAATCTTCATCTCCCACCCTGAGTTTAATCGTGGCGATCGCATTACTTTCTGTTTTCAACATATCGCAATGCACATGAAACCCTTTCAAATCAAACATCTGCCGTCTCTGTCCCAAAGCCGATCGCATTAACAGTTCAAAACTAGCCTCGGCCGCTTCAAACTGATAGCCTTCGCTTTCTAAAGCCTTCAACCGTTCAAGAATTTCTTGACAAGCTCGATCGTTTTTATTTAAGTCTATACCGAAACTTTTCGCCTTGGCTAACACATTACTTAACCCCGATTGATCGGATATGACGATCCGTCTTTGATTGCCGATTCTTTCCGGGTTAATATGTTCGTAAGTGAGGGGATTTTTCGCCACCGCCGACACATGAATTCCCCCTTTATGAGCGAAAGCAGATCGCCCTACGAAGGGAGCGTGATCGTCGGGTGCTAAATTAACTATTTCACTTACTAAGCGACTGGTTTCTGTTAATTGCCCCAAGCCCTCTTCATCTAGACATTTATAGCCCATCTTTAACTGTAAATTCGGGATGACAGTACAAAGATTAGCGTTACCGCAACGCTCACCGTAACCGTTAATCGTACCCTGGATCATTTTCACCCCATCTAACACCCCGGCGAGGGCGTTAGCCACCGCAGTACCACCATCGTTATGAGTGTGGATACCCAGTTTCGCACTCCCCGAATCGGTCTTTAATTCCTTCACTACCGCCCGCACTATGTCGCTAATTTCCTGGGGCAAAGTACCGCCGTTGGTGTCGCACAAGACTATCCATTCAGCGCCCGCTTTTTGAGCGGTTTTTAACGTGTTTAACGCATAATCGGCATTGTTTTTATAACCGTCGAACCAATGTTCGGCATCGTAAATAACTCTTCTGCCTTGGTCACGGAGATAGTTGATCGTATCTTCGATCATAGCTAAATTTTCTTCTAGAGTGGTGTTTAACCCTTCTGTAACGTGTAAATCCCACGACTTGCCGAAAATCGTCACCCAGAGAGTGTTAGCGGCGAGGATGGCCTTTAACATACGATCGTTTTTCGCTTCTATACCGGGGCGGCGAGTGGAACAAAAAGCCACTAATTGCGCCTGTTGTAAAGGTTCGGACTGTAATTTCCAGAAAAACTGCACATCGGTGGGATTAGCACCGGGCCAGCCCCCTTCTATAAAAGGTATGCCCAAGCGATCGAGTTGACGCGCTATCTTAACTTTATCTTCTAAGGATAGGGATATTCCTTCTCTCTGGGCCCCGTCTCTGAGGGTAGTATCGTACAGCCAAATTTTGTTACCACTAGCCATGTTCGCCGTCAATTAATGTTAACGTAAGTTAATATCCGTCCCGATCGAGAAATACATCTCTAATGCCTACGATAACAGCTCAAGGAAAAACAATCACCTTTCCCATCTCGCCTTTAATAAAAATCACCTTACTGTCCCTTTATGTGGCTTTAACCGTACCTTTACCCTTTCTTTCCCAGGTGACTTCCTCTCCTATTTCTCCCTCCTTACTCTGGTTAGGTATAGTTATCGGTTTGATCGTTCTTTATGGTGCTTTAACTCAAAAAGTAGTATTAAATGAAGAGGGTATCGCCGTTACTTATCCGGCGTGGATTCCTAAATTCCTGCGTCAAGAGTGGTTTTTATCTTGGACTCATATTAAGAAGCTTAAACCTCGTAGCACGGGACAGGGAGGGTTAGTGTATTATTTTCTCACCGAAGAGGGCGATAGAGCTTATTTATTGCCGATGCGGGTAGCGGGGTTCGCTAAAATGGTGAAAATTGTTGAAGAAAAAACCGGTATAGATACCACCGATATTCGCCCTCTGAGTCAACCTTGGATGTATATTATTCTCTTGAGCGTCACCGCGCTTTTACTTTTAGTGGATGGCTGGACGATTATCACGGCAACAAGTTTATAGAAAGGATCAACTTATGTCATTAATACTAGCAGGGGATATTGGCGGTACGAAAACTCGCCTACGGATTTTAAAAACAGAAGACTACATCGGGCAATTCGTACCCAAACAAACTGTCATCCACGAAAAGAAATATTGCAGCCGAGACTATCCCGATTTATCGCCACTAGTCAAAAGTTTTCTCGAAGAATGTTGGCAGCTCGACGGTAAAACATACCCCATAGATAAAGCTTGTTTCGGTATTGCCGGGCCCGTGGTGCGTGAAACCTGCGAGTTAACTAATTTAAGTTGGTCTCTGGGTAGCGATCGATTAGCGCGGGAATTATCCATTCCTACTATCAAACTCATTAACGATTTTACCGCCGTCGGTTACGGATTACTGGGTTTAGAGGCGGATGATTTATACGATCTCCAATATATCAAACCGGATCTCAATACACCTATAGCCCTATTAGGTGCTGGCACAGGTTTAGGTCAGGGATTTTTAACCCCCTTACCAGGTGGCGGTTATCAAGTATTCGGTAGTGAAGGTTCTCACGCCGATTTCGCCCCTCGCTCGGCGATCGAATATGATTTATTGAACTACCTTCTCGAAAAACTGGAACTCGAGCGTCTTTCCGTGGAGAGAGTTGTTTCTGGCAATGGGATTATTAATATCTATAGGTTTTTGCGCGATCGTTATCCCCAGAAAGAAAGCCCCGCTATGAATGAATACTTCCAAGCTTGGTTCAACCAACAGGGCCAACCCCATCCAACTATAGACTTGGCGGGAAAAATATCGAAATCGGCGATGCAGGAAAAAGATCCTCTCTGTCAGGAAACTATGAAAATATTTATGTCCGCCTACGGTGCCGAGGCCGGAAATTTAGCTTTGAAAATACTTCCCTACGGGGGTTTATATATAGCCGGAGGCATCGCCCCGAAGATTATCTCTTTATTCACAGAAGAGGACTTCATGTCCTCATTTTTAGCTAAGGGGAGATTAAGACCGGTATTAGAGAAAATACCCGTTAAGATAGTCCTCAATTCGCAAGTAGGCTTGATCGGTGCGGGATTGTGCGCGGGGTTGTCTCGTTAACATGGTGGAATGACGGTAAGAAAAGCTAGGGAAAAAACAATTCCCTAGATTATGCGATCGATGTTAAGATTCAGTTCTTTCTAATTGCCATAGATATTGATTGCCCTCGCGCCTAACCCGTGAAACCACCCAATTGCGCCAAGACCAATGATCTCCGCGACTGGTGACGGCACTAGCGTTAATATTCATTAAATCCGCTAGTTCTGAACTAGTGATCAAATATTTTTGCTCGGCAATTTCGTCGGCGATACGCAAAGTATCGATTAGATTTTTGAGTTCGACGACTCTTTCTTCGTTAGGTAATTGTAGTTCCTCGACGAGATTACTATTAGTTGTGTCCATGATGATATAGGAAGGTATTCAGCTTTATATTTACTAGAATAAACGGTGTTGAAAGTGGGTTGAGTTAAGCCAGCCTACTATAATTTTATCGATTTAATCTAAAAAATGCAGGAAATAAATAAAAAATATGACCTCCTCAAGGTTGAGTTAACAAAAAATCCCACAAGGTTTGACGATAGAATTCAGGCATACCAGTGTCAAAATACTGACCCCGTACACGATAACCTATGAGGGGATGACCCGCCAGAGAGCGATCTAAGCAAGTGGTAAGTTGAAATTCTCCCCGGTAACGTTGCCCGTTAATTATGTCCATTTCTAGATAATCAAAAATATAGGAATCTAAGATATACAACCCGAACACTCCTAAATAATTTCGGTGTGCGATTTCCGGTAATTGTAAATGAGATCTAGCATAATTCAAGTCCGGTTTTTCTGAAAGTTTTGTAATATTAATCACACTATCCGGGGATAACCAATCGCCGGTAACAATACCCGCTTTATGAATGATCTCTTCTGCCATGATAGTTAAGGCAATCACACCCGTTTGGTATTCTTTATATATTTCTACTAATTGTTTGGCGCAAGATAGACCCGTGTGAGAAAGATAGATATGGTCTCCCAAAGTTAGCAGGAAGGGTTGGTCGTTGACCCAATTTCTGGCGCAGTAGACAGCGTGACCGTATCCTTCTTGAGTTTCTTGGGGGATGAAAGTTACGCGCTTGCCAATATGGAGTAAATATCGATCGTAGTCTTGATTGTCGGCGGATAACTTCTCTGCTAATCCAGCTTTAACCGGCCGCTGGAAAAAGTATTGAAATAGGGGTAAGTCGTCGGGTTGAATGACAATAGCGATTTCTTCGATGCCAGCCGATAATAATTCCTCCACTAACATTAATATAACGGGTTTAGCTATACCGTCTCGATCGATCACCGGAAAAAATTCTTTCTTGAACACCTTGGTAGTGGGATAAAGACGAGTACCGAAACCCGCCGCTGGAATGACCGCTTTCGTAATGGACTGTGACATAATTAAAAACTAGATAAATTTTCTTTCTTCCTGTTGCCGTTAATGGTTTATCAACCTCCCGCCCTGTTAAAAAATGGACTCGCCATGACTCTCTACGTAGCTTTAAAAGCTAAAGATAATTGGCCGCAAACCATTACGGAACTAGAACCATCCTATCAATTCGTCATCCTCACGGGAGCGCAATCCGTCCCCATATACGCTCTTGTCGCCATCCCCGAAAACCCTAAAGCCACTATAGTCGCCACTTACGGTATTACCGGCGATTTGGGTAATCAATGGTTCCTGCAAATTCTCGCCCGTTTGGCTTATCAGAGGAATTACGCCCTGATTCTCTTCGATTGGCGCGCCCACGGTAAAACCGCCGATTTATCTCCCACCTTAACCTCTGATGGTATCTACGAGGGTTTAGATTATCTGCATCTGGCGGCGGAGGGTAAAAAGTTGGGTTGCCCCGCACCTTTTTGGTTCACGGGTTACTCTTTAGGGGGACAATTAGCCCTCTGGGGAATCAAAGAAAGTCAAGAGGTTCACGACCTCAATATTACCCCCGACGAGATTGGCGGCGGCGCGGTGATTTGCCCTAATTTAGATTCTAATCGCTCTCTCACATATCTACTGAAGGACAGGTGGGGAAAACATCTAGAAAAAGCCATCGTCAAACAATTAAAAGAATTGGGCAAAAGATTACACGCGTCCCATCCCGATTTTATCGACCCGGAAGCGGTAAAAAGAGCCAATACTATTCGCGGTTTCGACCATGAGCTGGTGATCGATCGTTTGGGCTTCTCTAGCGTCGAGGAGTATTATGATGCCAGTAGCCCCCTGCCGTTTCTGTCTCACCTGTCTAAACCGACTTTGATTCTTTACGCTGCCGATGACCCGATGTTCGACCCTACTATCATCCCCGATTTGCAACGGGCTTGTAGGGGGAATAATTCGATCGATCTACAGTTAACTTCTTACGGTGGTCACGTGGGTTACATTAGCGCCAAGTCCTGTCAGAGGGATTACGGCGATAGCAGTAGATGGTGGGCGTGGCATCGGGTTCTAGATTTTTTTGATCGATTTTCCAGCTAGTCAGGTTGGGTTAATAACCGTTCAGGTTCCTGTTATTGCCTTTTATTCTCATGGCGATTCCTAAATCCGCCTGTTTGACTATCCAATATAAACCCGCCAAAACCCCGGTAGTGATAACCATTATTAACAGGGGATATTTACTGGTGAAGTTATCGAAAACGCTGAAAACAACGGCGTGAGGTTGAGTGATGAAATCCCAACTGTTGTAACGTTGAAAGCGACCTAAATAAATACCGATCGCGCAGAGAGCGTGTAGGGTCAATTCTATTAAAGGTAGATAGGCCTTATACTTAGTTTTCTCGATGTAATAACCTAAATTAATCAGGGAAATGGCGTAAGCTTGAAACCCCAGTAAGAGAAATAAAGTGTATTGGGGTATCAAAATTAAAGTTACCAGCCAAACCGATAAACGATATTCAATTAATTGGATTAAATGGATCACGTCGGTTAGGACGTAAGGGGCGTTAGGTAAGAAAGCGATGAATACGAGAAAAACGCCCCACCATAGCCAACCAGGTTTATGAGAGCGAGTTCTGAATAGCCACAGACTCAATACTAGAGGAATAAAAGCTAAAAATAAATTCCACGCGATCAAACCATTACTATAGTTGAAAACTTTCCAAGCGGAATAACTCCAGTGGCGCAAAGTTTCAGACATATTCTCGATTCTCGTTTATTACTTCTTTCTACGATAACATAACCGCCCAAAATGGCGATTCTACAAGTTTTAAATTTGTAGCAACACCAGCGAGTGAGGGCGGTTAATTTTTCGGATTATTTTAGTAATAATTACCCACTTTGCGATGATGGACGGCGGTTAAAGCATCGGGTTTAGAAACGCGTCCTGTGGCCACTTTACTATAGACGATCCAGTGATCGTTACACTCCATGCGACTAACCACCTCACACTCTAAATAAGCTAACGCATCATTGAGAATCGGTGAACCGTTACCCGCGGTTTGGGTTTTTACACCGGCAAAACGGTCTTCACCGGGGCCGAAACGTTTCAGGAAATGTTTGATTAAAAGTTGGTAGTGACCTTCTTCAAGAATATTGAGGATGAATTTATCGCCGACGTGAAGTAAGGATTCTATGGCCCTATCTTTGGCTACGGCTACCGTGAAGCCAGGGGGGTCAAAACTAGCTTGAGTCACCCAAGAAGCCACCATCGCCCCCGATAAGTCGCCTTTTTTCGTGGTGATGATATATAAGCCACCGCTGATGCGCCCGATGGCTTTATCTAATTCGGTGTCGAGAGATTTACGCTGTTTCACCTTCGTGTTTTGAGTTAGGGCTTGTCCTAAGTCCGTACCCGCCTCTTCACACAGTTGATATACAGATTCTGAAGGTTGTTGGGCTATACGAATCGGTTCAAAAGCTTTAACTAATCCAATCTCCCTGAATTTATTAAACAGGGGATAAATCGGCTCATCATCGCCGCCGCAGGCTTCAAACATCCCGATGTATTGTTTCGGTTCGATAGAAGCGAGAATTGTCCCCATATTGGCGGTTATCTCTTGACTGTACTGCCCCGATGTGGGCGGTGTGCCGATGATAATCCCCACGGCGCTACTGGCTAATTCTTTGACTTCTTGGGGGTCAGCCGCTTTTAAATCCAGCATTTCTACTGCTGTGCCCGTTTTTGTCACCCCTTTGGCGATCGCTTGAGCCAATCGATCGCTGTAGCCGTAATCGGAAGCGTAAAATACAGCCACGGTTTTCTCGCCTTTGGTTTGGGCTTGACTCCAAGAGCGATAACGTCCTAAAAGTTCGCTGACGTTATAACTCAGTAAGGGGCCGTGACCGTTGGCCACTAAATTAATAGTGCCCAGTTGTTCCATGCGATTCATGGCCGATAAAACCGATCGAGCGTTAGGGGCCATGAGACACTCGTAATAGAAGCGATAATCCGGCTCGATCGCGCTCAAATCTTCATCGAACAGTTGATCGGAACAGTAGTGCATTCCGAAAGCGTCGCAGGTGAAGAGGATACCCGTGCCGTGGTCGTAAGTGAAGATAGTATCGGGCCAGTGGAGATTAGGGGCGTTGACGAATTCTAACTCGTGTCCGTTACCCAAGTCTAAACGATCGCCGTTTTTAACTATTTGCCGTTTAAAATCGTGATGGACTAGATTTTCTAGAAATTGGATGGCGACTTTAGCACCGACTACGGTTATATCGGGCACTAATTGGAGAATATCTTTAACTAAACCACTATGATCCGGTTCCGTATGGCTGATGATGAGATAATCAATTTCTTTGGGATTGATCAAGCCATTAAGAGCATCGAAATAGAGAGCGCGGAACTTCTCATGGGATGTATCGACCAGGGCGATTTTTTCCCCTCTGACGAGATAGGAATTATAGGTAGTGCCGTTTTGTAAACCGAATTCTATATCGAATCTATCTCTATCCCAATCGAGGGAGCGAATAGCGGTAATATCACCCGTTAAGTCAGCCACTTGCGTCGTTAACCGTTTCTCTGTTTTGACAGGTGTTGCAACCATCAAACCCCCTCCTTGATAATATTTTTCTTTTCTTTACAATATAGCATTTCCTATTGAGTCTCTTTAGTAAAGTGCGTTAATTAATGTCCCGCTAACTGTAGCGGCGTGGGCATCGTAGACAACTCGACGGGATAGTTACTGATAAAAAGTTCTTTGCCCTTTTTCGCCGAACCCTGCATATAATTATTCATCCCATATTGCAATTCCCACTCGTAAATATGGGCGAAGGCAAAATACGATCGCACCTCTTCACAATCATCGTAAGTGATCAGCCACTTATGGGCACACTGACACATTGATTTAGCAAAACGCTGGTGGTCGAAACCCGTGTGTAAATCGCCCTTTCTACCGTATAGCTTGGAACGAGTTTTACTGAGGTAAGGAGGGTCTAAAAAAATGAAAACATCCTCGCCTCGTTCTTCTAATAAGGCGTTGTAATCCATATTGGTGATGCGGGTATTGTCTAGCCAACCGCTCAAATCCGATAATCGCGCGATCGATGAGTCGGTGAATCGACTTTGAAACGAGGCGTTAGAATAGCCGCCACTTTCGATCGTTCCCGAAAAGGTGATCCGATTGAGAACGAAAAATCTGACGGCGCGATCGATGGGTGTCATCGTACTGGTATCCGCGCCCGCGAGACGGAGGAATAAAGCCTTTCCATCTTGAGTTTCTTGTTTTACTTGCGCCGCCCGCTGAACCAATTCTGGTAGATTGCTTTTCACCTGTGACCAGAAGTGTTGCAGGTCTTGGTTAAGATCGTTTATCCAACAAGGTATATTCGGGTATTTTTCTAGTATATAAAGCGAAACCGAACCACCGCCGATGAAAGGTTCTCTATATTCAGAGAATTCTCTTGGCAGATAATGGGCGATTTGAGGAATTGCCTTTTGTTTACCGCCAGGATAACGTAGAGGGCTTTTGGGCATTAACAGTATAAGGCTTTAAATGTTCACTGAATAACTTCTGTTTATCTTCTGGATTTATCCGCACATCAAGAATCTTATTTATTCAAGGGGGAATTAATTTTTTATGTACCGCTCGAAAACAGTGCCAAAATTTTTAACTTGATGTTTATGGTGATTATTAACCAACCAAGCATAGCTGTACTCGTTGATTTGTTTGAAGCTGTCATATAAATCCCGTGTTTCGGTTCTCGCACTACCTAAAGTTTGAGAAGCGTACTTGATACTTTGATTGGCGCATTCGGACAATTTAGCTTTATCGTATTTGATTTCAGCGATTTTTAAGAGGGCCTTATATAAATCTTTTAATTGCTCTAGTTGATTTTTGTCCACATCGATAGAAAACTGTTTGTTACCTAAAAGGAACTTGATCTCTACATCTAAATCAACTGTGCCGGCCGTTTCCAAACGAACATCGCTTAAATTGTGTAAGTAATAGTCGTACCGCCATAAACTGCGTTTCTTACTTACGGCACTCGCACCATCTACGTGAATCAGGGCTAAGTCAGTAAAACAGTATTCATCGCTCTTAGATTTGATCAGAAAATAAATCCGCTCGTTGTCTTCGTGCCGGATATAATTGTCGGACTCTACCTTATCGTAATCTTTAGGGGGGACGATTTTACCAATATCGCTAATGCCTAAAACATCTGATGCTATTTTTCCAAACATAGACTTACACCTGGTTTAATTATTTGTGTTTATTTTAACTGTTAATCTGAAGGGGTTACATAAAAAAGACGGCTTGGAAACAAAAGCACCAAACCTGAGAATACAAACAACGGGGAGAGTTTACGCGCTAGCTTTCAATTGATCAGCTTTCTTACCTTGACGGGTACGCCACCAAGCCAGCAGGGTACTGGCGATGAAAATACTGGAATAAGCACCGGAGGCGAAGCCCACGATCAAAGCCAAGGCGAAGTATTTTAAAGTAGAGCCACCGAAGAGGAAAATTCCCACTAGAGGTAATAAAGTCGTCATGGTGGTATTGATTGATCGTCCCAGGGTTTGAGTCACGGCATTATCCACTATTTCATTCACCGGTAAATCCGGGGTTTGGGCGAAATTCTCCCGCACTCGATCGTATATGACCACCGTATCGTTAACAGAAAAGCCGACAATTGTCAAGAGGGAAACGAGAAATAAACTATCCACCTCCACCCCCAACACCAAACCGAGGATAGCGAAAACTCCCACGGTGATGAACACATCGTGAAAAAGAGCGACGATGGCGAAGAAAGCGTAATCGAACTGGAAACGGAAACTAAGATAGACGGTGATACCGAAGAAAGAAACCAGTAGGGCTAAGATACCCGACTTGAATAACTCTTTACCGATAGTGGGGCCCACCGTATCGATTTGAATGCTTTCCGGGTCGAATTGACCGATTTGAGTGTTTAAAGCCTGTTGTAATTTCGTCCTTTGTTCCACATCTAAAGTTTGGGTGCGAATCGAGAGAGCGTAATTATCGATAACTTGGACACTACTATTACTCAAATTCTCCGAGTTGAGAATCTCTTGCACCTCGGCGGTTGTTAAAGGTTTGGGGCAGGTTTTCGTTTTTGCGCAAGCCAACTCTAACCCGATTCTCGTACCGCCGACGAAATCCAAACTGGGGCGGAGAGGACTGCCGATCGTCGTTTGTGAGATAATCATAGCGATGATTCCCGCTATGGTGATGATGATCGAAACCGTCCACCAGAATTTTTCTTGTTTAGTAACGCTGAATGACATATTTTACTGCTGATTGATAGGAACTTTAGGGGCGAATAGTTGGGGATTCTGCCGTAGACTTGGCACATTCAACACCGTTAAGAGGAGGAAAGTGCGACTACAGGTAATAGCGGTGAACATACTGATCACAACGCCTATAGCCAGAGTTAAAGCGAAACCTTTAACCAAACCGGAACCCAACCAGAATAAAGCAGCACAAGCGATTAAAGTAGTGACATTACTATCTAGAATACTGGAGAAAGCCCGATAGAATCCCGACTCTACAGAGCGATAGAGAGTTTTACCCGCTTTCAACTCTTCCCGCGTGCGTTCAAAAATCAACACGTTAGCATCTACCGCCATGCCAATACTGAGGATAAAGCCCGCGATACCTGGTAAAGTCATCGTCACCCCTACTAAGCAGAAAGCCGCTAGAGAGAGAATCGTATAAATCACTAGAGAAACATCGGCGATAACCCCAGGTAGACGGTAGTAAACCGCCATGAAGATCAAGACCAACAATAAACCCACTACCCCGGCGTAAATACTTCTGCGGATGCTATCCTGTCCCAAACTAGCCCCTACGGTACGATTTTCCACGACTGCCACGGGGAAGGGTAAAGAGCCGCCCCGCAATTGCACCGCTAATTCACTAGCGGAGGCGGGGGTGAAATTACCGGTGATTACCGCGCCGCCGCCGGTGATGCCGGTTTGAGCGAATTCTACACCTACCACTGGCGCGCTGATCAACTCGTTATCGAGGAAGATACCGATACTGCGCCCTGTGCCCGCCAGTTTTTTCGTCAATTCGGCGAATTTATTACCGCCGTCACCGTTGAATTTTATGGCTACTTCCCAGCTGGTGCCTTGGGTGGGTGCGGGTTGAGCGTTTTCTAGGTTTTTACCCGTCAAGTCAACGGATTGAAACAGGTCTAATACCGCGGCGTTAGATTTTTTTAATAATCCTTCTAATTGGGCGATTTCTTCGGCGTTAGCTTCTCTACCGGCTTTTCTCAGGGCTTCTAATTCCTGTTTTCTCTGGCGTTGAATACTGTATTCGGCCTGAAATTGTCCTTCTGTGCCCGGTTTTTGCTCTCTAAATTCTAGTTGTGCCGTACCGCCGAGAATTCTTTCCGCCTGTTGCGGGTCGGTGACACCAGGTAACTGTACGATGATCTTATCATTACCCACGGTTTGCACTAACGGCTCGGAAACACCGAGGGCGTTGATGCGATTTTCGATGACGCTTTTAACCGCTTGAATATCATTTTGGGTGATGGTGGGCACTTCCTTGGTAGGTTGTGCTTGGATGGTCAATTGAGCGCCGCCTCGTAAATCTAAACCCAATTGTAGGGGCAGATTGATGATAACTACGATCGAAGCGATGAGCAACCCTACGATTAACAATAATATCCAGTTTTGTCGCTGCATAATTTCCCGATGTGAGGAGAATAATATTTATAATTGTCCACTAACTATTTTCTGTACCGCTTCTACTATTTGCGGAGGTTGAATAATAGTTAATCTTTCTAAATTTCCATTATAGGGAGTGGGAATATCTTGAGATGACAGGCGTAAAACGGGCGCATCTAATTCATCGAATAACTGTTCGTTGATCAGCGACATCAATTCGGCGGCGATTCCCCCGGTTTTCATACATTCTTCGACGATGATCACTCTATGAGTTTTCCGTACCGAACGGGCTATAGTTTCCATATCGAAGGGTTTGAGGGAGATCAAATCGATGATTTCCGGGTCATAACCTTCTTTTTCCAGGGGTTTAACCGCCTGTAAACAGTGATGCCGCATTCTCGAATAGGTGAGGAGAGTCACATCACTACCTTCTTTAACTATTTCCGCTTTATCTAAGGGAACAATATATTCTCCGTCGGGTAAATTTTCTTTGAGATTATATAAAAGAACGTGTTCAAAAAATAGGACTGGATTATCATCCCTGATGGCTGCTTTTAGAAGTCCTTTGGCATTATAAGGAGTAGAACAAGCGACAATTTTTAAACCTGGCACCGCGTGGAAGTATGCCTCTAAACGTTGGGAATGTTCCGCGCCCAATTGTCTACCTACACCCCCCGGCCCGCGGATGACCATGGGGATTTTGAAATTACCGCCGGAGGTGTAACGTAACATACCGGCGTTATTGGCGATTTGATTGAAGGCTAAGAGGAGGAAGCCCATATTCATGCCCTCGATAATCGGGCGCAAACCCGTCATAGCAGCACCGACAGCCATACCGGTAAAGCTGTTTTCGGCGATGGGAGTATCTAAGACTCGCAAGTCCCCGTATTTTTTGTATAAATCTTTAGTAACTTTATAAGACCCGCCATAGTGACCTACATCTTCACCGAGGACGAATACCGTGCCATCCTTACCCATTTCCTCGTCGATGGCCTGTCTGAGCGCGTTGAATAATAAAGTTTCTGCCATAGTCATCCCAAGCTAAGTTAAATGTAATCTTATCACTAGACTCTATATTGTACCGTTATCCTTCCCGGTGAGAAGCGATCTGTTAACTTAAAACGATGACGGGGCCGATTCCCACCTCGACACCCGGTATGGCGTAGCCGAAGGAAAACTCTTTCACTGACGCTCGCGATAGCTAATTCGGACTCGATCTCTAACTGTAGGCGAGGATAACAGAGAGGGTGACAGCGATCGCATTGTTCAACCGGGCTAAGATCAGAATTAAAATTTTAGACAAAGTCTCTAAAGCCATGTAAATGTTTGGTAGGATAAGACCTTTATTGTCCTCCAGCAGATTGCGAAAGCAGGTGCTCCTATGCAAATAAAAAAATTAAAGTTTTACGATGATGAGTATAAATGGAAACTGGCAGAGATGGACTTTCTGCCAAATCTCAATCTTTTAGTCGGTGTTTCCGGTGTAGGAAAAACAAGAATCCTCCGAGCTATTAAAAGCCTAAAATCAATAGCGAATGGTGGCTCTTTAAATGGAGTAAAATGGAGCGTTTGTTTTCTAGCAGACAACGATATTGAATATACTTGGAGTGGAGAGTTTGAAACAAAAGAGGGTAATATTTTGCTCGATGGAAACTCAGAAAAGGATGAGCAAGTAAAACTCATATATGAAAGATTAATTGGTAACAATGAAGTTATCGTGTCGAGAAAAGATTTTGAAATAATTTTTAATGGAAAACAAACGCCTAAATTATCACCTTTTGAAAGTGTCGTCGAACTACTTAAGCAAGAAGAGCAAATTGCTCCCATAAAAAAATCCCTAGACAAAATTATACTGGATGACTATATAAATATTGATAAAGTTTGGAGTTTGCCTGTATCTATCTTCAAAAAGTACGAAAAAGCACAAATTCATACTTTAAAAGAAAGTAGTTTACCGATAGAAGCAAAATTGTCTATCATCTATAGAGCATTTACAGAAGAATTTAACAAGATTAAAAAAGATTTTATTTCAGTTTTCCCAAATATTATAGACATAAAAATAGATGGAATAAAAGATGATGATGATATTCCTATCGTCCTATCCGAGTTGTTAAAAAATTTTGCCACCATTAGCATCAAAGAGAGAGGCGTAGAAGATTGGATCGAAAATATATCTTCGGGAATGTCGAAAACGTTAATGTACATCAGTCAGTTATATTTAGCTCCTGACAACTCTATAATTTTAATTGATGAGTTTGAAAATAGTTTAGGCGTTAATTGCCTAGATAGTGTTACTGAACTTGTCCTGAATAATAATAAGCTACAATTTATTATTACTAGCCATCACCCCTATATAATCAACAATATTAGTCCTGCCTACTGGAAAATAGTAACTCGAAAAGCTGGCTTGGTGACTGTCAAAAATTCTGAAGATTTCCACATATCCAAGTCTAGACAGAAAGCTTTTATTGATTTGATTAATGTTTTAGAGGAAGATGCCGATATACAACATTAGCTATGAATATTTATTTTTTAGTTGAGGGGAATAGTACAGAAAGAAAAATATACCCCAAATGGCTTGAATATTTAATTCCTGAGTTAATGAGGGTTGATTATCACGATCAAGTTGATAATAATAACTATTACCTCATAAGCGGGGAAGGTTATCCAGGAATTTTATATGATGGGCTTGAAAATGCAGTTGATAAAATTGCCGAGATTCCTAAATATGATTATCTCGTTATTTGCGTCGATGCCGACGAGGAGTCGGTAGAAGAAAGAACTGAATATATATCTGAATTTATCCAAAAGAAAAAAATAAATTTAGGAAAAACTAAAATCGAAATTGTCATACAGAATCGCTGTCTAGAAACTTGGTTGCTCGGTAACAGGAGAATTTTTGACTCTAGGCAACCATTAGATAAACCCCTATCAGATTATGTAAATTACTATGATGTTTCTCAAAAAAATCCTGAAGAGATGGGAAGTTATGAAATGAGAAACCATGCTGACTTCCATTATGAATATTTACGTGAAGTTTTTAGATCGAGAAATACAACATACAGTAAAAAGAATCCGAAGGATGCTAGAGAAAGATACTATTTTGAGGAATTGCAGAAAAGAGTAAGAGATAAACCTGAAGACTTGAAAACTTTTCAGGGTTTCCTCAAGTTCTGTGAGAGAGTCAGAAATATTATAAATCAAAGCGATGAGGGGCAGCGGTTAATCTAAGTTTTGCTCGAGCAAAGGGGGCTAAAAGCCTTTTTATTAATACACGTTAGAAATGATACCAATTTCCATATTCTATCTCTATCCTTCCCGGGAAGAAGCGATCTGCCAACTTAAAACGATGACGGGGCCGATGCCCGCGGCGACGATCGCTAACGCGGGTAAAGCCGCCTCTATCAATCTCTCATCAGACGCGTATTGATAAACTCTCACCGCTAAGGTATCGAAGTTAAAAGGACGTAACACCAAAGTTGCGGGTAATTCTTTCATCACGTCTACAAACACTAACATTACTGCGGTCAGTATTCCCCCTGACATTAAAGGCAAGTGAATGTTAAAAAGGGTACTGATAACACCGTGACCCAAACTGTGGGCTGCATCGTCCAAACTGGGTTTAATTTTTTCAAGACTCGATTCTAAAGTGCCTAAAGAAACGGTGAGGAAGCGCACACAGTAAGCGAATATTAAGGCGGCTACAGTGCCACTCAAAACAATTTTGAAGTTTTCGTCGAGCCACTTATCGAAATGCCCCAGGGGTATTAACACGCCCACGGCAATAACTATACCTGGTATAGCATAGCCGAGAGAGGAAAATCTCACCGACGATCGTAACAGCCAATTAGGACTCAATCGCTCACCGTAGGCGAGAATCAGGGAAACTACCAGAGCGATCGCTGCCGTCAATCCGGCTAAGATCAAACTATTACCGGCCAGACTCGCAAAATCGTTATTACTCGTTTCCCGCGCTTGAGAAATACCCAAATACAGTAAGTACGCACCGGGGAGAATAAACCCTAACCCGATTGGTATCCCGCAGGCTAGGGCGGCACACAATCCCCGTATTCCCTTTAATCCGTATTTTGACAGGGGTTGTCGGCGATTACTGGTATCGTAATAACGGGCTTGACTGCGGGATAAGCGTTCTAGAATTATCAATCCTAAAATAAACACCATTAAAACCGTGGCCAATTGGGCCGCCGCTACTCTATCCCCCATGCCGAACCAAGTATTATAAATACCCGTGGTAAAGACATTAACGCCGAAATATTGTACTGTACCGAAATCGTTCAACGTTTCCATCAAAGCTAGAGCTAAACCAGCTATAATTGCCGGGCGCGCCAGAGGTAAAGCTATCATGAAAAAACTCTGCCAGGGATTGCATCCTAAGCTTCTGCTGGCTTCTAAAGTACTTTGAGATTGTTCGATAAAAGTGACTCTAGCTAATAAATACACGTAGGGATATAGTACCAAAATTAACATGGCTATACAGCCTGGCAGAGAGCGAATATTGGGAAACCAATAAGCTTCACTACTGGCCCAACCGAATATCTGCCGGAGGAAACTTTGCACCGGGCCGAAATAATCGAGCATATTGGTGTATGTATAGCTTAATAAATAGGCGGGGGCCGCTAGGGGTAATAATAAAGCCCACTCGAACAGACGCACCCCCGGAAATCGACAGAGAGTCACCAGCCAAGCGGTAACGACACCGATAATCAATACTCCCCCGCCTACTCCCACCATTAACCACAGGGAGTTTGTCACGTAATCTAGTAACACCGTTTGCGCCAGATGTATCCATAGGTCGATCGAATTGGTGAACACGCTACTGAAAACGCTTAATATGGGTATAGATAGGATCGCGGCAATGAGTAGGGTTACTATCGTCGATACTTGTACGCTTATGTAAGTATTGATTTTGGGTAGGATGGCTTTCATGGGTGGATGGGCGATCGATTATGGTAGACGATACTATTACGGACTTTTAATGGTTATTATAAATTAATATATAAATAGATTATTTACTAATATCAAGTATAAAATACAAAATCTAAAATTTATTGAACGAAATTAATAAACTTGAATACCCGCACTAAAGATAGACGAAATTTTCCCTCCCCTTGAATAAGATATTAATACGTCAAAAAGATTTTGTTGTAGTGCGCAAACACATTTATCGAGTAAATATATGACCTCGCTTAAACAATGTTCTGCCTATAAACAATGAGTATCAATACAAATGTAATAATCAAGGAAGAACGATCGTGACTACATTAACTAGACCTCTAGCCGTCATAACCGGCGCTTCGGGTGGGATCGGTTTAGAACTGGCCAAACAGTTCGCTCAAAACGGCTTCGACTTATTAGTAACCGCAACCGATTTTAAAATAGACGAAGCGGCTAAAAGCTTCCAACAACTCGGTGCTAACGTGGAAACTTTACAAGTAGATCTGGCCACTTACGAGGGTGTGGAAAAACTCTACAGCCAAATTAAAACCCTCGCCAGACCCTTAGAAGCGTGCGCCATCAATGCTGGGGTCGGCGTAGGCGGAGAATTCACAAAGACCGATTTACAAGAAGAATTGAACCTGATCGATCTGAACGTGAAATCCTCGGTGCATCTCGCTAAAAGAGTCCTACCGGATATGGTCGCCAGGGGAGAGGGAAAAATTCTATTCACCTCCTCCATCGCCGCCACGATGCCAGGGCCTTTTGAAGCCGTTTACGCCGCCTCTAAAGCTTTCTTACAATCTTTTTCCGAGGCCATCCGCAACGAGTTAAAAGATACAGGCGTGACCGTCACCGCCATGATGCCGGGGCCCACGGAAACCAATTTCTTCCATCGCGCCGGTATGGACGATACCAAAGTGGGCGCAGGCAAGAAAGATGATCCGGCCCAAGTGGCCAAACAGGGCTTTGAAGCCTTGATGGCGGGTAAAGATAGCGTGATAGCTGGTTCTATGGCGACGAAAATTCAAGGAACGATTAGTAAAGTATTGCCAGATACTGTCGCCGCTGAACAACATAGAAAGTTAACCGAACCTGGTTCGTCTAATAAATAATTCTCCATCCCATTACCTGGAACCAGTGAAGGAGATTTAATAGAAAATCCTAGGAAAAGAGAGTAAAATTGTATATCCCCGCCTTACTCCGTGTCAGGTGGGTATCGGTTCACCGGGGCGAAGACTCGCCCATTTACCGTTCTCCCGCAAGAAACTCAAACAACCGACTACATCCCACTCCATCTCGATAATTTCATCTTTAGTGCGGATGTTGACGTTGATAGAAGGTTCTTGCGGTTCAAAGTCGGGGTTATGGGTTAAATGAGGTTCTTGATGTTGTCCTTCTACGGCGTGGTAAGTTATACAACGATCGACGAAATAGCAATTGACGCAAATACACATAGTTTTTACTATCCCCTTTTTTGTTAATCTAGCTCAGACTCGATGATGATGGAGCGACCGGATAATATATTTTTGTAACTAAATTTTCGATGGACTGGCACGAACCTTTAATTAGATTATTTTCTGAAGATTTACCGATTAAATTGGCGGAACTTCCCACCGATGCCTGTTTGGTAGGCGGTGCGGTGCGTGATGCCCTCTTAGGGCGACGGAAAGATTATTTGGATCTGGATTTCGTCGTGCCCCAAAACGCACTGGAAACCGCCAAAGCGATCGCTAATAAGTATAAAGCTGGGTTCGTCATCCTCGATCGCGACCGCGGTATCGCCAGGGTGGTATTTCCCCAAGGTACTCTCGATTTCGCCCAACAAGAAGGCGATACTCTAGAAACCGATCTCAATCGCCGCGATTTTCGAGTTAACGCCATCGCTTATCACCCCCTCACCGGTACTTTAATCGACCCTTTAAACGGCTTGACCGACCTAGAAAATAAAACTTTGAGGATGGTGTCAGAGAAAAATTTACGCGATGACCCGTTAAGATTATTAAGAGCTTATCGACAAGCCGCCCAATTAGGATTCACGATCGACGAAACCACTCGCGCTACTATTCATCAATGCGCTGGGTTAATCATAGACGTGGCCGCCGAGAGAGTGCAATCGGAGTTAAATTATTTATTACTCAATCCCCAAGGTACTAACTGGTTAAAAAGTGCCTGGTTTGATGGCGTTCTTTCCCCTTGGTTAACGAGTGTTAATAGTTGCCGCTTATCTAAAGTTTGTCAGGTAGAACATAACGCCAAAATATTAGAAGCTGGGCAATTTATCTTTAGCAACGAACAATTACACCTCACTAAATTAGCTATTTTAGTGGGCACAGATGTAGTTTCGGCCCAAAAACAACTACTGGATTTAAAATATTCAAAACTAGAGATAAAAACCATCATAACCGTGGTGCGGAATTTTCATTCACTGGGTCAAAAACAAAAGCTAAACCAAAAATTAACTATGAGAGATCAGTATTTTCTATTTTTGGAAGTGGGGAAAGTTTTCCCGGTGTTGGCTTTATTCGCTTTGATAGGAGAGATCGATCGCTATACCGTCCTAGATTTATGGAAATGCTATTTAGATCCTCACAATAATATTGCCCACCCTCAACCTTTGTTAACAGGAACCGACCTGATCAAAAAATTAAATCTTTCCCCGGGCCCTCTAATCGGAAAATTACTGACAGAAGTACAAATCGCTCATCTAGAGGGCAAGGTGGATGATGTGGAAAGCGCGATCGATTACGCCAAAGGCTTAATCTAGCCCTTAAAAAATCCCCGCCAGTTGTCGCTCGTTCTGGCGAATCCACTCGTAAAGATCGCTTATCAAGGTTTTCCCATCCCGTTGCGGTTGCCAGCCGCTGGGTTCCATAACTTTACGGGAATCGGTGATAAATATGGGCATATCCCCGGTACGATTATCGGCAACCCCTTCTATAGGTATTACATTCCCCGTTATTTCTTGACAGAGTTTGGTAGTCTCGTACAGGGATAGGGAAAAATCAACGCCTCCCCCCACGTTGAAGGTTTTACCTTGGAATTTGTCCAAGTGGGTTATCTGAATGTCGATCAAATCTAGAAGGTCAGCAACGTGGAGAAAATCCCGCACCTGCTTCCCACTGCCGCCATAGCCGATATACTTCAAAGATTTCTTGAAGTAATGATTGGCTACCCAGAGGGCGAATACTCCTTGGTCTACTTTGCCCATCTGCCAGGGGCCCGTTAGCACTCCACAACGATCGATCACTGTTTTCAAACCGTAAGCTTCGGCGTATTCTGCGATGATCAATTCCGAGGCTAATTTAGTTGTACCGTAGAGCGATCGGGCCCTGTCAAGGGGAAAATCTTCCGAGATGCCGAAACCCGACACACCTGGCAGGGATTGTTCGTCGGATAGCTGAAAGCGGGTCGGGGTTTCCGTATAATTGAGGGCGTTAAGATAACTGATGGGGTAAACCCTGCTAGTGGAAAGGAACAAAAAATGGGCCCCCGTCTGTCGCGCTAATTCCAAGCAATTGATCGTCCCCACCAGATTAGTTTCCAAAACGTAGCCCGGTGAGGTATATCCGGCTAACACCGAAGGTTCGGCGGAACATTCGAGGATTAAATCCACGTTCAGTAAGGAGGGGTCAAGATCTGATTTATTCCTCACGTCTCCGTGGACGAATTCTATCCCGGCATCCCCCAGGCGGGGAATATTCAATTCTGAACCGCGGCGCTTTAAATTATCGAGGGCGATAATTTTCCAGTCAGGATAGCGGTTTTTTAAACCCAATCCCAAAGAGCTGCCCACGAATCCGGCCCCGCCGGTGATTAAAACTTTTCTGCTCATGGTTTTTTAGATAAATTAATTTATGGTTTAGTCGCCCGCACGAATAGTTGTCCGCCCAATAAACCCCAAGCGATCGGTAGTTTGAGATAAATTTTCAGGAGTGCGGGTGAGGATGGTCTACCTTTGGTGGAAAAAGGTAGAAAACGAGGTATCAGTACATCGATCTTGAAGCCTACGGTTTTTAGTATTTCCTCTAAAGATAAATGAGTGATCGCCAGTTTATGATCGATAAAATCGAAATATTCTTTATAAGAGTATTTGAAATTCGGCTGAATAACTAGTAACGAACCGTGTGGCTTAAGAATGTGAAAACAAAAATCGAGAACTTGGATTAGCTCTTCAGAATTGTTTAAATGCTCGAAGAAATTAGAAATGAATATTTTATTAAATTTTCCCCTCAGCTCTTCTTTATTTTGAACTTCAAAAATATTGATATTGAGAACTTTAATATCTGGATTGGCGTAAATTTTCGCATCTGGATTCAGATCTATCAAGTATTTATTTTTAGCTTTAATCTGATTTATGAATTCGCAATAACCACCCCCAATGTCTACGATTGAATCATTTTCATTAACATGATTTTGTAAAAAATCTTCCACCAAAACTTTCCACAGGGATAGCTTCGCTCTCCTCTCACCGGGATTGAATCGGTTTGAATAAAGCTTCTGCAAATATTCCATCTGTACGGTGGATAATTGTTCTGACATAATTAGAACCTAATTTTATTTAACGGTGAGCATTTGCTTTTTTTTGCGGGTATAATCTCCACGAGAAAGATGTTTTTCCAACCAGATAGACAGAACGATGAAAAGATAACGACTGCCCATTTCTTTAAGTTTCAGCTTGGATACACCCGTGGTGCGATTGCGCCAAGTAATCGGGATAGTCGTATAAGAATAACCCCGTACTATAGCCTTTAACGGCATCTCGACGGTGAGATTGAAATGATGGGATAGTAAGGGCGAAATCCCCTCGATTACTTCCCGGCGATACATTTTAAAAGCATTCGTCGTATCGTTGAACTTTAACCCGAAAATAATCTGAATGAATAAATTAGCGAGTCGATTCACTATTAATTTATGTGGGGGATAATCGATAACCCTTCCACCCTTGATGAACCGAGATCCGAAGACACAATCGTAACCTTGAGCCAATTTATAATAGTAATCAATGATATTATCAGGCGAATCGGAGTTATCCGCCATCACCACCGCTACCGCATCGCCCTTGAAGTTTTCTAGCCCGCAACGAACTGCGAAACCGAAGCCGTTAGGATAGTAATTATTTATATAGTTAACGCGGGGATTGTTCGCGTGTAATTCCTGTAGAACCTCTTCGGTGCGATCTTTACTATTATCATTAACCGCTAATATTTCGTAATCGATTCCTTCGGCCGCCAGTCGATCGATGATAATACCTATGGTAGCCGCGATACAATCTTCCTCATTATAAGCGGGAATAACGATCGACAGGGTTTGCAAGGCGCGCGGATGTTCGCCCTGGGGGGGGCGAGGAGGTGAATTTTCCACCCCTGATGGAGCCAATCCCTCCGGGGAATACATTTGGGTCATCTCCGGTTTATTCTTGGGTTTAAAGATTAAACTATCGCTGGCCACGTAATTGATGCTCGCACCGGCCAGAACCCCGACGAGGGTATTCACTCCAGGACTGATTTTCCACGAATCCAACAGCGGGAAGATGATCAGGATTCTCAACAGCACGGCTAAACCCGCCGCCAGATGATAGAGGGGCAGTTGCACCAGCAGAACGTCTTTTATCTTCCAATCGCCGCCCGTCCATACCCAGAGGCGATAGATGAAAAAACTGGCCACTAGGGAAATTTCGATGGAGATAATATTAGCAACGTTTCTTAATAGGGGGGTATTAAATCCCCAGCCATCGATAAACCAGTGGATTAAAATTAAATTGAGCAAAAAAGCTAACCCACCGGCGATCAAGAAGCGAAAAATTTTGTTTCTATAAAATTTGCTGAGCATGGATGATATTAAATAGAGAGGATTGGCGGTAATTTCCCGTGGGATAATTTATATCCATCTACTGGTATTTTGCCCGAAAATTTCTTTGAGTATATCCGTTACCGTATAAGTTAATTGCCAATCGGGATAATGGGCTTTAAATTTATTCACATCGGAGATCCACCAGATGTGATCGCCGATACGATTGGTTTCCATATATTGCCAATCCAGTTTTTTTCCGGTTATGACCTCACATTCAGTAATCGCCTCTAACATCGAACAATTGCTGAAACGACTCCCCCCCATATTGTAAACTTCGGCCGTGCGGGGAGTTTGGTAGAAATGATAGAAAGCATTGACAAGATCGTAACTGTGAATATTGTCCCGTACCTGCTTCCCTTTATACCCGTGAATATTATAGGGTTGGCCGGTCATGGTGCATTTCATCAAGTAGGAGAGAAAACCGTGTAATTGTGTTCCCGAATGACTCGGCCCCGTGAGACATCCTCCCCGGAAAGATGCCGTTTTCATCTCGAAATAGCGACCATACTCCTGTACTAATATATCCGCCGCCACTTTTGACGCTCCGAAGAGAGAATGTTTACAGGCATCTATGCTCATAGATTCATCGATACCGGCAGCATAAAAGGGATGGTCGGCGGCGATTTCCCAGCGTGATGAGGTTTCGATTAAAGGCAGGTAATTGGGTCTATCCCCGTAAACTTTATTGGTGGAACAGAAGATAAATACCGCTTCCGGGCAATGTTGACGGGTGTTCTCTAATAACACCAGCGTCCCGTTAGCGTTAACGGTAAAGTCCATATAAGGGTCTTTTGCCGCCCAATCGTGGGAGGGCTGAGCTGCGGTATGGATGATCAAGGCAATATCCGTGCCGTACTCTTGAAAAATTTTGGCTACCGCTTCTTCGTCGCGAATATCTACAGAGTGATGAATGTATCGTTCACCGTAATCGCTGCATAATCTCTGTAAATTCCACGCGGTGGATGCTTCTTCTCCGAAGAAAACCTGACGCATATTATTATCGATACCCACAGCGGTAAAATTTCGCTCGCAAAAAAATTTTACCGACTCGGAACCTATGAGACCCGCAGAACCCGTAATTAAAACGATCGACATATTATAGTATTCCTAAAGTAACTCAATCTGTTATTAATTTATACAACAATTAAGCTGTTTTGAAATAAAAATAATGCCCTGATAATCATCGAAAAACTTCTCCGAGCCAAGCTAAAAATTTTATTGAATCATCGCTTGCGACCAATAAGACCAGTCCCAGTTAGTATTTTGACGAGGCCGAGTTTCTAAAATTATCTTTTTAGCATTGGTTAGGGTTAAGTCGATCTCGGTTTTTTGGGTTCCTCGATCGGCAGGATTAGTAAAGGGATTCAGCAGTTTTGAAAAGATAATTTCTTCTTTGCCATCGGCGTTAACCGCCAGTACGCGAAATTCCACTCCGTCTGGCCCTGGCACCACGGGGTTTTTATCATTCTCTTGCCACGCCCCGTCCATAATACCGTAACCGATCGATAAGTTTTTCGCTCCCGCGGGAACAACTCCCTCGATTCGAGCGGGAGAATGGGCGAAAAGAATTAACTTCCCGGATGTAGCGTTCGGGGATTTTATCCATTTTCCTCCATTATCGAAGGCATTGTCAGCTCCCAAAAAATTGAAATCTTCAGTATAAGGATCTGACCAACCGAGAACATCGGCAAAGTCTTGACGGGGGAAATCTAGGCGACTCAGGGATAGGGAATAAGATTTTTCATAGGCGAAAGCATCTTCTTTTCCAGTTACTAAACGCATTTTTTTTATACGTGAGTATTTAAGGACTTCTTTCCATCTCGGAGATGCTAGAAACAAAAAATCTCCTGTATCTTTTATTAAAGGTGACAATAGTTGCCCCGCCCCCATTATGTCCGGCAGAACTCGGTATTTTTCCACAACGTCATCCCTATTCTGCACCTCTATAAAAAGAGGGGGCAGTTTCAAAAGGGAAGCAGTTAATTTTCCCATGGTGGTAGGAGCGATATTAACCCTCATCCAAAGCGGATCTGAGTCGCTATTGGGTAATTCTATCCATTCCCCCATCTTCACGGTCTGCTCTTTGATGGGAAGCAACGCATAAGCCCGCGGGGATGGGGTTCGCTTCAGGACCAAGAATTTATTTCTCCCGTCAGTAATATCGTAGCGGGTCAAGAGTTCAGGCCAAGAGAGACCATCTTCAGAACTGGGTAAACGTTGATCGATCTCATCCATATTGAATAAAATCGTTTCCGGGGCATGGGAAGAATTGAGATGATCTCGATTTAACCTGGCTAATTTGCCCGTGTAGGCGGCGAAGCTTTGAATAATAGGACGTGGCTGGTAAGGTAGTCCCTGAGCGAAAATCACGGCTGTTTCATTACTATACAGATCCGCCTTACCAGACATTACTGGCATGGGATTACTCGATCGTATATTGTTCAGGGAACCATCATATATATTTCCTATGTTAGTCCTCCTTGTTATTAGCTTGAATAAGCCTTCGATACTATCACCTATTCTAGTAAAATTTTGTATATAGTATTGTCCGTAGGAGCGCCCTGTAGCATCATAATAACCGAATATAGTATAAGCACTAATAAGAATTAAAATCCAAGACAAAAGGATGAAAGGAATATAAATTCTCAGTTTTTTAATAGTGATACCCGATTTAACTATGTCGGGCCACAGTAAAGCTGTGAATAAACAAGCTACAGGTACGGTAACGTGAGGGGAAAGTGTTGCGTGATAGGCATCATGACGGATGAAAGAGGCTTTAAAAACTACAAACGAGAACACTATTAAGCCTAACACTGGCAACAGATGGAATCGACTTCGAGACTTCCAGACAGTGGCTAAAATTAACAGCGAAAATGTTCCCATGCTGAAGAGATAGGCGTAAATATGGGCTGGCGGCCCAGGTGTGCCCATCGTCGCCCCGAAACCTTTGACAATTTCTGACCCGTTGACCAGATAGCCAGGTATGTTAAGGGGATTTTGACCGGCGAGAATCCAGAATACTAAAGTGAAAATTAAATAGAGACCGAGAACAAGCGGCGGGCGGCGTTGACGAAAAACTTCATCCACGCCTATCAGCACCATGAAAACAACCGACAAGCTAAGATAGGTTTGCTTGATCAGGCCCACCAAGGCTGATAATACTATGATCAATACTAAAACCGGGGAAATTTTACCTTCGTTGACGTGAAAATAAATTAATAAAGGTAATGTGAGAATCATGAAATAAAAAGCGTTGGCCTCCATGCCTGAATTCAGAAAAAAGGCAGAAAAAGGCAGGAAGAAAATGACAGAAAATTTATCCTTACTCCAACAGTGTAAAATTAATTTCCATAGGCCAACAGCAAAACTCATCCCTATCAATAGCCTGCCTCCTAAAAGATAGGCATAGGTATCGGGAAAAGCTTTACTTGTCTGTAGGATGCCATAAGGGCCGTAAGTATAGATAAAATCTCTGCCGAATTGAATATCGGTTCTAAAAATTTCATGCAAAACAACTTGAAAGGATTCGTCTAGAATATAACCGAATTCATTGGGAGACCAAACCCCCGACATCAGCATCGCATACGCTACCAGTACAATTCCTAATATATCCGCCCAATTTAAATCTTTTAGTTGATTGAAATTATCAATATTTGAAGTTTTTTTAGGTAACATTACTTGATTTGGTTAAACTAATTTTATTCGTTTGTCCTTCGTTATTTAAAGATCGTTCCAGTTGACGACTTGTTAAAGACATGAAATAACAGAAAATTCCATAAATTAAAGCGACAAATAAATAAACTTCTTGATAACGTCCGATGTATCGAGGATTGGCCAGGATAGATTGAGCCATACCTAATAAATCCACCAGCCCCACGATCGCCAGTAAAGAAGTATCCTTGAATAAACTGATAAACTGCCCCACCAAACTCGGTATCACCGCCTTTAAAGCTTGGGGTAAAACGATCAATATTGTAATTAATACAGGATTCAAACCCAAAGCTTTACCCGCTTCTTTCTGTCCGATCGATACCGATTGTAAACCACCCCGCACATTCTCGGCTAGATAAGCAGAGGCGAAAATCGTGAAACCTGCGATCGCACGAATCACTCGATCGGGCCGCACATCGATCGGTAAAATCAAAGGTAACATTACCTGTGCCATAAAGAGAATCCCGATTAAAGGCAAGCCCCGCACCACCTCGATATAGGCGATACACAACCAGCGAATCACCGGCAAATCTGTTTGTCTTCCCAGGGCTAATAACACACCAAAGGGGAAACAAAGGACGATACTGATCACCGCGGTCACTAAAGTCAGAACTAAGCCGCTTAAATCATCGATGGGGATAACCTTTAAACCCACACCTCCTAGTAACAGCCAATAAACGGGTAAAAAACTTGCAGACCAAAGTAAACCCAACCAAGGGCCAAAACCTCGTAACCGCCGCCCTGAAAGACCCGTTAACAGGAGTAAACCCAATAACCCCAATAATCCTGCGGTGATATTGACTCCCGTCACCGGAGTCAACACCAAGCATAACAAACCCAAAAAAGAGAAACTCACCAGTAGGGGCGGATTTAATAGCCGCCCTCCCCCCAGACAACCCCAGGATAAGCCGCCCAAAAAAGCGATGATGGCGGCGATAAGCCAAAGCCGCCACTGGGAATCTACCGGGTATCTACCCGCGAAAAATAGGGGTAGATTATCCCCTATCACTCCCCATCGTGCCTCCGTAAAAGCCCAGAAAAGGAAGCCGGAAGCGAACCAATAGAGAAAGGAAACACTCAGTAAAGTTAAGACAACGTTGTACCAAGTGTTAAACAGATTATTTTTCACCCAGGCGATGATCATTTTTCCTAGCGTACGAATTGGGGCATGGCTTCGACGGCGGTTAATAAACCGTGAATGCCCCGGCGGTGCAAACTTACCGCGGTTTTCAAATAACCGAAAGCGGGGCCGCACACGTTGGCGGCCATACTGGTTTCATCCCCTAAAGTAAAGGTGTGGGTGGATATTTTGCCTTCAAAAGTGCGCCCGGTGATTTTCACGTTAGTGCTGATGGGTTTTTTAGGGTTGCGGGTGTCCACTAAACCACCTACGCTGACTTGTTCTCGATCGCAAATACCCGCCAGTTCCAACATAATATCGTCAGCGTGTTCCATGTTTTCCAGGCGAAGAATCCCGCCCGTCGTCTCTAGAAAGGCTTCTACTTCCGCATCGCTCATTTTGCAGGCGCTTTCCACATCGTAACCTGGTAAATGGGCGATGTCTTCTCTCACCGTCGCCCGATAAGCTTCCCAGTTGGCAATCCCCACGCCGAAAGTAATTTTGACCGAGTGAATTTCGCTGAAACTCTGGGCGGCGATCGTTGCGGCCGCGGTCAATAATCCTGGAGTGGCCCCGCAACCGGTCATGTAAGTAATGCCCGCTTTTTGTAAATCTTCCTTGAGACTTAATAATTGTTCCATGGCGCTAGTCCGTTTGAGCGCGTCTACCAATACCCCACGCCATCCCGACTGAATAAAACTTCTCGCTACTTCCGCCATGAATGTATTGGGTAAATTCGGTAAAGCTAGGAAATAACCATCTACATCGGCGATTTCGATCAAGTCTTTAATAGAGTCGCCGCTGATTGTGCCGTAAGGTTCCACGTATCCCACCGAGCCTTTTTTACCGTATGTGGCGATCGTATCATCCGGGTTCAATCCCGCCTGGTTGTAAATGTATCCCCCTTTATCGGCGGTTGCCACCCACAGCATTTCTTTTTTCGGGGTTAATATTCTCGCTGCTGCCTGTCCCAATCCGCCGAATCCTAACACGCCCACGCGGATTTTTCTATTCACTGCTTCTCGATTCATTTTTTCTCCCTCAGCATAGACAACCTTCTATATTACTTGCCGTTGATCGCCGTTTACTCTCTAGTCTGATGGTTTTAGGCGCGGGTTTTTGTATATTTTTGTAAAAACCGTCGCCGTCATCCCATCGGGTATTGACTAACCTTGGGCGATTAAGCGAAACTTATCATTAACTAAAGTAGAATACCTACTATCTATTAACTTTTGCTAAAATTTGATCCATATTGCTAAGATTGCCCGAACATTTGTTAACAAGCAAACCCTAGCAGTGGTTTTCTAGAGATTATCTATTTTTAGCCCGGAGGTGAGAGGGGACAATTTATGAACATGGAAAGCCTAGAGTTTGTCATATACCCCGATGGTCGAGTCCTGGAAAAAGTAACAGGCATAGTCGGAGCATCTTGTCAAGAAGTGACGGCAGCGATCGAAGCTCAACTAGGCGTAGTGGTATCTCAAGAGAAAACAGCAGATCATTACCGACAGAACCAACATCAGTCAAACGAGGTGAGTAATCAAACTTCCTTTAGTGACTGGTAATTTTTTATTTACCTTTAATTTTGAAACAAGCCATATGTCACACTTTAGCAACATCAAAACCAAAATCCGCGATCTATCTTCCCTGAAAGCCTCCCTATCGGCTATGGGCATCGATTGGAAAGAAGGTCCCTCACCGGTGAGAGGTTATCAAGGGCAAACAGTTAAGGCCGAAGTGGTAGTTCAACAAGAGAACAACTACGACATCGGCTTTACCTGGAATGGTAACGAATACGAATTAGTGGCCGATTTACAATACTGGCAACAACCTTTAACCGTGGATGGATTTTTAAGAAAAGTCACCCAGGGATACGCGTATCACACCGTATTAACCCAATCGAGTAAACAGGGGTTCAACCTGGCGCAAGAACAGAAAAACGCCGACGGTTCCATCACACTAGTAGTAGAACGCTGGAGTTAATAAATGGCTGATTTATCGGCTAATTTTATCATTACCCCCGATCGCTCTGGACTAGAACCGGAGTTAGGGGGTATTTTAAGAGATAGTACCTCGCAAACTGGTTTGGAACCGGAGTTAGGAGGTAGCCTGCGCGACCAAGCCGCTTATGTAGACGAAGCTACCTGCATCGGCTGTTTACACTGCGCCCACGTTGCTCCTAATACATTCTTCATCGAAGAAGACTTCGGACGCTCCAGGGTATTCAATCAGAATGGTGATAATGCAGAACGAATACAGGAAGCGATGGATACCTGTCCCGTGGACTGTATTCACTGGGTTGATTACTCGGAACTCAAAGAATTAGAAGAAGCCAGAAAAGAGCAGGTGATCAAACAGATAGGCTGTCCCCAAGATAACAGAAAGCCCAAACTCAAACGGAGAAAGTCTTCTCGTACAAGTTTTTAACGTCGGGGTTCTGTAAAAATTAGATAAGCCGCCCCGGCTAAGAGCATAGCCGCCAAAAAATAATTGCGGGTGACGGGTACTTTCATGTACCAAACGCTAAATCCGGCGAAAACTATCATCGTGATAATTTCCTGTAAAACTTTCAATTGAGGTAGGGTAAAGTAATTTATCCCGATACGATTAGCGGGAACTTGGAAGCAATACTCTAAAAAAGCTATACCCCAACTCACTATAATAGCGATAAAAACCGGAGCGTTTTTAAAATCTTTTAAATGACCG
This sequence comes from Chlorogloea purpurea SAG 13.99, assembly GCA_016903695.1. Classification (GTDB taxonomy): domain Bacteria; phylum Cyanobacteriota; class Cyanobacteriia; order Cyanobacteriales; family Microcystaceae; genus Chroococcopsis; species Chroococcopsis gigantea_A. Next base: position 30,827 of record JADQBB010000001.1, read on the forward strand.
TACCAAGCGAAGATCATAAAAAGATTGGACATGAATAATAATAAAATAGGTTTGAACATAAATTTATCAATAGCGATCGTATTTGATTCGTAAACGGGCCCTCCGACAAAGGCAGGAGGCAGGTGAGGTGTTTCCACAATCGCGAAGCTTCTAGCAAAGATTGACCGGGGGGATGGTTGAGAAGTTCATCTTTAATTTTCTCACGGGCGAATTTATCGCGAATCCCCAGGCGGGAAGTTGTCAGGAGCGGGAGGGATGAAGTCAGGAAACTTTGCCACCCAGGATAGATTAAATGGCGGAGAATATTGCTCGTAAAAAGTATTGCGAGAGCGGGGCCGGGAATATCTTCAGAATTTGCTAGAGACGAAACTACTCTAGAGAGAATAATATTGATCTTAGGTATGAGCGATCGAAGATTGTTTTCAACAGTCATGGTTAACCTTTACTAATCACTTTATACTCGATGGAGGTGAATAGGGATAGCGGTGACGTTATACTCTACTCAGTAAAAATATGCAAGCCAGATACGATTACCCGGACAAACAAGCCGATATACAAAGATTAATTGACACCGCTTTCCTGTTTAAAGGGTTGCCAAAAGAGGCTTTAATCAAATCCACCGCTAACGCCGTTACCCGTAGCCATCCCCCTAATAGAGTGATTCTATTGGAAAATGACTGGGGCGGCTCGGTATATTTTATTATCGAGGGCTGGGTAAAAATTAGAACTCATAACGTGGAGGGAAAAGAAGTCACCCTCAATATCGTCGGTAGAGGAGAGATTATCGGCGAGATGGCCGCTTTAGATGAGGCCCCTCGTTCCACGGATGCGATCACTCTCACGTCCACTACTATAAGTAGTATACCCGCCCATGATTTCGTCCACCTCCTGCAAACCGAATCCCTCGCGGGCATTCGCCTTTCGCAACTGATGGCAAAAAGATTGAGACAGTTGAATAGGCGTTTGCGTTTGCGAGAAGCCGATAGCGTTTCTAGAGTGGCCGACAGCATTATATTTTTAGCCGAGGGACAGGGGAAACAGGGTCAACAAGGGATAGAAATTCCCAATTTACCCCATCGGGAATTGAGTAGTATTAGTGGACTGGCGAGAGAGACGGTGACGAGGGCCCTGACTAAACTGGAGAAAAAGGGATTGATAGAAAGACGCGAAGAGATTATCTGTATTCCCGATATGTTAGGTTTAGAACGGATTATTACTTAGTAACCATGGCCGAAGATGACACCAATTGGGTTGATTTACCCCTTGAGGATAAACAAGACCAATCCTTTACCTCAGAGAAAGCAAAGCCGATGAAACTGGTGCCGATAAAATCCATCAGCACTTTAATCATGGTGGAAACAGCTTTTTTAGCCAGTACGGCAGGTTTGGTCTGGCTGATTAATTATTACTTCCCCTTGGGGCCTTTATTACGGATCTTTTTTCCTATACCCATCGCTCTAGCTTATTTACGATGGGGCAGTCGTGCTTCGTGGATGTCGGCTTTAATCGCGAGCTTGTTATTATCGGTGTTGATGGGCCCCACCCGTAGTATCGTGTTTTTAATACCCCACGGCTTGATGGGGGTACAATTGGGGGTTTGTTGGCGTAGGGGCGCTAATTGGGGATTCTCTATCTTTACCGGCGCTTTAATCGGGGCGCTGGGGCTATTTTTCCGCTTCTGGTTGTTTTCGATCCTCTTGGGAGAAGACTTATGGTTGTACGTGATCACTCAGGCTACTAATTTCCTCGATTGGATTTTTAGTTTGTTGGGTTTATTATCACGTCCCGATTTTGCTCTCGTACAAACGATCGCTATCGTTGGTATTTTTATCAATAATATCGTATATTTATTCGCTGTGCATCTAGTGGCTTTATTGGTGTTCGATCGTCTCGGTAATCCCATCCCTCGCCCGCCGAAGTGGATACAGACAATTTTAGATTATGAGTGAGTTAACCCCCGATCGCCCTATAAGCTACACTGGTTAGAATCTCTTCTTGTCAGAATTTTGGTATAACAGGTATAAGCAAAGACTGACCTGATAAACTATGGGGACACAAGACAAATTGGTAATTCGATCGTCACCGGATGAAATCAAGGACAAAACCAAAGGGGTAATAGTTCCGCTCTGGAAAAATTTACGCACCAGACTAACCTGGCAACATTGGGCTATTCTATCCCTGTTATTGCTGGGCGGTGTCGGCGGTACGGCCACATTGCTACTGTTCAACTGGTCGAAATCCTCCAATTGCCCCGCTGTTTTCTGGCCCTTGGCTTCCGCTTCCACCCGTTTCTATTGCGCCCAATTAGAAGCCAATACCCGCACAGTGGACGGCTTATTAAAAGCAATCAATCTCGTCACCGCCCTACCGCCAGACCATCCCCTGCGGGCGGAAATGAATCCCCTGGTAGAACAGTGGGCGGAAGATATTTTCAATCTGGCGGAGAAAGATTTCCAAGCCGGTAATATTGAAAAAGCGATCGCTACGGTCAAGAAAATTCCCCAAGATGTGAGTGTCGCCAAACTCGTAGACGAACAGATTCAGAAATGGCGGGATACTTGGAAAAAGGGCGAAGAAATTTTCGTCCAGTTAGAAGAACATCTACGCCAATCCCATTGGAATCACTCTTTCCGTCTGGCGGTAGATTTACTGAATCTCGATAATCAATATTGGGCCACGACTAAATATAACGAAGCGATAGCCAAAATTAACCTCGCCCAGGTCGAGAGCGCTAAATTAGATAAAGCCTACGCTATTTTTAACACTGGTGGTATCAGTAACTGGATACAAACTATAATCGAAGCCAATAAAATCGGATCGGAAAGTTACGCTTATCAAGAAGCGCAAAGATTAGTAAAAGACGCGGAAGAAAAAATTAGAAACTACGCCCAAGGCTTAATAGATAATAAAAACTGGCCGGATTTAAAAAATCTCGTCGCCCTCATGCCAGAAAAAACATCGATGACGGCAGATGTGGGGGATTGGTCGAGTCTAGCTGATGCAGGTATTGACGGAACTACCGGGACAACAGATAGTATTAAAGCGGCGATTCTATCCGCCCAACAGATAGCCCCGGAGCGTCCCCTGTATACTTTAGCTCAAGATTTGATAGGTCGTTGGAATCTAGAACTAAAGGATTTAGAAAAATTAGAAATAGCACAAAAATTAGCTATCGGGGGGGCAATAAAAGATTTACAAGCTGCTATCAAGAAAGCGCAAGAAATTCTTTCCGGTCATCCCCGTTACAACGAAGCCCAAGGGGAAATCAATCGCTGGGTAGCACAGATACAAGTAATCGAAGACAAACCCTTTTTAGACCAAGCGAGGGAATCAGCTTTACCAGGAGACATCGATTCCTTGAAATCAGCTATCAATACGGCTAATAAAATCGGCCCCAATCGCGCTCTCTACTCCGAAGCCCAGAGAGACGTGGGTAATTGGTGGGGTCAAATTCAGCGTATCGAAGACCAGCCAATCCTCGATCAAGCACAGGCTTTAGCCAATGTTAAAGATTATAGTACAGCGATCGAAACGGCCCGACGGATAGGTTCCGGTCGTACCCTATATTATGAAGCGAGAAATAATGTCCGACAATGGCGGAGACAATTAAACGCCCAGCAGGACTTACAACAAGCTGGTCAATTAGCGCAGAGCAAGCTACCGGATAATTTAATCCGCGCTATCGGTATCGCCAGAAATATCCCCAGGGCCACGGACGCGGGGATGGAAAAAGGAGAGGCGATCGATCGATGGAGTTTCCAACTTTTAGCCTTAGCCACGGATCAAGGTAATAACGGCAATTATACCGAAGCGATCCGACTGGCAGAAAATATTCCCTCGGAAAGTTCCGCTTACAGTTCTGCTCGCTCTCAGATAGAAATTTGGCGGCGTATTTTAGATCCGACTCCCCCCGCCCCCGTTCCCGAAGCCCCGCCCGAGAGCCTTCCCGAAACTCCGCCCGCCGCAGCAAATGAAGGAATTTAAAATAACCTCAGTTCGGGTTGAGCGGAGGGGGTTCTAACTCCTACCCTCAAATCGTAGAAAACTGGAGTAAATCATTGAAAGTTAACGTTCGGGGAAGCTCCCCTAATTAGCTCCCTGACTGCTTCGCTCATCGTTAACCCGACACTTGCGGCATATTGCGATAACTTTTCCCGTTCATAGTTATTTAACCTGACCTGTAGCCTGTAATCTCTATCCATACTGTCAAACGTGAGGTATAATAGCATCATGGTAACATTACTCGGATTCAAAACGCAACTAAGGTTAAATAACGCACAGCGCACCTTGTTGGCACAGCATAGCGGCGTTGCGCGCCACGCTTATAACTGGGGATTAGGTTTAACAAAAGCTATCCTCGATAATAATAAGTTGAATCCACAAGATAAAATTAAATTCCCCACCGCTATTGACCTACATAAATGGTTGGTTGCAATGGTGAAACCGAAGAATCCTTGGTACTATGAAGTCAGTAAATGCGCCCCTCAATACGCATTGAGAGCGTTACGGGAAGCGTGGGACAGATGTTTCAAAAATATTGGAGGTGCGCCCCGATTCAAGAAGAAAGGTAAAAACGATAGTTTCACTCTTGATGGTTTGATAAAACTTGAGTCGAGAAGGATAAAAGTACCCGTTATAGGTTGGTTAAAAACCTATGAGACTTTACCGACTGGCTTCACACCTAAATCGATAACGATAAGCCGAACTGCAGACCGTTGGTTTATCAGTTTTAAGATAGAAGCGCATCTTCAAGAAACACCTAAAGTCGTGGATGTAGTAGGCTGCGACCTTGGGGTTAAGCGACTCGTAACTTTAAGTACGGGCGAGACTTTCGAGGGTAGCAAGTCCTATAAAAAGTACGAAGCAAAATTATCAAGATTACAGTGGCTAAATCGCCGCAAGAAGAAAGGTTCAAATAACGACAAGAAAGCCCAAGTTAAAATAGCCCGACTACATAGAAAAATAGCCAACATCCGTAAGGATACCCTGCATAAAATAACCACTTATATCGCCAAAAACCACGGCGAGATAGTGAGAGAAGATTTGAATGTAAGGGGCATGATGGCTAACCATAAACTAGCTAAGTCTATAGGGAACATGGGTTTTTACGAGTTCCGCCGGCAGTTAACTTACAAATGCGAATTATATGGCTCTAAGTTGACGGTGGTGGATAGATGGTTCCCGAGTAGTAAAACCTGTTCCAATTGTGGGCAGAAAAAAGACTCTTTATTATTAAGTGCAAGAGTCTTCTCTTGCAATTGCGGCATTAGTTTAGACAGAGATTTGAACGCCAGTTTAGTTCTAGCTAAGGCGGGGAGTTGCCCCGTGACAGCCTGTGGAGTGGATAGAGCCGACTCTACCACAATGAAGCAGGAAGTGGACTCTCAACCTTCGGGTTGTTAAAGTAGAGAATTTCGATTTTCTACAGTTTCACGTAACGGCCGGTAAAATCCATGACCTATTCAAGGAAGGTTTTTTGGGTAATAAAAGATTAAGCGAGTATCAAGACTCGATCGCGCGAAAACTTCTTGAAAAACCGAGGAATAAAATTTCAGACAATGGATATTTTTCTATTAGATGTACGCCAAACTCTTATCGTGGCTATTTTAGTCCTGTATCTGGGTAAGTCCTTAACCAAACAGATTAAATTTCTGCAAGACTTTAATATCCCTGATGCCGTTTCGGGTGGGGTGCTAGCCTCACTTATTTTTGCGATCGCCTATGCCGTTTTTAAAGTTCAGATCGAATTCTCTCTCAACATCCGCGATGCTCTCTTGATTATTTTTTTTACCGCGATCGGGCTTTCTTCCAAGCTGAAAACCCTCCTGAAAGGTGGGAAACCCCTGTTGATCCTGTTGGCGACCGCTGTGAGTTATCTCTTCTTGCAAAATTTGATGGGGTTAGGAATTTCCGCTTTGATGGGGTTGGATTTGCCCATTGGCTTGCTCTCAGGCTCAGTCTCCCTCAGTGGAGGACACGGAACTGTGATCGCTTGGTCTCCGATTTTTCGGGACACCTACGGGATTGCCAATGCTTCGGAAATTGGTATTGCCAGTGCTACATTTGGCTTAGTCTTGGGGGGAATCATTGGGGGGCCCATAGCGAAATGGTTGATTATTCGGAACCAACTGAGTACCGATAACCCGGATCAAGACCTGACGGTAGGAATCAAGCACAGACAGAAGAATGTCAAAATTGACTATAACACCATGCTAAATTCCTTCTTGGTCATCGCTCTGACGATCGGTTTAGGAATTAAGCTCAATTCTGTCGTCGCCGCACTCGGTTTAAGATTACCCGATTTTGTTGCCTGTTTATTGGCGGGCATTATCCTGACCAATACAATCCCTTTGATGTTCAAACGGTTTCCCATGCCTTCTGATACGCCGTCTTTGGCTTTAATCTCCGATGTCTGTCTCGGTTTGTTCCTCGCCATGTCACTCATGAGCTTGCAGTTGTGGACATTGGCCGGCATGGGGGGATCGATCGCCCTATTGCTGTTAGCGCAGGTGTTTCTCAGTACCCTTTATACCATTTTTGTTGTGTTTCCCGCTATGGGCAGATCTTATAATGCGGCGGTCATCTCAGCCGGCTATTCAGGGCTGACTTTGGGCGCAACACCGACAGCGATCGCCAATATGACGGCTGTTACAGAACAATTTGGGGCTTCACCACAGGCGTTTATTATTGTTCCTTTAGTAGGCGCTTTTTTTATCGATATTGCCAATGCCTTCGTCATTCAAAATTTTCTGAATTTTATCAGTTAAGAATGGCGTTGTTGCCACCACAGAATCAGGGTTTGGGCTTATCCCGAACTGAGGTCAAAATAAGAAATAACGTTGGGCCATCGGTAATACAGTCGCTGGCTCACAGGTTAATAACTCTCCATCGGCTTTAACTTCATAAGTTTCCGGGTTAACCTCCATCACGGGTAAAGCGTTATTTAACTTCATCTGCGCCTTGGTTAATTCCCTTGTATTACTCACGGCTACCGCCTTTTTCCTCAAACCCAAACGCTCAGGAATATTACCCTTCATAGCGGCTTTAGAGAGGAAAGTCAGACAGGTGGAGTCGATCGCACCCCCGTAACTGCCGAACATCGGACGCATATACACGGGCCCCGGTGTGGGTATACTAGCGTTAGCATCGCCCATCTGGGCCCAAGCGATCAAACCGCCTTTAATCACTAATTCCGGCTTCACCCCGAAAAAGGCGGGTTTCCACAGGCACAAATCCGCCAGTTTGCCCTCTTCGATCGAACCCACATAATCAGCGATGCCGTGGGTGATAGCGGGATTGATAGTGATCTTGGCTATATATCTTTTCGCCCGGAAATTATCATTGTCTCCGGTTTCCAGGGACAATTTACCCCTCTGTACCTTCATCTTATGGGCGGTTTGCCAGGTGCGAATAATGACTTCGCCCACGCGCCCCATCGCCTGGGAATCGGAAGAAATCATACTGAAGGCTCCCAAGTCGTGTAGAATATCTTCGGCGGCGATCGTTTCTCTCCTGATCCTCGACTCCGCGAAAGCCACATCTTCGGGGATGGATCGATCGAGGTGATGGCACACCATCAACATATCCAGATGTTCTTCTAAAGTATTAACGGTATAGGGGCGAGTGGGATTAGTAGAAGAAGGTAACACATTCGCTTCGCCGCACACCTTGATAATATCCGGTGCGTGGCCGCCCCCCGCCCCCTCGGTATGATAGGTGTGGATGACGCGATTTTTAAAAGCGGCGATAGTAGCTTCCACGAAACCCGCCTCGTTGAGAGTATCCGTGTGGATGGCTACCTGCACATCGTATTTATCCGCCACGCTCAAACAAGTATCGATACTCGCCGGAGTCGTGCCCCAGTCTTCATGAAGTTTTAAACCCATCGCCCCCGCTTTAATTTGTTCTTCTAAACCCGACGGCTGGCTGCTATTGCCTTTGCCGAGAAAGCCCAGATTAACCGGGAAAGCGTCGGCGGCTTGTAGCATCCGGTGTAGATTCCATTCTCCGGGGGTGCAGGTGGTGGCGTTGGTGCCCGTGGCCGGGCCCGTGCCGCCCCCTATCATGGTGGTGATGCCAGATGCGATCGCCGTCTCGATCTGTTGCGGGCAGATAAAATGTATATGGGTATCGATGCCCCCCGCCGTGACGATCATTCCCTCCCCCGCGATTACTTCTGTGCCGGGGCCGATAATGATACTCACGTTATCTTGTACGTGAGGATTGCCCGCCTTCCCGATTTTGGCAATCTTGCCGTTTTTAATACCTATATCGGCTTTAACTATCCCCCACCAATCCAATATCAGCGCGTTGGTGATGACTAAATCCACCGCGCCCCCTTCCCTGGATATGGGAGATTGCCCCATACCGTCACGGATTACCTTCCCGCCACCGAATTTCACTTCGTCTCCATAGGTGGTGTAATCTTTTTCCACTTCGATGATCAATTCTGTATCCGCGAGGCGCACTTTATCGCCTACCGTGGGGCCGTAGGTTTCAGCGTAAGTGCGACGATCGATTCTGTAACTCATTAAATTATCCCAGTAACAAGCCGATACGGTCATTATATGTCCGTTTCTAGAATCTCTTTTATTAATTCGGGGGTAACTGCATCGCTAATTGTCACCGCTCCGATTTCCGTGGGTAAAATAAATCTTACCTTACCATCTTTGACTTTTTTATCAGTGGTGAGAGTATGCAGCACCGATTGAGTATCCAATAGGGGCAAACTCGTTTCCAAACCCGCTTTAGCGATGAGGTTTTCTTGTCGCGTAGCTTCCTCTTGTGTCCACATCCCCAGTTTCACCGCCAGTTTACCCGCGGCCACCATGCCCATCGCCACTGCTTCCCCGTGATTGATGCTGGTATATCCCGTCTGGCTTTCCACCGCGTGGGCGATCGTATGTCCGTAATTTAAGATGGCCCTCAATCCCGCTTCTTTTTCATCTTTACTTACTACATCCGCTTTGGCTTGGCAGGATTTAGTGATGATGGTCTGTAATAATCCGGGATCGATCGAGTCATAATCACTTATATCGGGGGCCGACTCTAATTGCTGGAATAGTTCTTTATCCCAGATAACTCCGTATTTGATTATTTCCGCCATACCCGCTTTGAATTCTCGATCGGGTAATGTTTTCAACACATCGGGGTCGAGCAATACTAAACGGGGCTGATAAAAAGCGCCGATAAGGTTTTTACCATCGGGGTGATTGACTCCCGTTTTGCCGCCGATAGAAGCGTCTACCATCGCCAGTAGGGAGGTGGGCACTTGTACGAAGTTGATGCCCCTCAACCAGGTAGCCGCAGCGAAACCCGTCATATCGCCGATGACTCCGCCCCCTAACGCGAGCATGGCGGACGATCGTTCGAGGCGATAGTCGAGGGCGGTATCGTAGATTTTCGAGATAGAATCGAGGGTTTTGTAAGCTTCTCCGGCGGGTATTAAATGGGTACTGGGTTCAAACCCAGCACTTTCCAGGGAAGTTAAGACGGTTTCGCCGTAATGACTGAATATTTCCGGGTTGGATACCACTAAGACTTTTTTCCCTATCTTCAGGCTACTGATTTCCGTTCCTATTTGTTTGAGACAGCCGGGGGCGATCAAGATTTCATAGGAGTTTTCGGGTAGGGTGAGGGGAATGCGGATGGTCATAGATGGGGAGGGCGATCAGGAAACGAATTTTCATCCTATCATTTACTGGAGACGGAGATCATCAGCTCTATTAAAAGGTTCGTTTTTCTGTTGTCAACCATCCGCTAACGTTACCCGACTCAATATAAAATCTTCTACAGATATTAGTAAGCACAGAATTCGATGTTACTGAAATCCGTACTCGCCACCACCGAGATGTAATAATCCCCCGTTGCGGGTATTGGATAGTTGATTTGGTCTTCTCCCTCCTGTCTACCCCGTATGCTTCCGGTGGGGCCGCTCACATCCAAGTTATATTGAGTGCCGCCGCCGATGTTCCGGGTCGTTAACGTTTGTCCCCGGCGCAGACCCAATACGAAATCCCTGCCCCTGACGAAATTGCCTGAATAGGAACCGCAATAACTTCCAGGAGCGAACTTGATTCTCGTCGCCGCTAAAGCTAGATCTACATTGAGGCAGATAAGTCCTAAGGTTGTGGTTACGATCGCTCTTTTTAAAGATTTCATATTTCACCTGATACTAATGTTTGTTGTTTCTATTTTCTCTATGCGAATTTTCTCACCGTTTTTATGTTTAATGCTTCCCTATTTTTTTAGTACTTTTGTTTGGTTAAGCGCTTTTTGACAAAACAAGCCTGAGACTATGTAGTATATCAGAAAATGAAGCCTCAAACAACGCAAAATCGTTGGCAAAACCGGTCATTTTTTCTCTTGTCAAGGGGGTAAAATTTCTTGGTTCAACTTTTTTGCCGTTTTGAAGGTTTCATTAGATATTTAAAATAAAAATCGGCTAAACTATAAGTTTAGACAATACATAATTAAATAGGGAAGAGAAAGAACATCGATCGACCGAACTTGATACACTAGAAGTAAAGGATTATTAAGGAAATGTAATCAAGTTGGCTTTTTATGTACGAATTGTTGCAAAATGTAAACAATCTATTCATTTTTCTTGATACTTGTGGATAGTCAATTAGCTAAACCAAAATCTAGGTTTCCGAGCGTTGTAGTGGGGGTTATCGTGCTGGTATCGCTAGTGATAAGCTTGTGGGCCGGTTACTACTACTATGAAACATCCAATCCTTACATCAAAGAAGTATTAGCTTTGAAGGGAGACGCTAATAGAGGCTATCAAATCTTTCAAATCAACTGTGCGGCCTGTCACGGGAAAGAAGCAGATGGAGTAGTGGGGCCGAGCTTGCACTACGTATCAAAAAGAAAGTCGTACATTGACCTGATCGATCAAGTCACTAGCGGCAAAACCCCGCCCATGCCAAAATTTCAACCGGACGGGCAAACTATGGCAGATTTATTAGAATACTTACACAATTTGTAAGGAGTCCCCGAAGGAACTCCAGACGATATTAAACACCTACGGGTAATTTATTAGAATTCCCCACCGGTTGAGCGCCATCGGGTTGTAAAGCTTCCCCTTGGATGAAAGAGCGTAACATCCAAGCGATCTGCTCGTGCTGTTCCATTTTACCCGTCAAGAAATCCGCCGTACCTTGGTCGTGGTATTCCTCATCACAGCGATCGATGAACTCGCGTAGGTTGCGGATTACCTGCTCGTGGTCTTCACATAAAGCGGCCACCATCTCTGTAGCGGTAGGCAGATTACCCGGATTTTCTTTAATAGATGCTAGGCGTAAAAAACCTTCCGCCGTGCCCACGGGATAGCCGCCCAAGGTTCTAACTCTCTCGGCGTAGCTATCTATGTCCTCGGTGAGAGTTTGGTAATGCTCCTCGAATAATTTATGTAGGGTCATGAACTGGGGCCCTACCACGTCCCAATGGTATTTCTTGGTCTTAATTAAGAGCAAGTAAGCGTCGGACAGCACTTTATTTAATAGGTCAATAACACCTTGTCTCTGTTCGTCCGTGAGGCCTATATTAATCTTACGCATGGTTAAAATAACTCCTTTTATTCTCCTTCCTAGTTAAGCTAAAAAACCTGATACAAAACATCATGCCTAAGAAATAATCAGGAAGATTTTAACCCGATAAACCAGTTTATCTACCCTTGGACATAGGATAAAATCAGACCTTAGCGTTTAGCTTCAAGCCTCAGAGGGATGAATAAAAACCTTTAAATTCAGAAACTAGAATAAGTAAGCGGTGTGAGGAATAATCCCGGTCAGATATACTCATTTTTCGAGGAATATTTAGAGATGATGACTCCAGATTATTGTGATAGATCAGCTTGTGAGTAACCCCATTAACTAACCATAATAAAACTATGTTTTTGAGTAAATTAATAATCGAAAAAATTCCCATTTTATCCCAGGTGAATACTACAGGAAATTACACCACGCCGGAAGGAGCAGAAAACGCCGCCTTAGTTTTCAGCGGGCCGCAATTCTTCACCGCTTTAATAGCGGGGGTGTTATTAACATTCGCTTTTCAATTATTACTAACTAATTTTGGTTTAGCGGCGCTGATGTCTTTAGGTAATGGTTCAAAGACGAAAGACAGCCACGATTCCAAGACCAGTATGAGTAAAATAGGTTTTTATTTAGGAATAGCCACTTTAATTACCGTGAGTACGGCTTTATTCCTAGCCAGTGCCTTTGCGGTGAAATTAAGCTTGTTAGCGTCCCCGGCTTCGGGTGCGATCGTGGGTCTGGTGATCTGGGCGAGCTATTTCTCCCTGATGGTGTGGTTGAGTTCCACTACTTTAGGCTCGATGGTGGGCACCCTATTAAATACCGCTAGTGCGGGATTACAGACTATCATCGGGACGGTATCGGGTGTTATCGGCGGTAAAATGGTCAATCGTCAGGTGGTAGCCACGGCAGAAGCGGCGGCGGCGGCGGTGAAAAGAGAATTGGGGTCTGGACTCGACCCGATGACCCTGAAGGAAAACCTACAAGACTATTTAGATATTGTCAAACCGCCGGAACTGGATTGGAATAAGATTCGCGGTGATTTTGAAAGTTTATTGAACGATCAGAACTTACAAGAAGCGGCTCGTAACGGTGGGTTAGATAATATCGATAAATCGTACTTCGTCAATTTGATCAGCGATCGCAGCGACCTGTCGAAAAAAGAGGTAGAACGTTTAGCCGACCAACTCGATGCTGTCTGGAGGAAAACCGTCAAACAATCGAGTCAAAAAGATCCGATCGGCGAGTTAGTCAATTATGTCAAGTCCGGTAGCCGCGACCAGTTATTGGGCGAAGACTTCACCGAAAAAATTAAAAATTTTCTCCCCAAAGGAGGTGATGATTCAGCCGGTGGAGTGGGTCAAGGTTTAAGCTTGGGTTTAAACGGTCTGATCGGTTTGGTACTGGGACGTACCGACCTATCGGATGTAGATGTGGAGAAGATCGTCGGTAAACTGCAAAGCACAGCAGGTAAAGTAGGGGAGAAAGTCGCGAGCGCGAGCGATAACTATAGCCCCGTGAGAGCCGATATAGAAAACTACCTGTTGAACGCGTATCCCTGGCAGTTAAAACCCCAGAATTTGCAGAAAGAGTTCAGGGATTTATTGTACGATCGAGAAGCCGACCCGGTAGCGGTGGAAGCGGAATTAGAATCGATCCGCCGGGCGGATTTCGTCGGCATCCTCGATCGCAAAGGGATGTTAACCAAAGACCAAACCAGCGAAATCGCCAATGTTCTCAACGATATTCGCTTAGAAGTCCTCTCGGTGGCTCGTACGGCCCAAGAGCAACAAAAAGCTTTGGATTCCCTCGCGAGAGTAGAGAACTATCTCCGCACAGCACCGAGGAGCGATTTATTAACAAAAGACACTATCGGGAAAAATCTACGCCCCCTATTGGAAGATACGGACACGGATTATGAACACCTCAGTAACCGTTTAGCAGAAATCAATCAAATCTTTTTAGAACTACTGCTAGACCAACGGCACGATTTAACCCCGGAAGAAAAATCCTATCTGGTGTTAGAGATTGGCAACATCCGCCACGACATCCTGCAAGCGTCGCAATTGCGGCAGGCGGAAATCCAAAGCAAAACCGCCGAACAGTGGGGTTATATTCAAAACTACCTCAAACAAACAAATCCCAACGAATTCACCGACGAGAAAATCACGTCTGCTTTACAAGAAATCCTCGGCGGGGCTTTCACGGGTAGCGCGGCTAAACAAGTCCGACAAAGTTATTTCCAACGCCAATCCTTACAGAGTTTATTAACCGGCCGTCAGGATTTAGGGGCCGAACAAATTCAACATATCCTAGACAGGGTAGAAGCTGCTTGGACAGAACCGCCCCAACAAATCACGGGCAAAGTTCAAGAGCAATATAGTAAAGCCACAGCCGTTATCGCCGATTATTTACGTCGCACCGGTAAAGAAGAACTCAACCCGGAAGGTATCAAACGAGACTTGAATATACTTCTACAAGACCCTTCTCTAGGACTCAAAGCCATCGGCGGCAGATTATCGCGGATGGATAGAGACACCCTCGTGCAACTTCTCGCCCAGAGAAAAGATCTCGATCAAACTCAAATCAATGGGGTTATCGATGAGGTGCAGGGTAATTTACAAGCGCTCTTCAAAGCGCCCCGCCGACTCGCCCGCCGCGGTCAAGTCCAAGCCCAAGATTTTCAAAGTGCGATCGCCGATTACCTTCGTTCCACCGATAAAGAGGCATTAAATCCCGAAGGCATTCAGAGAGACTTGAAATTGCTACTTAACGACCCTCGTCTGGGGATGCAAAATCTCAAAGAAAGATTATCGGCGTTCGATCGTTCCACTTTGGTGGCGTTATTATCCCAGAGGGAAGATATTAACCCCCAAGATGTCGATCGTATCATCGATCAAGTGATGGTAGTGAGAGAGCAAGCCCTCGAAACACTACAAAAGGCCCAATCCCGTATAACAGGGATGGTGGAATCGGTCTTCAATAAAATTCGCGACTACCTCAACGGCTTAGAGCGTCCCGAATTGAATTACGACGGCATCCAACAGGATTTGAGAAAACTATTCGATGACCCGGAAGCCGGTTTCGACGCTCTCAGGGATAGATTCTCGCAAATCGATAAAGATACCCTCATCGCCCTGTTAAGCTCTCGCGACGATATATCTCCCGCCCAGGCCGAGAGAATCGTTCGCTCTGTAGAGCGTAGCCGCGATCGTATTTTACAAAGAGCGGAAAGACTACAACAACAGACCCAGATGCGTTTAGAACAGATCAAACAGGACGCGCAGAAACAGATGGAAGAAACCCGTAAAGCAGCCGCGAAAGCCGCCTGGTGGTTATTCGTCATCGCCTTGGTATCCGCCATCGCCGCCGCCTTCGGAGGGGCCTTGGGAGTGTTAAACGCTTTCTTGATCATTTAATCTTAACCGCAGAAAGGGGGGCCCGTTACAAGTAACGGGCCCCCCTTTCTTTTTTATCCCTCCCAAGATGAAGCCATGATTATTCCTTTGACAGAACTAAAGTATCGGGGTCGGGTTATAGCCTAGAAATATATAGAAAAGGAATTTAAGTGCTATGACTCCCGAAGATAATAAATACAAATATACGGAAATCACCCACGAAGAAACTAACGGTAATAACCCCTATGTGACCAAGCACGTAGAAGAGATAGTAGAAACCACGCCATCGCCCACACCTTACTCTAACGGTTACGTCCACGGCCAAGCGGTAGAGCGCAGTCGCCAAAGAGAAGAATTAAGAGAGAGAGACGAAGAAAATAAAACTAACCGCTGGCTCGTCTTCGGGATTCTCATACCCACCACAGCGGCCCTACTGGGAGGTTTATTGTGGTCTTTAAACCGTCTCAACGAAGCCCAACAAACTAACACCACACCGGTAATCGTACCAGTACCACAAAAGGCTCAAAGTCCCGCGCCGACACGGACAACAGTCATCGAAAGAATTCGAGAAGTACCGGTACAGCAAGCCTCACCCACCACACCTAACGTGAATGTAATAGTACCTAGTCCTTCTAACAGTGCCCCCACTACTAACGGCTCTGCCGGGGGTACTACCAATTCTACTACTAACTCCCCTAGAACGGTTTCCCCTAATACCTCCACCGGTAACGCAGGTACTTCCACTAGCGGCACATCGGGCCGCACTACAACTCCTAGTTCGTCTTCGGGTAACGCCCCGTCTTATCCTTCGTCTTCCTATACCACTACACCCAGCCCGCAACCTACTGTAGACGCGCCTGGCGCTAACGATACGAATAATTTACCGATTAGCCCCACCAATCCCTCTACTAACACCACTAACTCTACTAATCCCACCGGGCCTTCTAATAACCCCAGTAACCCTTAAAGAAGTTAGACTTCGTGTAGATGATATTGGTAAGCTTTTTTCCACAAAATGTTTTTACATCTGTAGAGTCATATGTCTATTTGACGTAATGACTCTATTGCGCTATGTGACTGTATTTGAGTTTTATCCTGGCCGCAAGAAATGAGACACAAGTAAGTGAAACGATAGAGGATAAGCTTGAATCTTTTAATACAGTAGGAAATGTTATTAATCCAGGGTACAGGAGTTGAACCTGTCTTGGGCAAATTATGAGTTTGCTGCCTCAACCGCTCGGCCAACCCTGGAGGAAAAGACTATCATAGCTATTATACTATACACTAAGTATTTATCGATCGGATCGCCAATGTCAACCACGACCCCACGAAAGTTTAGAGTCAATAAAGCTTTACTGTTAGGGATTTTCCTACTGTTCACAATGGCAGGAGCGGGGCTGGGAACGGGTTATCTAGCCTATGAACTCGGCACGGAATCTCTCAAGGGGGTGAGTCAACCCGACAATAATCCCAGTAAAAAGTTTAGTAAAAACCAAAAAACTTCCTATAAGTTACAACCATTCACTCCTATAAAAGAAAAAGAAGTTATTAAAAAAGTTAAGGTTTATATTCAAAAACAGAAAGAGGTTACTAAACAGGCAAATGAAAAATAAAAATCTTGAGAGTAATAGTATTGCTCTCTTGCGGATATTTATTTTACTTTTATGAATAGTGATATTTTAGTCAGAATAATTATAATTTTTTTATTAATAGCTATCAACGCTTTTTTCGTGGCTGGAGAGTTTTCTATCGTTTCCGTGAGGCGTTCTCGAATCAGTCATCTAGTAGAAGAGGGAGACTTGCAAGCGCAAACGGTTCAACGTTTACAGAGGACGATCGAAAGATTATTATCCACCACTCAATTAGGTATAACCCTCTCTAGTCTCGCTCTAGGTTGGATAGGCGAGAGTACCATGGCGGTATTTTTACAAGAAGTCTTCGTGAATTTACCCGTTTCCCAATTATGGCGCATTAGCTTGACTCACAGCATATCTATTCCCTTAGCTTTTTTACTTATCGCTTACTTTCAAATAGTTTTGGGGGAATTAGTACCGAAATCTTTAGCGTTAATATACCCGGAACAATTAGCGAGGGTTTTAGCGGGCCCGGTGGGAGTAATTTCCAAAATTTTTAACCCTTTTATCTTCATACTCAATCAGTCTACTCGCTACTTATTAGGGATTTTCAAAATTAAGCATCCCGATAGTCATCTATATAATCGAGTTACTTCTGAAGAACTGCGCTTAATTATCAGTACGGAAAGAGAATCGATCGGACTAGAAGCCGAGGAAAGGGAGATATTAAATAATGTCTTTCAATTCGGTGAGGTGACGGCGAAAGAAATCATGATACCTCGCAATCGTATCGTGTCAATTTCCGATACGGCCTGTTTTCAGGACTTGTTAGCCCAAGTGACGAAAACGGATTTTTCCCGTTATCCCGTCAGGGGAGATTCTTTAGACGATGTTTTAGGTATTATTGACTTTAAAGATTTAGCCTTACCCATGGCCGCGGGGCAATTAACACCCCATACAGCGATCGAAGCCTGGGTGAAACCAGTGAGATTTTTTCCAGAATCCACTTCCTTGAGCGAATTATTAGGAGTGATGCAGAGGTCTCAACTAAAAATGATCATGGTGGTGGATGAGTATGGTGGCACCGCCGGATTGATTACCATCGAGGATTTAATCGGGGAAATTTTAGGCACGAAAAGTCAAGACGACGAATCGGAAAATTTCGAGATCAAGATAGTAGATGAGCAAACTTATCTTATTCAAGCACAGATGAATGTAGAAGCTATTAACGATATTTGTGATTTGAACCTACCCATTATCGATGAATATCAAACTTTGGGGGGATTCATTCAATATCAATGGCAGAGAATACCACCTATTGGCGAGAAATTGAACTACGATGATTTAGAATTCACCATCATGTCAGCCCAAGGCCCCCGCCTCGGACATGTTCGTATTCATCGCCGCGAATCGATCGAACCGTCTTTGTAATACATAATACAGGAGTTGAATTTCTCTTACCCTACATTCTTTATTCAATAAGCGATACAGACCCCACTCACCCCTAGAAATCGATAATTTGTAGTATGATAGGTAGAGGCAGTGCAAAAAAGAAATGACTGTACATCGATATGGTTTCCTTCAAAGATATATTAGGCTACTATCGTGACTATCGTCGAGTAGCAATATTTAGTATTATTACCTCCAGCCTATTAGAACTGGTGGATTTAATCGTCCCCTACTCTGTAGGGCAAATTCTCAATGTTTTATCAAATCAACCTCTAGATAAACCGATTTTATTTTTAGCGGGGGCAATCAGTCAGATTACTTCCCTGCCGAAAGGAAATTTCTTGATTTTAGGAATTTTATTAACATTGATCCTCTTGACGACGGTGGTGAAAGCACCGGTACAACCTTGGTTATCAGGCTGGTTTCACTGGGAAATTTCCCTGAAAGCCCGCCGTGACCATATGAACAAGATTATCGCCAAAATTCTCACTTTACCTTTATCATTCTACGACGAAAATAATCCTGGGCGTATAGCTAACCGGATCGCTAAAGGTATTGAAAATCATACATGGACTTATCCAGAAGTAGCAGGGATTCTCATCCCGAAATTAGTGAGAGTCCTAGGTATATTTGTGATTATCTGGGTCATTGAATGGTGGATAGCCGTGGCTTTCCTAATGTCTTTCGTTTTAATTCTCTTTTTCAGTCTCAGGGATTTAAAAAATCTCATGAGTAAAGAGAGGATTCTCGACAAACATATGGAGAATACTCAAA
Organism: Chlorogloea purpurea SAG 13.99; assembly: GCA_016903695.1. GTDB lineage: Bacteria > Cyanobacteriota > Cyanobacteriia > Cyanobacteriales > Microcystaceae > Chroococcopsis > Chroococcopsis gigantea_A. Next base: position 49,562 of record JADQBB010000001.1, read on the forward strand.
GTAGGACATCAGAAATAATTACCAACATTAAAACCGTTAAAGCCTTCGCTACCGAAGGAAGCGAGTTAGCGCATCAAAGACAGAGATTAGAACGAGAATATAACTATGTGGTGTATCGTATCCACAGAGGTTATGTAGATTTAGTGACCTGGCAGAAAACCCTCGTACAGGGGAGTTTATTCACCGTGTTCGTCGTCACTCTCATCTCTACTTTTAATGGAGATATATCGATCGGGCACTTTATCACTACCTATACTTTAGCGAGTATGGCCTACGCCGAACTTGACCCCCTCTCTCAAATAGCGGAGTTGTTCGCCCGCCGTTACGCGTCGATGGTGAGATTACAGGAGTTTATCGATTTTCCCACGGGAGACGACGCGGGTAGTCTCTCCCCAGATCATACCCAAAACAATACTTATGGCTTCACGGGTAAAATTCAACTGTCTGGAGTGTCTTTCGGTTACGATGCGAGTAGATTAGTGCTAAAAGATATTAATTTACTGATCGAACCTTATCAGACTGTAGCACTAGTGGGTCGATCGGGTTCGGGGAAATCCACCCTCGTGAAACTTCTCTTCCGTTACTTTGAACCCACGACCGGTAAAATTCTCATCGATGGGGAAGATATAAACAATCTCGATGTAACTTGGTATCGGAAACGATTAGCTATAGTGCATCAAGAGGTGGACATTTTCAACGGTACTGTTTTAGACAATCTCACCTACGGCAATCCGAAAGTCAGTTTCGAGAAAGTCCAAGAAGCCTGTCACATCGCCAGGGTGGAAGAATTCATCGGCGACCTACCCCACGGTTATTATACGATCGTCGGTGAGAGGGGCGTGAGGCTTTCCGGGGGGCAGAGACAGAGATTGGGGATTGCCAGGGCTTTAATCGCAGACCCGGACGTGTTAATCTTCGATGAAGCTACATCCAGTTTAGACTACGAATCGGAGCGATCGATCCAATTAGCGATGAAATCCATACTGGGTACACGTACCACCATCATCATCGCCCACCGTCTCAGTACCGTGCGTGAAGCGGATAAGATAGTGGTACTCGATAAAGGAAACATCGTGGAAGTAGGTAGTCACGAACAATTATTAAGCCGAGAAGGAATTTATCAAAGACTTCACGCGCTACAAGAAACGGGAGAATTACTCAATTAAAAAGAGAAGCCTTTTAAGTCTTGCCATGTTGCGACTTAGAAGGCTTCTCTTTATATTCCTCACACCAGGTTTTATTTGATACTTATACAATATATAAATTCTTCCTCTTGCATAACCCGTAATGGACAGTTAGTTATGTGTCATAGGTCGGGAATAATAGTTAATGAGACCCCGCACTATTCCCAATCCATTTTCGGTAACAGGATTTAGTATGACTAGAAAACCTTCCCTACAACGCCCCTTTATCTGCCTCTTCTGGGGGGTAATTTGTTTGATAAGCGGTTGTAGAGCCTCATCGGCCGTATCATCCTACCTTTCTCCATTACCCCAAGACCCTTTGATCGAAGTTTATTTCAATCATAATGGGGCCAAGGGGGCCGAGTATACCGATCCTTATCGGCAAGTTTCCCGCCCCGGCGATAACCTCGAACAGATCATCGTCGATACTATCAACTCGGCTGAAAAATCGATCGATGTAGCGGTACAGGAATTACGTTTACCCAACGTGGCACAAGCTTTAGTAGCGCAACACCAAAAAGGGAGAAAAGTTAGAGTAATTTTAGAAAATATTTATAATCGTTCCCTCGCTGATTTAAATCAAGATAGTCAAGATTTCGACGATAGGGAGCAAGATCGTTATCAAGAGTTATTTCGGTTAATAGACAGTAATAACGATAAAAAGTTAAGTCAAGAAGAAATTAACACCAGAGATGCCATTGAAATTTTAAAAATCGGCGGTGTCCCGGTTATCGACGATAGAAGCGATAGGAGTCGGGGCAGTGGCTTGATGCACCATAAGTTCATCTTAGTAGATAGGAATACTTTAATCGTCACCTCGGCTAATTTCACACTCAGCGATATTCACGGAGATTTTAACAACCCCAAAACAACGGGAAATGCTAACCATTTACTAAAGATTAAAAGCCCAGGGTTAGTGAATACGTTTAAAAGAGAATTCGGTTTAATGTGGGGGGATGAGGGACTCAATAAATTCGGGGTAGATAAACCTTATCGCGAACCCCAAACGATCAAATTAGGGGATAATCAAGTTACGGTAAAATTTTCCCCCAATCGGCAAAGCTATCCTTGGAAACTGACAACCAACGGGGTTATCAACGATTACTTAGACGGGGCGCAAAAATCCGTCAACTTGGCTTTGTTCGTATTCACGGAACAGAATTTAGCCAACACTTTAGAAATTAAACACGATGGGGGAGTGCAAGTAAAGGCTTTGATCGATCCCGGTTTTGCTTTCAGGGAATATAGCGAGGGGTTAGATATGTTGGGAGTGGCGTTAAATAAAAAATGTCAATCCGAGAGAGATAATCGCCCTTGGGGCAATCCAATTAATACAGTAGGTGTACCCAATTTGGAACCGGGGGATAAATTACACCATAAGTTCGGTTTGATCGATGAGAGTACCGTTGTAACTGGCTCTCATAATTGGTCTAAAGCCGCTAACTACCAAAATGATGAAACTTTAATTGTCATTCAGAATCCGGTGGTGGCAGCACATTTTAAAAGGGAGTTCGAGCGGCTTTATAAAGATGCTAAGTTAGGATTACCCCAGAAGGTGAAGAGTCAGATCGAGAAACAACAAGCCTATTGCTCTAATAATTCCTGATTGCTAATTTTAGCCACGAATAAATTTCTGCCTATTCACTCAGATGTTTTCCTGTTGCTGACTACTACAATTAACTCCCGTACCGCTACCTCTAGCTCTGGCGTATAAATTTTGGCTGCGTCCCAAACTCGCTCTAAATCAATCCCGCCTAAATAATCATGGACTAAAATATTACGAAAGCCCGATAAAGCTCTCCAATTAACTTCTGGACCTTTTACTTTTAAATCATCAGAAAGTCTTTGTGTTGATTCGGCCATAATCTGTAGTCGCCTTAGCACCGCATCCTGAACAAATGTACTCTCCATGAATTCATGTTTACCGTTGATTGTATAACTTTGAATTAGAGAAGCACACTCTAGAATATGCTCCAAGTAAACTAGATCGTCATGGTCGGTCATAGAGGTTTCGCCTCACCCAGAACACGATCGCGGATTAAAGGACTAATACCCCGCTCGGTCAATACATCTACTTTCCTCCCCAATAAATCTTGTAAATCCATTAATAACCCGCCCGGAAACCAAGGCGTTACCATTTGAGGATCGTAATCAACCAGAAAATCAACATCGCTGTTTTCCGTATCCTCGCCCCTAGCAACAGATCCGAAGAATCGCACGTTAAAAGCTCCATGTTTGGAGGCAATAGACAGAATTTCTTCTCGCTTTTCTTCTAATAATTCCCTTAATTTCATGCAAAGATCTCCAAAAGTTAATAATGGAAATGCTCCCTTGTTCGGGCATATTTATCTTTATTTCCCATGTTCATCGATTTGTAGTTAACACCTCATTAAGCTTGCCGCTACGATAGCCCTCCAAATCTAAAGTTACATAAATAAATCCCAACTCTTGAAAGGCTTTCACAATATTGGGCAGCTCGTTATTAACAATAAATCCTGTGATTTGTTCGGGGGGTAATTCGATTCTGGCGGTGTTATTCTCCGATCGTACTCGTAAGTTCCTATAACCCAACCGCCGTAAATACATCTCTCCCCTACCCACCCTCTGTAGTTTCTCTAAAGTAATTTCTTCCCCGTAAGGAAACCTCGAACTTAAGCAAGGTTGCGCCGGTTTATCCCACCAGGGCAGATTTAACTCGCGGGATAATTGACGTACTTCTAACTTCGTCATGCCCACTTGAGCCAGGGGAGAAAGCGCGCCTCTTTCCTTCGCCGCCTTGATACCGGGGCGATAATCTCCTAAATCGTCGGCGTTGACTCCATCGATAACGTAATGATAACCCCGATTGATCGCCATCGGTTTCAATGTATCGTGTAATTCGCTCTTGCAGAAATAACAACGATCGACGGGATTACTGGTATAGTTAGGGTTACTCATCTCCTCCGTCTCCACCAACTGGTGAGGGATGCCCATATAATCCGCTTGTGCGATCGCCTCTTCTAATTCTTCTGGTAATAAAGAAGGCGAAACTGCTGTAATCGCTAACGCCCCACAACCCAAAACATCGTAAGCAATCTTAGCTACTAAAGCACTGTCCACCCCTCCAGAATAAGCGATGAGAGCCTTTTCCATCTGCTTGAATAAATTTTGTAATTGTTGATATTTATCGGCTAAAACTACATCCATCGTCGCATTTCTTCATTAATATTTACCTCTAATTATATGTCTTTTACTAGACCCTTGATTATCCCCTTCGATTGATACATTTTGGACTTTAAAGAAGCAAAATGTAGGAGATTTCGTTTTAATTTGGGTCTATGAATCAAAAATCTTTCATTAACAATGAATTACCACAGGATACAAACCCATCCTACGGTACTGTTGTTCATCAAGGGATTAGCCCCGTTGACAACGACGGTACTCTGGGCGGGGGCGATATAGATGCCGATTCCGCGGACGCTGATTCTGTAGGGGAAGAGGCAGTGGGAGGAACCGTTTCCACCCCCGACCAGGATATAGTCGATAATATCGGCAGGGCTGTGGGATTGGAAATCGGCGACGGCGAGATATTAAGGGGCGGCGAGATAATAGACGATCGCGATAACCGTCATCGGTGGGAATTAGACCCGGAATCTTCCGAAGATTACGAAACTAGACTGTCATGACTATAGCTCAAATAGAAAATTTTGCCCGCCCCCAGGATGAAATACAACTAAGTTTAAAAGCCTCTGCGGTCGATGGGGTTTTCGCAACCATATTCACCTCTTTAACGGGGGGCGTTTTAGTAAATAACTTTTTAATTGAGCTACAAGCTAATCCCACCGAAATAGGTTTACTTTCATCTATCCCGATGCTAGTGAATTTACTTCAACCTCTGGGAGCATATATATCAGAAAAAACTGATAGCCGTCGTCACTATGGATTTTGGATATTCGCCGTTTCTCGGTCTTTATGGCTGATACTCGCGGTCGCCATCATCTTTCACTGCCGTCACCTACAGGCACAAAATTTAATATTAGTCACTTTAATAATCCTATCGATCAGCAACGTTTTAGGAGCCTTCGGTAGTGCTTCCTGGATGAGTTGGATGGCGAGTCTCGTACCGGAATCGGCGCGAGGGCGTTACTTTGGTTTCCGTAATAGCGCAGTTAGCCTAACCAATTTGTTGGTTATACCCCTTGGCGGTTGGTTGGTGGCTACTTGGGGGGGCGGGTCATTAGAAGGCTTCGGCGTTGTGATATTAGTGGGTCTAGCGGCAGGTTGGATCAGTTTAGCTTTTCAAAACCTGATGAAGGATGTCAACCCTCAAACGGAACATTTGGAGAGAAAGGCTAACATTCAACGGGAAGATACGGGGGATAAAGCTAATTTTTATATGTTCGCCGGTTACATCAGCCTTTGGATGTTCGCCGTCAACGTTAGCGCGCCTTTTTTCAATCTCTACTTACTTAAGTGCCTCGATATAGATTTACGTTGGGTGACTCTTTACAATAGCGCTTCTACCGGGGCTTATCTGTTGATGATGATGTTCTGGGGTTCATTGTCCGATCGCATCGGTAATCGTTCTATACTTATCGGTGTAGGTATTGTTGTCGCCGTAACCCCCCTTCTCTGGTTGGGTACAGGGAATAACTCTTACTCCCTCTTTTTGGTGTTACCGTTACTACACCTCTTAACGGGTGGCACATGGGCGGGTATAGATTTATGCGTCAATAATCTGCAATTGGGGATCGTACCCGTTTTAAATCAAGCCCGCTATTTTGCCATTATCGGGGCCTTAGGCGGCGCTTTCGGCGCTTTCGGTACGACCATAGGAGGCATATTAGTTCAAGTCAGCCAATATCACGGTTTATCTTCCGTGTTTATCCTCTCGGCGGCGTTACGTCTTTTAGCTCTCGTGCCGCTGTTTTTCCTGAAAGAAAAAGTACCTTCCAGTCAGGGGTTGGTTAAAGCATAAGCGATGAGAGAAAATAGTTTAGAATCGTTAATATCTTCATTGCCGATTCTAGATATGACATCTACAGAAGTTAAATCCCCTCCAGAGGAAAATCAAGAACCCTTAAGGGATGAATTGCCCGATGACGTGGAAATGTCGATTTTTGACCATCTCGAAGAGTTGCGTCACAGAATTTTCTATTCTCTCATCGCCGTGGCCCTGGGAATGGCTCTGTGTTTCGTCTACGTTAAACCCCTCGTGCAATTTTTAGAAGTCCCGGCTCAAGGAGTGAAATTCTTACAGTTAGCACCTGGTGAATTCTTTTTCGTCTCGATTAAAGTCGCCGGTTATACGGGTTTATTAATCGCCAGTCCTTTTATTCTCTATCAGATCATACTGTTCGTCCTGCCTGGTTTAACCCGCCGGGAAAGAGGTTTACTGGCTCCCGTGGTCTTGGGTTCGGGTGTATTATTCTTCGCCGGTTTAGCTTTCGCTTATATCGCTCTTATTCCCGCCGCCCTACAATTTTTCATCAGCTACGGGGCCGATGTGGTGGAACAATCCTGGTCGATCGATCGTTATTTCGAGTTCGTCCTTTTATTACTCTTCAGTACCGGACTGGCTTTTCAAATACCCGTCATTCAATTAATCTTAAGCTTCCTCGGTATCCTCTCATCGGCGAAAATGTTATCGGGATGGCGTTATGTAATTCTCGGTGCTGTAGTTCTCGGCGCGGTTCTCACCCCTTCTACCGACCCTCTCACTCAATCTCTTCTAGCCGGTGCCGTCTTGTGTTTATATTTCGGCGGTATCGGGGCGGTTAAATTAAGCGGTCGTTAAGTAGCAACGTGGAGATAGACTTTTTCCTATCTCCACATCGTATCTAGGGCTTGAATCTAATATTATTTTTATGCTAGTGCTTTCTCTGTTCCTTAATATCTCTCCTTAGATAGACAAAAATTCCTCTTGGCAACCGTTAGGGTAAAAAAGATACATTGATTTATTAACTTATGTTATGTTAAAAAAACTATTTTTGCTCTTTTGCCTGACTTGCTTATTTTTGTCATCGTTTTTCTCAAATATTAATGATTCAGTTTTAGCCGCTCAAAGTCCGCCAGAAAAATTAGAGGAAGCCGCTGACAAAATAGTAGAAAACAAGGAGAAAGAAGGGGCGAAAAAAATCTTCGGGCAAACATATAAAGGAGATGAGCTGATCGATAAAGCTAGAGATGTAGCTCAAGATAAGTTACAGAATTTAGCTCAAGAAGCCAGAAAAGACGAGCGGGGGGAGGCTAACTTATCTCCGAGCGAAAAAAGTTTTATTAAGAAGTTCTAGCTATTACACAACGCCAATTAAGCGCTTTCCCAAAGCTCTCGAATCCCTTGAGGAAGAGAACTGGCTATCTCCTGGGTACGTTCGGGGGATAGTAGGTCTTTTGTTGCCGAAAAAATCGCTTGGATCACCTGTTCACGGTTCTGAGAGGGAGATAGACCGCCTTCGTTAGCCACGCGGAAGAGAAAACGATCGGTGTCGATTCCCGATAGACCAGGGCCATTGAGGGGGGGACGAATGCGACTGAGGAAACGAACGAGGGGGTTAGTATCCTTCCACAATTCGGACACTTCTACTTTCAGGGATTTTTCCTTCGTGGGCAGGGCTTCCTCGTGTAATTCTTCGGCCACTCGATCGGAGGCTTCGGTGGTCATCAGGTCCCGCATGACGCGGTAAACGACTTCGGTGATGTCACGGGCATCGTAGGGGTCGGCGAAACCGCCTCTGACCATTACTTTTTCTAAGAAAGAGCGATTTTCATCGGCGTTGATCACGCGAATATCTTCTATTTCCGTGGGGTCTACTTCCGGGATATTTTTTCTGAATGCTTCATCAGCCATAATATTGATCCTCATCTAGTTTCACCCAGAATCTCATAGGATCAAGACCGGATTCATCGTTCTACAGCCAGAAATAAAAATAGTTATTAATACCACCTGCGATTGAGGTTGCTCAAGGAAGCAGGCAGTATTAAACCGACTGATAGATTTACAAATACTTTTCTAGGGTACTGGCTAAGGTGGTTTTCGGTACGGCACCCACTACCATATCTACTTTCTGACCGCCTTTAAAAATCATGAGGGTCGGGATACTTCTGATACCGTACTGACTGGCTATAGTAGGATTTTCATCGGTATTAACTTTAACTACCTTAACTTGACCGGCGAAGTGTTCGGCGATTTCGTCCACTACTGGTGCTACCATACGACAGGGGCCGCACCAAGGTGCCCAAAAATCCACTAACACTGGTACTGCACTATCTAAAACTTCCGCTTTAAAGTTTGCATCTGTAACTGGGGCTGCTCCTGACATACGAGGAAATCCTTTAGTAATTGCGTTTGTATCTAATATCTTCAAATCTTACCATAACGGAAACAGATCACATTTGCATCAAAACGGGGGATAATTTTAGGAATTGTTTACCTTTCTTAAGCCTTTATGGTAGCTTGAAGCGTTTGTAATAGGAAACCGCCCGAACATCGCCCGGACGGAGTGTGGTGTGAGGAGTGAGCGAAGATTTTACTCTCCGCTTTCTCTATTGTAGGAGAGAACTTAAATAATTGATAAGACTCTAGGGGCGATGTGAGAAAAATTATCTGATCTTTATAGAGATTAATTTTTCGCTAAAAAAGTTTCTCTCTCGCATATCTGTTGATCTAGCGTCTTAAAAATCGTGTAGCCTGTTTATAGACCGTTTAGTTCCGAGAGCGATCGATGACTACTAATCTTGACTATTTAAGGCAACTTAACCCCTCTCAGCGCAGTGCAGTAGAGCATTTTTGTGGCCCCTTATTAGTTGTTGCCGGTGCGGGTTCGGGAAAAACCAGGGCGTTAACTTATCGCATTATCCATCTCATCCGTTATCACAAGGTAGACCCGGAAAATATCCTCGCGGTGACCTTCACCAATAAAGCGGCGCGGGAAATGAAACTGCGGATCGAAAGAACCTTCGCAGGGGAAATCTGCCAAGAGAAACACGAAAAACCTTTCGAGGCGTTAAAGGAGTCGGAACAGAAAAGCCTCCTCTCCCAAGTCTACCGCTGTGTTACTAAAAAACTCTGGATAGGTACTTTCCACGGCTTATGTAGTCGTATCCTTCGCTATGACATCGGTAAGTACCGCGACGAAAAAGGCAGAACCTGGCGGAGTAACTTCTCCATCATGGATGAATCGGACGTACAGAGTTTACTCAAAAATATCGTTACTAAACAGTTTAACCTTGATGAAAAGAAATTCGATGCTCGATCGATCCGCTACAGCATCAGCAACGCTAAAAATTTGGGCTTATCGCCGGACGACTATTTAAAAGAACACAGCTACCCCAAGGGGAGGATCATCGCTGAAGTTTATCAAGAATACCAAAATCAACTATGCGCTAATAACGCGGTTGATTTCGATGATTTAATTTTGATACCGGTGCGTTTATTTCAGCAGAATGAATCGGTATTGGGCTACTGGCACAATCAATTCAAACATATTCTCGTGGACGAATATCAAGACACCAATCAAATTCAGTACGATTTAATCCGTCTTCTGGGTACCAATGGAGAAACGGACAGAACTCAATGGGATTGGCGCAATAGATCTATATTCGTGGTGGGGGACGCGGATCAATCTATCTACAGTTTCCGTATGGCGGACTTTACTATCCTCCTGAATTTCCAAAAAGATTTTGGCGATGGTTTACCTGATGCCGACACCCGCACGATGGTAAAACTAGAAGAAAATTACCGATCGCGGGAAAACATTCTCGAAGCGGCTAACAAACTTATAGAAAATAACACTCAGCGCATCGATAAAGTTCTCAAGGCAACTAGAGGATCGGGAGATACGATCGGTTTTAAAGTTACTAGAGATGAACAGGAAGAAGCGGAATTTGTCGTTAGTAAAATCAAAGAAATTAAACGCAATAATCCTGAATTGAACTGGGGTAGTTTTGCGATTCTCTACCGGATAAATTCCCAATCTCGACCCTTCGAGGACGTGCTGATCAAAAGTACCATACCCTATACGATCGTCGGCGGTTTCAAGTTTTACGATCGTCAAGAAATTAAAGACGCGGTAGCCTATTTAAGAGTCATAGCCAATCCCGCCGATACAGTTAGTTTATTGCGGGTTATTAACACTCCCCGTAGAGGCATCGGCAAAACCACCATAGAGAACTTATTGAAAGCTTCCCAGGAATTGAGTATCCCTCTCTGGGAAATTATCAGCGATGAAACTTCGGTAAATACTATCGCCGGGAGAGCGGCTAAATCCCTCAATGAATTCTCTAAATTACTGCAAGATTTACACGGCAAAATCGAAGAACTTTCGGCTTCGGAAATTCTCACGGAAGTGATGGAATCGTCGGGATATATTGAAGAGTTGCGCTTACAAGGAACCGAGGAAGCCGATAACCGATTAGAAAATATCTTCGAGTTATCTAACGCCGTCTTACAGTATCAAGAAGATAACGAGGATATAACCCTACAGGGATTTTTATCTAGCGCTTCTCTAGCCTCCGATTTGGATAATCTTAAAGAAGGAGAGGAAAGAGTATCCCTGATGACCCTACACTCGGCCAAAGGATTAGAATTTCCGATCGTCTATCTGGTGGGCTTGGAGCAGGGATTATTACCCCATAGTAGAAGTTTGAACGATCCCTTATCCTTGGAAGAAGAGCGCCGCTTGTGCTACGTGGGAGTCACCCGCGCCCAAGAACAGTTATTTCTCACCTACGCCAAGGAGAGATACGTGTGGGGTAATCGAGAAACCAAAATCCCCTCGCAATTTCTCGAAGAATTACCTCAGGAGTTACTGGATACGGGACGGGGGAAACAAACTACCAAGCGTAGTACCGGATCGAAAATCGTAGCCGTCAAGAGTAAAAGCGCCCCCAACGATAGTAAAGAATGGGAGGTAGGAGATCGAGTTCTACACCCGACTTTCGGCGAGGGTAAGATCACCAACGTTTTTGAGGGCGGCAGGAGAATTAGCATCGCAGTGAAATTCGATGCCTTGGGTAATAAAATTCTCGATCCGGTAATCGCTAAGTTACAGAAACTCAATTAGCGTTAATCGCGAGCGTTTGGAGTTGACCGCCCGTCGTTTGCTTGTGGTGGGAAGAAAAGATTATATAAAGGTACGCCCCTAAATTTATCCATTTAAACTATAGATGGAATACGAAGAGGAATATTTTTATGTTCGGCAATCTATTACCCCCTCTCAACGATCACAACTTACCCTATCCCGATACCATTCACCCGATCGTAGTCCATTTCGTCATTGCTATGGTTCTGTTCGCTTTTGTCTGTGATATTATCGGCTATTTCACAAAAAACTATCGATTGTACGAAGTAAGTTGGTGGAACCTCTTTTTCGCCACCATCTCTATCTTCATCGCCATTATTTTCGGACAGATAGAAGCGGGTTTATCACTAGCGTATGGGGCGGTGCAACCGATCCTCAACTTGCATACCATTCTCGGTTGGTCGCTCTCTGGCATTATCGCTGGCATTACCGGCTGGCGGTACGTTTTAAGAGTGCGAGATCCGAAAAACTTACCCTTACCTTATTTAGGGGTGAGTGTTTTTATCGTCGGATTGGTGTGCTTTCAAGTGTATCTAGGTGACGAACTGGTGTGGGTATACGGATTACATAGTGTACCCGTGGTAGAAGCGATCAAGGAAGGTATATTACAATGAACCAGCTTCAAGGATTATCCCTGGGAGATAATGGGCTTCCCTACTCTATTCCCATCCATCCCAACCTCGTACACCTAACCCTCGGATTATTTATCATCGCTATCGCCTTCGATATTGTCGGGGTTTTTTACACCTTTGAAAAACCCATCTTTAAGTATTTGGCGATTCCCGTCACCCGATCGAGTTTATTCGATGTGGGTTGGTACAATATGCTAGCTTCATCGATCATCACCTTTTTCACGGTAGCCACGGGCTTTTACGAGATGTTGCTGGCCCGGCCCCTCGATGTGAAAAGTGATTGGGGATTAGGCGGGACGGAAACGATGCTATGGCATGGAGTCGGCGGGGTCGTCCTCCTGTTCCTGATGGTGGCTATGACCGTTTGGCGGGGCTTCCAGCGCTTTCTCTGGCGGCGGGAGAATAGCCGTCAGGTGCAGTGGAGTTATTTATTAGTGGGCTTGTTCATTTTCTTCTTACTATACCTGCACGGCACTTTAGGGGCCCACCTGGGCGGTGAGTTCGGCGTACATAACACGGTGATCCACCAGATACAGGAAAGCGCACCGGGTTAATACCCCAATTAAGCCGAACAAAGCTTTTAAGATCTAGGAAATTTATGAAACCACGTACAATAGTTCTAATAGGTACTTCAGCGATCGCTCTTGCGGCCATTGGTTGGGTCACGGGGCAGGCCGCCTATAGTTGGCTACCCCCTCAAGCCTCGGCAGAATCGAAGCTGATCGATAATCTGTTCAGCGCCATGGTAGGCATAGGCACTTTTATTTTACTGGGAGTGTTTTTAGCTCTCGCCTACTCGGTTCTCTTCTTCCGCGCCGGTAGATACGATTACACCGACGGCCCCGCGATGGAAGGTAATCTATCGGTGGAAATCATCTGGACGGTGATACCCTTCATATTAGCTATGGGCATCGCCATCTACAGCTATTTTATTTACGAACAAATGTCGATCGTCGGGCCGATGGAACACGTACACGGCAGCGCCAAGACCGCAGAACAAGATCCCGGAGTCATCCAAGTTGTCGCCCGTCAGTGGTCGTGGGAATTCTACTATCCTCGATCGGGTGTTACTTCCACGGAACTGCATCTACCCAACAATCAAAGGGCGAAACTGGTGTTACGCTCCGAGGACGTGCTACACGGCTTCTATGTGCCCGCTTTCCGCATCAAACAGGACATCATCCCCGGTCGAGCGATCGATTTCCAGTTCACCCCCGTTCAAGAAGGCCGTTACCGTCTCCGGGATTCTCAGTACAGTGGTACTTATTTTGCCGCCATGCAGACGGATGTGGTCGTGGAGTCACCGGAAAGTTATCGCCAGTGGTTAGAAGAAGGGGCGAAACGAACGGCGAAACCGGCCTATAACCAAGCTTTTGAAGAATATAACCGGTCTTCTGGGAGCGCCCTCCACGCGGGGTGGAAAACGGTCATCCCGGCCAATCCCCCGATCGTTAACTACTCTTTCACACCGGACAAGTAATGAGCAATCTTTCCATACCAGAAATCCCTACCGACCAGCCGTTACCAGGCGCGCCTGATAATTGGCGACGTTTTTTTAGCTTCAGCACCGATCATAAAGTTATCGGTATCCAATACATCGTCACTTCCTTTTTCTTCTTTCTAGTGGGCGGCCTGTTGGCGATGATCATGCGGGGTGAATTGATCACACCCGAAGCGGATTTGATCGATCGTAACGTTTATAACGCCATGTTCACCATGCACGGGACGATCATGTTATTCCTCTGGACATTTCCCGTGTTGGTAGGACTGGCTAACTATCTAGTTCCCCTGATGATCGGCGCTAGGGATATGGCATTCCCCCGACTCAACGCCGCCGCCTTCTGGATGGTTCCCGTTTTCGGTACTATCTTGATGGCCAGTTTTTTCGTCCCCGGCGGCCCTTCTCAATCGGGTTGGTGGGCTTATCCCCCCGTCAGCTTACAGAATCCCACGGGGAACCTGATCAACGGTCAGGTTCTTTGGCTATTAGCCGTGGCCCTCTCTGGAGTTTCCTCGATCATGGGGGGAGTTAATTTCGTCACCACGATCGCTCGAATGCGCGCCCCCGGAATGACCTGGTTCCGAATGCCCATCTTCGTCTGGACGGTATTCAGCGCCCAGATCATCCAGTTATTCGGATTGCCCGCGCTAACTGCGGGGGCGGTCATGTTATTACTAGATCTCACCGTGGGGACGAGCTTTTTCGATCCGGCGAAAGGTGGAAATCCGGTTCTCTACCAACACTTTTTCTGGTTTTATTCCCATCCCGCCGTTTACGTGATCATCTTACCCGTTTTCGGCATATTCTCAGAGATCTTCCCCGTTTATGCCCGCAAACCTCTGTTCGGCTATCCCTTCGTCGCCGTTTCTTCCCTGGTGATCACTGGTTTGAGCGGTTTGGTATGGGTTCATCATATGTTCGCCTCCGGCACACCGGGATGGATGCGGATGCTATTCATGTTCTCTACCATGTTGATCTCCGTACCTACCGGGGTGAAGGTATTCGCTTGGGTGGCGACGATCTGGGGCGGCAAACTCCGCCTCAATACGCCCATGCTATTCGCTATGGGCGGCTTACTAATGTTCGTTTTCGCAGGTATCACCGGGATCATGCTTGCTTCTGTACCTTTCGACATTCATGTAAATAATACTTACTTCGTCGTCGGTCACTTTCACTATGTGGTGTACGGGTCGGTAGTCATGGGTATTTACGCCGCCTTCTACCACTGGTTCCCGAAAATGACGGGCAAAATGTACTCGGAGGGATTGGGTAAATTACACTTCTACCTCACGTTTATCGGTGTCAATCTTAACTTTCTGCCCATGCACCCGCTGGGATTGATGGGAATGCCCCGTCGTGTGGCTTCCTACGACCCGGAGTTCGCTTTCTGGAATGTGATCGCCAGTCTGGGGGGATTTTTACTGGGAATCTCTACCCTCCCCTTTATTCTCAATATGATCGGTTCTTGGGTACAGGGAAAACCGGCGGGGGATAATCCTTGGCGCGCGCTGGGGCTGGAGTGGTTGGTTTCTTCGCCGCCTCCGCTGGAAAATTTCGAGGAAATCCCTATAGTTACCTCCCCGGCCTACGGTTACGGTAAAACAGAAGCCCTAACTTCTAATCTTCATTCTCAGGAGTTGATGCTCGATGACAGTAAGTAATATCGAAGAGTTAAATTCTCATAATCCCCCTGAACCCCAACATCAACACGATGAAGAAGGAAATAGTTTATTCGGCTTTATCGTTTTCCTCCTTTCGGAAAGCGTGATTTTCTTCAGTTTTTTCGTCGGTTATATCGTTTATAAGACCACTTCTACGAATTGGCTTCCCACGGGGTTTGAAGGATTGGAGATCAGAGAACCGGCTATCAATACGGTAGTCTTGGTCTCTAGTAGTTTGACGATCTTCATCGCTGAAAAATTCCTCGATCGGGGTAACTTATGGATATTCCGTCTCTTTTGGCTCTTGACGATGGCCATGGGGGGTTATTTCCTCTACGGTCAGGCGGTGGAATGGCGGGGCCTCCCCTTCGGTTTTACCGATGGTGTTTTCGGCGGTACGTTCTACCTTTTAACGGGATTTCACGGCTTGCACGTTTTCACGGGCGTTTTGCTACAAGGAATCATGCTATTGCGCTCTTTTTTACCGAACAATTATATCGGTGGTCGTTTCGGGATAGAAGCTACTTCTCTGTTCTGGCATTTTGTCGATGTGATTTGGATTATCCTATTCATTTTGATCTACGTCTGGCAGTAGCCACACATCATAAATCAGGAAATTTGTCAATAAGAGGGAGGAATTATCATGATCATCGATGATGTAACCTACGATTTAATTATCGTGGGGACGGGTGCGGGGGGCGGCACTCTCGCCCGCAAATTAGCCGCGACGGGGAAAAAGATTTTAGTGCTGGAAAGGGGCGGTTTTCTAGCGAAAGAAAGCTCGGAACTGGTAGATTTAGAAGTTTTCAGTAAAGAGGGTTATCACGCTCCCGAACGTTGGTACGACAAAGCGGGTGAGTCTTTTCACCCCCAGACCAGTTATTCGGTGGGCGGCAATACGAAAATTTACAGCGGCGTATTACAACGGATGCGAGAGCGCGATTTCGAGAGGGTAACTCATCAACTCGGGACTTCTCCCGAATGGCCCCTCAAGTACGCGGATTTCGCTCCCTATTACACCGAAGCGGAAATTCTTTACAACGTTCACGGTAGGAAAGGGGATGACCCCACAGAACCGCCCCACGATAGAGAGTTTCCCTCTCCCGCGCTGACCCATGAAAGTTCGATCGAGGAAATAGCCGATCGTTTCTCCAAGCAGGGACTACATCCAGCCTATTTGCCCATCGGTCTAGGTTCCCAGGGACGTACTGACTCCGAGGACACCGGTATCACTCCAGCGGTCGATCTCGGTAACGTGACCCTGAAAACGGGGGCGAAAGTGATAGCCCTACGCACTAATCCCACGGGAACTGCGGTTAAGGGGGTAGAGGCGGAAATTAACGGTCAAACCTGTTTATTCATGGGAGATTTGATCGTTGTCGCCTGCGGAGCGGTTAACTCGGCCGCTTTACTTTTACGATCGGCTAACGATCGCCATCCTCACGGGTTGGCCAATAGTTCGGAAGGGGTGGGGCGCAACCTGATGAAACAATTAATGACGGTGATCGTACAGGTTAATAACGCGTCTAATTCGGGGACTTTTCAGAGAACTCTGTACCTGAATGATTTTTATTGGGGCGATGATACTTTTCCCTATCCTATGGGTCATATTGAGAGCGCGGGTGGACTTTTGCAGGATGTGATTTTTTCTGAATCTCCGCCTCTATTATCGATCGCTTCCAAATTAATGCCGAAGTTCGGTCTGCGTCAACTGGCCACCCATTCCCTCGCCTGGTGGTTACAAACGGAGGATTTACCCAATCCAGATAATCGCGTGCGCGTCGGGGAAACGAAGCTGAGTATAGATTACGAACCCAATAACATCGAAGCGCACGATCGTCTCCTCTATCGCTTCCAAGAACTGCTGAAAAATTTAGATCCCGGGTCTTCGGGACCTTTTCGGGGTCTGCACCCCTACGGGGCGGCCCCCCTCGCAGTGGTAGCCCATCAATGCGGCACCTGTCGTTTCGGTGAAGACCCGAAAACCTCGGTTTTGGATCTCAATTGTCGTACCCACGATATTGATAACCTTTACGTGGTGGACAGTAGTTTCTTCCCGTCGAGTTCCGCAACAAGTCCCGCCCTTACCGTCATCGCCAACGCTTTACGGGTGGGGGATCATTTGATCGATCGTTGGGGGTGAGGGCAAATAGCCATTAACATAAAACACAATTCCCCTCTTTGTAGATACAAATTGGAGGAACTACAGTTTAGAATGATCGCCAGTGGCAACATCCACCCCGGAAAATAATTCTAAATAGTTGTTGAGAAAGTTAGAGTCAGTCATTGATACTGTCTGATAATATGAGCAACAGCTAGTTAGTCGGTTAAATACTCAACCCTCTGACTCGCTATGCAATCTGTCCAATCATAAAGACGAGGTTCGATTATATTATGGAATCCACACCAACCACCGAAACAAAAACGGTTATTAATACCGAAACGGCCGGCCCCCTAGTAAAAGATAGCTCATCAGAACAATTCTGGTCTGAATACGTTGAACCCGTATGGGATTCCATCATGAGTTATTTAGCTAACGTACCGGACTATTTAGGTAACTTTTTCTCTGGATATAAAAAACCCCTTATAGTTTTGGGCGCTATCGTGGCCGGTTTCGTCACGGTTAAAGTGACTCTCGCGGTATTAGATGCGATCGATGATATTCCCCTTTTAGCCCCGATTCTCCAGTTAATCGGTATCGCTTATACAGCTTGGTTCATCTGGCGTTATTTACTCAAAGACACCAACCGCCGCGAATTATTAGCGGAAATTGATGCTCTCAAAGCTCAAGTTTTTGGCGACGAGAATAGAATCTCCTAATCGTAATCCAGTAGAGATATACTGTCTGACATCTTTACCAAAAACTGGTTTTAAAGTTCCGTCCTCCTAGGACGGCTTTTCTTTAGCTTTCACAATGGGCCTCCCCAAGTACCCGAGAACGGGGCTTCAACCTCTGGTTTGTCAGGATTGTGAATCTATTAGATTCTTTTAGCAAAAGCCATGTATTCCCACAAAGAGTCTTAAATTTGAATGACGAAATCACCCGCCCTTAACGAAGGAATACCCGTTAAGGTAGCGAAGCGCTCACCCGAACCGAAACCCGCCGAGGTTTTATTTTGGTTTTGGTTATAGAATAGATTCTAGGTAGCGCTATTATAAGCGATTAACGCTCCTGTAGTGGCTGTGGCCCCATCACTGGCTACTGGCGACGATAGCGAACTCGCTGGAATTGCTGAAACCATTACCAGCTAAGCTAGTAAGCCAGGTAAAGGTAGTTTTATCCAAAGCAATTTTTTAGAGGGCTTTCTGGATGCTTTTTCACGCGATAACTCTCTGTTTGTCTCCGTGCATAAAGCTAGGAACGTCATCAGGGATAAGTATCATAAAAGCAATCAATTTCCCGGCTGTCACTCCTTACCAACCTTCGTGCCTAATCCCGCCGTTGAACTCCCTACGTGGAAAGGATTACTGAGCGAATACAGAACTCCGTCAAAATATTTTATTCCTTTTAGCGTTGTAGCGATCTTGGCAATTATTGGAGTGCCTCTAAGTGTTAGTTTGGAGTTCCCCGACAAGTTTTTACTTTACGCCAAGCTGTATCCCCATATAATTCTCTATCTCTTCATCGCTTTTTGGGGTGCTTTATGGATGACTTATAAAGCCTTTTGCCAGATTATTAACAAAACCGAACTTAAAATTTATATATTAGCGGCTTTAATGATTTCTACTTTTCTTCTGTTCGGTGTAGAATTATCTTACTTACTGGATGATAATTTCTACAGTTCTGATATTCGTTGTTTTGTGGATATGGATGGTAAGTCAAAAGTATGATCCGAGGAAACTATACAATCAAAATAAATGTATGCTTTATATTTTCTCAGCAGAAAGTATGATTTTAGGATGGATTCCTTGGCGATTTTACTATCTCATAAAAATAAAGTCCAGGCTATTTGGTTATTCTGACACCATCAAATATCAAGAGCCTTTTATTTCTTTATTTATTTTGGTTTTAATAGCTATTACTATTGTTTACATTTTAAGGATTAAACAAAAGTATTGGTTGGCTATCCTCACGGCTACTACAATGCTTTCTTCTTTGTATCTGGGACTGAGAAAAACTGATTTAATTAATCAATTTTTTGGTTTAAAAAGTGCGGGCAATGAAATAATTTTGCTGGCTTGGACAATGACTGTAGTCATTTGTTTCGCTTTGTTTATCAATATAAACGACCGTCAAGAGCTTTAATTTAATGGAATGCTATTTACTGCCATTAAATGCTCCTATTCAGGAGCATCTAAATACTAACTAAGCTGTCCTATTAAACCCTTGACCCTTTCCAATACCTGATCTCGCACTTTTCTGAAGGTCTCGATATTACCTCCTTCCGGGTCTTCTAATTGCCAATCCTCAAACACATCTCTAGATAACCAATCAGGCGGTAGATTAACGCCGCATCCACACAGAGAAATCACCGCGTCGAACTCGGCAGGATTGAAATCGCTCAACGCTTTAGAAGTTTGATTACTAATATCTATCCCCACCTCGGACATAACTTCCACGGTGATGGGGTCAACGTGAGACCCTTCTAAACCTGAACTATGCACTTCCACTTTTCCCTTACCTAAACTATTAGCGAAACCTTCCGCCATTTGAGAGCGGCGTGAATTTTTCTTGCACACGAACATAATTTTTTTCATGATCTTAATTCCGAGGATAAAAATTGATACTACTTAATATCGCTAAAGTTATTTGAAAGAACTCTGTACGCCAGAACAGCTAATTGCGCCCCCATAATCGGTGCGCTCCAGTAAACCCATTGAGCCTCCCAAATCCCGCCTACTAAGGCGGGCCCGAAAGAGCGCACCGGGTTCATACTTGCCCCCGTGATCGGCCCCATGAAAGCCGCTTCCAATCCCACCGTTAAACCGATGGCGATACCGGCGAAACCCAGAGGGGCGCGGCGGTCTAATCCAGAACCGAAGATCACCAGCATGAGAATAAACGTCAGCACGGTTTCCAAGAAAAAGGATTGCGGGGCATTCCCGTTTAAAGGTAGTGTTGCGCCTAAGTTACCTACTCGCCCTAAAGAGAGAAGCAAGGTAGTAGAGGCTAAAACCGCCCCCAGAGACTGGGCGAAAATATAGGGTAAAACCCTTTTCCGCGGGAAGAAACCACTCGTCCAAAAAGCTAGGGTCACGGCGGGGTTAAAGTGCGCTTTACTGATGTGCCCCATCGTGTAAATTAACGCCGTCACTACGGCCCCGAATACGAAGCTGATACCTAAATGGGTTATGGCCCCGTCGGTGATTTGATTGACCATCACCGCCCCCGTCCCGGCAAACACGAGAATGAAAGTTCCTAATCCTTCCGCTAGGGACTCTCGCCAACACTCTTTTATCGACCCTCGAAGAGGAAATTTAGCGTACAGATGTATGTTCTCCTTTTTACGTCTAACGGGTGTCTTCTTATATCATTTCAAAAAAAGTTTATTTGTCAAGGGGTTCTACTCATTACAAGGACGAGCGGGTAGGATCGAGCTAAAACGCCGATAGGTAGCTATATATTCTTCTATGACTAAGAATTGCGATAGGTTCAGGCTATAGTAAATCCAGCGCCCCTGCTGGCGGGAACGAACTAGCCCCGCTTCTTTGAGGATTTTCAGGTGAAAAGATAGCTTTGACCCGGAAGTACCTAGATGGTCGCAAAGTTCGCAGACGCACAATTCCTGATAGCGCAATAATTCTATAACCTGCACCCGTAGAGGTTCGGATAAGGCGTGAAAACAAGCGATCGTTTCTGGAGTCGGAGGGGCGAGAGTCTCTTTCATCAAAAAAAGTTGAAATTAATCAGATAATACTTTCAGGATAGCTCGATCGTCAAGGTGTGGGTTGGGGTTCCGGTTCGGGAGGATTCATCGCTTGATTGACTTGGGCCATTCTCGTTTGGAAATATTCCTCGTTGTAACGGATGGCTTTAGATAATTCCCAACCTTTCTGGAAAGAGTCCATCGCTAGGGGTAAATTGTTTTTCTCCAGGTAAATCTGCCCGATTTTATCGTAGGTATTCATCAAGCCGTAATAGTTATATCCTAATTGCTGAACTTTAAGCAGTTCTTGATATATCTGTAGGGCATAATCGATTTGTTGATAGCTTTTATAGAGTTCGGCTAACTTATCCAATGCCTCCGCCGCGGTTCCCAATTGTTGTATAGACCAGGCTAGGGCGTAGGCTTCTTGGAAACTCTGGCCGGCTTTATTGGGGTCTTTTAAAGCTTGATAATCTGAACCGATAGCGATTTTTAATTCTGGTATAGATTGGATCTGTTGATTTTTTAAATAATTCTCCACTAATTCTTCTTTAATTCTCACGGCGTTGGCGGGTTGGGAGGATTCTCGATATATTTCCGCTAGTCTCTGGAGATAGATACCGGATTTTAAAGAGTCCGATCGAGTTTTGGCCCGTCCCAATAGATCCTCGTAAATCGGCCCCGCTTTAGCGTAATCGAATCTCATTAAATGCAACTCTCCTATCTTACTCAGATAAGTTTCTTGGGATGCTTGATTCCCATCTATTTTGGCGTTAGCCAGTAACTTATCGTAAATTACAAGAGCGTTATCGATACTTCTAACCTGTTCGTAAGCTATACCTAAAGTCGATAGCAATTCAGCGTTAGTTTCTTGATTAACTTCCGCCTTTTTTTGAATGTTTTCCATTCTTTCTATGATGGTTTTCACTTGACTCGTTTTATCTTTATTCCAAGCTTTTTCACCAACTTTACCGAGGGTTTGCACTTCAGCTACAGCACCCAGATAACGGCTTAATTTAATTTCCTCGTACCAGATACCGAAAGCTTCCGCCTCCTTGCCTGTGTTGTATAATTCCTGGGCTTGTTTATCTTGCTTCTCTAGATATTCTCGTAGTCGTCTACGCTCTATGGGGGTTAAAGGTCGATCGATCTTGGGAATATACGTGTTATCCTCGACGGGCACTTCTAAAGGGTTAACGGGGACGGGTTCCGTTTGACCGAGTGCGGGCGCAACACCGGTAAATAGCAGTAAAATCGAGAATATAAAGCCTTTTTTCCACATAATTTGTTAAATTTTAAAAACGAATATCTGGGAGTTTGATGGAGGAGATAGTTTTATGGCATTTAAACGAATATCTATTCCCATATCTCTTTCATCGACTACGAGCGCATCGAAGCGATCGAGCCTGGAAAGCGTAGTGGCAAGCCTTGTATCATAGGAATGCGAATCACCGTTTCTGACATTTTAGAGTATTTGGCGGGTGGTATGACCGAGATGGTTCACTACGTGGAAACATCACTGGTGAATCGTTGTCCGATCGCGGAGCGCTTACCGTTGAGTAACTCGGTGCTGGCAATGACTATTCCGCCGATCAGACCAATAAGCCAATCACACACGGCTAGAATAAAAACTAATCCATATAAATGAAAATTTACAACAACAATAATCAAAACTAGATTAGAAAGTATCCATAAAGAAATATAGTAATTAGAGCGTCGTTCCTGAGATTGATTTCCCGTTAATCCTTTCGTTCCCCAACTACGATCGCCAATATTCAAGAAAGCGTAATTCTTCAACAGGAAGGAAAATGAAATTCTCGTTAGCAAAAAATAAAGTGGCAGATATATCCAGAGTTTTCCAGAGATTTCGTGTAAACGTATTTTGGCTATAATGCTAATAATAAGTATAAAAAAAACCGAGATAAGTAAAGGAAGATAATAGCCTAGATAAGTGGATATGACTAGAGCCATTACTATAAATAAAGCACTGTAGATCACGATCGTGAAAAAAAGAACCTGAGATTGTTTGCAAAATTGATAGAGCAAGAGCGGTGATGCTAGCAACAATATTTCTCCAATAAATGCCAGGTCGAGCACCCCTGTTGATGATGAAGAATGAGCGGTAATTAGATATTTCAGCCCTTGATAGATAGATATGTAAATTAAAGGTATCAAGGCGAGCATAAACCAATCCCTGAGCGATCGTACAATATATAGAGGTGCGGATGTCAACAAACCCATTTTTCTAGCGATGCCGAGATTTTCCCTCGATAGATAGTCGGGTAAGCGAGTTAAAAACGAGACATAACAGGCGAAACACCCATTAGTCCAGCGTCGTCGTTGATGCAGTAACTCTGACAGCGAGTGACATGAATCGCTGATTGTTTCTAAAGATGGTAAATAGGCCAGCCGCCAACTCGGAGACGTACCCGTTACAATTTCGGGACAAATAACCATATCTTCGACCAAAAATGTATTGGCTTCAAAAAGAGTTGGTTGTTGATCCATACCTTGGAAATACCTATTTAAAGGGGATTTACTTTGATCGTCCGCCTTGAGAGTTGCCCAACGAAAGACGCTGAAACGTCCCGGGAGGACGGAGAGATAGCCGGCCACGAATTCGGCGGGACGCGATAGTAGTTTTTCGACATAAGAATCACCAAATTGTCTGAGTGCTACAATATCCCAAGGTTTTCGCGGCGCGGGTAGCAAATGGTCGCCCGTTGCCGCGCCTACATCCGAATGCTTTTCTAGAAATTGCCAAACGTCATGGATACTGTTGGGCTTCGGTACACAGCCAACATCCATCTGCACGCAATAGTCGGGTTGTAGCTGGCTACAAAATACTTGGAAAAACCACCAGTGAGAGTCGATTTTACCTGCATTGGCTTCTTTGATGCAGACTAGCACGGGAGGTGAAATTATTTGTTCGGGTGGAAGTGAAGGAAGTTCATATTCTTGCAAGGCTGTCCGGTATACATCTAACCGAGAATCATTAGTTTGCCGGTTAATGGTCTCATGATACAAGTATTTTTCTAGCAGTTCCACGTTCAATCTGCTGTCAAAGATTTGCATTTGGGCCCCGACTGCCAATCTTGATGGTTGATATAGTCCTAAAGCCTCTAGCAGTTCGGCCGCGGATGGAGATATTTTCTCCCTACCGTCGATGATCAAACAGAGATTAATTCGCTCGGCCAGAAAGCTTTTACCTTTCATAACCAAATAGTCTAGATTATGCTTGATCCCGGCGAGGGAACATAAGAGGTCGGTTCCTTCCTCATTGTACATGGTGAGACAAATTAATATTTTGGGACGCTCCTCTTCACTGACAGTTATTTGCCCCGGTTCATAATCCCGATGGTTAGGATCAGCAGTTTTGGAAAGATTATAGTGACGGGGGTTATTTTTATCGGTCATAAAAACCTAAAATTAAAAATCATCTAGATAAGGGGATTAACTATCAGTGGGCATCCAGCATCTATTATCGAAACCCGAAAAGCACTATTTACTCGAGCGGATCTTAACGGTAATAGTGGGGGTTATCCTGTGCCTCACCGTAACCGCTTGTGGTATATCGCCGCGGGTGATGGCACAGGACAGAATGTTTCTCCCCCTGTCGGTTCAATTCTTGGGCGAGTATCAACTGCCGAAAACCGATTATAAAGATACCCCCGTGGGCGGACTCTCGGCGATCACCTACGATCGTACCATCAACCGCTACTATGTACTCTCGGACGATCGCTCTCAAAAAGCCCCCGCTAGATTTTATACCATGAATATCAATATCTATGGCGATAATCCCCAGATAAACTCGATCGCCATCGAAGACGTGACCTTTCTCACTGGGGCCGATGGCAACCAGTATAAAGCCGGTTCGATCGATCCCGAAGGAATTGCCCTTTCCCCCCGCAACACCCTCTATATTTCCAGTGAAGGCGCTACCATTGAAAAAATCCCTCCCTTCGTGGCCGAATTTCAGAAGACGGGAAAATTAATCTCTCCCGTGGAATTACCCTCTCGATACATACCCGATAAGGACAAGGAAAAACCGGGACGCGGCGTTCAAGACAATCGAGGCTTTGAACCATTAACTCTGGGTATTAC
Organism: Chlorogloea purpurea SAG 13.99; assembly: GCA_016903695.1. GTDB lineage: Bacteria > Cyanobacteriota > Cyanobacteriia > Cyanobacteriales > Microcystaceae > Chroococcopsis > Chroococcopsis gigantea_A. Next base: position 74,512 of record JADQBB010000001.1, read on the forward strand.
AAGCACTTTAAAAGATGATCCCTTCCGTTTATTCACAGCCACGGAAAACGCCCTTATCCAAGATAATCCCCGGAAAAATCCCGATACCGATCGCCGGGTTCGTATGCTACACTATGTTATCAGTCCGATCGGACAGCCAGTTTTAGTTTCAGAAAACCTTTACCTGATAGATGAATCACCTTCAAGTCAATATAATGGTTTAGTCGAATTATTAGCCCTAGAGAGAGAAGGCTACTTCCTCAGTTTAGAAAGAACATTCGGGTTATCTGGATTTGGAGTCAAATTGTTTCAAGTAGTGAACGCTAGTTCCACCGACACCTCGAAGATAGAAACATTGCCCGCTGATTTAGCGAGCTTACAAGTACGATCGCTAGAAAAACGCTTACTTTTAGATCTGGAAGATTTAGGAATAGACTTAGATAACTTAGAAGGAATGACCTTAGGCCCCCGTTTCCCTGACGGTAGTCGTTCCCTTATCCTAGTTAGTGACGACAATTTCCAAAAAAATCAGATCAATCAATTTCTGCTATTCCGTCTCAAAAATCTATGACAAACCCTACCGATGTTAAAACCCTAGCCCGTTGGATGGCCGGTGATTTCAGTAACCAAGAACAGGCCTACGCTAACCCGCCGTTTTTCGCTCACGTCCGCGTTTGTATGCGCCCCTTGCCTTACTGCTTTCTCGATAGCTTCAGCTTGTTTTTAGAGCAAGCTTACGATTTTAATTTGAACTCCCCCTACCGTCTCCGAGTCTTACAACTACAATCCGTAGACGGGCGTATAGAGTTAATTAACTATAAAGTTAAAGAAGAAGCGAGATTTTTTGGAGGGTCTCGTAAACCGGAGAAATTGGCGTCATTAACGAGTGATGACCTACAAATCATGAACGGCTGTGACATGATCGTAGAGTGGACGGGAAAAAGCTTTAAAGGTACTGTCAAACCAGGTAAACAATGTATCGTGGTGAGAAAAGAAAGAGTCACCTATCTAGATAATAGCTTTGAAATCGATCCGCACCGGTTGATCAGTTTCGATCGAGGTTTCGACCCCGAAACAGATGAACTAGTATGGGGGTCAGTAGCCGGCCCCTTTGAATTCAGCCCTACTGTAAGTTTTGCCGATGAGGTAGCTTAATTTTAACTATGCGCTCCAACAGCGAAAAACTTGCAAGATATTGGCGTGACCGTCTTCAAGAGGAAACGCCCTCTTTAACCGAAAGCGAAATAGATACGCTCGTTAAATGGCTATTAGGAAAAAAACCCACGGTTTTCGATGACCTGAATCTTAATCAACTAGAAACGATAAAGAAAGGGTTAGATTACCGCTATAAAAAATTAAAAGAGGGCTATTGGAAAGTAAGTTACCATCAAGCTTACCGCCATTTAATCGGTCGTCTCTATCGAGTATCTCTGGTGAAAAATACTATCCGTAGCTGGATAAAAACCCATAAAGATGCCCAAAAACTAATAGTTGAAGCCCTAGAAGAAATAATTCAGGATCTAATTTCTACCAACGTCTACATCCAAGAACAAATGGAGTGGATAAGCACTATTACCGAAAGTCAAAACTTTCGTAATATCTTGATATTGGCGAGTTTGGAAGAATACTGTTTACGCCAGGTTAACAATCAAAATATTTTAATTGGGCGCATCATAAATTACTTTAAGAAATTATCTAAAAAGGGCATCAAAAATATTCCCAAAGAGTTGTCATTAGAGATAGTAAGCGACACAATAATCCTAGGAAATCAGGATTCATCTTTTAACATCATCGACACTACGGCCCTGACCAGATACCAAGAAAAACAAACTTATCAAGAACTAGCCACCAATCGACAGAAAGTAAAACAGGAGTTCGAGACCTATTTACAAAATAAATTGGCTCCAGCAAAAAGTGCCTTAGCTATTAAATGGTTAAACCTGTATTTAGATGGTCATGGAGTCAATTCCATATCTGGGTTATTGGGAATACCCGTAAGAGAAGTTTATCGCTTACGGGAGAAAGTCATATATCACGCCAATAACTTCGCTAAAAATCAAGGATTCCAGTTTATCAATGATTGGCTAGAAACTTCTGTAGCGAAAAAATTTGGATTGACAGAAGCGCAGTGGCTGGCATTTTGGGATAGTTTAAGTGATCGACAACAAATCATCGTTAATCTACTAAAAGAGGGTCGTACCTTTCCAGAAATAGGACAACAGTTATCTCTGAAAAAAACCGAGTTGAAGAGAGAGTGGGAATATATATATAACCAAGGTCAAAAATTACGGAGTCAAGATTAATTATGTGGGTCGTGTCTAAACAAGTAGGAGTGTTCAGCCATTATCTAACTACCGCTAACGGGTTTCAACCTGGTATAGAAAGAGCCAATAAATTTGTTTCCCAAGAAATGGCCCAGATCATGGCGAAAAAGTACGGCGGCACGGTACAGCCCCTGAATAAATAATGAGGAGAGACTCACCCCTCATTACTCACTGCTAAGGTTATAGTGAAAGGTAAAATTTTATAAACAATAATTATGGTCGCAGCGATCGAGCTTCAGAACGTATCCAAAATTTATAATAATGTGCCGGTGGTTAATGACCTGTCTTTCTCTATAGACTCAGGAGAGATTTTCGGCTTATTGGGGCCTAATGGTGCGGGAAAATCTACTACCATCAGGATGATTATCACTCTCACAGAAGCCAGTGGGGGAAAAATCACGGTAGCCGGGTATGATATTAACAATCATCGGGATCAAGTGAAGCGCAATATCGGGGTAGTGCTACAACAAATCAGCATCGACGGCGAATTAACCGTGTGGGAAAATATGGAATTTCACGGCCGGATGCACCATATACCGGATTCGCAGAGACAGAAAGCGATCGCTCGCTGGCTCGATTATGTAAGCTTGAGCGATCGAAAAGACGTACTTGCGAGAACTTTATCGGGCGGTATGAAGCGGAGATTACAAATCGCCCGCGCCCTACTCCATGAACCGAAGATTCTCTTCTTAGACGAACCCACCGTGGGTTTAGACCCCCAGAATCGTCGCCGCTTGTGGGAAGTAATCCGCGACCTCAATCGCCAGGGTATGACCATACTATTAACCACTCACTACATGGAAGAAGTAGAATTTCTCTGCGAAGACAGGGGCAGAATCGGCATCATGGAGACGGGCAAGTTGATCGAGTTAGGAACCTTAAAAGATTTCCGAACCAAATACGGGGAAGGATTGGTGATCAAACAAGTAGACGATAAGATCGAATACTTGTTTTTCCCGACCTTGGCCGATGCTAACGCCTATATGGGGGGCTTGGTCGATCGTACCGGGATGATGTGCCGCCAGTCCAATCTAGAGGATATTTTCGTGGAATTAACCGGGCATCAATTGGATTGAGCGATTATTAACAAAAAAAAGTAAAGCAAAACACTATGATAAATCCCGCTATTAACACTTAAAACAGGGTAAAGTGTCTTAATAGGGATAAAAAATAATTTAGAGAAATAAGCGAAATATGCGTCTAAGCGAAATTACTCATCCTAATCAGTTACACGGTGCATCGATACGCCAACTAGAAGATATTGCCCGCCAAATTCGTGAAAAGCATTTACAAACGATCGCCGCTACAGGAGGACATTTAGGGCCGGGTTTAGGAGTAGTAGAACTTACCCTCGCCCTTTATCAAACCCTCGACCTGGACAGAGATAAAGTTATCTGGGATGTGGGACATCAAGCGTATCCCCATAAACTACTAACGGGGCGCTATAACGATTTCCACACCCTCCGTCAGAAAAATGGTGTGGCCGGGTATCTGAAACGTTGTGAGAGTAAATTCGATCATTTCGGTGCGGGCCACGCCTCTACTAGTATCTCGGCGGGATTGGGAATGGCTTTAGCCAGAGACGCACAGGGAGAAGATTACAAAGTGGTCTCTATCATCGGTGACGGCGCTTTAACCGGCGGCATGGCTTTAGAAGCTATCAACCACGCAGGACATATGCCCCACACTAACATCATGGTAGTCCTCAACGATAACGAGATGTCCATCTCACCTAACGTCGGTGCTATCTCTCGTTATCTCAATAAAGTGCGCCTCAGTGAGCCGATTCAATTCCTCTCCGATAATCTCGAAGAACAGTTCAAACATCTTCCCTTCTTCGGTGAGTCTTTAACGCCGGAGATGGAAAGACTAAAAGAAGGGATGAAACGTCTCGCCGTGCCTAAAGTGGGCGCGGTGATCGAAGAATTAGGCTTTACTTATTTTGGCCCCATCGACGGTCATAATCTCCAAGAACTTATTACCACCTTCAAACAAGCTCATAAAGTTCCGGGCCCCGTTTTCGTTCATGTGGCTACTATTAAAGGCAAGGGCTACGAACAAGCGGAGAAAGACCAAGTGGGTTATCACGCCCAAAACCCCTTCAATCTCACTACAGGTAAACCCATACCCTCCACTAAACCCAAACCCCCCGCCTACGCGAAAGTTTTCGGACACGCCCTGACAAAATTAGCCGAGGAAAATCCGAAAATTATCGGCATCACCGCGGCTATGGCTACGGGTACAGGTTTGGATAAATTACAGGCCAAGTTACCGAAACAGTACATCGATGTAGGCATCGCCGAACAACACGGCGTTACTCTAGCGGCCGGTCTCGCTTGTGAGGGGATGCGCCCGGTGGTGGCTATCTATTCCACTTTCTTACAAAGGGCTTACGATCAGATCATCCACGATGTTTGTATTCAAAATCTCCCCGTTTTCTTCTGTATGGATAGAGCGGGTATCGTCGGCGCTGATGGCCCCACTCACCAGGGTATGTATGATATAGCTTACTTACGTTGTATCCCCAATCTGGTGATCATGGCCCCCAAAGACGAAGCGGAATTACAGCGGATGTTAGTGACTGGGGTTAATTATACGGCGGGCCCGATCGCTATGCGTTATCCTCGTGGTAACGGTGTCGGTGTACCCCTGATGGAAGAAGGGTGGGAAGAAGTTCCCATCGGTAAAGCGGAGATCGTCCGTAACGGCGATGATTTGCTGATCCTCGGTTACGGTACCATGGTTTACACGGCTTTACAGGTGGCCGAGATCCTCGGTGAACATGGTATTGCCGCCACGGTGATCAATGCCCGTTTCGTCAAGCCTCTCGATACGGAACTGATCATCCCCCTCGCTCAACGTATCGGTAAAGTAGTTACGTTAGAAGAAGGTTGTTTGATAGGTGGCTTCGGTTCTGCGGTAGCTGAAGCATTCGCCGATAACGATGTTTTCGTTCCTTTAAAACGCTTCGGTGTTCCTGATAAGTTAGTCGATCACGCTACTCCCGAACAATCCTACGCTGATCTCGGCTTAACAAGTTCTCAAATCTCAGAACAAATTATCGCTAGTTTATATCCAGAAAAAACTCCTTCTATGATAAGCTAAACCCATGACTTAACTCTCTTGTATACCTTGACTTTCCGGGTTGGGGTATATTTTTTCTATTACTTGGAACAGGTGGGTTAAAACCGTATTAGAAAATAAGAATCCCTCTGGATCGGTCAATTTTAATATTTTATCTTCGTTTATTTGTAACCAATTTTTCTCTAAATATCTTTCGCTACTTTTGAGAATTTTACCAATAACTCCTGACCCGAATTTTTGACTTAAATATTTTAAGTTCACTCCCTCTTTGAGCCGTAATCCTAACATCAAAGTCTCTAATAATTGATCTAAAGAAGAAGAAGGAGGGCAATCGATAATACACCCTGACTCTACCCAGTCGTAATACTGTCTGCGGGTGCGGGGTCGAGTCAATCTCCGCCCCTCGATATAACTGGCCGCCCCCATGCCAAAACCATAATAAGGCTCGTTTTGCCAGTAGACTCGATTATGAGCGCACTGTCTACCATCACGGGCGTAATTAGAAATTTCATAGTGTTCGTAACCCGCCGCCGTTAATAGAGAAGCGGCTAAACGGTACATATTCGCAGTCGTTTCATCATCCGGTAAGGGTTTGATCCCAGGTTGATACTGTTTTCCGAAAGGAGTGACCGATTCTACTACCAGATCGTAACAGGAAAGGTGAGAGGGAGCGATCGCAACTGCTTTCTGTAAAGATTCTTCCCATTGTTGCAGAGTTTGATTCGGTAAACCGGAAATTAAATCGAGACTGAAATTAGTAACCCCGGCTTGTCGGATTAGGTCGATCGATCCCTCAATATCAGCGAGGCGGTGCGATCGACCGCAGACAGCTAACAATTGGTCTTGAAACCCCTGCACCCCCAAACTGAATCGATTCACACCCAAACTCTGATAACCCTGTAATTGTTCGAGAGTGAAAGTGCCGGGGTCAATTTCCAGGGAAATTTCCGCATCAGGATCTATACCTAACACCTTATCCAAACCCGTCAGAATTCGCGCTAAAAATTTTACAGGTAAAAGAGAAGGAGTACCACCGCCGAAAAAAACCGTTTGCAAAGGGATGTTAGGCGATTTAATCCCTTCTATCTCGGTGCATAAAAATCTGACGTATTCCTCTAACATCGGACTATCGGGATTACTCTTATCCCCCACCACCGTGATGGGAAAATCGCAGTAAAAACAACGCCGACGGCAGAAAGGAATATGAATATAGGCGGACACGGAATCGACAATACTACTTTTAGACACAAATAAATATTTAGTGAACTTCGCGTGAGAATCAATAAGATTGCTTAAAATGAAAGGAGTCCCCTATTTTTAACAAAGGGAGAGGGGAAAGTATAATAGATGAATCTAGTTTCCTATCATTATTTTGAAGGAATATTACTTATTCCCTCAACGGCCCCAACCTTCATGGGATTATTATCATGCTCGATGCCATTATCATTATCATATTTATCGTAGCAATTGGCAGTATCGGATTTAGCGGAGTCGATCTACTACCATTGGCAGTACAGGAACAGATCACCAATATCGAAGCTTTGCGCTGGTTATCGGCGGGGTTCGCTTCTATCATCGGTCTGGCCCTGGGCTTAGTAGCCCAAACCACCTATCGCCGGTTAGAAACCAAAATCAGACAAACAGCGATCGAGACTATTCTAACCCGTGCGATCGGTTTAGTGATCGGCTTATTAATCGCTAACCTGATGTTAGCCCCCATCTTCCTCCTGCCCATACCGAAAGAATTTTCCTTCATCAAGCCCTTGATAGCCATATTAGGTAGCGTCATCTTTGCCTATCTGGGTATAAGTCTGGCCGACACTCACGGCAGAACTTTTTTACGCTTAATCAATCCAGGCAGTATCGAATCGATGTTAGTAGCAGAAGGCACACTACAGGCGGCTGCCACTAAAGTAATCGACACCAGTTGTATTATCGATGGGCGGATAGAACAACTTCTCGACACCGGTTTCGTGGAAGGACAGATCCTCATACCCCAATTTATCCTACAAGAATTACAACAATTAGCCGACGGTAGTAACGACCAGAAAAGAGTCAGGGGAAGACGGGGACTAGATATTCTCAATCGTATCCAAGAAGCTTATCCCGATCGCATCGTCATCCATCCCGCCGATTACGAAGATATTAATACGGTGGATGCCAAATTAGTCCATCTAGCCCAAGAGATTAACGCTACCGTCCTCACCAACGACTACAATCTCAGTAAAGTGGCCAACCTGCAAAAAGTAGCGATTCTCAACGTTAACGATCTCGCGCAGGCAGTACGCCCCATTTATCTTCCAGGGGATACTCTAGACCTGAAAATCCTCAAAGCAGGTAAAGAACCTACGCAAGGTATCGGCTACTTGGAAGATGGCACTATGGTAGTGGTAGAAGAGGGTAAAGAATACGTGGGCGGAGAATTAAGGGTCGTCGTTACTTCAGCTTTACAAACCTCCGCAGGCAGAATGATTTTCGCCAAGCCTCAAACTTCTTTGATCACTTAACCTGTTCTCTATCACAGGCGTTTTCACGACAAAAATTTGCTGAAAATTGCCTCGGCCACACGATCGCACACTCCCGCCTCTCCCAGATTCTCCCGCATTTCCCTATACCCCGCCCGCATCTTGATCCGCCTTTGCGTATTCAGGAGAACATCGAGGGATTCTTGCACGATGAAATCTGGATTAGCCGATTCCTGTAATAACTCCGGTACTATCTCCCGCTTGAGAACCAAATTCACCGGAGAAACGAAGGGAATGGAAAAGCGCATGATACGGCGAGCGATCCAAGCCGACAGCGCACTCAATCGATACACTACCACCTGCGGCACATCTAATAAAGCTATCTCTAGATTGACAGTACCGGATTTAGCTATAGCCAGATCGGCGGCCGCCATCGCTTCTAAAGTTCTCGCACCCTCTAAAACCGTGGCCTTTAAACCGTATTCTTCAATCAGACTCTCTATCTTGGTACGATAAGCGGTTAAAGGTACGGGTACGAGAAAATGTACATCCCCCAATTGATTTTGAATCTGTCGCCCCACCTGACACACCAGGGGCACGAGATATTTTAACTCCTGTTGTCGGGAAGCGGGAAATAAAGCGATAACTTTCGTGTCGGCAGAAAGACCGAATTTGTGCCTCGCTTCCTCTCTGGTGGGCGCTGACTTCATTCTATCTAATAGGGGATGACCCACCCAGGTGACGGGTAAGCCTCGACTACTGTAGTAATGGGCTTCCTCCTGAAAAATTGCCAGTAAATGATCGGAGATTTCTATTAATTTCTTCGTACTGAAGAGTCGATCGACCATCTTCCCCAAACGCTTCTGTTCTGTCGCCGACCAGATCCAGGCTTGGGGGGCGATATAATAAACTATCGGCACATCGGGGAGAGTCTTAGCCACAAAAGAGCCGATCGATATATTAGGTGCGAGATAATCCAGTAGTATCAATAAATCCGGTGGATTTTCCCGTAAAAATTGCTTCGCCCGCGATTGAATTTTCAGAGTGGGGAGAACGAATGGTAGACCCTCGACGATACCCATTGAACCGAGACGGGTGGTTTTACCGAGAATTTTCGCCCCGGCCGCTTCCATGCGATCGCCACCTAGAGCCACTATTTCTAAATCCACCCCCAGATAGTTGGCTTTACGCGATAAAGCCTCTACCAGAAGACCCCCCTGTAAATCCCCCGATACTTCTCCCGTACTGATAAAAATTCTCATATTTATTTCCCCGGAATTAGTCCTCTACGTTTATCCCCGCCCGTTGAGAGACTCAGGAAATTTTGTAAGTGTTGTAAATGGGGATTTTCGGGGAAAAGGGATAATTGCTCTAAAGCGGACGTTAAATTGAGATCCGATCGATAAAGAATCCGAAAAGCTTTTTTCAGTAAACTCAACTCGTCCGCCGACAAACCCGCCCTCTGTAACCCTACTAGATTAAGGGTACGCACCTTAGATGGATTACCTTCCACCAACATAAAAGGAGGCACATCCCGTTCGATTCTGCTCATGCCGCCTAACATGGCCATCCTGCCCACATGAACAAATTGATGTACACCTAAAACGCCGCCGATGACCGCCTTCGATTCGATGTACACGTGACCGGCCAAAGCGACACTATTAGCGATGATCACATTATCCTCGATCGTGCAATTGTGAGCCACGTGAACGTATGCCATCAGGAGATTATTACTACCCACTTCCGTTACCTCACCCGCTTCTGTGGCCCGATTGATCGTCACGCACTCGCGGATTTGATTATAATCACCGATCTTGACGGCACTTTCTCCCCCCTTATACTTCAAATCTTGAGGAGCCATGCCGATAACGGCGTGAGGGAAAATTTGATTACCCACCCCGATTTCTGTTAATCCATCGATGACTACACCCGCGTGAACAACAGTATCAGCACCTATCGTGACATTTTCGCCGATGACAGCGTAGGGGCCGATTTTAACCGAAGGATGAATTGTCGCACTTGGATGAATAACCGCTGTGGGGTGAATTAGTGTAGTCAAACCAGAGGTATCCTTACTTAGAACCATTACTGTAGGAGTCATGATATAGCTTATCTCATGTTGGTATCAATTGGCGGATCGGAGGAGAAAAAGAAAATCTAGGTGATAAAAACCTATAAACTAATAACGTATAGTAGTTTGACTGATTTTTAACCTTTAAGTTCAAGTCGGGCCTAAAAATATGACCACTCCTAGACCGAAAGTTATTGTTCTCGATGATGATCCCACCGGCTCCCAAACAGTTCATAGTTGTTTATTATTAATGCAGTGGGATATAGAGACCCTCAGACTAGGATTAAGAGATTCCGCCCCGATTTTCTTCATCTTGACTAATACCCGCGCCCTGAGCGCGGAAAAAGCCGCCCAAGTCACCGAACAAGTGTGTCAAAATCTGAAAATAGCCCTGTCCCAAGAGGGTATTAAAGATTTTTTGTTAGTGAGTCGCTCTGACTCTACCTTAAGGGGGCATTACCCGGTGGAAACCGATGTTATCGCGTCTCAGCTGGGCCCTTTCGACGCTCATTTTCTCATCCCCGCTTTTTTTGAGGGCGGTAGGATTACGATCGATAGTATTCACTATCTGATCGTCGATGGTGTACCCACCCCAGTCCACGAAACAGAATTCGCCAAAGATTCAGTATTCGCCTATCACTACAGTTATTTACCCGATTATGTGGAGGAAAAAACGGGCGGCAAAATTCAATCGACTTCCGTGGAAAAATTCTCCCTGGCCGATATTAGATGCGGCAGTAAAGAGCGGTTATTAGGATTACACGATAATCAATGTGCCGTAGTAGATGCCCAGAAACAAAGCGATTTGGACACCTTCGCCGGTGACTTAATATCGGCGGCAACTCTCGGCAAAAGATTTTTACTGCGTAGCGCAGCCAGTATCTTAACTTCCCTCGCCCAATTAGGGAAACAACCTCTAGCCCCCGAAGAGATGGCCCGGTATAAACCCACGGATAAAAAAGGAGCGGCGATCGTTGGTTCTCACGTCAAGAAAACTAGCGAACAATTACAAGAATTATTAAAAGAACCCGATGTGGTGGGGATAGAATTAAATGTGAGCCAATTAAGGGATCATCCCCAACAAAAAGCCCAATTACTGGCGGAAACATTGCAGCGGATCGAGCAGGTTCATCGAGATGATAAAACACCGGTTATCTATACCAGTCGCCAAGAATTACAATTTGATAGCGTTGATACTCGTCTTGAGTTCGGGATGGGTGTATCATCTCTGTTGATGGATATAGTCCGGGGGCTACCGCACGATATAGCCTTTTTAATTAGCAAGGGAGGTATTACCTCTAACGATGTGCTGAGTGACGGGTTAAATTTACAGGCGGTGCGTCTGATGGGTCAAATTCTGCCAGGATGTTCTATGGTGAGAACCGAGTCCGATCACCCTTTATTTGCTAATTTACCCGTCGTACTTTTTCCAGGTAACGTGGGAGATAGTACGGGTCTCGCTACCGTTTATCGCCGTCTTAATAGCTGAATGATCATGGAGCAATTACCTTCACAGGAACAAGAACCAATAACCGTTATCGAAGAGGAAAAGCCCACATCTCAAATCGATCGATACGCGCAAATAGTTTTCACAACTCAAGGAGAACAACTATATCTAATTCTCCCGAAAACCAATGAAGAGAACGAGGGGAATGATTGGACGGAAATTTTAGAAGGAACCCGCTATTATCTCAAGAATAGCGGACAGAATATCCCCGAACATACGTTCATTCAATTAATCGCCCGCGAACGATTATTGGACACCCGACAATTACAAACTTTAGCGGAAGTTTTGGAAACCGAAGCTAAGTTAGTGCTGAAAACGGTTCACACTACCCGCCGTCAAACGGCGGTAGCGGCAGCCACTGCGGGCTATTGTGTGGAACAATATCAACCCCAGTGGGTGTTTTCTTTTCGGGGTGAGTCTGGCTCTTTAGGGGCTGAACCACTGTACCTGAAAACGAATGTACGATCGGGGCGAGAGATCTGTCACCCCGGCACAGTGGTGATCTTGGGTGATGTCAATCCTGGGGGAACTATTATCGCCGATGGCGACATCTTTATCTGGGGATGTTTACGGGGTATAGCTCACGCTGGTGCGTCGGGGAACTTTCAATCCTTGATCATGGCTTTACGGATGGAGGCCACCCAAGTCAGGATCGCCCATCTACTGGCCCGCATTTCCCCGATCGTACAACCCACCGAACCAGAAGTGGCTTATATCAGTAATAATACTATCCAGGTTACTCCGGCTTATAAGTTCTCCAAAACACATATCTCTGATGAACGGGGAGGCTGGTTAAGCCAATAGCATATTTATCAATATTTGTCAATAATTAGCGAACGAGATCAAGAGAAAAATATGAGTCGTGTTATAGTTATCACCTCTGGAAAAGGAGGAGTCGGCAAAACGACAGTAACGGCGAATCTAGGCTCGGCCCTGTGCCAGCTAGGATTTAAGGTGGCCCTGGTAGACGCGGATTTCGGTTTGAGGAATCTCGACCTATTATTGGGGTTAGAGCAGAGAGTGGTGTATACAGCCTTGGACGTTTTGGCCGGGGAGTGTACCTTAGAAAAGGCTCTAGTCAGGGATAAACGGCAGGAAAACCTCGTCCTTCTACCCGCAGCCCAAAGTCGTAACAAAGAATCCGTCACCCCTGAACAAATGAAGAGTTTGATCGGTCAATTGTCAAAAAGTTATGACTATATCCTCATCGATTGTCCCGCCGGGATAGAAATAGGTTTCCGTAATGCGATCGCCGCCGCCCAAGAAGCCATCATCGTCACCACCCCGGAAGTATCGGCCTTGAGGGACGCGGATCGAGTCGTGGGGTTATTAGAAAGCGAAGCGATCAAAAGTATCCGCCTGATCGTCAATCGACTGCGCCCGGAATTGATCGAACGTAAAGAAATGGTCAGTGTGGAGGACATAGTAGATTTATTAGTAGTACCCCTCATCGGCATAGTACCCGATGACCAAAGGATTATCATATCCACTAACCGGGGGGAACCATTAGTATTAGAAGAAACTCCTTCTATTACCGCCCAAGCCTTCAAAAACATCGCTAAACGTTTAGAGGGGCATGATGTACCTTATCTGGAACTAACGAACGAGCCGGAAGGACTTTTCGCCCGCCTACGTAAATTTTTATTTGGCAACCCCGACAACACCTAACAAACTATCATGATCAACGAAATACTGTCAAAAATATTCGGCTGGAATAATGCTCCCAAAAGTGGCGAAGAAGCGAAACGAAGATTAAAATTAGTTATGGCGTACGATCGAGTGGGGATGAGTCCAGAAATGATCACCGCCATGCGTAAAGAAATCTTGGAAGTGGTGGGACGTTACTTGGAAATCGACCCCGAAGAAACGGAATTGGGCTTAGAGAGCGATAACCGCATGACCACCCTGACAGCTAACTTCCCGGTACGCAGTATCAAACGTCAACCTTCCACCCCGGAATAATCACGATGAAACGACCACCCGTCAATGTTTGGTTAAGTTTAGCTACAGCCCCGTTCCTATTGGGCTATTTAGGCGTGAAAAACGCTCAAGAGTGGTTGATCAAGTTCGGGGAAAGTAGCGAGGAAGTATTCCGGGGGGAAAGATTACCCCTGATCGATTTCCGAGACCAACCATCGGAGTACGAGGAATAATCCAGCACCGCATTCGGATAGCACAAAATGGTTAAGTCTGTGTTACGGATCGATACTTATTAAGAACATCATCGATAATATTATTATAAAAAATCTTCCCAACACTATATGAGCGTGCTTGTCGAATCTCCTGATCTAGCCCTACAAATTTTTAAAACATCAGATCTGTTCCTGCATCAACGACTGAAGCTGGTCGAAGACCTGTGGGAAGAAGTATTACTCTCCGAATGTGGTCAAGAGTTGGTAGATTTATTGAAACAACTGCGGGCCATGTGTTCCCCCGAAGGACAAGCGCCGGAAATCCCGCAATCATCATCGATCGATCAAATAATCGAAAACCTGGAATTAAACGAAGCCATCAAAGCGGCCCGTGCTTTCGCCCTTTATTTCCAGTTGATCAACATCGTCGAACAACACTACGAACAGAGAGACCAATTACTCTCCCGACGGGCTAGTTATCACGATTCGGAGATAGAGGGGAAAAATAACACCGCCTCCCCCGAAGACACGGAGTTATTAACCTCGGCGGTGGGGGCGAGATGGTTAGAAAAAAGTTTAACCGATGGTCAGGGGGCCTCACCGAAAGCCGGGTTATTTCACTGGTTACTACCCTATCTCAAAGACTTGAACGTTCCGCCCCAACAGATCCAGCGCCTGATCGACCAACTGGATATAAAATTGGTGTTTACCGCCCACCCCACAGAAATCGTTCGTCACACCATCCGACTCAAACAAAGAAGAATTTCTAATGTCCTCAAAAAAATCGACCAAGCCGAGGAATTTTTCCGCAGCATGGGGCTGAATAGTTCTTGGGAAGCCGAAGCCGCCATACAACAGCTAAAAGAAGAAATCCGACTGTGGTGGCGTACTGACGAATTACACCAATTCAAGCCCACCGTCCTCGATGAGGTGGATTATGCCCTACACTACTTCGATGAGGTGTTGTTCGACGCTATCCCGCAACTGGCGGTTCGATTCAAACAGGCCTTGGAAGCTTCTTTCCCTAGCTTGAAACCCCCGAAGAATAATTTCTGTCACTTCGGGTCGTGGGTAGGGGGCGATAGAGACGGCAATCCCTCAGTAACTCCCGAAGTAACCTGGTCTACCGCTTGTTATCAGCGCAAGATGGTGTTAGAAAAATACATAAGTTCGATCCGCCATCTTAGCAATCTCTTGAGTCCTTCCCTTCACTGGTGCGATGTCCTGCCGGAGTTATTGGACTCCCTAGAGCAAGATAAACAGCAAATGCCAGATATATACAACGAACTGGCCATACGCTACCGTCAAGAACCGTATCGCCTGAAATTGGCCTTCATACAAAAACGTTTGGAAAATACGCGCGATCGCAATAATCGCCTCGCCAATCCCGAAGAGCGACAGATTCTCATTAAAGTTAGCGAACCCAACGTGTATCGATGGGGCGTGGACTTCCTGAAAGAGTTGAGATTGATCGCCCAAAGCTTAGCCATCACGGGATTGAAGTGTCAGGAATTAGAAAACCTCATCTGTCAGGTAGAAATCTTCGGTTTCACCCTAGCTCAATTGGACTTCCGCCAAGAATCAACCCGTCATGCTGAAGCGATAGACGATATATCGGGCTATCTGGGAGTTTTAAGCAAGCCCTACATTCAGATGACCGACGAGGAGAAAACAGCCTGGTTAGCAGAAGAATTAAGCACCCGTCGCCCCCTGATTCCCCAAGAGATGCCCTTTTCCGAGAGAACCTGCGAAACCATAGAAACTCTGAGGATATTGCGCGCCCTGCAACAGGAATTCGGCCCGGAAATCTGTCAAACCTATATCATCAGCATGACCAACGAGGCCAGCGACGTGCTGGAAGTGCTATTACTGGCTCAAGAGGCGGGATTGTACGACCCGGCCACCAGTAGCGCGGCATTAAGAATCGTTCCCCTGTTTGAGACCGTAGACGACTTGAAACACGCTCCGGGTATCATGCGGACTTTGTTCGACCTACCCCTATATCGGGCGGCTCTGGCCGGTAGTTACGAGCATCTAGCCAAGTTACGGGGGGGAGAGGTTAAGGAGGAGTTAGCCCAACCACCACTGCAACCCCTCAATCTTCAAGAGATCATGGTGGGTTATTCCGACAGTAATAAGGATTCAGGTTATCTCAGCAGTAACTGGGAGATTCATAAAGCCCAAAAAGCCCTACAGAATGTGTGTCAAGAATACGGCGTGGATTTACGGCTGTTCCACGGTAGGGGCGGTTCCGTGGGCAGGGGCGGCGGCCCGGCTTACGCGGCGATTCTAGCCCAACCTCGATCGACCGTGAACGGCAGAATTAAAATTACCGAACAAGGTGAGGTGTTAGCTTCTAAATATTCCCTCCCGGAATTAGCCCTGTACAATCTGGAAACCGCGGTGACAGCAGTGGTGCAGGCTAGTCTCCTGGGTAGCGGTTTCGATGACATCGAGCCGTGGAATAAGATCATGGAAGAGTTATCGGGTTGGTCAAGGGAAGCTTATCGCAGTTTGATCTATGAAGACCCGGATTTTATCGATTTCTTCACTTCGGTAACTCCCATTCAAGAGATTAGTCTACTACAAATTAGTTCCCGCCCCGCCAGACGTAAGAGCGGGCAACAGGATTTAAGTACCTTGAGGGCGATTCCCTGGGTATTCAGTTGGACTCAAACGCGTTTTCTCCTCCCCGCTTGGTATGGAGTCGGTACGGCTTTAGAGAAATTTCTCGACGCTGACCCGGAGGAAAATTTAAAGCTGTTGCGATATTTTTACTTCAAATGGCCTTTCTTTAGAATGGTGATTTCCAAAGCGGAGATGACTTTATCAAAAGTGGATCTACAGATAGCCAATCACTATATGCGGGAGTTATCCAAGCCAGAAGATATTGAACGTTTCGAGCGGATATTCACGCAAATCTCGGACGAGTATTATCGCTCTTGTGACATCATCCTCCGCTTGACGGGACATAAACGGCTTTTGGATGGTGATTTAAGTTTACAGCGATCGGTACAACTGAGAAACGGGACGATCGTCCCCCTGGGTTTCCTACAGGTGTCTCTACTTAAGCGTCTCCGTCAGTATTCCCATCAAGCGCAATCGGGTATTATCCATTTCCGCTACTCGAAAGAGGAGTTATTAAGGGGTGCTTTATTGACTATCAACGGTATCGCGGCGGGTATGAGAAATACCGGTTGATGCGGGTAAGCGCTACGAGCTTAACAAGCTCTGCAAAACTTGCTCATAAATAATTAATATAAGGAGGTATCACCTCCTTATATTAATAAATGAATATGACAGCTAAATTACCGTACCATCACCGATCGTGGCATTTTTGAAGACGACGATAATACCGCTCCGAATATAAAAGCCTTGGTCTTCGCGACTGGCTTCTTCCACCCGGTCTTTATTGAGTAGCAGAACGTTCTTACCTATACGAGCATTTTTATCGACGATCGCCCGGCGGATAGTAGAACCAGCACCGATTCCCATGGGAATTTTACCCTCTTTCAGTAACGCTTCCCTCTCGCTGTAGGATTCGTAAAAATCCGAACCCATGAGCATGGTATCCTCGATCGAGCAGTTCGTTTCTATCCTAGTACGGATGCCCAAAATCGAGTGATGGATACGACAATCCTTGATAATACAACCTTCACTGATCATCGATTCCGTCACCGTACAATTTTGCATTTTTGTCGGCGGCAGATAACGGGGACGGGTATAGATCGGGTATTTTTCATCGTAGAAACTAAAAGGGGGTTTCGGTTGTTGGGTCAGGGCTAAATTAGACTCATAAAAAGCCTCGATCGTCCCTATATCTTCCCAGTAACCTTTAAACAGATACGCCTGTAAATTGTAATCCTGGGCTGCTGCCGGAATAATTTCCTTACCGAAATCCGTTTGTTCCTTATTAGCGTTTAACAGTTCGACGAGAACATCCTTTTTAAAAACATAAATACCCATCGAGGCGATATAGGGACTTTGATAAGCTTGATCAGGACTCAAACCCAGAACGGTAGTGTCCACTCGCATTTTCTGCAAAGCTTCCCCTTTAGGCTTCTCGCAAAAATCGACGATACGACCTCGCTCGTCGATCTTCATCACCCCGAAACTCGAAGCGCGACGCTCATCGATCGGCACCACCGAAAGAGTAATATCGGCGTTAGTTTCCCGGTGACGCTTGATAAATTTACCGTAATCCATACGATATAAATGGTCGCCAGAGAGGATCAAATATTCATCCACATCCCACTCTTGTATCAACCAGAGATACTGCCTCACCGCGTCAGCAGTGCCTTGAAACCACTGGGGAGAATCCACGGTTTGCTGGGCCGCCAACACCTCGACGAATCCGTCATTAAAACTACCGAAATTATAGGTACGGGTTAGATGACGATTGAGAGAAGCGGAATTGAACTGGGTTAAAACATAAATTTTCAGTATTTCTGAATTAATGCAATTACTCACGGGAATATCGATCAAACGATACTTGCCCGCGAGGGGAACCGCAGGCTTAGCCCGAAGTTTCGTAAGAGGATATAAACGCGTACCTGCGCCACCTCCAAGAATAATCGCTAATACTTTTTTCACGCTAGGAACCTCACGACTGCCTGTAACCTCTATTGGTAAAGTGTAGGACGAACGAGGATCAAATAGGTAGAGGTGAAACAAAAGTCATTACTAAAGAGTCATCAAGGCATGGATAACATAGGGGTTGAATCATGGGTTTTTGGGCGAAAACATCATTAGCTGTCTTATTTGTCACCGTCGGGTCTTTTGTCCCTCCCATTACTTCACCTCTTACCTGTCATTGGCTGGCTTGGAGTGCCGATGTCCAACAATTCGGGACGAAAGGACAGAATGGTAAAAACGGTAACTCTGGCAACGCTGGTAAAAATAGCGACAATATCACCATCTTCGCCGACGGGGCCCCGAGAACGATCGATCTATCCGGTCAGAAGGGCGGCGATGGTGGCGAGGGTAGCAACGGTACAGATGCCAATTGTGCCAATCAACCTCAAGATGTGGCCACTAATCTGCAAGCCGCTAACGGTGGCGATGGTGGTAATGGTGGCGATGGTGGCAGCGGTGGCAACGGCGGCGACGTTACCATCTACGCGACTGACTCCGCCTATTTACGTCAGATTACCCTCAATACGAGTGGTGGTAAAGGTGGAGGGGCGGGTAAAGCGGGTAAAGGCGGTAAAGGTTGTAAGTGCGTTAAGCCCTATTGGACGATTAAAACCTGTACTGGTAGACCAGGAGATTCTAACTATAGTTGTAGTACCCGTGAGTTCCGTTGCCAAGACGGTTTAGAAGGTAACGGCGGTAACGGCGGGCGGGCCGGCAGAGAAGGAAGACTGGGACAGCTAACGGTTATCAATCTCTCCCGGCCTCTCACTTCCGACCAATCCAGCGCCAGTGTGCCCATGACAGAATTAAAAGATAGGGGTTATGTATTGTCAAAAAATATCTGGGAAACTCGTACAGGCGCAGGTGCGCTATTCGCCCCCGGTTCTATAGTTCAAGATCAATATCGGGCCCTCACCGAAAGAGTAGAAAAGTCTTTCATCCTTATTTGGAACGCACCTCAAGATTTCTCCCGTTACGCTGATCAACGTATCACCCTCGCTTTGAGCGATCAAAGCGATATGAATGTGACTTTACCCGATGGTGTGTGGGTCGAGGGAACCAGTCAGAAGCGCAATAATGTCACGGAATTTATCGTCTATAACGCGGTGTTCGAGAGGGATGTGACTCGTTTGCAGAGTAAAGGTTTAACGGGTAACGGCACTAATCTAACCGCTACTTTAGTAGATGAGGCGGATCAATCCAATCTCATCGCTACCAAGTTTAAAGTTAGATACCGGGTGAGTCGTTCCGATGATGTGGAGTTTCGCCCTCCCTCTGATTTTACTACCCGTTATGAGGGGGATGTGTCCCCCGGTTTAGTGACTCAAGAGGGGAATCAGTTTAAAATCGCCATCGGACAGCTACCGATTCCCCCGGAATATCTCCGGGGCGGCAATGGGGTAGAAGTGGAACTGACGGCGACTCGATCGTTCGCCGGTTATTCTAAAACCCAAACTCTGGCGATCCGAGATGTGATCAAAGGCTTGAGATAGTGGCATTATGAAAGTTAGTGCCTATTCATCTGTTCTTCATGATCATCTCAGTGCTACAAAAAATCTCTGTTCTGCCTTATAAAAAAGTCCTATTATGGGTTTTATCGATCGTCGCCCTGATTCCCTTAGTTCTCTCCCTAGCCAGTAGCGTCAATCAACCTCAAGTACAGGCTAACTTGCAACTTTATCAAACTAATCTTAATTTGCAAGCCGCAGATTTACCTTACGATTATCTTAGCGATCGAGATAACGGCGAAAATTTAAAAATTCTGCAAACTACTCTTCTGGGGCAAAATCCTTACTCTACCGCTGACCAGCAGTATGAAGATACCAGGATTACCGCCGAGAAAAATTTAGCCTTATTACAAAAAAAATATCCACCAGAACTATTAGAAAAAACTAGAGGTAATCCTTTAGCCGCGGAAATTAATTTACTAAAAGATCTCAAGCTTAAATTAGGAATTATTAAAGCTTATGGGGGTGATACAGGCTCTGCATTTAAACTTTGGGCGGAATTAATAAATCCTCTTAATAATCTCGTTACTAAACCTTATATCGGTAAAAATGCGTACCTCTTGACCAAATTGTGGAGCGATCCTCCTGAAGTAGTAAGCGATGCCGAGGCAAGAATTGAAAGAACTTTCAAGGGGTGGTTTCGTTACGTCACTCTCAAAAGATTATACGAGGTGCAAGGTACGATCGAGCAATTAGCCACTTTGGAAACCGAACAGGTTGATACGGCTATTAACGCTTTGATTAAATTAACTATAGTCTCTCTTATTCCCGTAATTGGTAGCCTGTTGGGAGTGGGGATAATCATCGTTTTATTAGTACAATTATTTCTCAGAAAGGAAAAAGCTTTATTATGGATTTCTCAGGATTTAGCTTGGTCAACGCCTTGGAATGTAGAAACTTTAGTAATTGTTTTTATCTTAGGATTTTTCTTGGTGGGACAAATAATTTTACCGTTAATTTTCGGTTTAACTTGGGGGTTATTAGGGATCAATCCGGCTCGGTTTAATCTTCAGGTGAAAGCTGGCTACGTATTCATTAGTTATCTGGTCATGGCGGGGATAAGCTTATCGATACTTTATGGTGCTACCAAACCTTTCAAACCTTTACCTGCTAATTGGTTCTCGTTACGATGGTTCAGTAACTGGCTGTTATGGGGCTTGGGAGGATATTTAACGGCTCTACCTTTGGTGATCATAGTATCTTTGATAAATCAACAAATATGGCAGGGACAAGGAGGTAGCAATCCTCTTTTATCCTTAGCCTTAGAAGCCCAAGATAAAGTGGCTTTACTACTGTTCGGAATTACGGCTTCTTTAGCCGCTCCTATATTTGAAGAATGGATGTTTCGCGGGTTTCTATTGCCTTCCCTGACTCGTTACCTGCCGGTATGGGGTGCGATCGGATGCAGTAGCTTGATATTCGCTCTAGCCCACCAAAACCTATCGGAAGTTTTGCCATTGACCACATTGGGAATTGTCCTGGGAATAGTTTATACTCGATCAAAAAACCTTCTCGCTTCTATGTTGTTACATAGCCTCTGGAATACAGGAACGCTGATGAGTTTATTTATCCTCGGTAGTAGTAGCGGTTAACACGCGCAAAATCACCGAGGTCAAAAATTACAACTAATTTTGATAGGCTACCAATTTTCTTTGAGAAAATGGGTAAGTTAAAAGTAGTGATTGACCGAACATAACTTCTCTAAGAGAATCTTGGGAAATTTGCCCCCATGACAACCCAACCGCACCGACTACCAACCCAATCAGAAATTGACTGGCACCAAGTCAGTCAAATTATGCTTAAACACGCTTTACCGATCAATCCCTTGACCACTCACCCCGACGATGTGCAGGCGGAATGGGATAATATTCTTTTATCAGTGGGAGCGGTGAAAGGTTTCCTTCAAGAAAAACCAGTAATAAGCGATCGCTACAGTCAAGAAGAATTTTTTCAGAAGCTTTTGCAATCGGAAAAAAGCCAATCCCCATTAATGGGGCTCATCGGCGCGCCAGGCACGGGAAAAACTACCCTATTACACCGACTGGCTGTCTGGTTACTACAAAGTAAGCGAGGATTCCCGGTCTGGATTTCCGGCAGCGCCTTGGGTAAATTATCTCTCGCGTCCTATCTACAAGAAAGATGGCTACCCAAAGCCATGAAGCTACAAAATTATCCAATTGCCGAAGGTGCGGGAACCTTGGCCCAATTAACCGCTACAGGAAAAGTATGGCTACTGATCGATAGCGTGGAAATGTTGGATAATACTTCAGCCCAATCTCTCGATATTAATCTACAGCGTCAATTGCAGGACTGGGGCGAAAACGTGAAAGTGGTGATCACCGGTCACGATTACGGATGGCATAATTCTAATAATTTTCTTCTCTATTCGCCTTTACCTTTCCAGTATCCTGAAGAAGTTAAATTTTTTATAAGCAAATGGTTGAGCCAAACATCGCTCAACTCTACCGGAGAGCAAATATCCAGCTTGATCCACGCGATCGAACAGTTCGGCGTGGTTCGGATTAAAGACCTATGGGAAACCCCCCAGAGAGTCGCTTTATTATGTCGTCTCTGGCAACAACAATACCCCCATTTCCCCCCCAATAGCTATCTTCTTTACGATAAGTTGGTGGGTCAGTTCTATCAATGGCAAGCGGAGAAAATTCCCACATCGATCGAGCAACAACAGTCCCTGAATCAATCTCTCTCCCAATTAGCCCTGAAATCGCTACTCGTCCAACCCGATCGAGCCTGCTTTAACTACGATCTCATCGTCCAAGTCATAGGCGAAAATACGCCTCAATGGCAATTAGCTTTGAGGGTAGGCTGGTTGAAAGTCATCGATTCGCATCAGAAAATTTATAGTTTCGCCGATGATATTTTCTTTGAATATTTTGCGGCCAGAGCTATTAACGACGTTAACTATTTTCTTCCCCAATCACCTCAATCTTTTTGCCCTATTTTTCACGAACGGTGGCGGCGAGTAATGGGGTTCTGGTTCGGTCGGGATGATATTGATCAGACCAAAAAAGATGCCCTGCTTTTAGCTTTAAGCTCTTTTCAAGATGGTTGCCACCCACGAAATTTATACGGTAGGCAGGCTTTATATCTGGCAGCGGCTTGTTTGTGCGAATTTCCAGAGAGTCAGTTGGGGGAAAAAATAATTCAACAGTTGTTGGATTGGACTTTTTTGGCAAAAGAGCCTAATTCGGTACTGGCCCACTCAGCCTTGGAAGCCTTACAGAAAAGCGATCGAACTTTAGTCTTGCGGGCGTTAATCGAGTTATTGCCCGTGCGGAACGACGTTTTCAAAGCGATCGAGAAAATCGGTAAAGGTCACACCGCTACTTGTAGCACCCTCGAACGTGTTATGAACACCGCCACCGATCCGGTTGTGAAACGTCTGTGCGCCGAGTGCCTCGGTAAGATAGACCCAGGTAACGCGGGCGCGATACAAACCTTGATCGCTATCCTCGAAAAAACGGGTTCTAACGAGCAAAGTCACGCGGCTTTATCGAGTCTGTCCAAGATCGGACACGGTAACGCCAAGTTGATCAGCGCCCTGATGCGTCGTTTACAGTTAGGGGAATCGCCCTCGGTGATGCGCCGCCTTTTCGAGTGTCTGGAAGTAGTCGGGCAGAATAACGCCACGGCGATCGCCGCCCTAGTGCAGTTGATCCGCACCACCAGAGACCCTTTCATCCACCGTCAAGCAGCGGAAAGTTTGGAAAAAATCGATCCTGGTAATCCCACGGCGATCGCTGTCCTCATTCAATTGCTACAGTCGGGACAGACGGAAGAAATCCGTCAACAGGCGGTATATAGCTTGGGAGAAATCACCCCCAATAATAACGAGGCGATTTCTTCCCTCGTGGGTTTATTGAACGCACCATCCTCCGTGTATACCCGCTGGCTGGCTTTAAGCAGTCTCGGAAAAATAGGCGCGGGCAACCCCAACGCCATAGAAGCAATCATCAAGGTTATTCAAACGAGCGAAGAAATTTTATTACAGAAAGAAGCGATCGAGAGTTTGGTAAAAATCGCTCCCGACCATCCCATCGCTATCCATTCTCTCGTCAAGGTGATCGAAAAAACCGACGATGAATCCACCCGCCGGGAAGCCGCCGAAATTCTTGGTAAATTAGACCCCGGTAATCCAGATGCAATCACCGTCTTGGTGAATCTCCTCCACAACAATAACGATGAGTTCACTCGCCGTCAAGCGGCCGTGAGTTTGGGACGTATCGACCCCAGCAATCTAGAGGCTATCTTTACCTTGGTGCAATTGATCAAGTCGAGTCAGGATCAAGATATTAGAAGTTTAGCCGCGGAGAGTATCGGTGAGATCGGTCAGCAGAACCCGGCAGCGATCGCTACCTTGATCCGCCTGCTTAACCCGCAACAGGATAGTAATACTCTCAAGGTAGTGGCGGCAAGTTTAGGAAATATCGCCCACGGCAATCGAGAAGCTATATCCACTCTCGGTAAAATGCTAGAATTCGCCCCCGATGAATCCACGAGGCTAGAGGCGGCAGAAAGTTTGATCAGGTGTCTACCGAAAGAGCAGGTGGGAGAATTATTAACCTACGCCCGTCAGGGGGAGAATGAAGCGGGCCTGTATCTTCTCTGGTACTGTTCGGAAAAATTGCCCTACGAAAAGTTCCTTCGCCTCTGGCGCGAATATAGAGGGGGTGAATCGCCCGCGCCGGAGGTAACGGACTCTAACAGTATAACCACGCCCGATAGCGGTGAGCAATTTTCCCTTTTGTTGCGGAGTACGATCGATCTCCATCCCCTCTTGGGAGAAAAAGTTCATCCTATTTGTATCGACAGCGGCGAGTTATTCGATGCCGATAATCCTTTGGTGGATATATACGATCAGATGTTGACTCAGGGCTGTCCCGATTTCGACCACGGTATCCCCGATACCATATCGAAACTACGTCTTTATTGGAACGGTATCCGCCGCGCCCAACCCCAGAAAATTTTCTGCCTCGTGTTCTACGAGAACAACCTTTGTTTCAGCCCCGATTTCTTGAATTCCCTCAGTAAATTTCCAGGGGCTATCTGTTTCGTCGGTAATGGGGCTTCCCCTTCTCTCCCCTCATTTTCCGGGTCTAAGGACGAGGTGATCGCTTCGATCGTCTCCTGGTTAGAAAAGGGGTTAGATAGCAGCTCTTGACATACTAGTTTTGTTACTGCTAATATAGGAGATGTGTCAAAAATGGGACTGTAGTTCAATTGGTTAGAGCACCGCCCTGTCACGGCGGAAGTTGCGGGTTCGAGCCCCGTCAGTCCCGTAATCCCAATAATAAAAGTCGAAGAAAGGGAAATAAGAAGATTCATTAGAACCCTAAAGTTAACGGGGGTGATTGAGCGCCCGCTATAGTTTTGTGCGACGCTAAAAGTTCGCTAGACTAAAACCATGAGAACTATCGAGCAAATTAACGATAAAATCGCGGCTATGACGGCAGTTGTCTGGACTGTAGAAGAATTAAAAAGCCAGGTGGCTCAAATTGGGATTACAGAAGCTTACAAACAGGTAGACGTGATCTGTACCGGTACATTCGAGCCGATGGAATCTTCGGGGGCTTTAATTAATTTAGGACATACAGACCCACCTATTAAAATCCGTCAATGTTGGCTGGATAATATACCCGCCTACGCCGGTTTCGGTGCGGTGGATATATATCTGGGTGCTGGTGCTATGACCGAATATACTAATAACCCGGAAATAGACCCCGAAAACCGTTATTCGGAAAGGGGGGGAGGTCATGTTATCGAAGATCTGATCGCGGGCAAGTCAGTACAGTTAAGGGCCATAGGACACATGACCGATTGTTATCCGCGCCCTTCCTTTGACACAGCTATTAATAAAAATACGATCAATCAATTCTATTTGTTCAATCCTCGCAATCTTTACCAGAATTTTATCGTGGGCATCAACGGGGGTGATAAACCTCTGTATACATATCTGGGCCCGTTACAACCCCGTTTGGGTAACGCCGTCTATTCTAACCCCGGAGCCATATCACCCTTATTCAACGACCCGAAATTAGAAGTCATCGGCATAGGCACGAGAATACTTTTAGGGGGCGGTGTGGGTTATATATCTTGGGAAGGTACTCAACATTTCCCGCTACAAAAAAGATTGAAGAATGAGACTCCCATCGGCCCGGCCGCTACGTTAGCGGTTATCGGCGATGCCAAACAGATGAATCCTAAATGGGTTAGAGGTTGCTACTTCAAAAATTACGGCCCCTCCCTGATGTTAGGGATAGGGATTCCTATCCCCGTCCTTAACGAAAATGTTATCCGTCATTGTGCCGTACAGGATCAGGAGATAGTAGCCCCCGTGGTGGATTTTTCGATCCCCCGCCGAGTTCGCCCCACCTTCGGTCTCTTTACTTACGCCCAACTCAAAAGCGGTAAGATCACGATCGAGGGCAAACCCGTGCGCGTCGCTCCCCTGGCCAGTGTTCATCTCTCGCGAGGGATAGCCCTAGAATTAAAAGGGGCCATCGAAAGAGCCCAATTCACTCTCACCCAACCCGTCGCCCCCCTACCGATGGATAGAACTTTCATCCCCCAAGACCGCTGGAACTCTCAACTTAATATAGAATGATCTCAAAAACCTAGCTGTCTTTTCGCTTCAAATAATCCGATCGCTACTGATACCGATAGATTCAGGCTTCTTACCAGTGGTTGTGTCATTGGTATGTATACCATGTCGTCACACACTGTGACTAAATCGGGTGGCAATCCTTCCGTTTCGCTACCGAATAGCAGCCAATCATCGGCTTTATATATATACTCGGCGTAGCTACTAGTACCCCTGACGCTAAAACCGAGCAAACGCCCGCCGATTTTCTGGTGATGGGTGTAAAAATCGTTCAGGGTCAGATGATAGGTGAGATTAACGTACGGCCAATAATCTAACCCGGCCCGCTTGAGATAGCGATCGCTAATTTCAAAACCCAGAGGCCCCACCAGATGCAACTCGGTAGCGGAAGCGGCGCAAGTGCGGGCGATATTACCCGTGTTGGGGGGTATCTGGGGATTTACTAAGACAACTTTCAACCCTGACATATTCTTAATTTCTCCCTCTGGCAGCGTACATGGTAATTTCGAGACTATTCATAGAACTTATATAATCACTCACCTGAAGTTTTATCTTCGGGAGACCTTTTTCAGAGAACTTTTTTACTCTAGCTCAAGTCACCTATGGATCAGGACATCGATCGAAGTGTGATTGTGATAGCATACGATCGGTCAGTCCGCCGGCAAAAGTTCTGTGATGGGCCAGAGGTGAATGAGGAAAAAATGATCAAGGCTAGAACTCGACAAAGAGGCCTTGGACTGGGCAAAGAGAGACGACCAAAAAAGCGATTTTGGGGATTAGGATTGATCGTCATCATGGGCGGGCTATGGTGGGGCTATCGAAATATACAAACTTACTTTTTACGGCCGGAAGCGATATTCGTCCTGGGGGGCCATGAAGATAGGGAGCGTTTCGCCGCTAAATTAGCGCTGCTTCATCCCAATTTACCGATTTGGGTGTCTTCCGGGAGTCCTAAAGATTATACTCGGAAAATTTTTGACAAGACGGGTGTTAAACTGGGGCGGTTACATCTAGATTACAGCGCGACGGATACGGTGACTAACTTTACCACTTTAGTCGATCGTCTTAAATCCGAAGGCATTCACAGCGTTTATCTGGTCACTTCCGACAGCCATATGAGACGGGCGCAAATCGTCGGTGAAATCGTCTTCGGTAGTAGGGGAATTATCATCAAACCTATTTCTATTCCCTCGGATCTACCTCCCGAACCCCTACAAAAATCTCTTAGAGACGGGGCGCGAGCGCTATTGTGGGTGCTTACCGGCAATACTGGAGAAAAATGGGTGCTTCACTCTCCCGGTCATCTATCACGAAAATGAGATTTACTGGCCTTTCGTTCCTTGGTACACGTAGAGAAAGTTAAATAGGTCAAATAAACTACCCACCAGGGCAAAGGCGAAGCCGATGATCAATATTCCTTGTATCGGGTAGCCGCTACCAAAAACCGCTAGAAAGGTCAAAATTTGCTCGGCAACACCTTGGCTCAGAGCAGCGATACCAGGAACGAAACTGGTGGCGTACAACGCGCTTAAAATTCCTCCTACTAGAACCACGGGGGCAATAAAACTTAAGAGAGTCGATAACACTAACGATCTTATTAAATTCAACACGGGGCTTATCTCCAAGCGAGTGTGAACGATTTTGGCTGGCTAGAGCGGTTCGCTCTTACTCCTTTATACAATAGTGCCTATTTTCGGGTTTGGACGCTTTAGTTAAAAATCTTAAAACTTTATTAAAGTTCTTGGTAAACATCCATTAAGTGGTATTAAGAAAAAACTTGATTATGATAAAACCCCCGGTTCCGGGGGTTGATGGGCGGCAGAATTTCTAATTTTTGTCGGTTTGTTCATCTTGCCGCTCGGAGAAGCCCCAGAGGAAAACCATGGCGATCAAAGAAAGCATGATCCACTCGGGAGGCACGAATTCCGGTTGAACCACCCGCAGGAGTAATCTTAATCCCACCAGGCCCACCGTGAGAAAGCCCGCATCTTCTAGATGGGTATACTCGTCAAGCCAACGGATGAATAAGCCCGCCATAAAGCGAAGGGCGATAACACCGATCGTACCACCGACCAAGATCAACCAGGTATCATCGGCCACGGCGATGGAGGTGGTAACGCTATCAAGGGAAAACGCTAAATCTGTCACGGCGATTAAAGGAATCGCCTGCCACAGGGACTGGAACTTTAACCTGTGACTATTATCATCTGCTGATTCTGGAGAAGTGAAGTAACGAAACACTAACCAGAGCAGGTATACGGCTCCTAATAGTTCAAATTGCCAGTATTTGATCACCCAAGTAGCGGTCAGGATCAGTAGCATTCTTAAAATGTAAGCTAAAACCAAGCCTACATTCAGAGCGCGGCGCTGCCGTTTGGGGTCTTCTAATCCTTGGGCGATAGCCGCTAAGGCGATAGCGTTATCCGCTGATAAAACCGCTTCTAAGACCACTAAAACTAGCAACACCAAAGGTGTTTTCAGAGTAACACTTAAAGACGAGTCTACGAGTTGATCTAGCATTCCCAATGTACGATAAAGCAAGGCTTGATCGATTTTAATCCCCCCCTCTCAAGACGTTAAAAGAAGGGCATTAAAATCTCTCTCCTAAATCTAGCTTAACGCTTTTCTGGAGGCCCGATCGTAAAACTGGCGATAGTGTTTACCGCACCGGGCCACTTTTGTTATGATTTATGAAGACATCCCCAAGTTTTGTAACGAACTTTGAACATCACAGTAGAAACTTATCCGTGGCATCGTTTAAACGTCATTTGGCAGGGTGACAGCGAGACCGTCAAGGGGGGATTACCCCATCATCGATTAGCCCCTACTTGGCAAATTCTCTTACTGGGAGACGGTTCTCCCACCCGTCACTTACAATTATTGACGGGGGAAAAAACCGAAGTAGATGTGATCGATATGTCCTTGGTGGATGACGATGACGATGGGGCCCCCCCGCAAATTGCCGCAGTGGAACAGCCCCATTTACGCCGCCAAGTCTGGTTAAGAACTGCGGGCGGGCAGAGATTAGCTTATGCCGCGTCTTGGTGGAACGCCGAGCGAGTGGATCAATATTTGCAGAATCGTTCTTTACCGATTTGGGAAAGTCTATCCCGATTGCATACGGAGTTATATCGGGACGTACAGGGGATTTATTACGGCGATTCACCGGTTTTAGAAGCTGCCTTCGGGGAAAAAGGGCCGTTTTGGGGGAGACATTATTTATTCTGGCACGATCGTCAGCCCCTGACCTTGATCTACGAGGTTTTTTCCCCCTATCTCCAGAAATACCTCGGCAAAATGGTGTAAATACTGCTATTCTAGCCGAATATTCCGTCCTGAATTATCGGTGCGGTACGTCCAAGTTTTATTTTTATGGCCCAGAGTGACCTGCCAGCCTTCTACTAACGCTTGTGTGCAAAATTCACCTGATTTTGCTAAACCCAAGCAACCATCGGGCCAAGTTTTCACGGTAAAATTATTCACTTGGAAATCATCGGGTTTCAGTTTCATCCTTTTGGATAAATCCAGACGGATAGCGTTTTCTACATTAGCCGGGAGAGTCGCAGGGACCGCGGAAACAGAGAAAGGAGACCACAGGCTAAAAATTGCAATTATACCAACGGCTATAAGAATGATTTTTTTTGTGTCGAGCATGTTTACAATGGGTTCTGTTTTGGGAATCATAGAGAGCGAGAGACCTTTTAAAAGCCTAGCGTAAAATATGTTACCCTCGAGGTTTTCGATCGAGACAGTTCCCCCGCAAACCGGTTTACCGGCTCAAATTCCGTCATTATCATCCCAATCCTTAATTTCTTACCTTCCTTACCTGCCGATAGTGTTATCGGTAGCCCTTCTCGCCGCTTTACTCGCTCAAAGCCTGAAGTTGAAAAAACTGGCTAAAGACGTAGAGTTCGAGCAGTTTAAAAACAAGGATCTGAAAAAAAAGCTGAAACTCGCACTGCACACCATTAAGAAGATGGAATCCAATCCAGATTTAGTGCATTCCAGGGCTTTTAATTTGGATTATTTAAGAATGCGGATGGACGAAGAGGTTTTTCACTACGTGATCGTCAATCAGATCAAGATCAAGGTAACGCAGTTAATCGGGGAAGCTTTGCGCCCCAGTACAGCTAAAAATGCGGTGGGAATCGTAGCGGGTAGCAGACAGGTGAACGAAACTTTAGATGTAACTTACGAAGTGGAAACTCAATCCGGCAAATGGAATAAAGGGATACTCTTTCGCATTCTCATCAAATTGACCAAGTTACCGGCGCAAACTAGCTCAGCTACAGTTAATGAGATCATCGAGTGTATAGAAACATTTCTCTCCGCGTCTTCTGAGAACGAAAACTGGCAACCCGCTATTCACGGTCATGTGGTTTTGATGAGTTGGGATCAAAAAGCTAAACCTACCCCCCTGCTAGTTCTCGAACAATCCGAGGAGGGAGTCAACGTCAGTTTTCGTTCTAATCCCCTCCGCATCGCTTCTGTTCCCGATCTACCCAGCGAGTGAACTAAACTAGAGATTGATCTTATTAAAATTTGCTAATGATTTCTATTTTGCTCCGGTGGCTCATCACCGCGGTATCTTTTTTGGTAGCGTCTTATTTCGTCCCCGGTATCGTCATCGTCAATTTCCAAGTCGCTATTGTCGCCGCTTTCTTTTTCGGTTTGATCAACGCGTTTATCCGTCCCTTGTTAATATTATTGACGCTACCCTTGACTTTATTGACTTTAGGGTTATTTATTTTTGTAGTCAACGCTATTTCTTTTATCCTCGTATCTCAGGTTACGGCAGGGTTTAAAGTGGATGGTTTCCTAGCCGCCCTGTTGGGATCGATCGTCGTATCTATCACTTCTAGCGTGTTAAACAGCCTGTTCAACAGTTAAATACTTTGAGAACATGAGATAGAATGATATTATCGGGGAATTAGCTCAGTTGGTAGAGCGCTGCGATCGCACCGCAGAGGTCAGGGATTCGAGTTCCCTATTCTCCATATTCCTGTACATTAACAAATTAAGTGTCGCCGTTCTCAAATTAAGTGTCGTTTTTAACAAATTATTGTCGCAACACATCAATCATACCGTTCTCAAATTAAATGTCGTAAAATTTCCCTGCGATTTCCATTTAAAGGGTACGATCGCAGCGCTCCTTTCAATCCTTCTGTGTAATTCTTTAGAGATTTTTCTAGCTCAGTATATAAATCTTACTTTCAACCCTCTTTATACTAAGGAAGTTGAAGAAACTAATGGCAGTTATTCGGGCGCGTTGGAGCAGGGTATCTTTCAACCCTCTTTATACTCAGGGAGTTGAAGAAACAATTCGGAGTTGAATCGACCGCGGGGTGCGACGACACTTTCAACCCTCTTTATACTCAGGGAGTTGAAGAAACCTCCGCAATTCCTTGGTAATTGGTTTTTATGCTATCACAACTTTCAACCCTCTTTATACTCAGGGAGTTGAAGAAACAGCCATTCAATATAAGTAGTGCCCTTGTGCTGTGCCTTTCAACCCTCTTTATACTCAGGGAGTTGAAGAAACAGGAAGCCCAAGAGTTGATGAAGGCGGCTAACAAGTCTTTCAACCCTCTTTATACTCAGGGAGTTGAAGAAACCGCACCTGCCTCATGCCTTGCTAGTTATGAAATTGAGAGCCATTTTTCGTGAACCTACAGTTAAGCTTCATTATTTAAGGTATTTGCCTAAGAAACAACTGTAAAATTTTTTGACCGGCTTCTCTTCACAAGGGTTCTCAGAGATTTTCGTGAATGATAGGGGAAAAATAAATCCACTTCGTTTCACGAAAAGATAAGAAGGATTCCTCCGGTGAAGGAGGTGATTTGAATAACCACCGCTCCGGCCTATTGATAGTGCGGGAAAGATGTACTTCTTACACTATCGCCGTACCCTGAAAACTCAGGATTTGTCCGAGTTATTTCTCGTTACTCGGATTACCTCTTATTGTTGGGAGCGCACCTAACCTTTAATATAGAAGTAGTAAGCTACTATATTTCGGGAATTTCCCATCCAGTTCAAGAACTCTAGATGGCAACATCAGAGACGGGCAGTCATCAGGGTCAGAAAGCAAGATTATCTTCCGATAATCAAACTAACCCACTTTTTTTACAGTGCGAGTGAGAGGCAAGCACTGCAGCGCTATTTAGCGTCATTTTAGTACGGAAGTATTTAATTGTCAAGGTGCAAATTAGTATTTTTAAACTATCAACTAACTCGATCCTTTTAAACGAGCGGTATAAGCTCCTATCGCATTAGTTTTAGCTTTAGAGAATGGACTCCCCGATAGAGATTGAAAAACCTTCTCAATCTCTATATTGACTGAGGCGGCGGCTTGATAAATACACTCGCTCAGGCGGTTATAACTCCATTGATGTACCGAGGAACGGTATTGTTGAGCGTACTTCTTTTGCCCTTCCTTGTAACCCAGGATTTTTTGTTGGGCCCTAGCTCGAACTTCACTTTCAATAATTTCTCTCATCCTTTCTAGATTGGGGACGGCGATGCTATGGGCGCAAAAATCAACGGCGAGTTTCACAATCGCTTTAGCTATGAGATGATCGACGTATAAGCCTAATTCTGACTCTCCATATTGATTGGGTGCATCTTTTTTTTGAGCCTTGTGGCGTTGATGGGATAGTGCCTGTTTCTGTCGGCGTTGGCGTTGCAATAGCCTGTAATTCTTGCCTAATAACTGTCTAAGACTACGCTCGGTTATCACTTCACCCGTTATTACATTTACTATAGCGACCGTAGCGGGTTGGTCTAACCCCATCGACACACCAGCGATAATATCGGGATTGCCTTTATATACTGGTTTTTGAGGGCGGGGAGGACAGAGTTCCATATTCTTTAAAGTAGTTTCATTCCGCTTGATGGCTTCGCTAAAGTTTTTTCGGGTTTTATCAAAATCTCCTTTTTCCACAAATTTCGCAATATATCCCTCTGCAATCGTTTTCCAAATGCTGAAATAAATAGAAAGCGAACGGGAACGGAAGAAAATGGGAAAAGTCATCTCTGGTTTCATCTTTACTAGATTGATTTCTAGTTGAGCAACTTTTTCCTGCCGAACTTGCTCTGTTCCCTCTTTCGTTCCCAAACGAGTATCGATCGAGCATTGGAGATAAAGATGATTAACTAACCAAGGCTCTCCTTTCCCCTCGCCTGAACGCCAGAGTAAACGAGCCGACCTTAATGCGAACAGCCCCATAGATAATTGTCCTCCGCTATCGAGCCATAATTGATAATCTTCGTAAAAACGATTGAACCAGGGCAACTGCCTCTCATCACATCGAATCTCAAAATTTGGCTCTAGACCGAGTGCTTTTAAACTCTCTACTAAGCCATTAAAACGTACTTGTAATTTTTTACCATCCTTTTTTGACCAGGTAAGATCACTGTTACTTTCGTAAAGAATAGGATAAGGTATTTTATGAGCTTTTTTTAATAACTTGGCTCGCCATACCGAAATTTCTATGTCATCTTTAGGAATGTTTTCTCTCACCGTGGTTAAAATCTCTAACCATTGTTGTCCAGTTAAATCTCGTCCTATCGGAAAACGATTTTCTAGCTGTTTTTGTAAACGTTCAATCTCTATCTCTTTCCGTCGCCTCCTTTGGTTATAGCGTTGGAGATCTTCGTCTTCCTCCGTTATCTCACAGTTATTTTTTAGTAAATACGCCAAAGCACAACTACGTAGCTCATCCTGTTCATCGTTGTAGGCTTGGAACAAACGATCGAATAAAGATACTGATTCCTGTTTGTTTTTTTTATCCTTTTTCCTTGTTGATTTTTTAGGGGAATTATCCGTATCTTCCTGTTGCATCGCTTGAAGAATCTGCCAGGCAGCGGAACGAATTTCTTCTATCGAGCGTTGACATTGTTCCTCTAGCTCTCGATCGTTTTTTAGCATTTTTAGCCATCGTTGTTTGCCCTCAAGCTTTTTTTGTAGCGATTGTTGAATTTCAAACCACGATTTCAGCATATAGTCAACCAGAAACATCGTAGATGTATAAAACCTGCCAGGTTGACCGCTGTAAGCTTCCTGCTTTTTCAAATCGTCGCAAATGCTATTCATCGCTTTCTTGGGAATTGAACCGGCTTTGAACCATTCCTCAAAATCGGGGTGTTGATTGATACGAGAGAGAAGTTCATTGATCAGAGGGGTATTTTTACCTGCCATCATTTCCCATAAATAACGCAGAGTACCCGTTTGAGCGTGTAGGCGGCACTCGATGGTTTTCGTGGTCATTGAGAACGTGGGAATTAAAGAACTCTAGTATTATAGCAACTAATTAGTAACTGATTAGTAACTGCCAGAAATAAATGTGTAACGATTTATCAACATTCTTAGCCGATAAATTGTAGGATGTTATCTGAGAGTAGAGAGAAACGTCGTGAGTAAGAGAGTTTACATAACACTGCCTGATAAAGTGTACGAGGCATTACAACAATTGGCTGTTGGTCAGGGTCGTCCTGTAGCAAATTTAGCGGCGTATTTAGTGGAAAGGGCGGTGGAACAGGCTCAAAGTCAGGATAAAGACCCCGAAGGGAAAATACAGCCAAAAATTTAATCGAGTTCAGCTTTGTTTAATGGGTATGATACAAATAGCTCAAAAACAAAAACTCTAAAAAATAGGTAGTTAAGCGAATGATTTTTTGGCACTTTGTAACGCTCAGTAGAATCGCAGAAAGCACATGGGATTAGGAGAAGCAGACACCAGAGCGAAGTTAATCGACCCTATCTTGCATAAAAAAGGATGGACGGAAGATCATATCAAACGGGAAGAAACCCCCGGCTCTATTTCAATCATCGATGGGGAAGCCTTTAAGGAATCTAAAGGACGTATCGACTACACGCTCCGTCTTGTGTTGAGTCCCGATACTCAGCCCCTAGCTGTTGCCTTGATAGAAGCAAAAAAAGAAGAATTACCACCCACTGACGGTTTAGAACAGGTCAAAGGTTACGCTAAAGGGTTAAATGTTCCTTTCGTCTATTCCAGTAATGGTCATCTGTTCGTCGAGTATGATTACAGCACCGGACTGACCTCGAAACCGGCTCCTTTAAGTCAATTTCCTACGCCAGAAGAACTGAAATCAAGATATGAACAGTATGTTGGATTTAGTTTAGATAGCTTGGTGGCGAAGCCTTTACTGACTCGTTACAAAGGTGGGGAAGCTACAAGACGATACTATCAAGATGCGGCTATTAGAGCAGCCCTAGAAAAAATTGCCCGCTGTCAAGTGGAAAATTTACCGCAACGAGTGTTACTCACTCTGGCAACGGGCGCGGGAAAAACCTTTATCGCCTGTAACTTATTACGAAAGATAGCGGATGCGGGGCAACTCAGACGAGCTTTATTCATCTGTGATAGGGACGAACTGAGAACTCAAGCGGCGGCGGCTTTACAAATTATGTTCGGTTCGGATGCTCAAATCGTGGAGAAGGGCAACCCTCGCAAAAATGCCCGTCTCATCATTACTACCTATCAAAGCTTGGATGTGGATACCGAGGATGCTAGTGCCAATTTCCTAACGACTCATTACCCTGAAAACTATTTCAGCCATATTATCATCGATGAGTGCCATCGTTCAGCCTGGGGTAAGTGGTCACAGGTACTCACCCGTAACCCCCAAGCGGTGCAGATTGGTTTAACTGCTACTCCGAGAGAATTAGAGGTTACGGAAGACTCACCGGAAGCGAGGGCAGATGCTCAAATTACCGCTGATAATATTGCCTATTTTGGTGAACCTGTTTATGAGTACGATATTGGGCAGGGCATAGAAGATGGTTATCTGGCGGCTTGCGAGATTATTAAAAGCCAAGTGAATATCGATGATACCGGTATTACGATCGATGATATTATTTCCCGCAATCCGATCGATGCTATGACGGGACAGCCGATACCCGCCGAAGAAATCAGGGAACTTTACGAAAACACAAGTTACGAGCGGCGTATCGTACTACCCGATCGAATAACCGTCATGTGTCAGGATTTGTTCGATCATCTTCTCGCTACGGGAGGCCCGGAACAAAAAACTGTCATTTTCTGCGTTACCGATCGTCATGCTGATAGTGTAGCGATTGAAATGAACAATCTCTATGCTCGATGGTGTGCGGACAATGGGGTAAAGGTTGTCAGCCCCTATGCTTTTAAATGTACCGCTAAATCTTCTGGCAATGATTTTCTGCCCGATTTAAGGGCGAGTACCCGTTCTCACTTCATCGCCACAACCGTTGATCTATTAACCACCGGCGTTGATGTACCATCGATACAGAATATCGTTTTCTTCAAGTACGTTAATTCTCCTATTAGTTTCTATCAGATGGTGGGGCGGGGAACCAGATTGGATGTGACGACTAATAAGCTAATGTTTCGGGTGTACGATTATACCGATGCGACACGGTTATTCGGGGAATCTTTTATCAGTAGGCTCTCACCCAAAAAAGAATCAACGGGCGAGAGATCGGAACAGCCCAGAGAGCGTATAATCTCTGTAGAAGGCTTTGATATAGCCATAATTCCGGCAGGGCGATATATTGTCACGCGAGTAGATGGTAATACTCAGCCAGTGACGGTAGAAGCTTATCGGGAACAGTTAGCCGAAAAATTGGTGGCTCAGGTAACGAATATCGGCGAGTTTCGAGATATGTGGGTAAATCCAGAAGAAAGGCGGCGTTTACTCGCATTGTTGCCCGATGGAGGACGTTCGGCATCTATCATCCGCACCTTAGATGAATTGGAGGATTGTGATTTGTTCGATGTGTTGGCAGAGTTAGGCTATGGATTGAACCGTCTCACTCGTAGGGAGAGGGCGGAAGCATTCGCCTACAAGCAGGTTGATTGGTTGGAGACAATGCCAGAAGGAACAGCGGCAACGGTAAAAGCTATAGCGAATCAGTTTACTAGAGCAGGGACAGAAGGATTAGAGAATAAGCTGATTTTCCAAATGCCAGAGGTGAAAAATGCTGGAGGTTTAGAGGCTTTGAAGATTTTGGGTAAGCCATTTGAAGTGCTTATGGCAACTAAGGTCAGATTGTTTGCGGCTTAGGGAGTAAAAAATGAGTCAGAAAAATGAGAAACAGTTGCCGGACGGTTGGCGGTGGGTAAAGTTGGGGGATGTGTGTGATATTGTCAATGGAACAACACCTAAATCAGAAATTCAAGAATACTGGAATGGGGATATTATTTGGATAACCCCTACTGATTTGGGGAAGCTAGAACACAAACATATTTTTACATCGTTAAGAAAAATTACACAGCAAGGCTATCAAAGCTGCCGCCTCGAATTAGTTCCTATAAATACGGTAGTTTTGTCTACTAGGGCACCTATCGGTCATTTAGGAATTGCAAAACAAAGTTTGTGTACAAATCAAGGATGTAAAAGTTTTATAGCTAATAGCAGTTTACATTATGAATACCTGTATTTAGTTCTTAAAAATTCAGTAAGAGCCTTTCAAGATTTAGGTAGCGGAACAACTTTTAAAGAGATTTCAAAAGGTCAACTAGAAGCTTTTAAAATTCTTCTTCCGCCACTCTCCGAACAAAAGCGAATAGCCGCTATCCTCAACGAACAATTAGAAGCAGTAGAAAAAGCAACAAAAGCTTCAGAAGAACAGTTAAAGACGGCTAATATATTATCTGCTACTTATCTACGGCAGGTTTTTGAGAGCGAAGAGTCTAAAAATTGGGAGAGAATGCGGCTGGGGGATGTAGCTTCACTTATTCAAAATGGAATTTATAAACCAGCAGAATATTATGGTACTGGTCATACATTTTTAAGAATGTATAATATCCAAAATTCCTCTTGGGATTTAAATTTAGATGAACTTGCAAAAGTTGAAATCAATCAAAATGAAATACAGCAGTATTCATTGAAAAAAGGTGATCTTTTAGTTAGCCGAGTAAACAGTTTTGAGTTAGTTGGAAAATGTGCATGGGTTGATGAACAAGCTGAAAATAGCGTTTTTGAAAATATGTTAATCCGAATTCGCTTAAATAGTACAGTGAATTCTTTATTTATGGCTCAACAAATGAATAGTTCAATCTCTCGCAAAGCTATTCAATCTGTTGCTAAACGTGCGATAGGGCAAGCATCGATAAATTCCACTGATTTACGTAATCTTAACATTTTCTTACCCCCACCTTCAAAACAATCAGAGATTGCCATGACTTTAAATGAACAAATGCAACAAGTAAAACATTTAAAACTAACCTTACAAGGGCAACTTGATGCTATTAATAAACTGCCATCCACGTTACTAGAACGTGCTTTTAATGGAGGATTATAATGAAATTTATCTTAGATATAATTCAAGATTATAAATTTTTATTAGGGCTAGGTTTATCTGTTCCTCTGGCGATTTTAGCTAATTTACTCACTCCTAAAGTTGATAAAATCTTATCAGATCATAATTCAAAATTAAAGCAAAAACGAATTAAAAAACTTAGAGCAGAATATCAGCAAGTGAAAATTTATGTAGAAGATAAGCAGGCTTATATTGAATTTCTGTTAATTTATTTAGTCAAAGCTCTTGTCCTAGGATTTTTAATCATTTTTTGGAGTCTGCTAATATACTCTTTGCCCATTGGCAGTTTATATGCTAATTTTTTCTCTCGTCTATTTATACTGTTTGGCTCAATTATTATTGTTAATTTAGGATTAAAAACTCTTGATACTTACCAAAATGTAAAAGCTTTTAAAGATTACCAAATTAGCCTAAGCAGTATTTTAGAAGACAAGGAGAGAATTAATTAAATGGCCTATAATAAAGGTACAAAAGGTAAAACCTTTGCAACTCAACAAGGACTTAATAGCTATATTAAGAACGTCTGCGATATTATGCGCCGTTCTAACTGCGCTGGCGCACTACAATATGTCCCCGAACTCAGTTGGATACTCTTCTTAAAAATCCTAGACGACACCGAACAGCGAGAAGCCGAAGAAGCCGAAGCAGTCGGCGATATTTTTCAAGATTCTATTTCTGAACCTTATCGCTGGCGAGATTGGGCAGCACCAAACGGCACACACCGCCTTAAACTTCAAATGGGCCAAATGGGTCAATTTATCCCTTTCATTAATGATGAAGTTATTCCTTACCTCAAACAACTTAAAGATCCCAAAAAAAACCCTACTCCACGCCAGAAAATTATCTCTGAGGTAATGTCCAACATCGAACGGGTTCGCATCGATACCGAAGCCAACTTTCTCGATATTCTCGATAAAGTCCACGAGATGGACTACATCGACCCGACCCATATTTTCCCTATCTCTCAAGTTTACGAAGGACTCCTCTTAAAGATGGGAGAGAAAAATAACGATGGTGGTCAGTTCTTCACTCCCCGTGAGGTAGTTCGTGCCATGATTAAAGCGATCGATCCCCAAGTGGGAGAGAAAATTTATGACCCTTGTTGTGGTACAGGTGGATTTCTAGCTCAATCCTACGAATACATCAGAGATAGTTTAAAAGATCAAATTACTCCAGAAGATTTAGATACCCTAAAACTCAAAACTTTTTACGGACGCGAGAAAGAGAACCTCATCTATCCAATCGCCCTAGCCAACCTCGTTTTACACGGTATCGATCGACCTCACATCTGGCATGGCAACACACTTAATGGTGAAGAAACTTACGGTGAATTGTTTAAGGGCGCACCAGAGTTATTCGATATTATCTTAACTAATCCCCCCTTCGGCGGGAAAGAACACAAAACGGTTCAAGCCCAATTCGCTTACAAAACTAGCGCCACCCAAGTTCTATTCTTACAACACGTTATTAATAACCTCGCCAATGGTGGGCGTTGCGCTATTGTTTTAGATGAAGGCGTATTATTCCGAACAAACGAAAATGCTTTCGTCCAAACAAAAAGAAAATTACTCAACGACTGCGACCTTTGGTGCATTGTTAGCCTTCCCCCCGGTACTTTCATCGCCGCTGGGGGAGGAGTAAAAGCAAATATCCTCTTCTTCACCAAAGGTAAACCGACCGAGCAAATTTGGTATTACGACCTCTCAGATATTAAAGTCACTAAACGTAAACCTCTCACTATCGCTGATTTTAATGAATTTCTCAATTTACTTCCTAGTAGAGGTGATAGCGAGAGGAGTTGGACAGTTACCCGTGAAGAAATAGAAGCTAAAAACTTTGACCTCAAAGCTGTTAACCCCAATGCTAAATTTGAAGAGGATGCTGAAACCCCCCAAGAGTTACTAGATTTTATCGAGTTAAAAGGTCAAGAGGTGGCAGCCGCCCTATCCATATTAAGACAGTGGGAGTAAGCAAAATTATGATACGAAATCCTGTTAAGCTGTTCAGCATTTAATTTTTTTGCCCCAAAGCCTTGCTACAAGGAGTTTAGCTCTCAAAACCTCCCTTTTAAATGCGTGTCAGCTTATCAAAGAGTTCTAATGGCATCAGAACCCCGGTAGAGAATTTATTCTCTTTGCAGAATTGCTCTCATCCTAGCAGCTTACTTTTCCCGCTAACTGTGAAAACGACGGCGGCATAAGGGTTTCAGGCTCGTCTTCATTTTCAATAAACCAATCTTAATGATAATGACTAACGAGAGAATAAGACTTCGAGATAGGGGGAAAGCAAGCGATCGCTAAATTAAAAAGATAACGGGAAAAGTCAGCTCCTAGCAGGCTGTCTTCCTCTTTCCTGAAACAAGCGTAAAAGACTTTAAAAGCTCAAAACTTTATAGGGCAAGGGATTTAAGGTATTTTTCCAGATCTTATTTTAATAATATCCAGCCAATTAAAAAAAAGGGTGCTAAATTTTAATTAGCCAACTTGAATTAAAATAACCACGAAAATTTTTAGCTATGGATAAGACATTATTCACGGCAGATTCCCCGGGACAGTTACGAGAATTAGCTTTTGATGGTGGCAAAGACTGGGCCTTTATTCCTAATTCATTACCAGAAAGCTGGGAGGTATGCGGAGAAATATGGCCTTTATTGGTTCAAGCACGAGAGGAATTAGCGAGGCTTGATGGCATGGGCCGTTATATGCCGAACTATAATTTATTGTTACGTCCACTACAAAGAAGAGAGGCATTACGTTCGTCTAGTCTAGAAGGAACTTACGCTACTCCCCAACAACTTTTATTATTCGAGATTGAACCAAAGGAACCGAGATCTGCCGACGACCCTGCAAGTTCTTGGCAAGAAGTGTGGAATTACAGTAGAGCTTTGGAGTTAGGTTTACAGCTTTTAGCTGAAAAACCACTTACATTAAACTTAATTCGTGCGATGCACCAGGAACTTCTAGCTGGAGTGAGAGGCTCTCAAAGAGATCCGGGAAACTTTCGCCGTTCTCAGGTTCATATTGGTTCAGAACGGCGATTTATCCCTCCCCCACCTAATGAAATCATGTCTTGTTTAGATGCTCTTGAAAAAATTATTCATAAAGAGAAAAAGATAGATCCCTTAATTTTTTGCTTTATGGCTCACTATCAATTTGAAACTATTCATCCGTTTCTCGATGGAAATGGTCGAGTAGGAAGACTACTTTTATCGTTAATGATTTATGAACAATGTCGCCTTAATAGACCTTGGCTCTATTTAAGTGCTTTTTTTGACAAATATAAAGATGAATACATCGATCTTTTATTTCAGGTTAGTTCAAAAGGGAACTGGAAAGATTGGATAAAGTTTTGCCTACGAGCAACAATTGAGCAATCAAAAGACTCTATCAGACGTTTTGATGAGCTTTTAGAGCTACGTGAAAAATATAAGATTTTATTAAATAAATGTAGAGGAAATATTAGGCTCAATCGTCTTATAGATCATCTTTTTGAATCGCCCGCTATCACTATTTCTCAGTTAGCTATAATGTGCGATATATCATATCCTACAGCACGCACGGATATAGAACGTCTAATTTCTGTGGAAATCCTTGTAGATTCCGATATGTCAGAACGTCCTAGAATTTATTTTGCTCCTCACATATTAGAAATAGCTTTTAATGATTAGCAACTTTTTTTGATATTTCCCCATCTTGAAGTACTCCAAACCACAATGCTTACATTTGC
This sequence comes from Chlorogloea purpurea SAG 13.99, assembly GCA_016903695.1. Lineage (GTDB taxonomy): Bacteria > Cyanobacteriota > Cyanobacteriia > Cyanobacteriales > Microcystaceae > Chroococcopsis > Chroococcopsis gigantea_A. Next base: position 116,890 of record JADQBB010000001.1, read on the forward strand.
CGTCTTCCCACAAAGCAGGAATCGGAAAAGTAGTTTTGCAGTTAATACATCGAGAGAGCAATCGAACCCCGTGTACGGAGCAACCCCAAACGTTTTTATCCTGCCACGCTATACGATGACAAGGGTTCTCGCCGAAACACAAAGCGCACAACATGATCGGTTTTGTTTGAATGGTCATCTCAGAAGTAGGTAACATTTGTTTTAAATCTTCCAGATCAACCATTACAACCTTAGAAAGTGCCTGTAATTCTTTATATCCCGGAAAAGGGTTAAAATACAACTTTTCCCATCGAACCAGAACCGCCCCCAAGCCCGCCACCTGCCCTAATCCACTTGCGGCGGAAAAACGATTTCCTTTCGCTCGTCGAAATCTCCCTAAAAAATGACTAATACTCTCCCCAGGTAGGGGATCGACTTTAGTTAACCAATATTCCTTATCCATTACGAGTTCTCCTCTCAGACCACTTTATTGAGGCGATTGTCTGGTTCAATATTTCGAGTGTGATATTTTTTTCTCCTTTCTGTAAAGCCCGGATTGCGGACTTTCGGAGAATCATATCCAGACGACCGACTAACTTATGGGTAGCTCTTTTAAGAAGTTTTAGATTTTCTCCTTTGGCTAGATTCGAGGGTTCGGGTAAACGAATAATATCTTTTTCCCATGCCGTGATCAACTGCTTGAACTCCCGATCATCCAAGGCATCCATAACATACATTTCCAGAAAACGATTTATAACCTGTTCATCTCGCTTGAGAACCGCCTCTAGCCGATGGCTCGTTCCGACTAACAAAACAGCGATATTTAACTCGTCCTCGTCATAAACGTGTCTGACATCCGCAAAAGTTTCGTATTTAAAATGGTTCGCTTCATCGACGATTAACATTTCGCACTCGTGAATTTTCAAACCGTCTAATGTCCGTTCTCTAAGATCTGAAACAGTCCCGTTCGTTGGTTTATTCAAAACTTTAAGAATCTTGATGAAGAATTCTCTAGAACCGCAATTGGGAGGAATTTCAATATAGATAATCGGCTTGATTCTTTTTTTATACTTGGTTTTAATTTGGTTATATTTCTGGGCAAAAGACTTACAAGCTACCGTTTTTCCAGAACGGGACTCGCCTACTAAGGAACCCGTCATTCTAGACATAACTAATGTGTAAAGCCACCGGTGACATTTTTGTACTTGTTCGTACTCCAAATAAGGCTGACGGCTTAATCGATCGATTTCGGCACGAACCTCGGGACTCAAAACCTGGTTGAAGCCAAATTCCGAATCTAATTCTTCAATTATAGATATATCAGTCGTCGAATCCATAATAAATACCTCTTAATCATCTAGGAATTCGTCCATATAACGGACTTTATATTGTGGTGGAGAAATATCGTCCTCTTCCTCGATTTCAGTAGCCTCCAAGCCATCGGATTCTTGAATGGAAAGTTTTTGTTTAATCGAGTTGCGTGAATTCACCGTCTCGTGTGCGGCTTTTCGGCGCTCTAGACGATCGTGTACCAGTTCTTGGGTAAGAGCTTGTCGTTCCATCATTGCATCGAGAACGGTATTATTATTAATATTTTCTTCGGCTTCTTTGAGTTGTTTATTAAAAGCTTTGAGTTCTCGATAAGATAGAACCTCTGCTTCTAAATTCATTGCATGGGCGTAATCAAGAAAAGATTCGGTTCCATCCGATAAATATTCGTAAACTAGAATAGTCGTTATGTCATCAGGGTCGTAACGAATCGCAACTGTTTCACCGGCGCGACCTTTGAGTAATTCTGAACGATAAGTCAAATTCTCGAACTGAAGAGTTCCAAATTTTTGAACTGTTCTTCTCGTCATTTTCATTAAAGCGATGTCTAGTTCTCGCTCATTGTAGAGATGAGGAGGAACCATACATCCTTTTTCCCATCTGCAAATTCTCGTTTGTTGTTTCGTCCTAGGATCGGGTTTTCCGTTGTATTCATCGACAATATACTTGACTATAATAAATTCAAGATCTTTAAGTGTAAGGCAAGCACCCTTATCTACATTTTTCGGTCTCTCTTGAACGTTAATACCCGTGTACCCGGGTAATTCTCGTAAAACGCTATCATCCAAAGTTCTAAAAAAACGTTCCACTATACCGCCGTCAGACGGCCTCCTCCTCAAGTAACAATTAAAACCGAGTTGGGCCGCTACCTGTTCCGTGATATGAATAGAACGAAAATCTTTACCCCCATCGGTGTAGAAATAGTTCGGAACGCCGTAAGTGTTCCACTGGCCTTTCAGACGGTATTCTGAACCGTAGGATTTGGGCAGAATGGCATGACGTAGGGTTAAAGCGTCTACTTGAGAACTCGGCGCATAAAAACCGAGAAAGACCCCCATTAGGCATCGGGAGTAAGAGTCAATAATGATGGTTATCCAAGGGCGTTCAAGAGTACCGAATTCATCAACTACTAGAATATTTAAACGAGTATGGTCGCATTGCCAAACATCGTTACTGCCCTCGACTAGCAACTCTCGTCCATCACGGGTCATGTGAGTTAAATGCTCCCCGGAAAATCCCGGGCTTCTAGCATTGTTTTTTCTGCGTTTTTCTTCGATATATTGGTTTAAAATTCTGTATACCGTTTGGCAGCTAGGAAACTCGCCTTTTTGTAAGCCTAGCTGTTTCGCCTTTCCTTTTACTTTTAGATATACCTGATGACGCAATATAGAGTTAATATTTTCGTCTTCATCGTTTTTTTTAGCATCTGATGCGTAAGTTTCAATGATAAATTCCTTCCAATCCTCATCTATTCGAGTCTTTCCCCGATCAGAGCGAGTCTTAACGAGTGCCATCAATCCTTTTTCCCGATATTTCTTCAAAAGCCTTTCAACGCTCCGAACCGTGACACCTAACTGTTTAGCAGCCGCCTGTTTGCGCTGACCGTAAGTTTCACGATCGCACGGTTCGATGAGACTCGCTATTAAATCCATTTTCATCTTCACATCGTCGGTAATCATTTCGTCCGATGGGAGTAAATAGCCCTTGGATGTTTCGGGGTTGTTTTTAGGTGTAACTTTGGACATCGGTATCGCCACCTACATCTGTACTATCTTTAGTATACAGCTTTTCTCCAAGAAGCGACACTTTATGTTTGAAAAATTTTTGGAGGAATATTTCGTTAATTTATATACTTTACGACACATAATAAGTGAAGAAGTGCTTTTGCGACAATTAATACGTGAAAGATGCAAAAGCCAAACAACTCGGTTACAAAACAAAAATAAAGGCTATAATCTTTGCTCTGCAAGCATTTCAGCCCTTCAACTCTAGCGACACATAATTTGTTAAATGCGACATTTAATTTGTGAATGTACACCATATTCCGAAACCGTTATCAGAAAAGGCTTTTAGCCGTTTCTCCTTCCCCATTACCCCGGGAAAAGCCCGCAGTAGGGCCCTATTAATTGGGTCTTTTTCTATCAGTTTGGGTATATAAAATGGGTTCGGAGTTACGCTTAGCGCAACTCCGAACCTTACCTTACCAGCCGCTAATCGAGTAAACGGCCCGATGGGGGGCAGCCTTTCCCTCGCCGTTACTATCTAAGCGCACCTCGGCGCAGAATGTAGCCGTATTAAAACCGCCGTAACGTTGTACGGTACTGGTACGCAGTCGTAAATTGGGGTTGACGAACCAGAAACGCTCGAAAGTGGTCATGGTTTCGTACTCCGTCACCAAAACGAGGCCGCCTTCTTCGTCTACATGATAGTTCCCGGCGATCGGTACTATTTCCGCATAACCTCGCTCCCGTAGTAAGATACCCGAAGTAGGTTCGTCCGCGTCTGGAATTAAAGCGAAAACCGTCGTCCCCTGATGATTTTCGTCGTCTTTATCCCACTGCATGGAACCATCCCAACTCACGAAAGCACCCCCCACGGACTTCGCCGGGTCAACATTGTGCATCTCGCAGATAGCTATAACTTTAGGGTTATCAGCCGGTAAAGATTCCACGTAAATTTGGGAATCGCCCGTCTCCGCCCTTCTAAAAGGTAGATGGTGAGTGGTGCGCTGTGACTGCCACTTACCCGCACTGCGTTGAAAAAATTTCATTCCATCCATGATCACTTTTTCCCTCTCTTATATCTAAACCCTATTTTAATTGTTCTTCCGGTTCCCTATTGCCTATTCCCCAACAAAAAAGACCTTCCTGGATGAACTAAAAAGCGATTGCGAATTGCCTCCCGCCCCAATAACATCCTGAAGCCCATTACATCCCGATTGGTGAGAGTTAATTCGATCGTACAGGAAGTTTGCCCTAATTCGATCGTCGTAACGATCACGGGTCTTTCTTCACTGATGCCGCCGGAATTTCTCACCTGTCGCCAGTCTAAAACAGGAGCTTCGGCAGTCAGGATATAGTCATCATCTCGCTGATAAGGATGAACATGAAAACGGATCATTTCCCGCCCATCTATGTAAAAAGATTGAATGGCAAAAGCGTGTAAAGCCGATGACCTCGCTCCCGTGTCGATCTTGGCTTTGACGGCTACGATCGACAAGTCCGGTAGATTCACCCATTCTCGCCAGCCGATTATCGGTAATACTGTAACTTTCATCACGATCCTTTAGATTATAATCACCCTATTGCCATAAGCAGTAGCAGATCGAACATCCTTCTCTATCCCACCGTTGGATTAAAAAATCAAAAATAGTTGTTTTTTTGAAAAAATCGTGAATAATAACATTACCTCCCCTTAAATTTTCAGAAACGAAAGCCACTAACCCGGACATTCTTTAAAAACCCTATTCATCATGATCTCCATTTATATACTGACCCATAACGAAGAAATCGATATAGCCCAGTGCATCGAGTCAGCCATGGTCTCGGATGATATTATCGTCGTGGACTCCCTCAGTAACGATCGTACCGTAGAAATCGCCCAGAATTATCCTGTGCGAGTTGTTCCCCACGCCTTTGAAAGTCACGGACAACAGCGCACCTGGATGTTAAATTCCGTACCAACTAAATATGATTGGGTCTATATTCTCGAAGCCGATGAGAGAATGACTCCCGCCCTCTATCAAGAGTGTTTACAAGCCATACAACAGGAAGAAATCATCGGCTATTACGTGGCCGAGAGAGTCATGTTCATGGGCAGTTGGATCAAAAATAGCACCCAGTACCCTCGTTACCAGATGCGCCTGTTCAAAAAAGGTTACGTGTGGTTTACCGATTACGGTCATACCGAAAGAGAAATCTGTGAGGGAAAAACGGGATTTTTGCGGGAAACCTATCCCCACTATACCTGTAGTAAAGGGTTAAGCCGTTGGATAGACAAGCATAATCGCTATTCCACCGACGAAGCCATAGAAACACTCAAACAGTTAAATCACGGGCAAGTTAACTGGTTCGCTTTATTCTTGGGACGTTCAGAAGTGGAAAGGCGTAGGGCACTGAAAGATCTATCCCTCCGCCTACCTTTTCGCCCCCTCCTGCGCTGGTTTTATATGTATTTTATCCTCGGCGGTATTTGGGACGGGCGAGCGGGCTTCGCCTGGTGTACTCTCCAGTCATTCTACGAGTATTTGATCTTGTTGAAAGTAGAAGAGAAGAAACAAGCCATCGAAGGTTACGAGAAGAATTTACAAAATTGCACCGGTAATAACCCTAAAAGTTCTTCCCTCGTGGGTATTAATAGCGGGAAATCCGATTAATAACGGATGCGGGGGTCGATATAAGCGTTGATAATATCGATCGCGATCGAAGCGAAAACCACGATAGCAGCGAAGAAAGCCATTAATCCCTGTACCGTAGGATAATCCCTGATAGCGATCGCCTGATAGAGGCGATTACCCAAACCGGGCCAGGAGAAAGTCACTTCCGTCAATACAGCGCCGCCCAATAAAGAAGCGAACGTTAAACCCAAAACCGTAATCACCGGAATCAGTGCGTTTTTAAAAGCGTGAAACCATAAAATCCGCCCCTCGGAAATGCCCCGCGCCTTAGCCGCTTCTATGTAATCAGCCTGTAGGGTTTGCTTGAGATTAACTCTCACCATGCGCTCGAAAATACCACTCAGGAGTAAACCCAATGTCAAACTCGGTAGGGCCAGATAATAGATAGAAGTGAAAAACTGGCCCCAATGGCGCGTCAGGAGACTATCGATACTGTATAAACCCGTCAAGTCCTGGGGTGTTTCATCCCCCAGGGGGAATCTAGTACCGAGGGGAAACCAGCGTAACTGTACCGCAAAAATTAGCTGGAACAACATTCCCACCCAGAATATGGGTAAAGAGTAGGTGATGATACTAAATAAACGTCCGAAAGCATCGATAGGCGTATTGGGGCGGGAAGCAGACACTACACCGATACCCACCCCCAGTAATAGGGCTACTAATATCCCGAATAAAGATAATTCCACCGTAGCGGCAAAATGTTGGTTAATAATCTCCCACACGGTAACTCCTTTAGATGTGAGGGAAGAACCTAGATCGAATCGGAGTATACTACCTAAATAATCAAAATACTGACCTATTAACGGTTTATTCAAGCCCAATTGTTCCCTTAAAGCCTGTTTCGCCGCCTCCGGGGCCCGATTACCCAGGATGGCATCGCTAGGGTCTCCAGGGGCGACGCGCATGAGAATGAAAACGATCGTTACTATCGTCCACAACATCAGGGGTGCGAGGAGCAAACGCACCGTTATATAGGATTGTAGTGCTTTTAGGCGGGACATGAATTCTGGATAGCTCTAGCTAATTCTACATGAAGTTTATGACTGGCTTTATAAGCGAGATAATGACCCCTGGGAATGTTGCCCAGTAAGCTTAAATCACCCAATAAATCTAAAATTTTATGTCTTACCGGCTCATTTTCAAAGCGCAGGGGCGGATTTAACCATCTGCTACGATCGCAGACGAGGGCATTTTCTAAGCTCCCCCCCTTGATCAATCCCGCTTTCTGTAATCCTTCTATTTGATCCGCGAGTCCGAAAGTTCTCGCCGGTGCGATCGCAGTTGAAAAGGATTCTACCCCCGGACACCAACTGTACCATTGATTACCGATCGGCTCGTAGGGAAAATCTATCCCGTAAGAAAACCGAGTTTCCGGCGAAGGCAGGGCCGCCACGAAAGTATCCCCCTCGTAAATCCAAATCGGTTGGGAGATAAGGGCGGTATTTTCAGGAATCGATAGCGTGACTCCCACCGCCTCTATGGATTGACTCCACACATGGGCTGATCCGTCAAGTAAAGGCACTTCAGACCCGTCTATTTCCAATCGGGCATCGGTTATACCCCAACCCGTTAGAGAAGCCAATAAATGCTCTACTGTACCCACTTTTGCAAATCCCTTGACTAACTCGGTGGAGAGAGTGGTTTTAGCCACCGAATCCACGCCCGCGGGGATAATCGGCGCGTCGGGAAGGTCAACCCGCACGAAATAACGCCCTTTACCCGCTGGGGCGGGACAAACTTTAACGGTGGTGGTGTTGCCGGAATGTAAGCCTATTCCGGTGAGGGTAAAGGCTGATTTAACTGTAGACATGGGGTAGATAAGGAAGACCGATCGGTATTACCTTATCATAATCCCCGTCTTTAGTTGGTTTCTAGCATTTTCAAGAGATCATTTTCTGACAGTTGTTTAATTCCCAACCTCTGCGCTTTTTTAAATTTATCCCCCGGTGCTTTTCCCAATACTAGATAATCGGTTTTATTATTGGGCGAGTTAACAATAGTTCCTCCCACGGAAACGATTTTACTTTTTAATTCCTCGCGGGTAATTTTAGTTAAGTTGCCGAGAACCGCTATACTTTTACCCGATAAAGGAGAACTAGGATTAGGGGTTTCCTCTTCAATTACCAGAGAAGTATCGGCAACACTAACGGATGTTTCCGCCTCCACTCCTTCGGTGGTATCAGTTATTGTTAATGGTGTTTCTGCTTCTACTATCTCCTCTGTTTCTTCGGGAATGTCATTGACAGCCACAGGTGTTTCCGCCCCTACTATCGCCTCCGTTTCTTCGGGAATATCGGTCACAGTCCCAGAATTATCATTACTGGGCGCTTCTGGGCTATCGTCAAGGGTGGAAGCGATTTTTTCTTCGACTATTGGACGCTGGGCGAGTTCATTTTTCAAGGCTTCATTTTCTTGAGCGAGGGATGCTATTTGAGATTTTAATTTCTCCATTTCCTTTAATTGAGTTTCTAAAGTCGCCACTTGACTTTTAAAACTATCTAACTGGTTTTCAACCCATTGTCGCCCCGATTGTAAGTCCGCTTTTTCTCCCTTGAGACTTTCCACTTCTTGAGACAGACTTTGCTTTTCTGCCTCCAGATTTTTTAGTTGAGATTCTATCCCAGACTTGTCCGTTTCTAGAGTGTTTAACTTGGTTAGTAAATCACCTTTCTCTGTCTTTACAGTTTCTATCTCAACAGATAGAGCGTTTTTATCCTGTTCAAAAGTTTTCAGACTGGTGGCTATCTCTGCTAACTGAGATTGAAGTGCCGCCTTTTCCTCCTGAAGATTTTGTAAGGTAGAAACTAAAGTATGTTTCTCTTCATTACTAGCGGCTAACTGTTGAGCAAGCTGGTTTTTTTCTGTCTCTAAACGAACGATTGTAGAATTTATCCCCGCTAACTGAGATTGTGTTTCAGCATTCTGTTTGACAAGAGAATCGATTTGAGTTTGTAACTCCGTTTTCTCTTGTGTTCGGGATTCTAACTCTTGAGAGAGAGCGCTCTTTCCAGTTTCTAGCTCTTGTATTTGAGATTGTCGGGCGGCCGATTCCTCTCTGGATTCTTGAAGTTGAACTTTAAGAGTATTAATTTCTGGCTCTAGAAGTTGTAACTCGGCAACTTGCGATCGTAAATCCTGTAACTGTCCCTGGAGTTTGTGGATTTCCTCCCCGGAAGACGCTAACTGACCTGTTAAACCGGTTTTATCTGCGGATAAAGTTTCGATCGTTTTATGAAGCGAGTTAGCATTTTTCTTGGTCAGTTCAAATTGACGCTCGATCTCGCTCTTTTGCTGTTCTAGAGATTGTACTTGAGTTTCTAAAAGTTTTATCCCTTCTCCGGTTTGTTTTTGCCCACCCGTTAAAGTTTCTTTTTCTTCTTGGAGAGTTTTTATTTGCGATTGTAAACTTTGTAGTTGCGACTTGATAAGATTTAATTCTTTATCTAGGACTTGCTTACTCTCGATACTAGCCATCAAGCTTTGTTGGGATTGGGCTAACTCCTGTTCGAGATACTTCAGCTTATCGTTTAGGATATTATTATCTTCTAGGAGAGTAGTTTTCTCCGATTCGATCGCTCCTAACTTTTCCCCTAATATCTCCTTCCCTCCAGTTAGCTCTTTTAATTGTTCATCTTGCTCCTTCAGTTGCGCGATCGCTTTACCATTTCCCCCTCGCAACAACCAGCCGCCTAAACCGCCTACTACAACAGCGCCTATTCCTTCATAAATTATCTCGTTAGCCATCTTCACTCTCCTTTATCACAGCATGATCACAATTATCTATGAGGCGATATTTCTGATCTTCCCATTTTTCTCGTGATCTGGGTCAAGATTTCTGGAAAATTTTTCTTCCTTCTTGTCTTGACCTACATCTTATTTTATGATATGTATTCCCAATATTTGTACTAAGCCGGAAAATTCATGAAAATAATCGTTATTGGCGGGGGTGCTGCCGGATTTTTCGGCGCTATTACCTGCGCTTCTCATCCACACACGGAAGTCACCATCCTCGAAGCCGGTCGAGAATTCCTCACCAAAGTGAGAATCTCCGGCGGCGGTAGATGTAACGTCACCCATCACTGTTTCGACCCTTCCGGGCTGGTGCAATCCTATCCTAGAGGAGGTAAAGCCCTCCGGGGCGCTTTTACTAAATTCAATCCTGAAAACACTGTCACCTGGTTTACCAGGCGGGGAGTCAAACTGAAAACCGAAGCAGATGGGCGGATGTTTCCCATCACCGATGACTCGGAAACGATCGTTCGCTGCTTACTCCAGGGGGCGGAGAAAACAGGAGTTAGATTAATTCCCAATACCCCAGTTCAAAAAGTAGACAAGGAGGGGGATAAGTTTATTATAAGTTTGAAAAATGGGGGGAACATGGAGTGCGATCGAGTTCTCCTGGCCACAGGTAGTAATCCCCTCGGCTATCGCATCGCCCGAAGTCTGGGCCACACCATCATCACCCCCATCCCCTCCCTATTTACCTTTCAAATTCAAGACTCGCGATTGAAAGACCTAGCGGGAGTGAGTGTCAGTAAAGCAAGTCTTACGTTGAGCGATACGGGTAAAGAAAAACTCCAACAAACCGGCCCGTTACTAATCACCCACTGGGGTATCAGCGGCCCCGCAGTTTTAAAACTATCCGCATGGGCGGCCCCGGTATTGCATCAAAATAATTATCGTATGACCATAACCGTGAATTGGCTGACCGATTACAACGCCGAAAAGATACGGCAGATATTACTCCACAATAAAACCAGTCAAGCCAAGCGGAAAATCAGCAATTATTGTCCCTTCGATCTACCGAAACGCCTGTGGCAAAGCTTATTAATTCACGTAGGCATAGATTCAGAAACCATCTGGACCCAATTAAGTAAAAATCAATGTAACGGGTTAATCCAAGAATTAAACGCCGGCCAATATCAAATCAAAGGCAAAGGAGTATTCAAAGAAGAATTCGTCACCTGCGGCGGGGTAGATTTAAAGGAAATAGACTTCAGGACGATGGAAAGCAAATGTTGTCCCGGATTACACTTCGCCGGGGAAGTATTAGATATAGACGGGGTGACGGGAGGTTTTAACTTTCAGAGTGCTTGGACAACGGGCTATCTAGCAGGTGAGGCCATGAGGAAACCCCTACCTTCGAGAGACCCGGCCGAAATTAAAACTTACTAGAATGAAAACTAGTGATAAAAATCCAACTACTTCCATGACCAACAATCCAAACTTCATCCAATTCGTAGAAGACGCGGCTAGAACATTCCGTAACAACTTAGACTATCTAACTCCAGGAGTACAGAGAATGGTAGAACAAGGTACGGAAAAAATAGGGGAATTCGTCGCTCCCATTGCAGATAATCCCTTGATTAGAACTGCCACGAAGATACCTGGTTTAAGTTGGGTCATGGCGGGTATTGGACAGGTGGATATAGAAAAAGTTGACGCAGAAGTTAACGCGTTAAGACAGTCTTACCCATCGGAAAGCCATCAGGAATTAGCCGAGAGAGTTATTAGAGAAACTACTTGGAATGGCGGCAGAATCGGTGTGATTACTAACTTGATACCTCCTTTCGCCGTATCTTTATTCGCTATAGACGTAGCCGCTATCAGCGCCCTACAAGCGGAAATGATCTATCGCATCGCCGCCATACACGGATTTTCCCCCTACGAGAAAACGAGGCGGGGGGAAGTTTTCGGAATCTGGCTACTGTCAATCGGCGGTTCTGGGGTTATAAAATCGGGTTTGAGTATCCTAGAAATACTGCCAGGAATCGGCCCTTTAATCGGTGGTACTACTAACGCTACTTTACTTTATTCCCTCGGCATCATCGCTTGTAATTATTATTCGGCAAAGGTGAAAAATCCTCCCTCTATCGACGTGATGTGACCTGGGTTGACTCCGGTTTTCAAGTTTTTTCTCGTTCTTTCCTCTCACTGTAACGATCGGTCAGATAATCGGTGTGAGGGCGCAATAGTAAAGTGAATTTATACAACTCCTCCATCACATCTACCACCCTATCTTTATAGGGAGAATCCTTCATCGTGCCGTCTTCGTGAAACTCTTGATAAGCCTTGGCTACTGAAGACTGATTGGGAATAGTGAACATCCGCATCCACCGCCCTAGAATACGCATGGTATTGACGGCGTTGAAAGATTGAGAACCGCCGCTAACTTGCATCAACGCCAAAGTTCTCCCCTGCGTCGGACGCACTGCCCCCATCTCCAAGGGAATCCAATCGATTTGATTTTTCAAAATCCCCGTGATGTTACCGTGCATTTCCGGGGATGACCACACCTGCCCTTCTGACCAGAGGCTCAACTCCCTTAATTTTTGAACTCTGGCATCGGTTTCGGGTACTTGGCCCCGTAGGGGTAGATCGTGAGGATGGAAGAATTTAACTTCGGCCCCGAATCCTTCTAAGATTCGGGCCGCTTCTTCGGCCAGCAATCTACTATAAGAACGTTCTCGTAAGGAACCATAAAGAAATAGAATTCTGGGAGGGTGATTAAAATCGGTCATGAAATTTTAGGGGAATAATCGCTGTGGTATCTATAGGCTTATTTTGCTTCGTTATAAACTTGAAGAGCAATATAGCTTCAGAATTTAGCTTTTTTGCGAAGTAACTCACCGATAGTTAAGCCAATTTGCGGCTTGCCTTCAAAAACAGTCCCCACCTCTCCTTTTTGCCAAGTTACAGTCGCTAAATGATAGCCTTCTCCCGGTAGGGGGATGTACCCTACTTGAGATACTACCGATGGAGCTTGTTTTATGTAGTATTCTACGAAGTTTTTGAGATCGGGGTTATTTTGAGCCGCCGCTAAATTAACGTAGATGAACAATGGGCGGGAAAGGGGTTGATATTGAGCATTTTCTACCGTTTCTTGAGCGGGTGGGACTGCTCCTTTCCCCCCATCAATGGGTACGGCTTTTAATTTTTTCTGGTTGGCTTTGTAATAAGCAAAACCGAAATAACCTAAAGCGTTAGGGTCTTGTTCCACCCCCCGCACGGTAATTTCATCGTCTTCTGTTTTCACGTAGTCAGAGCGGCTGGCTCGTTCGGTTCCGACGATCGCTCCGGTAAAATAGTCAAAAGTACCTGATTTATCGCCAGCACCATAAAGATTTAAAGGTTGATCGGGAAAATCGGGTTTAATTTGATTCCAACGCTTTATTTTCCCTTCCGAGGACGGTTCCCACATTTTCCTCAATTCTTCCACCGTTAAACTTTGAACCCAGTTATTTGCTTGGTTGACTACCACCGTCAGCGCATCGAAAGCGATGGGCAATTCCACGAAGCGGATTTTATTGCGATTGCACAGTTCTATTTCCTGTTGTTCGATAGGACGCGAGGCATTAGCAATATCCGTTTTCCCTTCACAAAACTTTTGGAAGCCGTCCGTAGTACCTGAAAAATTAACTTCCATGTCTACTACATCCTTGTTTTCGCTTTTGTAATTATCTGCTATGACTTTCGTTATCGGGTAAACCGTACTAGAGCCATCGATTTTTATACCTTGTTTTTTTTCAACCGGGGCGCAGGAGAGAAGTAATAGGGCTAAGCCAAGATTAAGGATGGGGTATAGAGGCTTAAGTATCAATTTTTTTTGTTTAATTTCCATTAACATGAGCTAGATTGTAATCAGGATGCTTTTATTATTTCAAGAAAAATTGAAATAGGCGGTTACAAAATATTAAGACAAACTCATAAATAATAAAAGAAAACTGTACTAATTTTTAATACAAGGGAACTATACTAAAATAGGTAAATGAGAATTCCGCATCAAGCCAAATGAGTTACGAACCACTACATCACAAATATCGCCCCCAAACTTTTGCCGATTTAGTGGGACAATCCGCCATAACTACCACTCTCTGTAATGCTCTCACCACCGGCAGAATCGCCCCCGCCTATCTATTCACGGGGCCTAGAGGCACGGGTAAAACTTCCAGCGCCAGAATTCTCGCCAAATCCCTCAATTGCATTTCCAGTCCGGGCCCCACCCCCACACCCTGCGGTAAATGCGATGTATGTCGATCGATCACTTCCGGTTCGGCTTTGGACATCATCGAGATCGACGCGGCTAGTAACACGGGTGTAGATAATATCCGGGAAATAATCGATCGCTCTCAATTCTCCCCCGTACAATGTCGTTATAAGGTGTACATCATCGACGAAGTACATATGCTCAGTACCGCAGCGTTTAACGCGCTCCTGAAGACTTTAGAAGAACCACCCGATCGAGTTACCTTCATTCTCGCCACTACCGACCCCCAGCGCGTTCTCCCCACCATTATCTCCCGCTGTCAGAGGTTTGATTATCGCCGTATCCCCCTAGAAGATATGGTGTCCCACCTGGGTAAAATAGCCTCTATAGAAAACATCGCCATCGAACCGGCCGCCGTCACCCTCGTGGCGCAAATCGCTAATGGCGGCTTGAGGGATGCGGAAAGTTTATTAGATCAATTAAGCTTACTAGAAGGCACCATAACACCCGATCAGATTTGGGACTTAGTGGGGGCCGTGCCGGAGAAAGATTTATTCAAATTGTTAATGGCGGTGCGATCGCAAAATCCTGAAACTATCATCGAGCAGTGCCGTCACCTCATGAACAGAGGTAAAGAGCCGCTCACCGTATTACAAAACTTGGCGGGTTTCTATCTCAACTTACTACTAGCGAAAACTTCCCCAGGCCGCCCCGATTTAGTACCCATCACCGCCCCCACCTGGGAGGCACTTTGTGCGGAAGCGAGGTCATGGTCTATAAACGACATCCTCCAGGCTCAAGAACACTTGAAAGGGAGCGAAGCCCAGATCAAACACACCACCCAACCCCGTCTGTGGCTGGAAATAACTTTGATGGGACTTATCGGGGGTAGTGAGCCTTCAACGCCCCCCGCACCACCCAAAACCACCTCTATTGCCCCCCAGACCCCGGAAGTTAAAACCACCCCTCCCAGTGGTATCCCATCAGTGACGGAAAAAACCCCGCCGCCCCCTCCTGCGATCGTTCCATTCGTTAAGGCGGAGGTAGTTAGTACCCCCAGAGAAGATAATAGGAATACCGGAGAGATTTGGGATAAAGTGCTAGAAGCTATTCCCTTAATGGCCACTCGTACACTCTTACGTCAACAGGGGAAATTGTTTAGTTTCTCCGATTCCGTCGCCGTTATCGCTTTTCCTAGTGAAAAATTCCTGCGGCTTATCCGCGGCAAAACCGATTTGATCGAATCGGCCTTTGAATCTGTCTGTGGCAAGAAAGTTAAAGTTCACATTCAAGTCACCGGCGCTACTTTGGTAACTCCCCCACCTCCCGAAACGCAGCCCGAATCTAAAGAGGAAGAAAAGGAGAAACCAATTATCCCCTCGACCCCTGAAAACGGTCATCAACGCTCGACCCCGCCGCCGGTAGAAAAACCTCTGCCCCAAATACCACAGAAAAAGGAAAATGTCAATAATACGGACGCGGCAACAATTTTCGCTAAGATCTTCGAGGGGGAATTAGTTCTGACGGAATCCGTGGGAGTTCCCACTCAACCCCAGATTACTATTACTAATAGACCAGACATATCGGACATTTCCGAAGAGGATCTTCCTTTTTAAATTAACAAAGCGAACAAAGATAAAATAAATAATTACCGAGACAGCAGTAGGAGATGATTCGTGGAGTTCCAATACAACCCAGGTGCGATCGAGAAGAAATGGCGTAAAATCTGGTCAGAACAAGGATCGGACACCACACCGACCACATCAGATAAACCCAAATTTTACGCGCTGTCCATGTTCCCCTATCCATCGGGTAACTTACATATGGGTCACGTTCGTAATTACACCATCACCGATGTAATCGCTCGTCACAAACGCCTGCAAGGTTATCGCGTACTCCATCCGATGGGCTGGGATGCTTTCGGACTTCCCGCCGAAAACGCGGCTATTGAAAGGGGTGTGCCGCCCGCCCAATGGACTCTGCAAAATATCGCCGGGATGAAAGCGCAGTTACAGGGATTGGGACTTTCTATCGATTGGTACCGGGAAGTCACCACCTGCGCCCCCGAATATTACCGCTGGACGCAGTGGTTATTCTTACAATTCTACGAGGCGGGTTTAGCTTATCAGCGAGAAGCAGCGGTTAATTGGGACCCGATCGATCAAACTGTCTTGGCTAACGAACAAGTAGACGGGGAAGGACGATCGTGGCGATCGGGTGCTAAAGTAGAACGGAAGTTATTACGGCAATGGTTTCTCAAAATCACCGACTACGCCGAACAATTATTGACCGATTTGGATAAATTAACGGGTTGGCCCGAAAGAGTGAAATTAATGCAGGCCAACTGGATCGGTAAATCGATCGGTGCTTATCTAGAATTTCCCATAATAGGATTAGATTCGTCTATACCCGTCTTTACTACCCGCCCCGATACGGTGTATGGTGTCACCTATTTAGTCCTCGCCCCAGAACATCCCCTCACCCTACAAGTGACCACAGAAGACAGGAAAGAGGCGGTAGAAACTTTTATCAAGGATATATCGAGCCAAAGCGAGATCGATCGAACCGCCGAAGACAAACCCAAACGCGGCATTCTCACCGGCGGCAAGGCCGTTAACCCCTTCAACGGTGAAGAAATCCCGGTACTCATCGCTGATTACGTACTGTACGAATATGGCACTGGCGCGGTGATGGGAGTGCCCGCCCACGATGTGAGAGATTTTAAATTCGCTAAAGAGAATAACTTACGCATTCAAACCGTCATCATTCCCGAAGGCTCACAAGACGAAAACCCTACCTTAACGCAAGCTTACACCGAACCTGGAATTATGGTTAATTCCGGTCAATTTGACGGCATGAATTCTCTAGAAGGTAAGACGGCGATTATCGAACACGCGGAAGAAAATGGTTATGGTAAAGCCCGTATCCAGTACCGTCTAAGAGACTGGTTAATCTCCCGTCAACGCTATTGGGGTTGTCCCATACCCATCATACATTGCCCCGATTGTGGTAGTAAACCTGTACCCTTAGAAGATTTACCCGTGGTCTTGCCTTCGGAAGTGGAGTTTAGCGGGCGAGGCCCCTCACCCTTGGCTAAATTAGACAACTGGGTGAATGTATCTTGCCCCTGTTGTGGTAAACCGGCAAAACGGGAAACCGACACGATGGATACTTTTATAGATTCCTCTTGGTACTTCCTCCGCTTTCCCGACGCACTTAACGACAAAATTCCCTTCGCCAAAGATAAAGCTGACGATTGGATGGCGGTGGATCAATATGTGGGCGGTATCGAACACGCTATCTTGCACTTATTGTATTCTCGCTTTTTTACCAAGGTATTGCGCGATCGGGGTTTAGTTTCCATAGACGAACCTTTCACGCGATTACTCACCCAGGGGATGGTACAGGGCACGACCTATAAAAACCCGAAAACGGGCAAATATATACCGCCAGATGGGATAAATCCCGAAAATCCGCTCGACCCGGCTACCGGAGAACCGCTAGAAATATTGTACGAGAAAATGTCCAAGTCTAAATACAATGGCGTTGACCCTCTCAAAGTTTTAGACAAATACGGGGCCGATACGGCAAGAATGTTCATCCTCTTTAAAGCCCCCCCGGAGAAAGATTTAGAGTGGGATGACGCTGACGTGGAGGGACAATTCCGCTTTCTCAATCGTATCTGGCGTTTAGTTGCCGAGTATATTGACAAGAAACCGGGCCGCGTTTCCCGTAAGTCAGAATTAACGAAAGCCGAAAAAGATCTGCGGCGGGCCGTCCATACAGCTATTAAAGAAATCTCAGAAGATTTAAACGGCGATTATCAATTTAACACCGCTATTTCCGAGTTAATGAAATTAAGTAACGCTCTCGCTGATAATAAACTTTTTGATTCTCCAGTGTACGAGGAAGGCGTGAAGACTTTATTAGTCCTACTAGCCCCTTTCGCCCCTCATATCGCCGAAGAATTATGGCACGAATCCGGTAACAGCGATTCTATCCATAATCAAACTTGGCCCGCAGTAAATGCCTCGGCTTTAGAAGTGGATGAAATCACTTTAGTAATCCAAATTATGGGTAAAACCAGGGGCACGATCCAAGTGCCCGCCAATCTAGATAAAGCAGGATTGGAAGAATACGCCCGCAATTCGGAGGTAGCCAAGAAACATTTATCCGGGAAAACTATCAAAAAAGTTATCGTGGTTCCGGGAAAATTAGTTAACTTTGTAGCGGGAGATTAATTTATGAATTTTGAATTTGCACTGGTCGCTCTTTCCACTATCGGTACCGCTATTTGGACTGTTCTGACTTGGACGGAACAGGAAGAGAAAGAGCGGAGAATAGAACAGGATCAACTGGATGCCCTCTGTATTAATCCTTTCATGTTGGCCACACAGGAATTAAATTTTGTTCTCTATAGAATTTTGGTTCAAGATCAATTGGGAGTTTTCCGACGGGAAATTTCTCATGAAGGTGAGCCAGAAGGAGAGATCACTTATCATGAGGCTTTAGCCATAGTTTATGTGATCATGAAATATTTCGGGTGGGTGTTCGTTTTTTATCATTACGGATCTTATGTCCAAGATAGAAAAGCCATTGAACTCACGAGAAATATCGCCGAAACTTTTGCAGACAGAGAAACTTTCGGCTCTGATGTTTTCCTGTTCACTTTAACTCAACAACGCTCTCTGGGATACGCAATCGTTAAAAAATTCCCGTCCCACGACCCTACCTATCCTGAATTCACAGAACTGTCCGTATACGAATTTGAAGAAATAATGAGTGGCTATAAACCGGAGGATTTTTTCTATCAAGATGTTATGAAAGTAGTAGACGGTATTCGTAAGGCAAATTCGATAAAAGACCTGTCAGGTTGGGAAAGATTAATAGTGGTTCAAAATCAATTAGTTGATCTCTTATCTTACATAGAATCTGAGGAAGGATACTCATTTACAACAAAAAAACGGCAGAAAACCCTATTATTAAATGATGCCATTATCGATCAAGAGAATGGATTAACTGCCGATCTCCATTCTCCGGCGGTATCCTTCTTACCTAATTTTCTCCCCCTCCCTAACTTGGGCGGGTTAAATTTTTGGGGTGAAACTGGGGGCGATAACAAAAATAATCCTGAAATCGTTCACCATATCGGGGGCAGGATCAGGGTAAAAGTACCTATGGTTTTTAATAATAGTAATTACGCCCAGAATATACAGTCTCTCATTGAAAATATCACGGGAGTTGAATCCGTGCGAATAAATCAGCCCGCTAGTTCGGTGACAGTTTATTACAACGAACGCATCGCAGAAAAAGAATTTGCCAAACTTTTATTAGAAAGAATTCAAATAGCTGTTTAAACTCCATCGTCAGAAAAATTAGTTATCTCCTTTGGGAATTGAGGGAGGGATTGAGAAATCTCTATTTTGAGAGAATGTCACAGTAAGGTAGGATATTCTACAAAACCATAGCCGTAAATTAATTAACGATTATGTCTGAAGAAACTGCACCCAAGCCCGAAGCGGAAGTTATTAACGAAGCTAAAGCACCGAAAGAAGCACCCCCGAAAAAAGCTAAACAGCCCACAGTAGAAGATAAACCCTTCGAGGAATTTATACAACAGGATTTTACTCCCGCTTTAGATTCGGCCTTGAAAAAGCAGGGATTAGCAGATGTATCTCTAGCCTTGAAAAAGGATAAGATTGCCGTTAAAGGCAGCCCCAGTAATGAAGATTACTGGCAAATAGCCGGTAAATGGCAAGACCGTCAGTTTAACCTCTATTTCATCGAAGGGGATATTGGCGGCAAAAAAGCCTTCTCCTACTCCGAAGGGGGTGGTAAAGCCAGCACCCTCGAATCCTTCATGATCGATGAGCGGAAAGTCACTTTAGACACTTTACTGATGTATACACTGCAACGCCTCAACGGGCAAAAATGGTTACGCCGTAATTAAGTTAAAAAAACTAGGGATCGATCGTGGCTGTAAAATTAGCATAGATTATTACTGAACGATCGATCGTTTTTAACTATGCGTGTATATGTACTAATTTTTAATCCAGGGACGGATAACGAAGGTATCCACACGATTCAAATGGGAGAACAGAATAAAGTGTTAATGTTTGAATCCGTTGACGATGCCACTCGTTTCGCCCTGTTATTAGAAGCCCAAGACTTTCCTACCGCTTCTGTAGAGTCCTTAACTTCAGAAGAGATCGAAGAATTCTGTCAGAGTACGGGTTATGAATGGGAATTAGTGAAAGAAGGAATGTTAGCGATTCCCCCCCAGCACAATCTCGAAGAATTAGACTGGGATACAGAAGAGAAGCCCGCAGCCACAGAACCAGAAACGGCGGAAATTTCCGACACAGAATTAGAAACTCTCCGTCGTCGTTTAGAAGGATTGTTATAAAAATCATGGAACAGTTACAAAGTCGCGGACATCTCCTGACGGAACAGATCAACCCCAACAGTCAAAACCTCGACGCGTTAAATTCCTTGGAATTAGTACAACTATTCAATCAAGAAGACGCGCGTACTTTAGATGCGATCGCTAACGCTGCCCCGGAAATAGCCCGCACTATAGACGCGGCAGCTCATTCCCTGAGGGGGGGAGGGCGTTTATTCTACGTGGGTGCTGGCACCAGCGGCAGATTGGGAGTATTGGACGCGGCTGAATGTCCCCCGACTTTCTGCACTCCCCCGGAGTTAGTGCAAGCTATTATAGCGGGCGGGGCTTCCGCCCTCGTGCGCAGTTCCGAAAGCCTAGAAGATAACGCTATTGATGGTGCAAGGGCGATTATGGATAGGGAAATCACGAGCCTCGATGTGGTTATCGGCATTACCGCGGGTGGCACTACTCCCTACGTACACGGCGCTTTAAAATCCGCTAAAGAGCGCGGGGCGATTACCGTGGGCATTAGTTGTGTGACATCCCAACAAGTGCCCCTCGACGTGGATATAGATATTAGATTACTTACCGGACCGGAGATTGTCGCTGGTTCAACCCGTCTCAAAGCTGGTACGGTAACGAAAATGGCTCTCAATATTATCTCTACAGGTACGATGGTAAAATTGGGTAAAGTGTACGGCAATCGCATGATCGATGTGGCCGTCACTAATCAGAAACTGCACGATCGAGCTTTAAGGATTATTAGTGATATAACAGGGTTAGATAGAGCGGCAGCCGAACTATTATTAGAGAAAAGCGGTAAGAAGGTGAAACTGGCTTTATTAATGCACTGGAGTGGTTTAACTCCAGAAGAAGGCGAAAAACTATTACACTACCATCAAGGTAATTTACGATCGGCCTTAAAAGCCCTTTCTTAACTTTAAAACAACCATGTTAGATACATCGACAGCCAATTTTTTTACTAGTCCTACCGTGGGCTTAATTCTTTTCATAGCCTTAATCATTTTAACTTGGGGATTTTATCGGGCTAAATCTTACGGGAAGATGGGTTTGATCGCTTGGTTGCAATCGGTAGTTTTAATGTCACCCTGGCTTATATTTTTGAGTTTATTTGCCTTGGGGATATATCTCAATATAGCTGGCCTATTATTTTTAATAGTGAGTTCTATTATTATTTATATCTTCCTCGGCAGACGTTTACGGAAATTGAATTTAGAACAAAATATCACCCCTGCTCCCGTTATCGAACCCGAACCCGTCCCGGAAACAGCGCCGATTAATGAAGCCAAAATCTTACCTAATATTATCCCCATCCCCGAAAAAGATTTAAAAAAGATTCAGGGTATATTCGGCATCGATACTTTTTTCACCACCGAAACTATCTCTTATCAAGAGGGAGCCATTTTTAAAGGTAATCTCAGAGGAGAAGCAGAAGACGTTCACAAAAAACTGGGACAGAAAATGCAGGAAAACTTCGGCGATAAATATCGATTATTTCTCGTGGAAGGAACAGATAATAAACCGGTGGTGATAGTTCTTCCTAGTAGCGACGACCCACAACCCGCCACTTTAGTCCAGAAAAATCTTTCCTTAGTGTTACTGGTGGGTACTATAGTCACGAGTTTAGAAGCGACGGGAATTCTCTTGGGCTTCGATCTTTTTAATAACAACTGGGGGCGTTACGCGGAAACCATCCCCTTAAGTTTAGGTTTATGGGGGATATTATTAGCCCATGAAATCGGCCATAAAGTAGTCGCCGATCGCTACAAGGTAAAGTTAAGCCTGCCTTATTTTTTGCCCACATGGCAGATAGGTTCATTCGGTGCGATTACCCGTTTTGAATCTATATTACCCGATCGTAAAACGCTATTCGATATAGCCTTAGCCGGGCCAGCTTTAGGAGGATTAACCTCTTTAGTCTTGTTGATTTTAGGCTTAATCCTATCCCATCAAGGCAGTTTATTTCAGATACCCACCAACTTCTTTCACGGCTCGATTTTAGTAGGTTCGTTAGCGAAAGTTATATTGGGAGACCAATTAAAACAAGCCATCATCGACGTGCATCCCCTAACCGTAGTGGGGTGGTTAGGCCTCGTGATCACCGCCCTGAATTTATTACCCGCGGGACAATTAGATGGAGGGAGAATCGTACAGGCGATCTATGGCAGGAAAATCGCCCGCCGCACCACGATCGTTACCCTGACGATTCTCGCTATAGTATCCTTGGTCAATCCCGAAAATCCCGTACCCCTTTACTGGACGATTTTAGTGGCTTTCTTGCAGAGGGATTTAGAGCGCCCCGGCCTCAACGAATTAACGGAACCGGACGATACTCGCGCTCTCTGGGGACTATTGGTATTATTTTTAATGTTGGCCACTCTCATTCCTTTAAGTCCGGGTTTAGCGGGGCGTTTAGGTATCGGGAATTAAAGGTAGAAGTAGACTATGGATGTTAAAGCAGCGATCGCATTTTCAGCGAAACAACCCCTCCGCGTCGAGACGGTGCAACTAGAAGGCCCCAGAAGCGGAGAAGTCCTAGTGGAAATAAAAGCCACGGGAATCTGTCACACCGACGCGTATACCCTCTCAGGATTAGATCCAGAAGGCTTATTCCCCACAATTTTAGGTCACGAGGGAGCGGGCATAGTAGTAGAAGTGGGAGAGGGGGTAAAAAGCCTCAAACCGGGAGATAAAGTTATCCCCCTCTACGTGCCCGAATGTCGTCAATGCGAATACTGCCTCAGCTTTAAAACCAATCTCTGTCAGGCCATCCGGGAAACCCAAGGCCGGGGAGTCATGCCCGACGGTACAAGCCGCTTTTCCTTCGGCGGGGAAAAACTCTATCACTATATGGGTACGTCCACCTTCGCTAACTACACCGTCTTACCGGAAATTTCCCTCGCCAAAATACGCGACGATGCCCCCTGCGAGAAAGTTTGTTACATCGGTTGTGGAGTCACTACCGGCATCGGCGCAGTTATCAATACCGCCAAAGTCGAACCTGGTTCGAGAGTGGTAGTATTCGGCCTCGGTGGTATCGGCTTGAACGTGATTCAAGGTGCGCGCTTGGTGGGCGCTGACCAAATCATCGGCGTGGATATAAACCCCAACCGCCAAGCTTTAGCCACCAAATTCGGCATGACTCATTTCGTCAATCCCAAAGAAGTAGAGGGAGATTTAGTTAAATACCTGGTGGATTTAACTAAAGGCGGTGCTGACTATAGCTTTGAGTGCGTCGGTAATGTGGACTTGATGCGTCAAGCCCTAGAATGTTGCCACAAAGGCTGGGGGGTATCTACAATAATCGGAGTTGCGGGCGCGGGGCAAGAAATTCGCACTCGTCCTTTCCAACTAGTCACAGGCAGAGTGTGGAAAGGCACAGCCTTCGGGGGTGCCAAAAGTAGAACTGGAGTACCAAAAATTGTCGATTGGTACATGGAGGGAAAAATCAACATCGATGACCTCATCACCCACATCATGCCCATCGAAGAAATCAACACCGCTTTTGACCTCATGCACAAAGGCGAATCTATCCGCAGCGTTGTCACTTTTTAACAATACTATGACCCTATCTTTACGCTCCCAAAGTCGTTGTTTTAACGGCAGTATGAATTACTACACCCACGATTCATCTGCTTGTAACGCGCCGATGAATTTCGCCCTGTATCTACCCCCCCAAGCTCAAACCCAGTCCGTACCGGTTCTCTATTACCTATCGGGCCTGACCTGTAGCGAAGAAAATTTCTCGATCAAAGCGGGTGCCCAAAGATTCGCCGCCGAATTGGGTATCATGCTGGTGATTCCCGATACCAGCCCCCGTCGTACGGGTATCGTCGGCGAAGATGATTCGATCGATCTCGGTAGTGGCGCGGGTTTTTATGTGGATGCCACCCAAGATCCTTGGAAAGCCCACTATCAAATGTATACCTACATAACCCGAGAATTGCCTCAACTGATCTGGACGCACTTTCCAGGGCGCGCCGACAAACAGGGTATATTTGGCCATTCCATGGGAGGACACGGCGCTTTAGTCTGCGGTCTCACCAACCCCGATAAATATCTTTCCCTCTCGGCTTTTGCCCCCATAGCCGCCCCCATCGGCACCGAGTTAGGTGATAAAGCTTTCTCCGCCTATTTAGGAGAGAATCGCAGCGCGTGGAAAGCTTATGACGCGACGGAATTGGTGAGGCGCTATCAGTTTCGGGACACGATTCTCATCGACCAGGGTACTGCGGATGAATACTATGAAAAGCAATTGCTATTACCGGAAAAATTCGTCAGCGCCTGTAAAGAATCGGGGCAGTCGGTTAACTTTCGTCTCCATCGCGGTTATGACCACGGTTATTTTATGATCTCTACTTTCATTGAAGACCATCTGCGTCATCACGCTAGGATTCTCTGCCAATAATGATCCTACAACTACAGGACGTTAGTTTAGCCCTACCCCGTGGCGGCGGCTTTTTATTGCGAGATATATCTTTTACCGTGAATGGGGGGGAAAGATTAGCCATAGTGGGGCCATCCGGCGCGGGGAAAACTACTTTATTACGTCTTTTGAACCGGCTTCAGGAACCTACGGACGGCAGGATCGATTTTGATGGGCAACCTCTCCATCAATATTCACCTATCGCGTTACGCCAACAAATAGTTTTGGTACTTCAAGAATCGAAGTTACTGGGTATGACCGTTTACGACACTTTAACCTATCCCCTGCGTTTACAGAAACTCCCGAAATCGGAAATTAGTAGCAGGGTAGAGGAGTGGACTGGAAGATTACATATACCTCGTGAGTGGTTCGATCGATCAGAGTTACAATTATCCGTGGGACAGCGGCAATTAGTCTGTATCACTAGGGCGTTAGTCTTACAGCCCCGCGTCTTACTCCTCGATGAACCTACTTCGGCTTTGGATGTGGGCACGGCCCATCATCTTCTCCAAGTCCTGAGCGATCTCGATACCACGGTAATCATGATCAATCACCAACTGGAATTAGTTAAAGAGTTCGCTCGCTCGATCCTGTATCTCCGACAGGGACAAGTAATGAAAAAAGTTGCCGCCTCCGAAATGGATTGGCCCGAATTACAGCAATCTCTCGTGGAAGCGCAACGGGAAAAAATTCGGGAAGACAATTGGGAAGATTAATGAAGTTGACTTTTAGGGGGCGTATCTTTGAGGTAAGAATTATAGGGGGAAAACTTAGGGGAATGGCTGACTCGAAAACAGGCTAAAAAAGCCGTCACCATAAAAAGAAACCAGACTCCCCCCAGAAGCCAAAGGTATCGATATAGTTCTTTGCCCTTCGATATTCGCAGTTGTTTCGACATTTTTACATTAATCGTAAATAAGGAAATAAGGGATGCCATGTCATAATTGTAGCGACAACGAACAAACCGAGAAACCAAGAAAAGAGAGTATTAGCTTTAATTTGTTTATCTCGCCAAACAGAATGTAATATTACCCAACTTAACAGCCAAGTTACCAGAAGAATTGTTTCTTTCCCGCTATAACTGCCAATATTACCCCATGCGTGATCATCTCCGTGGCTTCCAGGTATCCAGCCGCCTAAAGACCAGACGATTTTATCTAGAAACTTAGACGTATCCGCTAAGTGATGGGCGCTCATCATAGAGAAACAGCCGATACCCGCACTAATCAAGGCCGCCGCAGCGGGGCCGGATACCTCAGGAGGGGTTTTCGCACCCCGTATCAATCTCTTGGGAAAAAACCGAAGTTTATAAAGCATGAATTTTCGCCACTCCTAACCCTGTTACTAAACCGCCCAAGGCGAAAAACATCATCATCAGTAAACCGATACAGGTAGCCGCTAATACCTGACGGTGGGATTTTGATTGAATACCATCCCCGTATCTCCAAAGAATCCAAGTACAAGCAACTCCTAGGGGCAAGGTGAATAATAAAGTAAACTCGTGGTATTCCATGAGAATATATTGGGTGAGAGGCGTGTTTTCGATCAGCCAAGCCCTGGCACCGCCGAACTCTAAGCCCGCCCGGTAACGCATATAAGCTATATTACCCGTGATAATTCCCAGTCCCGTCAGTAGGGTAGAAGAAAACGCTAGAACTCGTATTTGCGGCAATATCTCACTAACGCCCCGCAAGAGAGGAAAGGCGAGATGACCCGTGTATACGGTGATGACCGTTGTTCCTAATGCGGCAAAACCGTGTATAGTACCGATCGATCTCTGCCATCCACTAGTATGTAATAAATTGACTAAGGGCAGGGACAGAAATAATAGGGCAGACAGTATACTCAGCCCGTACATGAACACTCTCGCCAGATATAACGGCTTCAAAAACTCCTGGCCGGGGACTATTTCCCGTTCATTGGATTGCATTATTCCCTCCGCCCTAGCAACGTTTTTTGAGACACAAACCTAATCCTATAATTCCTAAACCTATCAGGGATGAAGGTTCGGGCACCGAGGTCGAGCTAAGATTAGAGCCTGTGGTGAAGCTGGTGGCGTAGTACGTTAACGGAGTGTTAGCTGTGCCTGGGGTACTGTAATCTACTTCGATCGGTTGTAATCCTTTGGAACCGATGGGAATATAAGCGATACCATTAGAATCGACGGTCTGTTCTGTATCTAGGTAGAGAATG
This sequence comes from Chlorogloea purpurea SAG 13.99, assembly GCA_016903695.1. Classification (GTDB taxonomy): domain Bacteria; phylum Cyanobacteriota; class Cyanobacteriia; order Cyanobacteriales; family Microcystaceae; genus Chroococcopsis; species Chroococcopsis gigantea_A. The sequence continues at coordinate 143,606 of JADQBB010000001.1, forward strand.
GTCGCATCATTTACGTATTGTCCCCCGAACAATACTTTAATCGGTAGAGTATCACCGCCATTAAGAGTGAAGGGATCGCTTAACGGTACTATTTCTAAGGGAAGTCCAAAATTCTCCGAGGGATTAAAGCCATCATAAAGGGTTTGAGTGTACTTTAGCTGATGAACGAAAGTATCGTAACCTCTAGCTTCTTGTTCTTGAGGAGTTAAATAACCCAGATAGTTAGCCATTTCGTGTTCTACATCTATGCCTTCCGCATCATCTCTAATCCAGAAGCCACTATCATAAGCGACGGTTATCGCCGCAGGTGTTTGGCCGGGTACGATCGAAATCGGGACAGTGGCGTTATCTATAGATGTGGGTATGAGATTTTTCGAGAAATCGTAAGCTTTAACAGCGATCGGCCCGTTAGGATCGTACTCTTCTGACTCGGTTTCCGTAAACTCGCTCATCCAGAGTTTATATCCTCCCTGCCCGGGGGGAAACCACATCACATGGGCTAGCACTGGACTACTCCCCATACAGGATAGAACAGTAATTAAAAATGCTTGTTTCAACATTGAAGGCATCATCTCAGTCTTATATTGGGGGCATGATGTTCGGCTAAGCCAAAACCTATTTTGGGGAATAGATTTTAAGATATTATGCCCATGTTTTCCTTTGTTAATTATGATTATTCTCTTGTAAAAAGGCAAAAGACAGCCTGTCAAACTTGAAAACTTTATTTATATTTTGATGGGGAATTATTTTTGCTTCTGCATACTTTTAAAAAGAACCCAAAAACCTAAAGCCGTAGCCGCACCTAACGAAGTAATACTAAACCCTCTTGTCAAAGGCTTCTTATAAGATCATAAGCCCGACCGTGATTAAAATCACGGTCTCATAGCAGAAGTCGGTGATCACCGACTTGAGTTTTGAGGCAGAGAATGAATTCTCTGCCGGGTCTAATTATCTTTTACAGGGCTGAAGTTATCGGCTTTCGGGTTGTATTTCCAAGCCGTGCCATCAGGATCTTTAATTCGACTCCATTCAGTAAAATCCATACCTTTCTTTCTCTTGCCGATGGTGGATGTACTAACTTCTAAACGTTTTGCCAACTCCACTTGATTAAATGTACCGAGGGAATCGGCAATATGATCGGTTTCTGTTTCTGACGGTGGGGATACTTCGGGAGTAGAAACAGTGTTCTCTTTGTCCGCTTCTTGGAGTAATTGCCCTAAATTGGTTGTAGGGAGAGGTTTATCCTCTTCTACCGCGGGTTCATTCTCTGGGGCGGATAAAGCGGCACTAGAAATTTCCGCCTCTTTTTCTTCTCCCGTATCACCGCTAGAAACCTCTAAGGCATCTTCGGGCAAATTACTAACAGATTTAACTGGTTCCTCAGTGGTGTCAACATCGGGAAGCGCTATTTCTCCGGGTGACTCTGCCTCTGCCGGGGCGATGACCGCAGACGGTTCAACTTCAGGTGTGGTAATTTCCTCCGGGGTAAAAGAGGCTGCGGGAGAGGAGGCGAGGGGTTTAACGGGTTCTATCTCCGGCTCACTATCGTCTAAAATCAGTCCCAAGGTACTCGCAGTGATGAAGTAGTACACTGTGCCTTGAGGGGCGATCGTTTTTTTCTGCGCCCCGAATTCTCCCGCTTTTCTCTCTAGGAATTCCGTAGCGGTTTTGGGGTTCAATCCGGTTTTCAGGGACAAATCTAAAGGGGTGAGACAGCCCTGGTGTTCCTGCATCAAGCGGGCGAAGGTGGGGTTAAGTCTCGCGGATAATTTCGACCAGCGGTAATCTTGCCAGACTTTGAGGGCCATAGTGGCGATAATCAGTAAAAGAATCCACTGCCAAGCTGAAAAGATAATAACGAGGCCGATGGCTAAAGGAATTATAAGTAAAAGAAACCCACTGGTTTCACGATCGATGATTTTTCCTGTCATAATTGTTTATTGCCAAATTGAGATTCGCGGCAAGTTAAGATAATCTTCGCCATGTGATCATAAAGAACAGTTTAGGGGTTATTGACCACCGTCGTTACTCCCAATCGTTTGAACATCGCTTCCCTACCCTGTCTGGCTAAAGAATCATCGAGCTTTTTCAACACCGGTTTCTCTCCGTACTTATGCTCTAGCGCTTTAGCTATCAACCAATCAGCCACGAAGGGATTTTTCGGTAGTAAGGGGCCGTGGGCGTAGGTAGCGAGCGCATGATGATAAAAAGCCCCCTCGAATCCATCCTCACCGTTATTGCCGTAACCCTTGATCACTTTTCCCAACGGGGCCACACTTTCAAGATAAGTTCTCCCGCCATGATTTTCAAACCCGATGATGATCGGGTCATCTTCGGTATATTCTTTTAATTGACTATAGAGGGATGGAGACAGAATCGCGAATACCACATTACCGATACAACGGGGGGCGGCGGGGCCGGGATGCTTACTCACCATGTCCAGTATGCCCAATCCTTCGATTCTCTGCCCCAGCGCTGGTTCGTAATAATGCCCCAACAATTGGGGAGACCCACAGGTGAATACCCCTGGAATCCCCGCCTCTATCTGCCCCTTCATCGCTGACGCTTTGGCCCCCTGTAAATCCCTCATGACGATTTCCTGCTGTCTATCTTGGGCCCCGCCGCCGACGATTAAATCCACGCTATAAAAATCCTCGCTCCTACTATTGGAATCGAGGGAAACGATAGAAACCCCGATTCCCCGCCACTGACAACGCCTCTGGATACAGATAACATTACCTCTATCGCCGTAGGTACTCATCAGGGTAGGATACAACCAGCCGATCTTGATCTCTTGACTCATAGGATTTTTCTCCCCGTTAATATTTCTCTGACTTCTAACATGGCCGAATAGGTGGGTAGAATATGTAACACTTCCCCTGTCCGGGTGCGGTCTAGGGCCGTATCTAGAGCTTGCTGGAGATTTTCCAGGACGATCAGTTCCGGAGCCCCCTCTCGATCGTCCTCGCTATACTGGAGACGTAAAGCCATATCGTAAACACGATCGCCCGTCACCACCAAAGTAGTCCGCAACGCCGTTAACTTTTCCGTATCCACATCCCAGATCCACGATACATCAGTACCATCGGGGGTTCGATCGTTCAATACCAATAAAGTAACAGAAGATGGTTCCAGTTTCTGCCTATCCTGTACCGCCCGGATTGTTTCATTCATGCCCACGGGATTTTTTGAGAGGAGAATCCTGATTTTTTTCCCCTTATACTCCAATTCTTCCGCCCGTCCGAAAGCTGCTTTAAAATTACTAACAATGTTAAAAATAGCCGATTTATTCACGCCTAATTCTTGGGCAGTTAATCCGGCAGCGAGAGTATTATATTTGTTATAAACGCCAATGAGAATTTGTGGCCACTCTCCGCTATTAACCGATAAATTACTCTTGGTAAAATCGCAACTCGGACAGGAATAATCTCCTAGATGGGACAGATAAACCCCTTTATATTCCAGTCCCGCACCGCAGGCGGGACAATAAATAGAATCAACTGCGTGAGGTATTTCTTCGAGATATAATCGGGGTTCATTCAAACCGAAATAAAGAACTTTCTGGCCCAATCCCTGACCGAGATGGCAGAGGGTGGGGTCATCGGCGTTGAGGATAACCAGAGTATCTTCTGGTAGGGGGCGTATCGCTTCTTGCCAACGTCGGGCGATCGTATCTACCTCTCCGTAACGATCTAATTGGTCGCGGAATAAATTTAAAGCTAAAATAATCCGGGGCTGACAATCTTTTAATAATAAAGAAACTATATTTTCATCGACTTCTAAAATAGCGTAATCGGAATTTAACCGACCGAAAATATCGGCATCGTTTAAAAAACTTGTGATCAGACCATTAATTAAATTAGCCCCGGTGGAATTGTGGGTGACTTTCGCCCCCTCGTTTTCGAGGATACCCCGTAACAGTAAAGAGGTGGTGGTTTTTCCGTTAGTTCCCACTACTATAATCACCCCTTTTTTCACCTGTTCAAATAAAAGGGGGAGGAGACGAGGATGGAGACGGCGGGAAATTTCACCAGGTAAAACGCTGGCGGCCCCTAACTTCAAACCCTTGACCACAGCAGTCACCGATTTCGCCGTGGCTACCGCTATCCCTAAACGCAATCGATCGATAAATTTCATGAATATGTTGGAAATTAATAGCTGTTCAGTGATTGTATCCCTTAAGGATTAGGGTAGCGCCGGAGAAGTTCCGCACTCTTCGGGATAACCCCATCACAAGACTAAGCCATATAATGAAGTATAAGGTTAGTCCGTTAGTCTCACTTCACAGATGGATTGGATGTTATGGGTTTATCATTCGGTAAATTAGGATTCTCGTTAGGATTATTGGCCCTCGGTGGCACGCTGGGAATGATGGCCAATCGCTACACCGACAGCTCATCACCGCAAATTTTCGCACCGGATTCCCAATCTCGATTAGTACCCGCCACCATGAAAAGCCCTCTGGTGAAAGCAGCCGCTGGGGAAAATATCAATTTTATCGCTCTGGCGGTGCAAAAAGTGGGGCCCGCCGTAGTAAGGATTGATTCCACTAAAGAAGTGGCCGACGGGGCCGGAAGCGACGAAAATAACCCCTTGGGGCGCTTGTTCGGTAAAGGCGGGATGCCGATGCCGAAAGAGCATCTGGAGAGGGGAACCGGTTCAGGATTTATTATTAGTGAAGATGGCAGATTATTGACTAACGCCCACGTTGTAGACGGTGTGGAGTCGGTGAAAGTCACCCTGAAAAACGGTCAAACTTATAAGGGCAAAGTTATCGGCGTGGATCGCATGACCGATGTGGCGGTAGTGAAAATCGAAGCGAGTAATCTGCCCACCGTTAATGTGGGCAGGGCGGAAGATCTCATCCCCGGAGAGTGGGCGATCGCTATCGGTAATCCCCTCGGTCTCGATAATACGGTGACTGTGGGGATTATCAGCGCCCTCGGTAGAACTAGCAGCGAGGTGGGAGTGCCGGAAAAACGGGTGCGCTTCATTCAAACCGACGCAGCCATCAATCCTGGTAATTCGGGCGGCCCTTTATTAAATGCCAAGGGTGAGGTTATCGGCATCAATACGGCAATCCGCGCCGATGCCCAAGGTTTGGGCTTCGCCATACCGATCGAAACCGCCCAACGGATAGCGGATCAATTATTCACCAAGGGTAAGGCGGATCATCCCTATCTCGGTATCCACATGGTAACTTTGACCGACGATCTCAAACAGCAACTCAATGAAAGCAAAGAAACCAATTTTCAGGTCAAGAGAAGTGATGGGGTGTTGATCATCCGGGTGGTTAAAGACTCTCCCGCCCAACGAGCGGGCTTGAAACCGGGAGATGTGATCGAAACCGTGGCGGGTAAACTCGTTAAAAGCGCCAGCGATGTACAGGAACAAGTAGAAGGTAGTTCCATAGGGCAGGGGTTAGAATTAGAGATAGATAGAGACGGCGATAAACAGTTAGTAACGGTTAAACCCGGTGTATTCCCCGCCTCGGCTAGCGAATAATCCTCTAGTAATTAATATGTTGCCCGTAAGCTTGCCAAGCGAGGGAGACGAGACCGTTAACGATCGCCACTGCAGCTACCGCACCGCCTTTTGTGCCGTCGATGGTGATATAGGGAACCTCCGTATCTTTCAATCTCTCTTTCAGTACGTCAGCATCCATGAAAGTGGCTGGTGTACCGATAATTAAGGCGGGATTAATATCCTTTTCCTCGATCAATTCCACCAGACCATGGAGGGCGCTTTGAGACTGCCCCACCACGAAAATAGCTTCGGGATAACGACTCGCTAGGGTTTGAATCCCCCATTCCGCTTTAGTTTTGCCTTTTTGGGGGCGAGTGATGGTTTCCGTACCACAGTAAACGGCGTTGGCGAAGGTTTTCTGTAATTCGTTGATAATCCCCGCCTGTACCATCGGCACATCGACGATTATAGTGGAGCGGGCGGCCAAGGCGGCCGCTCCCGATGCTAAAGCTTTTTCGGAAAATCTTAAGAGAAATTGGTATTCAAAATCGCCCGTTTCGTAAATGATACGCCGCAGTATCTCCAGTTGTGCGGCCCCTAAACGGTTCGTTTCTATTTCTTGGTCGATCAAGGCTAAGTTCTGGGCTTGAATGACTGGTAATTCCATAGGGTTCAGGTTTTGGAATTGGAAGTGGTCAGGTCGTTGAATCGGGGCGATAAATAGGCTACGATCGCACCTAGAGCGAATCCTATCACATTACGGAACAGGGGCAACCATTCCGATGTCCTTGTGACCACGGGGCCGATACCGAAGGCGATGAAGAGGATAAACCACAGGGGCGAAAATATTAATGCCCACTGCCACGCGAATACTTGACCTTCTTTACGGGGAATACCGGCGAAACCGAACACTAAGCCGCCCACGATGGAAGTGATGAGGGTTAATATCCACTGTTCTTTCGGTAATCCAGGCACTACGACGCAGCCTCCTTTGATGAGACAATTTTTCACCGTATCCATCGACTGTACGATCGAGTTATTTTCTCCATTCTCTCTCACAAAGTACATATTACCGAAGCGGGCTTGTAATTCGATCCAGAATGTTCTCGGCAGTAATTCATAAACCGCGTCACCGATACTGAAAGCCAGTAAGTTGCCGCCTCTACCGTCGGCCACTAAAAGTATACTTTTATCATCGAGGCCCCAGAAATTGATCACGGCGCGCCCGGGACTACGATCGTACTGGGTTAATATTCTCAGTTTCCAGCCGGTTTCTTCTTGGAAATTATCGATGTCTTTAATAAGTGCTTCTTCTTGCTGTTTCGGTAGATAGTTCGCTAAATCTACGATCGGTGTTTCCTGTGCGGGTAGTAATTCTGGATTATTCACCGCCATCGCGGCGCCAGGTGAAGTCACCCAAGTTAACAAAGTTACTATACTGATGCTCAAGGCGATTACGATCTGCCTGAAACAAGGATTCCGCATGATGTTACCTTATAAATGCTATTTTTTAACTTATGTAAACTGTATCTCATTTTCTTTACATTTGTTTACCTTATTTTAAGATACTTCCTTCGATTCGGTGACGAAAGTTAAACCCATCCATTTTCCCGTCGCGTCGTAGCCGCGGATCAATCGCTGTCTGAGTCGGGGGGATAGTAACCAACCGAGTTCTAAAACGAAGGGTTGACGGGGAGGGATATGTAAGGGCGTGTTACAAGAAGCGCCGTCGGGTAGCAGGAGAATCTGCACGGTCATGGGATTATCCAGGAAGAGGAGGCGGTTGGTTTCTATTTTCGCCTGCGAGGTGATACATCTGTCACCGAAGCGCAATTCTTGACTCAGATAGTCCCCCCCTGTACGATCGATTTTTAAATCTGTTTCGTAGGTGGTAGGATTACGCCCGTCGGTATAATATGTGGTGGCTTCCCCTCTCCACCGTCCCAGAAGTTGTTCGATCGTCAGACCCGGTCTTTCCGGGGTTGTGGAGTCGGGTAACTTCTCGCGGATGAGGGTCATGTACTCTAAGTTACTGTCTTTATCGAACATCTGTACGAGACGTAAGCGACGATCGTTTTCAATCAAGCCCAATTCGCTACCGAATTCCGAATAGGGGGCCCATTGGATGGAGCCTTGAGAAAACGCTCCGTTTTCGCAAAAGAGGACGCTTTTATTGAGGTTACTATATTGGAGGACGAGATCAGAGGGCGGTTTATCGGGGTAAAACCTACGCACAAGCTGATAAATAGTCTTATTATTGTTAATAGGGTCTAGAGATACCAGTGTCGGTGTGTCTTCCAATAATTCTCCCCCGGGGGAAAAGCGTGTGAAAGATCCGTGCCAGTGACCGCAATTTTTGAGAAGGCATTCCCATTGTGAAAGCATGAGGACAGTATTAGGGTAATGGGGACAGTAAGATTGATGCACGCTAAGTTACATCGTGTGAGCGTGACCGCGGCTAACGTTAATTATATCGGCAGTATCACTATCGATCGCGCTTTGATCGAAGGTGTAGGCATTCTACCGTTAGAGGAGGTGGATATAGTTAATGTTACTAATGGTAATCGCTTTTCTACCTACGTTTTCCCCGGTGAAAAGGATTCGGGGGAGGTGTGCCCTAACGGCGGGGCCGCCCTCCTGTGTAAACCTGGAGATATATTGATCATCTACGCTTACGAGGAGTGCGATCGGGGGGAGGTGTTAAAAAAAGGTCATCTGGCTAAAGTTATCGTCGCTGACGGTCAAAACCGTTGTGAACAATTTTTTGAACAGAGTCTCGTGCCTCACGGCGATGGTGAGGGAGTAGAATTTTATTCTAAAGAATTTTCCCCGGAGTCATTCAAATAAGCGATCAATGTGGCACTCAAAATCAATACTTTGTAGAGCGATAATATCCCCATCGTTATACGTGGAATACATCCACATTTTATTTTCTCCTCGCTGATAAATTTCTACTTCTGTTTCCTCTAAGTTAACGAGAACATATTCTTCTAGGCTGGGGATTTGGCGATAGTATTGAAGTTTTTTCGTGCGATCGTATTTTTCTGTACTCGGAGAAAGCACTTCAATGATGATCTTGGGATGTTCGATGAAGTCGGTAGATTTTAAGTCTTCGGGATGGCAGGTTATCACTAAATCGGGGTAGAAGTAACGATTATTTCCCGCCGCTCGAACTTTCACATCAGCTACATTAATCCGACAGCCTCTCTGACGAATATGAGGGTATAGTGTTCTGTAGAAATTAAGAGCAATATCGTTATGACGGATACTCCCCCCCGTCATGGCGAATATATCTCCATCTATATACTCATACCGCAACTCTTGTTGTGCTGACCAGATTAGGTATTCTTCTACCGTCATTTTTTGAGAGTGGCGTGGCTCGGCTACCATAATTAATAAGTAATTTTGAAGTTACCCAGATACACGATCGGTAATGGGCGAGATAACTATAAATATATCCTATGATTTAACGGGACTGGCCAGATTCGAACCGGCGACCTAGCGCTTCAGATTGGTGTGAGTTTCCCCACTCTCTGGACTATTCCTTCACCTTGGGCTTTAAGTACCTTTAGGTGGTGGCCGTTACGTTGTAGACCATTGCTTTTATCTGCCCCTGATGTCTACAACCAGTCTCTGCACCTTTTCTATCTGGGGTCGATAGAACTTGGCTCAAGATTACCTTATCTCATCGACTTAGGCTTCCTTGAATTTGACCACTTACATCTATAGGGTTTCCCCTACAGCGCCCGATTTTCAGGAGGCGCTCGCTCTATCCATCTGAGCTACAGCCCCATTTTTGGCATTTAGCTCAATAACTATATCACAAGTTAGCAAAATTTACCAAGAATATTTTTGATTCAAGGAAAGAAACGATCGCTAGTGCCGCACTGCCCCTGATACCGTAATAAATGATCGCACAATACGAGGGCCATCATCGCCTCTACCATCGGTACGGCCCGCGGCAACACGCAGGGGTCATGTCTCCCTTTAGCGGCTAATACGGTTTCTTGCCCGTCTTTCGTTACGGTGCGTTGCTCTTTACCGATGGTGGCCGTGGGTTTGAACGCTACCCTGATGATAATATTCTCGCCGTTGCTGATGCCCCCTTGAATACCCCCGGAACGATTGGTGGTAGTGCGAATATTCCCCGTATCATCGATGTAATACTCGTCGTTGTGTTCACTTCCCGTTAAGAGCGTACCATCAAAACCGGAACCGATTTCAAAACCTTTACTCGCGGGCAGAGACATCATCGCCTTGGCCAAATCCGCTTCTAATTTATCGAAAACCGGCTCACCGAGGCCTTTCGGTACATTACGGGCTACCACTTCTACTATACCGCCGATCGAATCCTGCTCTTTGCGTATCTCATCGATCAAAGCAATCATTTTCTCGGCACAATGGGCATCGGGGCAACGCACTATATTACTTTCCACATCCTCTAAGGTAACGGTATCGTGATTCACCACCGCTTCTAAATGCTTGATCTTCTTCACGTAGCCCACTATTTCTACGCCGGCCACCCCTTGCAAAATCTTCTTGGCAATCGCCCCGGCTGCCACTCTGCCGATGGTCTCCCTTGCCGAAGCCCTACCGCCGCCATTCGGGTTACGTATGCCGTATTTCGCCTCGTAGGTGGCATCGGCGTGAGAAGGGCGAAATTTTGACCACATCTCGTTATAATCTTGGGAGCGAGCGTCTTGATTTCTCACGAGAATCGCTATGGGTGTCCCTAGGGTTTTGCCTTCAAATACTCCAGAGATGATCTCACAGGTATCGTTTTCTTTACGCGGTGTGACTATCCTACTCTGTCCGGGCTTGCGACGATCCAATTCGTATTGAATCTCGACTTCCGAAATTTCTAGCCTCGGTGGACAACCATCGATGACGACACCAACACCGCCCCCGTGAGATTCACCGAAGGTGGAGATTTGCAATAAGCGACCGAATGAACTACCCATAACCTTAATGAACTAAATGGATTAAATGCCTTTTTGTAAGGAGAATTGTACTTGTTTGAATTCTTGTTTTAAACGGTCTTTGAGTTTGTCCGGCAGGGGACGACTACCGTAGGATGTATAATATCCCGCCAGTGCGTTCAACGCAGTTTGCATGGTGGTGAATGAACGCAAGCCACCGGATTTTTCTTCGCGACGGTAGCGGGAAATGTAATCGTTGATCTGTTGACGGGCTTGACTTTGCACGTCCGATTTATTCTCTGCGTCTTTGGGAAGATCGATCACCTTAGTGAGAGTTTCGATCACTTTTAAGGTATCTTGACTATAATCACCGGACAGTCCCCCAGGACTCGAACAACCCATTAAACCGATAACGGCTACTAATACTAAGGCTAATAAACGTGTTAGATTCTTTTTTAGAAACATACTCTAAATACAATAATTAACTACAGGTCACATTATCCTATCACTCTATGGGTTACTACCGGATGGAGAGTGGGGAAGAGGACAACTATTGCAGTAGGGCTATGATTTGTTCCCTTAGTTGAGTTGCACTTTTGGCTCCTTCTCTACAGGAAGTTCCTTGACAAATAACTCCTATCATAGGTTCTTTTAACCCTCCGTCGATGGCGTAAACCGTAGCGGGGAAGTAATGGCGAATGAGATCGGTTAGATAGTCGGTTGTACTGTGGACGCACAGACCGTATTGAAGCCAATCTAGGGCGATGAACAAACCCGGGCAGGCAGTGGGGGCTGATTTCATGATAGAGGCAAAAGACCGTAATCCTGTTTCGGCTTGATCTCTGTAGTGAGTATTGTCCGTCAGCAGGCCCAGGCGAATCAGGTTGGTGAGGGCGATACCGTTGACGGCGGGGGTGGCGTTATCGATGTAACTACGTTCTCTGATGATCAGATCTCGGCTATTATCGATCGCATTATTATAATAACCTCCCGTCTCCTCGTCCCAAAATAGTTCGTCCATTTGACCCTGTATTTTGATGGCGGTTTCTAGCCATCTATTTTCTAGTGGATTCGCCTGGTGTAAATCCAGCAGGGCTTTGATGAAATAGGCGTAGTCTTCGGACTGGGCGAGGATGGAAGCTTTGCCATCGTAATTGAGACGGTAAAGGCGACCTTCGATCCACTGTCGATCCAGGATAAAATTGGTAGCATCGATCGCCATATCCCAATAGGAAGACTGAGCGAACACCGCGTAGGCGCGTGCGAGGCCCGATATTACCAGACTATTCCAAGCCACGATCATTTTCGGGTCTGTGACGGGGGGTATACGACATGGCCAGTCCCCCCTTTTAGCTTCCTCGTTAGTGAAGGCGGCGGGGAAAATATCCAGGTTTTGGGCCGACACTCCGTAACGATGGACGAATAACTTATCGAGGATTGATTCTATCTCTTGACTTAATGGCCCCTGTTGCCGACGTTGGAAAACATTTTTACCCTCGAAGTTGCCCTTTGAGGTAATGGTGAAAACTTCTTCAATCGCGCTTAATTCTCGCGGGGAGAGAAAAGATTGTAATTCCTCTCGACTCCATACATAAAAATCCCCTTCTTCCGGTTCTAAGTCGTTAGGATGGACGAAGTTATCCGCGTCTTGGGCGGCGTAGAAATAACCTGCCGGGGAAGTCATTTCTCTTTTCAGCCATTGGACTGTTTTAGAGATAGCCCTTTGAAAAGCCGGTTCTTGATAACCCGAACTCCATAGATTAGCTAAGTATTCTAGTATCTGCCCGTTATCGTACAGCATTTTCTCGAAGTGCGGGACAGTCCATGTAGAATCGACGGTGTAACGATGGAATCCCCCCCCTACATGATCGAATATACCCCCGAGGGCTAAATCTAAACCTCTTTGATGAGTTGCGGGGATTGAAGAGTCTTGTAATAGGCGGCTTCCTTGGAGACTCAGGTTAGCGTAGGGAATCATGGGGAAGCTGGGGCGGCCGAAACTGTCGGGATTGGGGGCGATAACTCTGGTATTACTCTCTACTCCTGTCACTAATAATTCTTTGGTGTCTAGAGGAGTTTCTTGGTGAGGTATAACGGCCCCGTTTCTCAGTCCGTTAAGCATCTCGGTTTTGAGATTGTTTAATTTTTCTTTCTCCAGGTCGTAGAAACGGCGCACCGATTGCAGTATCTGTAAAAACCCGGGGCGATCGTAACGGGCTTCCACGGGGAAGTAAGTGCCGCCGTAAAAGGGGATTAAGTCGTCGGGGGTGAGAAAGATATTGAGGGGCCAGCCACCTTGACCGATCATCATCTGTAGGGCCTGCATGTATATACTATCAATATCGGGGCGCTCCTCTCGATCGACCTTGATGGGCAGGAAATTCTCGTTCATGTAGGCGGCGATGTCGGTGTCCGAAAAAGCCTCTCCTTCCATGACCGTACACCAATGACAGCTAGAATAACCTATGGAGAGGAAGATCGGCTTATCGCTGTTTTTTGCCTCCAACAGGGCGGCATCACTCCAAGACCACCAATCAATGGGGTTTTGGGCGTGTTTACGCAGGTAGAGACTTTGAGAGTTGGCGAGACGATTGGGCATAGAGAAGAAATATAATCTTTTTCCCTACTCTAGCTCAGGATCGATTTCTTCTTCACGCGCCGGTAAATCTTCTACCATTAAGATTAAAGGGAGCATTCCGATTTTGCAAGAAGCGTTTACCCGACCGTGATTAAAATCACGGTCTCATAGCAGAAGTCGGTTTTAAACCGACTTGAGCTATTAGGCGGGGAATTCATTCCCTGCCGGTCGTAGCACAAATGGGATGTTCCCAGATTAAATCTTTCCATTGGTAGTGAGGAGATTAAATGACCACCTCTGTTTTAGAAAAAACCTCTATAAAGCCTTACAATCCGAAAAATCATCGACGCGTCTTGTGTATATTCCCTCGATACACTCCCTCTTTCGGAACTTTCCATTATGCCTATTCGCTGATGAAGGGTGTGCGCGCCTTCATGCCACCCCAAGGCTTGTTAGTAGTAGCCGCCTATCTACCCCAAACATGGGAGATTCGTTTCATCGATGAAAATAACTCCCCCGCCACTCGCAAAGATTATCAATGGGCGGATATTGTCATAGTCAGCGGGATGCACATCCAACGCCCGCAAATTAATGAAATCAACGACCTCGCCCACGCCGAGAATAAAATAACGGTATTGGGCGGCCCTTCCGTATCGGGATGCCCGGAGTATTATCCCAACTTCGACATCATTCATCTCGGCGAGTTAGGGGATGCCACCGACGACATGATTTGCTATCTCGATGAAAACCAGACGCGCCCCGAAAAACAAGTTCGTTTTGAAACCAAAGAACGTTTACCCCTTCAAGATTTCCCTATTCCAGCCTACAATTTGATCGATCTGGATCAATACTTTATAGGTAGCGTCCAGTTTTCCAGTGGTTGTCCTTATAACTGCGAATTCTGCGACATTCCCGCCCTCTACGGCAACAATCCCCGCTTGAAAACACCGCAACAGGTATTAGCGGAATTAGATGCCATGTTAGCTTCGGGAAATCCGGGGGCGGTGTATTTCGTTGACGATAATTTTGTTGGTAATCGTCGGGCGCTGATGGATTTATTACCCCAATTAATCGACTGGCAAAAACGCAACGGCTACCCGGTACAATTCGCCTGCGAGGCCACTTTAAATCTCGCCGGAAGTCCGAAGTTATTGGAGATGATGAGGGAGGCTTATTTCTGTACGGTTTTCTGCGGCATCGAAACCCCGGAGTCAGACGCGTTAAAAGCTATCTCGAAGCAACATAATTTGAGTATGCCCATCTTGGACGCGATTAAAACTTTAAATAATTACGGCATGGAAGTAGTATCCGGGATTATCATCGGCTTCGATACGGACACTCCCGAAACCGCCGATAATATTCTGGAGTTTATCCGCTTGTCTAATATACCGATGCTGACGATCAATCTTTTATACGCTTTACCGAAAACTCCTTTATGGAATCGTTTGGAAGCCGAGGGGAGATTGAATTTTTCCGAGAATCGCGAGTCGAATATTGAGTTTTTAATGCCTTATGAGGAAGTAGTCCAAATGTGGCGCGAGTGTATTTCTACTGCGTATAGTCCAGAGTTTTTATATCAGCGCTTCGCCTATAATGCACAGCATACTTATCCTAATCGTATCGCCGTACCCAATAGCCCCGCCAGAGTTTCACGGGCTAATATTATCAAGGGGATGACGCTTTTGGTGAAGATACTTTTGCAGGTGGGTGTGTTCGGTAATTATCGGAAAACTTTCTGGGATATGGCACTACCTGCGTTAAAATCGGGCGATATAGAAAATTTAATTCATGTGGGTTTAGTGGGGCATCATCTGATTAAATTCACCGAAGAATGTACCAACGGTTATCAATCGGCTTCTTTCTACTCTCAGCGTTTGAGTAAAGCCAGATGAGTTTGCCTGTAAACGCCTCTCAACCGTTGCCAAGTGCTTCTACACAAAAGCCATATAGAGTGTAACTCTCCTGGAGTCTGTTTGTTTTCCCATTGCCCGTGACGACAGAATATCATCTCTATTAGTTGTCTCCGCCAGGCAATGGTTAAATCCACCCATCTAACCCTCATCTCATAACCCTCGTTTTTTTTCTGACATTTGACTATTTGCCCTCGAACTTTCAATCCCGTTTCTAAAAACTCGATCGTAATATTCTCTTGAAAATCAATATTACTCCCCAATTGAATCACTCCTTGCATTTCCGATAATTGCCTCGCCCTGCCCTCGTAACACCCATTAATTCTCACTGCATAATCCACGGGGAAAACATCGTCATAACTGGATTGGGGCGCATCGAATAATATACTTAATCCGATGCCCAAAAATATCAGATTATAAACGCCCCAAAGTAATCCTAGATTCAAACTTCCCCAATTCAAAAAGCAGTTAACTGCTGTGATGAGGGCGAAAATTATTAACGGTATCGCTAAATGCCAGTGATACACGAATCGGGTTTTGAAAATACCTTTAGGCGTGACTCTAAAACCTTCGCTGAACGGATTTAGAAGAATTTTCACCACCGTTAGGGAGTTAATAAAGCAGAGGATTATGGTGTAGACTTCCGAGAAGATTACCGATCGCGAGCGAAAGTTAACCCAATTAAAACACACTAGATGACCTACATACAGGGGCAACCAAATATAAATTATCTCTCCCGTGGTGATTCGGAAGGGAACTATATTAAAACAGAAGTATATCAGGGGTAGTAACAGGTAAAAAACTCTGGGGAAAGATTCAAACCAGGTTAGATAACCGTGTAAATGAGTCAGGCGCTGGCGAAAGGTTAAACCTTTAATCGTTAGAGGATTCACATCTAGGAATAACCCCTGTAATGTGCCCCTCGCCCATCTCAATCGTTGATTAATATAAGCGGGGATGGTTTCCGACAGTAGCCCTGCGCTCAATTTCTCATTAAGATAGATTACCTCGTATCCCGCGGCGCAGAGTTTAACGCTGGTGAAGTAATCTTCGCTGATGGATTCGGTGACGAAATAATGGACTTCTTCTAAATGTTTCCGCCTCGCTACAAAGGATGTGCCAGCGCAGATAGTACCGCCGATGCCATCTTTAATGGGTTGGGCGAAGCGATGGAAACTTTCTTCTTCGGGCGTTATCAATCCGCCTAATTTTAAATTCCTACTGATGGCATCGGTGTTATAAAAACCTTGATTGGTTTGCACCAGGGCTATACGAGGATTTTGGAAAAAACCCACGACTCTCTCTAAAAAATCGATACTGGGTATAAAGTCGGCATCGAATACGGTGACTAATTCCCCTTCTGTTTGTTTCAAGGCGTTGTTTAGATTGCCCGCTTTGGCATATTTATTATCCCGGCGGGCGATGTATTCACAGCCTAACTCCAAGGCGAGGTTTTTAATTTCTTCTCTATCGGTGTCGTCTAAAATATATACCCGTTTATAGGGGTAATCCATCCGCTGACAACCCACAACACTTCTTCTCAAGATAAATGGGGCTTCGTTATAAGTGGGGATTAATATGTCTACAGTGGGCAAGTATTGTTTATCAATCACGGCTTGGCTGTAATGATTGGCTTCTAGGTGACGATTTTTTAGTGTGAATATTAATAAAAGTTGGAAGATGCTGATACTGATGCCGATCGTTTCCATCCCCAAGAGAACTATACTAAAGATGCTATTGATGGGATTGTCTAAATTCAGGGTGAATAGAATTCGCCAGATCAAGTAGCGTAGGGAGAGAAATATCAGGAAAGACGGCACGATAATCCTCGCCGGGCCGCGGGGAGAAGGGACTAGTTTAGTAAATATCGCACCCATTATAAAAACTACCCCTGCCGGAATGAATAAAAAATCAGGATTAACCGAGGATGGTAAGCTAATTTTCAAGGGTAAATAATCTAATAATTTTTGAGCTTGGTAGTAAAAATTACAAGATATTTCTGAGAATGTTAATTTTAACCCGATCGCACTGCTTAACCCGATTATTCCTAATCCAAAAATTAACCAAAATGAATTATTATAGAGAAATCTTTGGCTTAATTTCACCACAGGTTTTAAACTTTGCATAGCAATTTATATAAAATAAGCATATAGATACTTTTAATATTCTATATCTTTTAATAAAAATTTACCTGTTCTATTTTTTCCTAATGATTTGAGTCCCGGCTATGAAATCGTGTAGCGCTCGTTTCTTTTTATTCCAACCGGCTATCATGAAGCCTAAATATAGGGGAACAGCAGAAAAAAGCTTGAGAAAATAACGTCTATTAGCTGTGGCTAACGATATTCTCCTACCCTTTATATCGCTAACTTTTAAATCGAATAGTAATTTCCCTAGAGTTCCTTTACATAGGGTTTCCAAGAGCGTAGAATAGGCCCATTTGATCAAAATTCCCACTAATAAACCGGCCACTAAACCCGCTAATTGATCTCGCGTGAAATAATTAAAATCCGGTAGGGGATGCCAGTAAATAACAGCCCCGGCTATGGCTAAAAAAAAGCCGATCGTAGTCGTGCCTAACGCTCCCAAGGCCGTACCATAATAGATGAAGTACTCTTTACCCACGCCCAAATCGAGAGCCAGTCGGGCTAGAATATCGCTAAATTGCAACTTATATCCTAAATAGCCACCTAGAGAAGCCCCGGCTATGAGCAGAATTAAACTATCGAACAGTGCAGCTTTGAACCTCACCCAAAAACCGGCGTAATGAACGGTATCTGAAGACGACTGTTGATTCTGCAGAGGCTGATGTACCGGGGGCGGTGATTGTTGAGGTAAAGATTGAGTGGGAGATGTCACTAAATTGAGCGGTTGTTTCTTTCCCCCCTTTCGAGGGGGTGATGTTTTCCTTTTTAGATTTTCTAAGGTTTCAATAACGTCGGTGATTTTCGGGTCTGATTGGTAGTTGGGAGAACTAGTTAAGTTTTTACTAATTTTATTCAACTCTTCTATAAAAGTCTTGTAGCTATTTTCGTCATTCCCTTGGCTTAAATTCAAAACATAATTAAGATTGTAGGGATCTTTTCTAATAGCTTCTATTCTCTTCATAATGACATCCGTATTTTTCGGTCTGTCCATAACCCTATCCGCCATTAATTGATCTAGGAAATTAGCAAATGGTTCAGCTATTTGCGGCGCATAAGGTCGCCAATTAAAAAGGTTATTCTGAAAGTCATAAATATCGGAATCGCTGGGTTCTTTTCCCGTTAGTAAAAACACGAAAGTTCTACCGAGAGCATAAAAATCTGATTGCGGGCTGGAATGTCCCGTGGATTGTTCCGGTGGTGCGTATCCGGGGGTATAGATACTGGTATTCTGCCCCCCCACTAAAACTGTACCTGTAACCTGACGGGCGGCCCCGAAATCGATCAGAACTAATTGTCCGTCGGGTCGCAAGATAATATTAGATGGCTTTATATCCCGATGATAAAAGTTATGTTCGTGGACGGCATGGAGAATACTAGCTAGTTGTGCCAACCAATTTAGCGCTAAAGCCTGGGTCATGGGTTGAGAATGTTTACCCCGATATTCTTCTAAATCTTCTCCCTCGATTTTTTCCATCACCAAACAATGTAAAGGTGTCTGTCCTTCTCTGGTGTGATAGATGAAATATTTTTCCCCCTTGGGGATACCAGGATGATTTAACTGTTGTAAAAGTTGGGCTTCCTGTTGGAATAATTCGATCGCTTTCCCACTAGGATTAGTCAAAACTTTGAGAACTTTGGCCGCGCCCCCATCTGTCGTCTCATAAGTATTACCGAAGCCGCCCTTACCGCTGAGTAATCGCACGACTCGATACTCTCCAACGAGAATAAGGTCAGACCCGCAACATTGACAGAATCGGTTATTATTGGGATTCTGAGGGTTTGAGCAGCCGGGATTAATACACAAGCTCATAAAGGTGGTTGATTGTAACAATCATGGTAACGAGCAGGCTCTTAGAAAGATTATAGCTTTATCTATCGGAGGATCGATTGTTAGGGGAACAGGTGAAAGTTGCGATCGCACTCGGTAGTAACCTGGGCGATTCGGAGGCTATATTAAATGAGACGATCGCTCAATTAGATCGCACCGAAGGGATCGAAGTGGTCAGTCATTCCTCTTGGTATGATACCGCACCGATCGGCCCTCCTCAACCGAACTATCTTAATGGCTGCGCTATTTTAGGAGTTACTCTCTCGCCGGCCGAGTTACTGCGAACTTTACTAGAAGTAGAGAAGCAATTCGGGAGAATCCGTAACATCCGTTGGGGCCCTAGAACCCTAGACTTGGATATAATTTTTTATGATAACTTGATCCTGCAAACTCCTACCTTAGAAATTCCCCATCCTCGTTTCCGGGAAAGAAGTTTCGTCCTAATTCCTTTAGCAGAAATAGCCCCCGATTGGATCGACCCTGTGACGGGAAAACAGGTATCTCAATTAGTGGTTAGTGGTTAGTCACCGGTTTTTCAAAAAGTTTCGCATTTTTTAAAAAGCTAAATAAGCTTTGTGCCGAGATTTAAAGAATATTTAAACCATCGAAAACAGCTAAATCAAGTTATAACTAAATTAGATCGATTTAAACTTTTTAACCCGTCATGAATAAGTCTGAAAAGGACAAACTTAGTGTAATCTCCCCGGCGATTGAATTAAAAGATATAAAAATAGAAAAGCCTTTACGATTAGGGGTGATGGCTTCGGGTAGCGGTACGAATATGGAGACGTTAGCGTCAGCGATCGAGTCTGGCAGTCTCAACGCCGTCATCCGGGTCGTCATCTATAATAACCCCGATGCTAAAGTAGCGCAACGGGCCGAGAAATGGGGTATACCCGCCGTCTTATTAGATCATCGTCAGATTAAAGGGCGAGAAGCATTAGATCGGGCGATCGTGGAAATTTTGCGAAAAGAAGGGGTAGACTGGGTGATCATGGCCGGTTGGATGCGGATTGTTACCCCCGTATTACTCCAAGCTTACGCCGATCGAGTGATCAATATTCACCCCAGTTTGCTACCGAGTTTCAAAGGTATCCGCGCCGTCGAACAAGCCTTAGAAGCGGGAGTTAAAATAACGGGTTGTACGGTACACATAGCCCGTCAGGAAGTGGATAGCGGCCCCATATTGATGCAGGCTGCCGTACCCATACTCGATGATGATACTCCAGAGACTTTGCACGAGCGTATTCAAGTACAGGAACATAGAATTTTTCCCTTGGCGATCGCACTCGCTGCGCGCAAATTCGGCGTTTAAAGTTGTATCCCTGGCAGATCACGACGCGGCTCATAGGTACGGAGGGAACGAATTTTCTCGTACAATTCCCGTTCATCTGGAGTAATATCTTTAGGAGTATCGATGAGGATTCTCACGATCTGGTCGGTGCGAGCGCCTTTACCATCTCTCCAGCCCTTTCCCCTAAGGCGTAAGGATTGCCCGGAACGAATACCAGGCGGCACTTTCATCATTACCAGACCATCCGGGGTGGGAACCTCTATAGACACCCCCAGTACCGCCTCATCGGGCGTGATAGGCACTTCGCACACCAGATTATCGCCATCGAATTCAAAGAAGGAATGAGGCTCAAGTTCCACGATAAGATATAAATCACCCCTGAGTCCGTTGTAAGAACCCGTTTGACCCTTGCCCCGCACTCGCAGACGATTACCCGGTTTCGTACCGGCGGGGATTTTAATATCGATGGTTTCGTTGCCCAGAGACACTCGTTTCTGCACCCCCCGGAAAGCTTCCCCGAAGGAGAGGCGAATAGTCGCTTCTCTATCTAATTGTTGGGGTTGTTGCGCTCTCGTACCGGCGAAATCACTGAAGTTACTGAAATCGTTAAAACCCGTCGTACCGGCCCCTGGATTACCGTAGGGATAACTTTGACGACTACTGCCGCCGGGCGCTGTGGTAAAACGCCCCAGTAACTCGTTGATGAACTCATCAAAGGTATTGTATTGATCGAAATCAAAATTGGCACCGCTAACATCGACTCTAGGGCCGCCTCCCCCTCTCGGCCAGCCGCCCCCCTGGCCTGCTTGTTGCCAGTATTGCCCGAATCGGTCGTATTTTTGACGTTTTTCTTGGTCGGATAACACCTCATAGGCTTCGCTGATTTCTTTAAATTTTTCTTCGGCGGCTTTATCACCTGGGTTTCTATCGGGGTGATACTTGACGGCTAATTTACGAAATGCTTTCTTGATCTCGTCCGCGCTCGCTGTTTTGTTGACTCCCAAGACACTGTAATAATCTTTAAAATCAGTAGACGGCATCGATCGTTACTCTCCTTAATAGTTATTTTATGGCGAATATTTATATCTTTAGCTCTAGACTAGCTTAATTTAACCCGAGAGCGATGGCAAAAAAACCGACCATAAATCAACCTTGGACGAATAGGGCGGAGTTCTTGGGGCAACTTACCTGACTTGGATGCCTGAATAATTAGTTACCAAAGTATGGTGATGGGGTAATATTCAAATGCACGGTCTCCAGTCACGACAGGTATTTGTTCCCCCAAGCTCTGGGCAATGATAAGCCTATCAAAAGGATCTTTATGATGGAAAGGCAGCGTGGCTAACTCGTCTAAATGCTCGGCTTGGATTTCAAGCAGCTCGATCGCGTTTCCACGGATTTGATTTTCAATCAACTCGGTAAATGTCATTCCCAGTTCTAGTTTGCCGATACTAACCTTAATACACATTTCCCAGAGACTCGCAACACTCAAAAACCTCTGGTTTCTCTCATCTTCTATTAAATTTCTCCCCACTACACTTAGATTTAGATTTCCTTGAATAAACCAGAGAAATGTGTGCGTATCGAGCAGCAGCTTCATGAAGAGTATTCCTCGAAGTCGTCCAATGGCTCATCAAAATCATCGGACATTATCACTAAACCCTTAGCGCTACCAAATTTAGGAATCGCTTCTACTGCGCCAACCCGTACAATTTTGAAGGCTGTTCCATCGCTACGAGTGATGATTACTTCTTCTCCACCGGCGACTGCTTCAATTAGCTTGACTAGTTGAGTATCAGTTTCTTTCAAGTTAATTAGCTGCATTGCATATTCACCTACAAAAAACTTATGTATTGATTATAGGTTTTTTATTCGTGGCAAAAATGTGTACTTGGACTTTCTCGCCGAACCTCTTTCAATTCTTAATTGATCTGGTTTCTCACCCCGCATAAAGCCGCGTAGGCAATCCCGATCGCATCCACTGCATCATTAACTGGCATTTTTGTCAATCCAAATAAATGCTTAACTACTTCGGCCACTTCTTTTTTATTGGCTTTACCATTACCGAGATGACTTTTCCAACTAGCTTGATGTAGGAAGATCGGGTCTTTAGCCCCGTCCCGACAACTCACCAGACTGATTATGCCCAGGGCCTGCATGACACCCCCGGCGGCTTTAATC
This sequence comes from Chlorogloea purpurea SAG 13.99, assembly GCA_016903695.1. Classification (GTDB taxonomy): domain Bacteria; phylum Cyanobacteriota; class Cyanobacteriia; order Cyanobacteriales; family Microcystaceae; genus Chroococcopsis; species Chroococcopsis gigantea_A. The sequence goes on from JADQBB010000001.1 coordinate 165,929, forward strand.
TGCCGATCGAAAAAGGGCATTTCCACGGCGATACCATCGGGGGTGAATTCTTTAACGAGGGAGATCAGATCCGTCTCTATTTCCACGAGACGTTTAGCGGTAGATAATTGTTTGGGGGTGACGATCGTACCGTAATCCAATAGCAGGGGATTTGTCGAGCCGTTATCCTGTAACACCGCCCATCCTAAGATCGCCAAGCCAGGGTCAATACCCAACCAAGTTTCCATCATTAATAGTTAAGATAATAAAGTAATCCTACATCATGGAGGGGACTAGGGCTTAATGGCGATCTTACGTTTAGAAGATGGAACTACAATTACCTCGAGTGAGGAAATCAGTCAGCGACTGGCTACCTTAAATGTAGGACTGAAAACTTGGCCCGTGGGCGATAATCCCCGTATCCATCAATTACTGAATCGACCGGCTTTATCCGACGCGGAAAAAGAAGAAGTCTTAGGCGCGTTAGACGATTATTTTGCCGATTTAAAACGGGAATCCGGTTATCAATCGAGGGACTTGATCGTGTTACACCCCGATATACCCAATCTTCATACTCTCTTGGCTAAGTTTGAACGTTGCCACACTCACGCCGATGATGAAGTGAGATATATAGTCGACGGTGAGGGAGTATTCGGTTTCGTCTGCCCCGATGGTTCACAGATAGAATTAACGGTACAACCCCAAGAGTATATTAATGTACCCGCCAATTTAGAACATTGGTTCCATCTGACCGAAAGTAAGCGAGTGAAAGCAGTACGTTATTTCACTAATACGGAAGGCTGGACTCCAGAGTATACGGAAACTCCTATTCGTTTTCCATCTTTGGTGTTGAGTTAGATTCGTCCGGTTGACATCGATCGCACAATCCGAAAAACTCTAGGGTGTGAAAGTACACTTTAAAACCGTGGGACTGTTCTAATTTATCTTCGAGATCGTGGACGGGACACTCGGTGAAAGCGATCGATTGACCGCAATGGATACAGGTGAGATGGTGCTGATCCTGTTGGATGAGACTGTACAGGGATTCCCCGCTCGATAAGGTTCTCACCTGTACCGAACCCTCTAACTTCAAAGCATCTAAGGCTCTATACACCGTGGCCAGTCCGAGATATTCCTGCCGTTGATATAATTCGGCGTACAATTCTTGAGCGGAAATGGCACGATTGAGACTTTTCAGCAGATGAAAAATTTTTTCTTGAGATCGGGTTCTTTGTGACTTCATAATAGAGTGGGGATTCTTCACCTATATTTATTAAAACCTATGTCTGAGCAATATCACTGTTCTATCTATGTTACTCTCCGCCCCTCGGTTCTCGACCCGGCGGGCACTGCTGTGCAATCGGGTCTGAAACAGCTAGGATATGAGGGGATAGAGGGGATACGCATCGGTAAGTATATTCAATTGGTTCTGTCCGCTAATGATGAAACTCAGGCCAGAGAGAAATTAGATAAAATCTGCGACCAACTTCTGGCTAATCCCGTGATCGAGAATTATCGTTTTGATGTCACCCCCGTGCAGGTAGTAAGATGAAATTTGGTGTAGTGGTTTTTCCAGGTTCAAATTGCGATCGAGATGTGGAAACGGTTACGAAGGGCATCTTCGGTCAGCCCACGCGCATGATCTGGCACGGCGATACGGACATCGATGATATTGATGTGATGGTCATCCCCGGCGGCTTCAGTTACGGCGATTATTTAAGGTGTGGTGCGATCGCTCAATTCTCCCCGGTAATGGCTAGTATTAAAGCCCACGCCGAGAAAGGTAAGTATGTATTAGGTATCTGTAACGGGTTTCAGGTGTTGACGGAAGCGGGTTTATTACCTGGGGCGTTAATTAGAAATAGGGACTTGCATTTTATCTGCGATCGAGTACCTTTGAAGATAGAGAATAAAGATCTACCTTGGACGAAACAATACGAATCTCAAGATGTGATCACTCTGCCGATCGCTCACGGAGAAGGGCGTTATTACGCCGATGAAGATACTTTAAAATCTTTAACTCATAACGGACAGATTCTCTTCCGTTACGCTTCACCTGACGGGGAGATAGGGGAAGCGTACAACCCTAACGGTTCGATCGAGAACATAGCGGGAATCGTTAATCGGCAGGGCAATATATTGGGTATGATGCCCCATCCTGAAAGAGCTTGCGATCCTTTATTGAAAGCTACTGACGGTACTTATTTATTTAAAGGTTTGTTGAGTTCAGGGTGAAGAGATGAGGAAAGTGCGCCAAACGGCAACCACTGATCCGGTTACGACCGCCCCGCCGATGATTGTTATCAGCGCCCAAATTTGATTACGCTGTGAGCCTTTGATCTCGCCAATATCTTTTTTAATCGCTTCTACTTCAACGGTTAAAGCCGTTACTTGGTTTTTGATTTCGGCTTGTCCGCTCTCTATTTTCTCGAACCGCTGGTCTATTTTCTCTTCGAGATTCTCGAACTTCTCGTCTACTCGCTCGAACTTCTGGTCTATTTTTCTCTCTAGATTGATGAATAGCTCTTTAATATCGTAGCTTACGGTTATGGGTGTTTGACTCATCGTGCTATGGTCTCCGGTATCAATAGAAAAAAATCCCCAGTCCCGGCAGTAGGGTTTACAACTATTATCGCTCATGGAGAAAAGATAGCGTTTATTCAATCCCCAACGCTGGCATGATCATAAACTCCGGGAAAAAAATCATATTAAAGTTAATTTCTCACAAAAGTTAATAAAACTTAGTTAACGGATGTAACTTTTGATTAATAGGGAGTTACTGCAAGCTCAGACCTTGGTATAGTGAAACCTAGCCGGAAAAACGGCTTTCTAGATTCCTTTCATCTTCTTAATTGTCATCAGAGAAAAATCTATAACAATATGGTCAGCACGGTCAAAAAACCAGAATTTGAAGAATTGCGCCCAGGAGTTAAAGCTCCCGCCAAAGAAACGATCCTAACTCCTCGCTTCTACACCACTGATTTTGCGGCGATGGCGAAAATGGATATTTCTCCCAACGAGGATGAGCTGAAAGCCATTTTAGAGGAGTTCCGTACCGATTACAACCGTCATCACTTCGTTAGAAACGAAGAATTCAACCAATCTTGGGATCATTTTGACGAAGAAACCCGCCGCCTGTTCGTGGAATTTTTAGAAAGATCCTGCACGGCCGAATTCTCCGGGTTCTTACTCTACAAGGAATTAGGACGGCACCTGAAAGGTAAAAGCCCCGTGTTGGCCGAGTGTTTTAACCTCATGGCTCGCGATGAAGCGCGTCACGCCGGTTTCTTGAATAAAGCTTTATCGGATTTCAATCTGTCTCTCGACCTCGGCTTCTTGACCAAGAGTCGTGATTATACTTTTTTCCAACCGAAGTTCATCTTCTACGCCACCTATCTTTCCGAGAAAATCGGTTACTGGCGTTATATTACGATCTTCCATCACCTGGAAAAAAATCCAGAGCATCGCATTTATCCGATTTTCCGTTTCTTCGATAATTGGTGTCAGGACGAAAATCGTCACGGTGACTTCTTCGACGCGATCATGAAAGCGCAACCTAGCACCCTTAACGATTGGCGCGCGCGTCTGTGGTGTCGCTTCTTCCTGTTATCGGTATTCGGGACGATGTATCTTAACGATACTCAGCGGGCCGGTTTCTATGAATCCCTCGGTCTAGATGCCCGCGATTACGATAAGGAAGTGATCGAGAAAACCAATCAAACCGCCGGGCGCGTTTTCCCCGTGATTCTCGATGTAGAGCATCCAGAATTCTACGATCGCTTAGAGATTTGCATCAAGAACAACGAGCGTTTACGAGCGATCGAAGATACTAACGCTCCTAAACCCGTGAAGTTCTTGCAAAAATTACCTTCTTATGTATCTAACGGTTGGCAGTTCATCAAACTGTATTTGCTGAAGCCGATTCGCGTAGATAATTTAGCTGGTACTGTTCGTTAATAAGTTTTCTTGAGACATGGTGTGAAGGGTAGATAGTCTCTACCCTTTTTTTGTAGCTAACCACCCAGAGTATTTTTATAAATCTTCCCATCTTTAACGATCACCTTGAAATTATTATCAGGGTCAGCGACGATCGAGAGATTTTCCAAAGGATTTCCCTGCACCAAGATCAGATCGGCGTAAGCTCCCGTCTCCACTACCCCCAGCTTTCCGGGGTAAGGATTGCGAGCCCCCGATAGGGTCAATAACCGCCCGTTATCGCGGGTAACTATCTTGAGAGCTTCGGCTGGCGTGAACCATTCCTTCAGTTTAACTATATCGGCATTCTGCGTCTTGTTCCTAGAGGGAATGAAAAGAAAGTCCGTCCCCCACGCTAAGTTAACGTTATATTTTTTAGCCCAAGAGAAAGCATTACTCACTCCTTGAACCACCTGCTTCTTTTTAGCGAGCTGGTCTGGTGTGAGATTGGGGTTTTCTATTTCCTCGAAAACTTGGGCGCTCAACCAGACATTTTTTTCTGCTAGCAGTCTCATTGTCGGCTCATCGATTAACTGCCCGTGTTCGATACATTTTACACCCGCCTCGATCGCTCTCTGTATCGCTTTAGGTGTGTAGGCGTGTACGGTGACGTAAGTACCCCAATCGTCCGCCGCCTCGACCGCGGCTTTTAATTCGTCGAGGGTATATTGTGTCACGTCTATAGGATCGTAAGCGGAGGAAATACCACCCCCGGCCATGACTTTAATCTGAGAGGCCCCGAATCGCAGATTTTCACGGGTAGCCGTGAGTACCTCATCTCTGCCGTCAGCGATAAAAGCCGCTCCCATAACTTCAGCCCGCGATAATTCCCCTCCGAATCTACGGGGCCGCTCGGTCAATGAGCGGAAATCTCCGTGGCCGGAGGTTTGGGAGATCATAGCACCGCTGGGATAAATACGGGGGCCGGGGGTTTTGCCTTGATCGATCGCTTTTTTGAGGTCAAATGTGGGGCCGCCCATATCGCGAACGGTGGTGAATCCCCGCGAGAGCATTTGTTCCGCTTCTTTAGTCGCTCTCGCCTGTAGGGTTTCGGCGCTGATATTCGGTGACATCAACTCCGGGAGGGTACTGGCGGTCATGATGATATGAACGTGATTATCGATCAGACCCGGCATTAATACCCGCCCACCTCCGTTTATACGGGTCAGGGCGGCCCCGGACGGTGCGTTTATGCCGGTTGTAGAGATCTTCTCGATTTTATTATCGACCACTAAGAGATTAGATGGGGCGGATAGATTCGGGGATGAGCCGTTAAAGATTTTCACGTTTTCAAACAGGATAGCCGTAGCCGGGGGGCTTTTTGTGTTCGTGGTGGGTTGGTTCTGGGAATGAGTCGATCGTGCGGTCATACCAACGATCAACATGACTAAAATGCCGACGATCAAGCGGTAACTTAAACGCATGGGGTTAATCTCCAACCGATAAAGGGTACTATGGTTTGCAGTCTCTAGTATGACTCGTTGCTTTCGCCTATCAGCCGATTTTCACGATCGTATCATTATAGTCGAGATCACCGCCGCCCCAGAGATCTTCAAAGCCGAACAGATTACTACCGAGACGGGATACATGACTGACACCATCTGGATTAGCCCCCGCGAAGGAGAAGAAAGCCACCGGTTCTCCCGTCCCCAAATTATTAGGATTCAGCTTTAATACTTCCTCGATAGTAGATTGTGGCACGATAACCATCCCGTACATCCCATTACCCTGCAAGCTAATACTTTGGCTACCCGTACTGAACATTTCCCCCGGTGTGGTCAGGCGGCTACCCGTTAAGGGATCGAGGGCGCGTTTTAGGGCCGCCTCAGCGTAACCCGTAGCATTTGGCTGTAAATCGATAATCTTATCGTCGTTAGTATCCAGACCCCCGGTAAGATTATCGATACGATATAAAGCGATCGCATTTTCATAAAGTGAAGCCCGGCTCAACTGCGCGGTCACTTGTACGGGTTCATTTAAAACCCCCGGCATCACGAAAGTGGCGGTTCCCACCTCGGTACTGAGGCCACCCCAACTCAGTTGATGATAACCGCGACCCTCACTTTGAATATCGATCTCGCTATCAACGGAAAAATTTACCGACTCGCCCTGCTTACTGTAGAGCATATAGTAACTATCCTTGCTTAAAGCAGAACTTTTCAGGGAACCGAAAAAGAGCATATCGGTCTTTTGCAAAGCGGCGATATTCTCAAAACTACCGAGGGCGATTTCCCTGTTTAAAGAGCCGGCATCGGCAGACTCCTGAGTCGAGAATACCGTCTGTTTCCGGGCCAGCGCCGCCGCTCGATAACCATCTTCACCCGGTCTCAAACCGTCGATGTTGCCGTTGAGATCGTCGATTTTTACCCAGCCGAATTCGTAATCTCGATCCGGCGCGTCGATCAACCGCCATTGCACCTGTCCATCACTGTCGGTGGCAACCCAGAAAGTTTTATTATCGTTGGTCATCAAGCCAGGTATGGTGCGCCCCGCGTAGCCATCAATTTTTACCAGGCCGTTAGCTTTGCCATCGCTATCGTTACTATTACCATCTTTGAGGGTCAAGTTGATTTTTTTCGTATTACTCCCCCCATCATCAGAGGTGAACCTGGCACCGCTAGAACCGTCGAAAAGCATTTCCTCATATTTCCCCGTCCGAGGGTTGTAATTGAAGAAAGAATTAATATCCTCCGTATTGTCCACGGTAATATCTACGTTGGCTTGCCCGTTCGTCGTAGTGGTGTCGAATTGTACGGCTCCCGCCAACACACCGGAATCGGTGTTCTTACTCTCGTGTTTCCAGCGTCGAATTTGCTCGCCGTGCGGATCTGCTTCTATATTGAAAGCGAGGGGAAAATTAGCCGATGCCGAACTTTCTTGAACTAAAGAAACTAATAAACCGAAGCGTCGGGTTCCCGTATAGATAAGGTCGTTCGGTATTTTAACGCTCACCGTTTTAGTTGTTTCATCCGGGGCGAAAACCACTCTTCCGGCAAGGGGCAAATATCGATCGCCCGCCTTACCATTACTATCCCGGGTCACGTAACTAACCAAGACGTATTTACTTAAACCCCCTCTTCTGCCGATGGTAAAATTAGCCACGCCTTCAGCCTCGCTCACTTTAGGATTAGAAACACTCAGCGTCGTGGGAGCGTCGGGAATGCTAACCGGAGGCGGTGAGTCGCTCACACTATCTTTGGCGGGGGTGGAAAAAGCGGCAGATGCGCCGACAGAACTCTGGGTTATTAAAGGTGCGATCGTATCGGTAGCGGCCAGGCTTTGAGGAGTTAAACTTGTAGAGGCCAGGCTTTGAGGAGTTAAAGTTGCCGATGTGGAAACAGCATTTTTATTGACCAGAACCGTAATTTTGCCGACTCTATATTGATAATAATCTTGCCCGAACTGATAGACCGTACCATCGGTCACAAAATCGCTACTAAGCTGTAGAAAGTCATCGTCATCCATCTCTACGGTTAGTCTTGAGTTCGGCGAGATGAGATTAACGGAACTAGAACTGAGAGTGAGAATATTATTGCCGTAATTTTGAATATCTAAAACCTGGAAATTTTTCAGACGCGCACCAGGGGACAGAGTGGTGAGATCCCAATTGAGATTACTATAACCCCTGAACTTGAGAGTATTAACACCGGTTCCTCCGTCGAGACGGCGGAAATAAGTGTCCTCAACGGCGATCAGATCATCTCCCGGCCCGCCATAAGCCACATCTATGCCACCGTTGGTATAAATTCGGTCGTCGCCCTCACCCGCGATGAAACTTTCCCCGGTGGGAGTCCCTACCATCACATCATTACCGACGGTGCCGGTTTGATTGACGGTATCGTTGAAATCACTGCCGAAGATCGTATAACCGAGATTATCGTTATTTCCCGGGGCCCCGACGATAAAATCACTGAAGCCATCGCCATTCACGTCATTGCCGCCACTTAGAGAAATACCCGCTTGAGAACTTGGAAGACCTTCGATAACGAAGCCAAGAGGGTTAGAGGTACTAGAAGTAGCGTTAGAACTAAGAGTGCCCAGGTCGAAAGGATTGGTAGCCGAGTAGGTTTCGCCCCAAGAACTTCCCCCGAAGACCAAGAAAACCTCCCCATCGGTGGTATTTTGAGAAGTTAAGGCCGTATTGGGTGAAGCGATCGCTAAATCGTCGAATCCGTCGCCGTTCACATCTCCGACGGCCGAAAAATTGCCCAGTTGATAAACAGGTGAGGTTGATAAAGTAAGAGCCGGAGTACCTAAAACCACGTCGGGATTGGCGTTGGCACCGATCCCCGCGGTAGAACCGTAGTAGATGAAAACCGCACCGGTGTTATTGACCAAATCTTCATCAGAATTTAATGTCCCAAGATGAGAGATATAGCCGGGGGCTAGAACCGCCAGATCATCGATGCCATCGCCGTTAAAGTCACCTATATTCTGGAATTGGCTGCCTAATTGTTGCGTTTGATTCAGTTCGGTAAAAGGATACGATCGATTAGAAACAAATTGATTATAATCTTGAGCAGAGTCTTTATTACTATAAACTCCCTGAACGTAAGCCAAATAAAGTTGTTCTTGGAAAAAGGTAGCGCTAACGGTGGTTTCAACACCAAAACTAGGTGGCTTCTGTCCGCTAGCATAACTCCAGTTAATCCCGTCAGTAGAAGTGGTGAGATTGAGAAAGTACGATGCAGGCGCGTCCTGTCCACTCTGTTGATCCAGGGTGAAAAGATAGGCGGTGTTACCTACCGTGGTTAAAGATGGGCCGATACCGGAGTTCGGCGGTACTGCCGATAAAGTTTGATCGTTCGTCCAGTTCGTCCCATCATAAACGATCGTATAGGTAGAACCAGATATAGAAGAATAAGCCAAAATTAACTTACCCGGCTCATTAGACGTACCTGTCCCATTTTGAGGTGTACCTGGTAAAACAGTTACCCCTATCTGTTGGGTGTCTAAACTTTTTACATTCGGTACTTGTTGAGCGTCTGACCAAGATGACGAAGGGTTAGAGGAACTTCTGTAATAAATAGAACTGCCGACACCGTAAAAAACATATAGTTCATTGCCGTAAGAAATTAACTTCGGCGGGAGAGGAGAACTTGAAGTGATTGAAACCGCGTTATCAAAATCTAAACCTAGAGAGTTATTCGCCGGGCTACCCTCTGCCACCTTAAGTGTAAATGTACCTGTTGAGGTGTTTTCGTTGACGAAAGCCATATAGAGACTATCGCCAAAAACGGCTAAAGAAGGTTGATAGTAGCTATAAAGATCATTAGCAGGAGTATCAGAAATATTGGTTTGATCTTCCCAATCGTAGCCATTTGCACTTCGTAACATACTCAGACCACCAGTAGCAATCCAATTGCCAGGAGAATTCTCATAGCTAGGGTTATAAACCATGTACAAGTAACCGTTATACACGGCAACCGATGGTGATACCTGATAAGGGAGCCTTTGTACGTTGAGTGTCGCGAATGTGGTGGTACTCCAACTTAGGGGCGCGGTAATAGGCGCGGTGGGTGGATTAATAGTGGTGATGTTATCGGAATTACCGCCCGGGTTCCCGGAGAAAGTGCTAATCTGTCCGTTCGGGACGCTATAAAAAGGCAGTAAGTTAGCGTTTGGATTACCTCCGCCAATATCGCTATAGCCGTCACCATTAACGTCCCCAACACCGTTAATAACAGTATTACTACCGGTGTTAAAAGCCGTAGAATCGGCAAGATTTCCCTCTGCGTTACCGAGATAAAGATTATTGTTGAGAATTACATCATCATAGCCATCACCGTTATAATCGCCTACCGCTGCGGCCCGAGTTATTCCTGTTTGATGTGTTAGGGCGGTGGTGATTGATAAACTGCCCAAGTTCCCTAAGTTACGCCCACCTGAAACTAAGTAAAAGTTATTATTAGCGTCTAGTACGCCAAAATCTGCTAAACTATCGCCATTGTAATCACCCAAGGCGATAAGTTCATCGATAGATGCAGAATTAGAGATCCTAACGATGAGATCTTTCGTTCCTGAAGAACCATCGAGAAGACTCTTCGTACTGCCTCCGAAGACGATCACGCCAGCGTTAGGGCCGCCAGAAAACACATCGGCGAAGCCATCCCCGTTAAGATCACCCAACATCGCGGTTATAGAGCCACCGTCAATTTGATAAGGAAGCGCGGAACTAGTGATCTCGATCGCATCGTTTTCGTCGGCGGAAGCGATCACGATTTCACCGTTTAAAACCGTTGGGGTCGGGGTTTCTGCCGTTGTGACACTAGGAACTACTTCCAGATTAGACCAGTTACTTCCATCAGTAGAAGTCACCAAATTTATTTGATTATTAGTATCTGTAACGCTCAGGTAGAGATGATTACTATCAGAGGTTAAACCGACTCCAGATGTAGGATTGATCGGGTAAGGATATTGATAATTCAATAAGTTTGGCGATAAACTATTAAGCTCGGTTCCGCTCGTCGATGCTATATAAGCAGAGCCGTTAGGATAACTACTACTACTTTGATAAGGTTGATAACCGACATAAAGTGTATCATTCAAAACCGTAGCACTAGGGGCGGATGCGGAAGTTAAGTTGCCGGAACCAACCGGGGTAAATGTAAAATCTTCAGACCAAGAGGCGTTAGATTGAGGGTCACTAGAATACACATAAAGAAGATTGCGAAAAGAATCATTGGAGGTGAAGATAGTCAATAATTGATTCTGATAAACTACTAGAGCGGGACTCGTAGAAGTAGATTGCGGGATTTGATATTGAGCGCTCCATGTATTACCGTCGTCGTTGCTGTAGGTGATATTGATTTGCTTGTCTGCATCCATTCCCTGATAGGTCAGGTATAACACCCCGTTATAAAAAGCGATCGATGGAGACGAAGAAGTTGTCATACCGCCGGGTAAATTCATGGGGTCACTCCAAGTCTGCCCGCCATCACTACTTTTTAAGAGATAAATCGTATTATCGCTGTTCGTACCCGCCAGGTAGAGAACTCCCCCATTATTGATCAAGGCCGTACTGTTAGCGGTTGTGGTAGGGAGGCTATCCGTGGTGAATGTGTTGTAGAGATCGCCATCGATGACGAAGCCGTTATCGGCAGAAATATCAGATAGTTTAATACTGCCATCATCCGCTAACCAAGGATGACCATAAACCACGTAAGCTTGTTCTGCACCAGGTGCCGTTAACATAACATCATCAACGCCATCATCGTTAATATCACCGACGGGGCTGATAGCCGTCCCCGCTAAATCGTAGGGATTGGTGCCATTGAGTAAGAAAGTGGTTTTATTATCGGTGGCAGTGCTATTGAGGCTGAACGTACCGTTATTATCGAGATCCAGCGGCCCGAAAAGTACGTAATTCTGTCCGGTTCCGTTAGAGACTAAAGGCCCGCCCACAAAAAAGTCTTTGTAATTATCTTTATTAACATCTCCCGCCGACTTGATGGTAATTCCCGCTTGCCCTTTGGGGAGTCCTCCATTAATTTGTAGATATTTGTTCCCATAAGCGGTAACGGTTCGTGGTGTACTCGAAGAAGTTTGATTGCCTCCTCTGAGGACGTATATTGACCCGGCCTCGCCTAATGCGCCTATGGCTGATAGGGCTACATCTTGAACGCCGTCACCATCCCAATCATCTACGGCGATCGCCGAACCCAATAAAGTATTCTCGCCAACCCCTTGAGCATTAGCCGTATCGGGCCCCGTGAGAAGGAGGGAGGGTATCGGAGAATTATTATTAATATCGCTATTGGAGAAGAAATAAGCCGCCCCTACTTGAATACTAGAGGAACTCGGATACAAGTCTTGATTTTGCTGGCTCGATGGTAATCCCGATAAGCCGTTCCAAGTATTATTGACGGAAATTTGATAGCCAGGTGCGCCGATAATTATCATATCGTTCTGGCTATTATCGAACGTCGAAGCCTGTTTGGAATTATGGTGGGTCGAAACCGCTACAGCGTAGCCGAGATTAGCCCCATTACTGCCTTTATAGAGAGATTTCGGGTTTCGGGAATTATTCCCGTAGAGAATGTAAACCGCTCCATCACCCTCGTTGGCATAGGGAGAACCGAAGACAATATCGGCTAGATTATCCCCGTCAAAATTCCCCGCGGCCACAGAAAAACCGGCTTGTCCTTCGCTATCGGGCCCGTTGACGATGTAACCCGCACCGTCCGGCAGACTAGCTAGATCTATAGTGCTATCGGTATGTGCTTTTAAATAACTGCCGTAGATAACAGCGATCGCCCCGTCGCTATTATCGTAATTAGGAAGGCCGACGATCAGATCGTTGATGCCATCCCCATCCACATCGGCGATCGCTAGACTATTAGGCAGGTTATTGGCACCAACGCCCGCATCTTGTAAATCGGTAATAATAACACCGCCGGAATTAGGAGCGTCTACCCCCAGAGTGGCGACGCTGGCACTTTCCAAATCGGAACCTGGGCCGCCGAAAAGAATTTGAATAGAACCATTATTAAGAGTATTACCCTGACTGTCGGTATAACCCCGGTTACTGATAACCACGTCCGAATTATTGTCGCCGTTCAAATCGCCGCCGGCGACAGCGTAGCCCATACCCGTGTTAGCGGTAGGGATGATAAAACCGCTATCGATCAGGGCCAGAGAAGAATCATTCGCCTCCGTCACCGTAGCGATGCCTAAAACCTCGGTGGGGCCGGTAGTGTTCGGTTCTGCCGTTGTATCTTGAGAGCTTTGATCGTTCAGCACCAAGGAAGTATTATTATTAAACCCTACCGTGATGGTCGCACCGCTAATACTCGTAACGTTCGGATCGCTACTTTCGATAAATAGATCGAGTTGCTCGTTCGTTCCTAGAACCCGGTGATTAAAATCCCCCCCGGAAGCACTATTGAGTATACGATCGTTCTGTACTACGCCGATGATGTTGCCACTGTTGCCATCGCTCGTACCGCCCACGAACCAAGTGCCTTGAGAGGAAGTGATTTCAATACTCGTGATCGTCTTGCCTTGAGAATTGGCTATGTTGAGCGGTAGGTATATATCCGCCCGGCCATCGGGGGCGACTGCGGCGGGAGAAACTATATCCCATACGGGTGCGTTCGCATCGGAAAGTTGAGTGGGGATTATCTGCGCTTCGGCGTTGATCTGGCTTGTTTGTTTCCAAGCATTACCATCCCAGACGCTGTAATTGGCTTGCGGCCCTGCTTGTTTGGGCGTTACATAGCGAGAGGCGTAAAGTTGACCGATCTGGTTAGTGCCTACCAGTAGATCCGTAAATTGCTCGCCCGTTAATTCCTGTATCTGGGAAGCTGAAGGATTGGCGGGTGTATCGCTGTATTGCAAAGCCCGATTATAATAAGCTACTTCGTCAAGATAAATGTCGCTATCGGGGGTACCGGCGATCGTTAGATTACCGGTGGTAGGATACTGACCGCTGAGATTAACATTATCGATACTACCTACGGGAGCGCCATTGATATAAAGATTAAGAGTGCTGGGCCCCACCGTACTTTGAGAGTAAGTAGCGACCACGAACGCCCACTGTCCCGATGAGATAGACTGTTGACCCTCGATAACCGCACCGTCTGCCACACTCTCATCGAGGCTGAAATTGATAGTATTCCCACTGTCTAAAGTCAGGCTGAATAACCCCGCCATACTGACGAGGTTAACCCCTACCGTAGCGATCGAAGGAGTTTTAACCCACAGGGCGACGGTAAAGCCCTGACTGCTGGTAGAGATAGCTTGCCCTAATGCTATTTGCCCGCCGGTAAATTGCGTAGCTTTATCGGGATCGCCCGAGGGAGGATTCGTTTGGATTAAGGCCCCCGTTTGCCCCGGAGTATAATCACCGCTATAAGTACCGTTGCCCCCCGCCCCTAAACTTCCCAGGTTCACGGCGGTAGTACCGCTCGTTTCATCGAGCCGCAAATAAATCAGCGGGTCATATTGCAGGGTTTGATTGGCGAAGAATTGGGCTTTAGTTTCCGTCCAAAAAATAGCGGGCTGACCGTTTAAGCTCACTATATTCAATTGGCTTAAAGGATCGGGGGTCTCCCCTATACCTAATGGCGATGGGTCGCTCCAGGCGCTTCCATTCCAACTCGACCAGTATATCCCAGTTGTAACCTCTCCCCCTCCGGGGGTTTGACTATTTAACCAAGCCGCCATGACCTGCCCGTTCGGGCCGATCCCTAAAGCCACTTTCCCGTCAGAACCAGGTAGATTGCCAACTGCGGCGGCAATACTCCATTGATTATTATTGAGTACCGAATAGTAAATGTCCGTATTACCGAGGGCGTTAGAGATTTGCCCGACTTCTTCCGGGCTGTAAGTTTGTCCGGGGATAGATTTTCCTAAAATTCCCGTGGTGTCCGCATGACTCCAGACGAGGATATTTTGATTGTTCGGGCCTAATATAGACTCCGGCTCGATATTTAGCCCATCGGTTCCAGGTATCGTAGTCGGGTTAGAAATTCCCCCGGAACCGAAGGGGGTAAAGGCGGTTTTGATCACCGTGGTTAATTCGGTGGGGCTGGTGACGACAGTATAATTTGCGATCGTACCTACCGTTTGCCCGGCGTTATTTTGTAGGTTGTTGTCGTTGTTCTGGGAATCGGGAGCGTAACTGACGGTGACTACATCTCCCAGACGGACGTTATTGTTGAGAGATAAAACGACGCTATTGGGGTTAACGGTCACGTTGCTTACGGGGGCGATCGTGCCGTTGACGATTACGGTAAATTGAGAGGGGTTAGGAATTACGGTATTTACAAGCTCTTGATCGAAAATTACCGTGATCGTCTTGTTAAGCCCTCCCGCTTTTATGAGCGCCGGAGGCCCGCTAGTAGCTGGAGCGTTTAAAGGTAGGTTTTCAATACCCGGAACCCATAGCTTAGTACCCGTGGCATCGATAAGGTAAAGGTTATTTCCGGCAGAACTAAGCCCATAATTCAGGGTTAAACTATCTCCGGGATTCGGTGTACCGGACAGGTTGAGGAGAACGGTGTTATCGATGATAGAGACGTTCGTTACCTCGATCGTACCGTTACCGTTATTGACGCTGAACTGATCCTCGCCAGGTAGTGAGGCGGCGTTTAAATTCTGGATGAAAGTCAGCAGTATCTGGTCGCCTATTACCACTGCTGAAATCGGTGTGAGCGGCGGAGCATCATTGACCCAAGCCAGCAAAATTTCTCCACTGGCGGTTGTGGCTAGGGTAACGGGGCCATCATTGTTAAAATCCTGAGCAATACCGCTCAATACGGGTTGGCTGATACCGTTGCTGTAATCGTTGCCGTTTCCAGAGGTTGGATTATAGGTATAGGTGAGGCTATTGGGGGTGCTATTATTAACGCCGAGAGCGCTAAAACCGCTTACCGACTCTCCGCTAGAATAGTCCAGGTTACTGCCCGGGTTATTTCCGGGGCTGTAGGTCAGAGAGAGTGTGACCCCGGAGGGTAAAGGATCATTCAGTCTTAAGATAGCCGAACTAGAATCGTTCGGATCTATATAAACCTGAAAAATATTTATTACTCTACTCTGCCCTGCGCTATTTGTCGCCGTTAGGGTGAATTGTCCGGGATCGACTACGTTGCCCGGATCGAGGGGGCTATTAAAGTTCAGTTGCAACAGAGAGCCATTAGCCTGCCCGCTTACATCAGCACCACTACCCGTCGCGTTCAAGGTTTGTAAAGCTGTAGGCCCCGTACTATTAAGAGCGGCCGTAGAAGTGGCGGCCGTAGAACTTGAGGAACCGCCTATAGTCCAAGTCCACGAGGGGTCGAATTGAAAGCCTAAATTGAGAAAGCCCAGTAATTTAACATCGGCTTTGATGGGGAAACCCAGTGTCACGGTGGTTTCATGGCTATCGTTCGTTTCATCTTCTTTAACGGCAAAAGCTAGCTCTACATCCGCCGCCGCTAGTAATTGCAATAATCCAGGTATCCCCAAAGTTGCACTGAGACCCACTTCTAGAGGAAATGTCCAAGTATAGCTATTTGTTTGCAGGCCGGGTGAAGTATCATTGACGATCGGCCCGACGATCGCCTCGGCTATCCCCAATACCGAACCTATAGGGGGGATAGCCGTATAGATGAACATTTCACCCGTATCCGTGTCCGTGCCCATGAATATAGGCGATTGGTAAGTAGAAGGGTCGATGGGTGATTGATTGAGGCTGACACCTACTCCTATGCTCCCGGTGGCTTGGACTTTAAGAAACACCCAGCTAAGCAGGTCATATTTAATTCCAGCCGTAATGCTAAAGGCGGTTATCTGATCTTTTAAGGGATAATCCGGTGCTTGATTATTAAATTGATATTGAGAAGTTAGTCGGGCGGTAATGGTAAAGGTAAGTTTTCTGCCGGTGGGTTTTTGGGCTTGTTGTCCGTAGAATGCGCTATTGAGGGGATCGTCGCCACCGCCGCCATCGTCGGTAAGTATATCTCTTTGGTTTTTACGCACTACTTCAAAAGCGGACGCTACCCCCAGTATAGACTGGTTCCCGCCATAAGTGCCTTTGATCGCCCCGCCAAAAATGTACGACCCGAAAAAGTCTTCGACTACCTTAGTCGGCACACCGGGGGAAACTTTTTCTAATAACTTCAAAAAATCAACGATCGAATCTGTACTGATCAACTGGGCTACCGACTGTTGAAAGCCCCAACCATTAAAATTACTATTTGCCGATGTTGTCGTGGCGGCCGACATTAAGTTATTTGGCTCGCTATTTTCGACGTTGTAGCCGTTGATCGATCCGTCGATCGTAGTGGGCGGTATATAAACCGCGGGCGGTGGTGAGGTGTCGGCAGCGCCCGAAAAGTCGCTAGTTTTTACTGTAAAGGTTTGATAGTAGGTATCTGTATCTTCACGGATCGATTGAGCGGTTGCGTTTTCCGTGTTTACTTTCTGCCCCACCACTACTACTTGTGGTTGTAGGGTATTCGCTCCCTGCTGTTGTACTTGTTGCAGTATAATTCTCGGTTCTCGATCGGCTACTGTATCGCTCGTTAATTGTTTCGCCTCTTGTAACCATTGCAGGTTCTGGTTTTCGTCGTATCGGGCAGCGGTGTAATACAGTTCTCCATCGTTCCCGTTTCCTTGCGCCCCTTGTTGTTGCCAGACTACCGCTAATCCCGGTATGTTGCTACTATCGCTTTGAATCAGGTTATCCGCGGCGAGAAGGTCGATTGTACTTACCCTCTGCCCATCGGCGGGACTGACTATTACTTGTGCGTTCACCCATGTCTGAGCATTATTGTCATATTGGGCGTGCCAGATCTGGCCCGCCTCTACCCAAACTATATGTGTTATTCCCGCACTATCGGTAGCAACGGCTGAAAGGCGATCGGCGAAATCTATTGACATGATCCTTCTTAAAATTCAGAAAAATTTTTGCCCGCCAAGAATATTTTTCAAAATTCAGTCACGTATCGCAATTACTGAATTAACTGAATATTTATTTACTTATAATGTTTTCAATACATAAATAACACTATTGATAATCCTTAGCTTTTTTAGTTTAAATAAAAAAACTTATGGTTGAAAAATAAAAAATAAATATTAATATTTTTATTTTTCTGCGTTCGCTTTTATCAGTAATTTCACTATATTTTTTTTACAGTTTAAAATTATTCCGTATTTTCTTGGTCTTTAAAGCATCCCAATCCTACAAAAAGTAACAATACTTAAAGAAATGCCTCATTGAGATGAACACGACGCAATTTTAGAGCTGAGTGGGTGAAAAAAGATGGTTTAGTTATCAGTAACAGGCTTATTTTCAGGGAATTTAACAATTATAAATCGAACAAGCTTTTTTGGGTAGCATCCCATTTTTGCGAATATCGTTCGTGAATAAATTAAGAGCCTAATAAATCAAGTCGTCTTAAGACGACTTCTGCTATGAGACCGTGATTTTAATCACGGTCGGGTAAGGCATATATTGCATGATTGGGATGCTCCCGCAGAAATTGTATCAATGTTGGAAAGGTCTCGGATAAAAGTATCATTACCTTGATTGGGCATAATTATCTCATTCTTTGAGACTCACACCTATCTCGTCGAAAGCAATGAGTTGAGTTAAGATGTGCTGATTATTGGAGGAATGAGTTAAGATGTGCTGATTATCGGTCTAAAATTTTTCTTATTGATTTAAAATAGAATTTATTGAATTAGTTGTAGAACGAAGTCAACTTTATATTTTGGTACGATCAAGAAAAAGGAGAAATTGTGCAATGGATACCTTAGAAAAATACAGGCTCGCGATTCAACAAATCCTAACCGAAAAAGCGCAACGAGGAGGGGATGAGGAAGTAGAAGCACAAACTATATTCGATACGGAAAGGGATCATTATCAATTTATTTACGTGGGTTGGCATAATAGAAGACGAGTGTTCGGCCCCGTCGTACACATGGATATTAAAAAGGGGAAAATTTGGATTCAATACAATGGCACTGAAGATGATGTGGCCGAAGAGTTGGTCGCTCTCGGCGTACCCAGAGAAGATATTGTCCTGGGTTTTCAACCCCTGTCCATGCGCCAATTTACGGAATATGCCATCAATTGAATAACACTATAAAATCGATCGAGCTTTCAGAGACAGATAACGATCGACCAAAGCCTCGCTTATGCCATTAGCGGGTGCATCCAATACCAATACCCCCTTAGACTTCAGTAGTGCGAAAACGCTTTCACGCTGTGATAGTAAATCCAAAGCCACAGCCCTCTGATAAGCCCCCTCCGCGGTTTCAGTACTCGTAGAAGCTATACTATTAACCACCGGGTCACGGAGAGTCACGCAAAACGGTAGATAACGGGGACTCAGGCGGATCATGGCGGCCAGTAATTCGGCGGAGGCGATCGCATCCACAATATCGGTGATCAATACCACCAATGCCCGGCGCGATTGATGCTTTACCAGAGAAGATAAAGCCCCAGCGTAATCCGGTTCCATCAGAACCGGTTGTAGGGGAGATAATTTCTCCACAATATGGGATAGATAGGATTGACCCCTCTTGGGCGGTATCCACGCGGTCATCTCCCTGTCAAATACACCCACCCCCACTTTATCCCCCCGGTGTAGCGCGGCGGTGGCTAAACATAAGGTCGCGTTCAAACCCCAATCGAAACCCAGTAATCCCTGCACCCGCGAGGTCATCAAACGGCCTCTATCTAGAAGTATGATCAAGGGTTGTTCCTTTTCCGGTTCCAAAACGCGGATGAAAGGAGTATTGCGTCTGGCGGTGGCTTTCCAATCCACGAAACGTAGATCATCACCCCTACTGTATTCCCGTAACTCGGCGAATTCCGTCCCTGTACCGAGTCGCCGCGCCTGTCTCATCGTGCCGGTACTTTCTAAGGTGAGACGGATCGATAGGGCCCGCAACGCCATCAAATCGGGGTAGACGGTGATTTCTTCCGATTCGCCCGTCTGCCATTGATACCAACCCAATCCCCACAGTCCTTTCTGGCGCAATGTAATAACATCCCACGTAACTTGCCCCCGTCGATCGGGTTTTATGGTGTAGGTCAAGCACGATTTACTATGGGGATGTACCGTGACCGTGAAAACTTCCTTGGAGACCGCAAATTGTCGGGGATAACCATCTTTAATTATCACCTCGGCTTTATGGGGATTGCCCGTTAGATTCAGCGTTATCGGGTTGTCTCTGCCTACGGAAAGACGGGGATTGGATAGGCGTTTGACGGCTATGGTGTGGTTTCTCACCCGGAGGATGTCTATAAGAGTCAGGCCCAGAATAATCGTGTCGAAAATCCCCAGCAAGATGAGGGCGAAGGTTAAATTCGTGAATACGGCGGTGATGACGGCGATTATGGTGGCTAGTAATAGAAGCCAATAACAGAATAGGGAAGGTATCATGGCCGGGGCTAATTGTTAGTAAAGGAAATCTCTTTTTAATATCGGAATAACGCCAGAATTATCTCCGTCAAGATGAGGATAATAATCATCCATTCCAGAGAATTAGCTCTTTCCGCGTCGGCTTCATTGTGTAACATACTGTAGGTTTCCCGCAATAAAGTTAACTTGTGTTCTACGCCGGCCCTCCATACATTAACCCGCAGAACGTTTAAAATTGCGGTGTAAAAACGATTCCAGTAAACATCATCGATTACTTTTAACGCGTTATCCACCCGCTCGGAAAACTCCGTGAATTCAGCGATTAAATATTGAGTTTCATGTAATGATCTGCTATGACGACTGACTAGAGGTAAAGAAAATCGTGATTGTTCTCTCGGTAATTGACGGTACATTTTCGGCAACTGAGCGTCTAGAGACTGGTCGTAAGAACGCATCAGCAGTAATTCTACATTGGCGAATTCTATAAGTGCGATCGCTGTGGCTGCGGCTAAAGGGTCTGGCTCGATTAAAATAGCCCCATTCCAACTGAAAAGAGCCAGATCATCTTTATAGTAGCTCATCGGTGTTACGAGTTGGGAAGCGTAGGGACTGAGGCTATTTTTCTCCCCTAATAGGGCGGCCCAGATGAGGGGGTTTTTCGCTAAATCCCCCTCATCGATCGCACCCGCTAATTCTTGAACCACTAAGATCGTATAATCTTCGGTAATCGCCGGACGATCGGGTTTATAAATAGCCGGTTTCAACAGGATTTCCAACTCATCTAAACTCGCTAGGAAATCCCCTTGTAACTCTTGCGGTAAATCCTGTACGGAAGCCATTAATTGGGCGACGGTGGGCCAATTTATTTTTTCGGGGAGTCCGAGAGTTAGGGTGAGCGCGATTGCTCCCAGATCATATACACTAGCTCTCAGGATTCCCCGCAAACACAATCCGGCTAAAGTTAATTCTTTCTCTCCCAAAATGATCTGTAAGGGTGGTTGGGCGATTTGAATACTATCAACCTGTCTGACGTGTACGGACATTTCTTTGCGCTCGATCGGTTTGGTAATACAATGGGAGGCTTGTATTAAATCGATCGCATCGCCAATCTCGTACAACTGGCAGAGGGTGATATTACTTTTGAGAATCTGGGGTGGTAAAGAATCGGCAGTAGTCATAATGGATTTAATCTAGCAAAATTCGCTCTTTCTGTGTCAGCGAACACTGGCTAGAGATTCATGGGGCTTTCTGATGTACCGTCGAGAAACCTGATGATTTTATCTTGAATATTTTTATTGCCGTATCTCTCCAAAATCATCGTGCTGGCCTCCCGACGAAAATAAAGACGGTAATTTCTCCCTATACGGTATTCATAATGACCCGTCGCTCCGCCGGCCAAGTGTTTGACCGGAAAACCGAGGGGATTATCGGCGATTCTCTGTAAATAGGATTGTAGGATGAAAAACTGCAATCGATCGCTATCAAAAATATATTCCACGTCCGACCAGAAAGAAGCGGTGATTTTAAACGGGTTCAAAAACTGCAAGATGGACTTGATGCCCCCCGCCGTGGCGTTTAAAGCTTCCCCTGCTTTCTGGTAAGCTTGGGACAGGGCACTTTCTCGATCGCCCGCCTGCTTTAAATCCGCCAGTAATTGCTCGTGGATACTTTTTAAAGCCGCGTACTGTTCTCTTATTTGAGCGCTATCAGCCTCTAATTCAGAGATAGGTGTTACTAAACCTTCTCTTTCTAATACTTCATAAGCCGATTCCCAATTTTCTTTTTGGTCTACATAGATATTACGACGCTGTAAAGCCGCTTCGATCGCGCACTCGAACTGAGTTTCCGATACGGGTTTGATCAAGTGACCGATTACGCCCAGGGTCGCGTATTGTTTGGCTAAATAAGAAGTCCCCTGCCCGGTGATGACGATGACTCTATTCTGATAATAGTCTTTGTCAAGATTTTCCAACACATCAAAACCCGTTTCGTCTCCCAGATTATGATCTAGAAGAATCATATCGAAGGGTTCGCAGTTGGGTTTTTCGCTGTGTTCGAGCGCTTCTAAAGCTTCGTCTACATTCGCCGCTTCCTCGCAGCTATGCTGTCTCCGATCCAGTCTTGATTTCCACTCCTCGCGGATAAATTGTTCATCGTCAATAATCAGAAAGTGTGCCATATAAGTATTTACTCCTTAGATCGTTGGTGGTTAATTAAAGGGAAAATAAAACTAACTTTAGCTCCCTTGATGGGTGGTTTATCTTTACTATCATCCTTCTGGCCTGTGTCTATAATATTCTCTATTTTGGGTTTTCCCTCGTGAAGGGCCAAATATGCGAAAATAATCATGCTACCGTTACCCTGCATTTCTCCCCCGGAGGGATTGACGCGCTGCGGTTGTTGATAGAGAGTGGTTAATATTTTTTCTGGAATACCGGGGCCGTTATCTTCTATTTCAACGATCGCTGTCTCATCATCACCTCGTTTGCAGGTTACGGATATGCGCCCTTCAAAAGACTTATCTCTTAATTTACGCCGATATTTCTTAAGAGCGGCACTAGAATTATACATGGCATTTTTAATAATGCTCCTCAAGTGCCAGGGATTACAATTAATCCACAGCGGTTCTTCGCCGTAGTTAAATTTTAAATCCCACTCTTGTACGGTAGGGGGTAAATGTTTTTGAAAATATTCAACCTGCTCTCGAACTAATATCGCTTCACTATCTAAACGAGTTGTTCCCCTTAAATCTCCGATCACCCATTCTAAAGTTTTTATTGTTTGGTCGGCTTCTTTAATAAATTCGATTAGCTTATCGGCATGAGAACGCTCTTGGCTTTGTAAACTGATGATCGCTTCAGTTATAGTCGATCTGTTGCTCTCTCCTTTACCTAGCAAAGGAGCTTTGTATATATCATGAATTATATTACTCATATCCGAGTTAATTCTTTGTAAAATACTTTTGAGTATGCTGTCTAATTGTTGCAATCGATTGGCGATAACCGATGTGAAATCTTGTTCAATAATATGCTCGAAAGCTGTATTAAAAGTTATGGTTTTTAATAATTCGTGCTTAGTTTTCAATAATTCGTTTTCCGTTTCCAGCCTTTTTTCTTCTTGCCGTAGTTGATGGATTTTGAAAGATAAGAGGAGAGAGACGAGAGAAGCAAAAATTAAAACCGGTAAGATAAAAGCCGCTTTATCGGGAGAATATTCAACATCTTTAACATAGACCTGACCCACTACTATAGACTGTCCCAAATTATTCGGTGGTGTATATTCCACTGGCAAAGGAATTAACTTAGGATGCTCTGTCAAAAATTGTTCCCCTAATACTCTACTTTCCGTGTACTTAGAAGATAAATTACTAACTACATCTTTACTGATAGGATCGATGACGACGACCGTAATATTCGGGCTGAATATTTTCAAATTATAAACATAATCTCTTATTTTATAGTTCAGGTGTTTGAGAGGATTGGCTAGATTTTGCTGTTGATTGTCTTTGATTAACGATGGCAGGACGTACTGTAACATCTTGGTGTAAGATTTTGTCAAATCATCATGTTGACTTTGCTGATAATTATTAAATAATATACCTGAGATGATAGCGATTAAAGCGGGCAAGGCTAATATTGTGGTGTTTTTAATTTTCAGCGAAGTCGGTTTCATGACGATTATTTATTTAAAGTATTGTTGACAGGCAATTTTAACCGGTTTATGTTTATAAAACTCACCCAGAGAATCTACTTCTTTAACAATTTTTCCCAAAGTTCGGTAATTAGATTGGTTCACTGTAACTTGAGACTCTAATATATTTTCATCCTTGCTGCCTTTTGGTATTTTCGCCGGTGGTATTCCGGCCATAACCGCTTTTATTTTTTCCCTCATGTGTGTACTGAGGTGAGGATTAAACAGAATAGCCCCCTTAGGAATATCCATACTTTTAGCAACGACCGTAAAAGTTCCTTTCGGGAAAAGAGTATCCCCCTCGATCAAAGCATCGGGAGCAGCGCCAATATCGTATTCATTTGAGGCCACGGCATTCTTAATCTTGTCATAATCTCCTAAAAAGCCTATTTTCTTGACCGTCGCCCCACATAAAGTATGTACGGGGACAACGTAACCAGAAGCGGAACCAACTTGATTGAGGGCTAGAGTCTTGTCCGTTAATTCCTCTATCTTAAAATTTTTAGCCAGGGGGCTATCGCTACGCACGAATAACCAAGATTGATAAGTTCCTTTTCCATAAGCTTGAAATACCGGTATCTGACCGCACTGTACGGCCTTCGCCGCTACCACGGGTGACATGGCGAAAATTACATCCCATTTCCCTTCACAGATTAACTCAACCCCCCTGTCATAATTATTCGTGTTCGTTAACTCCACTTTGACATCGGGTATTTCCTCTTCGATCGCATCTTTGAACACGTCTAACTGGATGTTAGATTTAGCATTATTCTGGAAATGTACTAAGCCCATAATAATCTGTTGTTGGGGTTCTTTCGTTTGACAGCTATTAAGGGCTAGTATACTTCCGGCTACTAGTAAGCCCAGAAGAATTATCTGTATAGGTTTTCCCGGTTTCATATATATGTGAGGTGAGGCCTATCTAAATTTGGTCAGAACAATTTTTTTCGACGGTAAGTTTTAAGCGAATATATGTAGAACGATACTTACGGGAAAGCTGATAAGCCTACTAATCAGCAGTATACCCAGAAAATCCCATGAACACTCAACGAAAATGTAAATTTTATCCCAATTTAATATTTCGAAACAGGTGATAAAACTAGCTAATATTATTGAAAGAACATCTGGAACCAAAAAATTATTATGATTTCTCCTGCAACCCTAGCGTTAAATCCCACGCGCCACAACTTGCCTAATATTTGTGGATTTGACTCGGAAATCAACACACTCAGCAATACCGGAGAAAAAGTATTTTTAAATAAAACCAATCTCAACCTAGAGCGGATTCAATCCGGTTTCGCCTGCGCCCTCCACATGCACCAGCCTACTATCCCCGCCGGACATGATGGGGCTTTAATCTGTAATTTACAGTATATGTTCGAGCATCCGGGGGAAGGAGATAACCATAACGCCGGCCCTTTCGTCTGGTGTTACAGCCGTATGGGCGATATGATACCCCAATTAGTTCAAGAAGGCTGTAACCCCCGTATCATGTTGGATTACTCCGGTAACTTACTATGGGGATTGATCCAGATGGGCAGGAATGACGTGATCGATAATCTCAAGCGCATTACCCTCGACCCCGCCTATCAACCCCACGTAGAATGGCTGGGTACTATGTGGAGTCACGCCGTCGTCCCCTCCACACCCATCCCCGACATCAAGTTACATATCCAAGCTTGGCGGCACTATTTCGCCTCTATTTTCGGTGTCGAAGCCCTGAGTCGGGTCAAGGGCTTCTCTCCCCCGGAAATGGGGCTGCCCAACCACCCCGATACTCTCTACCAGTACGTTAAAGCTCTTAAAGAGTGCGGCTACCAGTGGTTATTAGTCCAAGAACATTCCGTGGAAACTCCCGAAGGGACTCCTCTACCCCACGACCAAAAATATATCCCCAATCTTCTCGTGGCTACAAATTCCCAAGGGGAAACTATCAGCATCACCGCTCTCATCAAAACTCAAGGTTCAGATACTAAGTTAGTAGCCCAGATGCAGCCCTATTATGAGGCGAAGGGTAGGGTACGGCAAACGCTGGGGGGTATATCCATCCCTTCTTTAGTGTCTCAAATCGCCGATGGGGAAAACGGCGGGGTGATGATGAATGAGTTTCCCCGCGATTTTCCCCGCCCCTGGCAGGAAATGCGAAACGGTGGCCCTGTAGCCGGGTTCAACGGGACGGAATATCTAGAGTTAATTTCCGCGTCCGGGGTTTCGATCGAGGATTATCCCCGCTGTCAGGCCGTCCAACAACACAAAATCTGGAATTTAGTCCATGGGGATTGGGAGAAGGTGCAAAGTACGATCGATCATCTCAAAAGTACCGACCATAGTTTTCATATCGATGGTGCTTCTTGGACTAACGATTTAAGTTGGGTCAGAGGTTACGAGAATGTTCTCGAACCCATGAATTTACTCAGTGCTAAATTCCACGCCAAGTATGATTCATCAGACCCCGCTACCGTCAAAAGCCCCCAATATTTAGAAGCTTTGTTATACAATCTACTTCTACAAACCAGTTGTTTCCGTTACTGGGGCCAAGGGGTTTGGACGGATTACGCCAGGCTTATTTATGACAGGGGCATGGCGATGTATTAAGTGGCTAGTGGTGGGTGAACAGTACACTAACCACTGACCACTGATTACTCCCTACTCGTCTTCGGCGAAGATAAAGCGGGTTAGTTCGCTCGCCGGGGGTTCGGGGCTGGTTTCGGCGAACTGTACGGCATCTTCGATCAGTTGCTGTATTTTGTTATCCACCTCTTTTAGTTCTTCAGCGGTAGCCAGATTATTCTTAGATAAATAATCGGCGAGGCGAGTAATGGGATCTCTCGCACCCCAGAATTCTTTCTCGCTGCTCGATCGTAACTCATCAGGGTCGGCTAGGGAATGACCGCGGAAACGATAGGTAAGGGCTTCTACGAGAGTCGGCCCTTCTCCCGCCCTCGCTCTCGCCACCGCTTCTTGAGCCACCGCTCTCACCGCTAACACATCCATACCATCCACTTCTACGCCCACCATGTTGAAGACGCTGGCTTTTTTGTATATTTCTGGCTGGGATGTAGCTCGATCGTGGGCCATCCCGATCGCCCATTTGTTATTCTCTACTACATAGATGATGGGTAATTTCCATAAAGCCGCCATGTTGAGGCACTCGAAGAATTGCCCGTTGTTACTGGCCCCATCCCCGAAAAAGCAGGCTGTTACTCCGTCAGAACTTTCATCTCCCAGTGCTTCCCGACGATATTTGCTTTGAAAAGCGGCCCCTGTGGCCACGGGGATGCCCTCGGCGACGAAGGCGTAACCTCCTAATAACTTGTGTTCGGCGGAGAACATGTGCATCGAACCGCCCCGCCCTTTACTACAACCTGTAGCTTTCCCGAATAATTCCGCCATCACCTCACGGGCCGGTACTCCGGCGCTGAGGGCGTGGACGTGATCCCGATAGGTACTGCTCACATAGTCTTGTCCTCCTCGGCGCAAAGCCCTGATGATTCCCGTGGAGATCGCTTCCTGTCCGTTGTAAAGGTGGACGAAACCGAACATTTTCCCCCGATAATACATTTCCGCACATTTGTCCTCGAACATCCGTCCTAAGACCATATCTTCGTATAGCATCAGCCCTTCTTCATGGGTAATCTTGATCGATGCGGGGTCAAAACTGGGTAGGGTACGTTCGGAAATCATATTGGCTGTTGTAGTATGTAAACAATAGAAATACTAGTTCAATAAATAGTTAACTCAAGATTAAATCTTCATCAACCCATAACATTGAAGCAAAATACCTGATGATTGACAAGAGGCTGACCGTATTGGGTGGAACTGCATCTTCACTAAATACTACCTTAGTGCGATGTTACTTTTTTATTTGACTGACCTGCTAGTATTTTATTAGCTTAAATGTCTATTAAGAATCTCAATCTCGAGGACGCGAGCCGTGCGAATCAATCTCGACTACTACAGAATCCTTGGTATTCCAATCCAAGCCAACGATGAGCTACTACTACAAGCTTATCAAGATCGGAGCCGACAAATGCCCCGGCGGGAGTATAGTCAGCTTGCGATCGCTTCTCGTCAACAGTTACTAGATCAAGCATACCATGTTCTTAGTAACTATCCTCGCCGTGAGCGATACGATCGGGAATTTTTAGAAAAAGCTTACGGAGTTTTGGACTCTCTCGAAACGGCCTTACCTATCAAGAATCAATCCGAGGGGGAAAGTTCCCCCGAATCCCTATCACCTTGGATAGAAATAGAAACGGAAGAATTAGTAGGGGCTTTACTGTTGCTAGAAGAACTCGGAGAGTACGAGCAGGCTATCCGCTTAGGAGCGGCCACTTTAAAAAGACCTTTTCCCGACGCCCAAACCCTGAAAACTAAACCCGACATTATCCTCACTCTAGCATTAGCTTATTTGGAGTTGAGTCGCGAATACTGGCAGGATAAACAGTATGATAATGCTTCTCGGTCGGCTGAAAAAGGAATCGACATATTAACTGAAAACGGCGGCAATTTTTCATTCTCTCACCTGAGTCAAGAACTTTGGTCAAATTACTATAAATTGCGCCCTTATAGAATTCTCGAATTATTGAGCTTGGATTTGGAAGAGCCTTCCAGAAACAAAGCTTTTCAATTGTTAGACGAGATGCTTGATGAACGGGGGGGTCTCAATGGGAAAGGGGATG
Organism: Chlorogloea purpurea SAG 13.99; assembly: GCA_016903695.1. Taxonomy (GTDB): domain Bacteria; phylum Cyanobacteriota; class Cyanobacteriia; order Cyanobacteriales; family Microcystaceae; genus Chroococcopsis; species Chroococcopsis gigantea_A. Next base: position 194,112 of record JADQBB010000001.1, read on the forward strand.
ATCGATCGGGTCTGGGAGTGGATGATTTCCTCCGGTTCATTCAACAGATACGTCAGTATTTAACGGTAGAAGAACAGGAAAAATTATTTACTAAAGAATCACAACGGTCATCGATCGTGGCTAATTACTTGAGAGTATACGCCTTGATAGCTAAAGGATTCTCCCAGAAAGAGCCTGGGGCGATCTTGGAAGCCAACGATTTATTAAGGCGTTTAAGAAAACACCAGGACGTATGTATAGAACAATCTATCTGTGCCCTATTATTAGGACAGACCGACCTGGCCACCATAACCATCAAAGAAAGTAAAGATCAAGAAATTTTAAATTATATTCAAGAAGAATCCGAAAGCTCACCCGATCTTTTACCAGGTTTATGTAACTATGGGGAAACATGGTTACAAAGCGAGGTATTTTCCGACTTCCGAGATCTGGCAGACCAACAAGCCCACTTAGGTGATTATTTCGCCGCTCCTATAGTACAAAAATATTTAGAAAGCCAAGCCGATAACATAGAAAAGTTTTCCGGCAGCCGTGAAGAAATTACTTCAAATCAATTAGAATCTGAAATAACTCTAGTGTCTACTCCCTCAGAACTTTATTACCCGATGCCGTTGACAGGAGCATTATCCATGAGAGAATCTGCTTTACCTTACTCTACCGACCATCATCAAAGACCGGGTTCAGAGATAGCCTTGAGTTATCCCAGCATTAATACTCAAACTAGAGGCAACGTGGCTATTCAAGCAAATCAACCAGACCCCCAACCCCGTAGACGGCGCCGACCCGATCGCGTCAGAACGCCCCAGGCATCGGCCCCCCAAAGGGTGGATAAACAAGCCGCCCCGGTTCTCAATGAGACGGCGAGAAAAGTACGCGGTTCGCGGAAAAGATCCCTGAGAGTAGATAGAGTCCTATTATTAGGTGCGGCTTTCCTCGGTAGTTTAACCCTCTGCGGCTGGGGGATAAAAACCATAGTGGACAATATACAATCGCCTCTGTTGGCTTTAAGCGGGGAACAATTATCGATCGAACTAAGCCAACCTCCCCTAGAAATTCCCGCCGCCAAAGCCGAAGTAGCCACAGCAGCGACTCTCAACTCGGCTTCAGCCAGAGAAGTAGTGCAAACCTGGTTAGATAATAAATCAGCCGCTCTCGGAGCCGATCATCAAGTAGACAAATTAAAAGAAATATTAACCCAACCCGCCCTATCTCTATGGCTAGGCCGTGCCAATAATCTCAAAGAAACTAACAGCCATTGGACTTACCAACACCAACTGGATATTAAATCGGTAACTAATGAGGGTAAAGAGCGAGGCACTATCACCGCTTTAGTCAACGAACAGGCTAAATACTTTGAAAACGGCAAACAAACCTCTAATCGTTCCTACGATGACTCTTTAAAAGTTCGCTACGATGTTATTCGTAAAGGAGACCAATGGCTCATTAAAGACATTAAAGTTATACAGTAGAAAGTTCAGGAAACCGTTTTACGTTGTAATAGTAACTGGATAGCCAAGAGAATCAGCCCCACGGTAACGAAGGCGAAAATAAAAGTGCCAAGGGAGGCGAGTCCTAAAACGAGAGTGCGTACCGCTGAAGATATTTTCAGGACGATGAGATTATCAGAAACGATCGGTTTGGTGGCGAAACTAACGGCGATGGCCGAAGTGAGAGAGTATAGAGCCGTGCCTAAGATAGCGGACATGATCGAACCGACTAGGCAGCGTAAGGGCGTAATTTTTTTATCTTGTTCTTGTGTGTCGGTCATAGATTTTTCCTTTAATTAACTATAGTAATTCCCTGATTGGATAAATGGGTGAGCCAAAATTGCAGGTGGGGATCTTGTATCTGGTTTCGCACTTCCTCGATAATAGTTCGAGCTTGTTCTTCGGATTCGCAAAGAGTAAAAACCGTGGGGCCGGAACCGGACATCATCGAAGCAGTACCCCCCGCGCGTTTCAAACCCGAAAGTAAATTAGCCACTCGTGGATATTCGGGTAAAACAACTTTTTCTAAGTCGTTATGTAATAACCCGGCGATACGAGCCAGATCTTTTTCAAAGATAGCATTTACCAGAGGAACCGAGTGAGCCGATTTAGGTTTGCCGGTTTCTGCAAAATTCTTATAAGTGTCACCGAATCGCTGGCGATAGGTTTGATAGGCCCAGGCGGTGGAGACGGCAAGATTATCGTACTTGGCGAGGATAACCGGCACGGATTCCATCGGTGTAATCGGGGCTAATCGCTCTCCCCTGCCGGTGGCGATAACTGTACCGCCTTCGATACAAAAGGGAACATCCGAACCGAGACGAGCCCCTAAATCCCGTAATTGGGATTTGGTTAAACCTAAATTCCAGATTAAATCCAATCCTACCAACACCGCCGCCCCATTGCTAGATCCGCCCGCTAATCCGGCGGCCACGGGAATATTTTTTTCTATGTCTATATCTACCCCCCCGAAGTTGGCGAAGTGTTGCGGGAATTGTGCCGCCATCAGTTCAGCGGCCCGGTAGGCGATATTAGTGTCGTCGGTGGGTACTTCTCTATGGGCGCAAGATAGCCGGAATCCTTCTAATCCGTTGGGGCGTAGGGTGAGACGATCGCTTAAAGCCACACTCTGTAGTATCATCACCAGTTCATGATAACCGTCGGGTCGATCGCCGATAATCTCTAAATCTAAATTTATTTTGGCGGGCGCGGATAGGGTATAGGTTTGCATAAGTAGAAAGCGGAAGGCGTAGTTACTCGGTTATTTGATGACAGAGGTCGATCCATTGATCTAAACTCAAATCTTCGGCGCGACTGAGGGGATTTATGTTTAATTGTTCCAGTATTTGACTCAGTTTTTCGGGGTCTACCTGGCTTTTCAAATTATTTCGTAACATTTTCCGGCGACTAGCGAAACCGAGATCGATCAGTGTGTTTAATTTTTTCGGATTCGGTAGGGGTTTCGGGTACGTGCGGGGGGTAAGTCTCACTACCGCCGAATCCACTTCCGGCGGCGGCGAAAATGCCCGACTCGATACGTCACATATCCACTCGACGGCGGCTAAATATTGAATGCGTATCGATAGGGCCCCGTAGGCTTTTGTGGAGGGAATAGCACATAGTCTCCCTGCTACTTCTTTTTGAATCAATAAGACGATCGATTCGTAAGTGGTTCGTTGCGGTTGGACGATCGATCCTAATAGTTTCTCCAGTATAGGACTGGTGATATTGTAGGGAATATTAGCCACCACCTTATTCAACGGTCGGAAGGCGGGGAACTTCTCTAAGCATTGTTCTAGATCCAGAGTTAAAAAGTCTCCTTGAAGTAGGAGAAAGTTAGATTTTTTACCGAGACTCCTAGCTAGACGCTCGCATAAGTCCCTATCTATCTCTACCGCCGTCACTCCTTCGCTACATTCCAGTAATCGCTTGGTGAGTATTCCCGTGCCGGGGCCGATTTCTAAAATTCGATCGTTTTTCTCGATCCGGGCTGCGTCTACAATTTGTTCTAAGACGATTTCACTTTTTAGCCAATGTTGTCCGAAATGTTTACGCGGGCGAATAGTCATGATGGGTGGGAGTCGGGAGTCGGGGCATCGATTTAAAGTCCTTTTAAAGTTTATCTCTTAAACACCGTCCACAATTAAATCACCCCTCCGGCTGCTTCCCTAATTTATAAATTTATATTAAGCTTTAAAATAACGGACGTTCGATATAAAAAACCCCCTCAGATCTAAACTATGCCAAAGATAGTGGACGTAGAACAGTATAAAAAAGAGTTATTAGATAAATGCTTCGACTTATTCACTGAAAAAGGTTACGCGGCCTTAACGACGAGGGAATTAGCCCAAGAATTAGGGGTGTCCACGGGGACGCTGTATCATTATTTCGCCAACAAAGCCGATCTATTCGAGCAATTGGTAGAGCATATCTGTCAGCAGGACGTGTTAATGGCGAAAGCCAAGATAGAAGGAGTAGACACGTTACCCGCTAAATTAGGGGCGCTGGGAGAGTTTTTGAGCAGTCACGACGACAAGTGTATCAAGCAGTTGTTTCTGTGGATCGAATACAGCCAACAACAGGACGCAGAAGAATTAAAAGTCAGTCGGTTTTTCGAGAAAGTGGACGAGAAATACTTACAGGCACTGATGGAGATCATGAATATACAAGACCGATCTTTAGCTTGGATAGTTCTCAATTTTATCAATGGCATCATGCTAGAGAAAATGTGGGGTAACGACAAAATCTCTATTCCCGAACAGATGCGATTACTGGGAGAAATAATAAATACCTATATAGAACATCAACACTGTAGGAACTGAAAACTATGGCATTTAAAACCTTTAAAACCAATAACAATTTAATTTACGGCTTGATCATCGGTGGCGTTTTATTAATGGGAACTACGGTTTACTATACGATTTCCCAATTCGGTAAAACTCAACCCAAACCCGTAGCGAGTCCCGTACAGACGACCGTTAATAAAATTACCGCCCTGGGGAGAATACAGCCGAGAAGCGAGGTGATAAGTTTATACGCGCCGCTGAATTTGAGTAACGATCGTATCGCTCAACTATTAGTGGACGAAGGCGATAAAGTCCAAAAAGGTCAAGTAATCGCCGTCTTAGATAGTAGGGATAGATTAGCCGATGCTCTCAAACAAGCGCAAGAAGAAGTGAGGATAGCCGAGGCGAAGCTGGCACAGGTGCGGGCGGGAGCGAAAACGGGGGAGATCGACGCTCAACAGGCGACGGTGAGGAAAATACAAGCTCAATTGCAGGGGGATAGGGCGAGTCAAGGGGCCACTATCAGTAGATTGGAGGCGCAATTAGAAGGGGATAGGGCAGCGCAACGGGCGACGATCAATAAATTGAACGCTGAATATTTAAACGCTCAATCCGAGTTCGATAGATACGAGAAATTATATAAAGACGGGGCGATTTCCGCGTCTAATTATGACGCTAAACGTTTGAGCTTAGATACCAGCCGTCAACAGTTAGAAGAGGCGCGAGTTACTTTAGATAGAATCGAACGCACCGGCGAACAACAATTAAAAGAGGCCCGCACTAATTTACAGAGGATCGAAAGCACCGGTAGTCAACAGATCAGCGAGGCCAGTTCGACTTTAAGTCAGATAGCCGAAGTGAGAACCGTGGATGTACAGGCGGCGCAAGCGGAGATAAATTCGGCAAAAGTGGCGGTACAGAAAGCGCAAACGGAGTTGGCTCAAGCTTATATTAAAGCCCCCATCGGCGGACAGATAATTACAGTCCACAGCAGACCAGGGGAGAAAATTAGCGACCAGGGCATAGTTAATATCGCTCAGACCCAGCAGATGGAAGTGATAGCGGAAATCTATCAAAATGACATCGCTAAAATCAAGAAGGGTCAGAAAGCAACCATCACCGGCGATTCATTCGCGGGGAAGGTTGAAGGAGAGGTGCGATTGATCGGCTTGGAAGTGAATCAACAGAAAGTATTCAGTAATCAGCCGGGGGAGAATCTCGATCGCAAGATCATCGAGGTGAAGATCGCTCTCGATCCAGAAAACAGTCAGAAAGTCGCCGGTTTAACTAATTCACAAGTCACCGTCAGTATAGTACCCTAACCTATGAAATTGCCGCAATTCTTGAGAAAAACCCCCCTCGCCTGGCTACAGATTACCAGAGAGAAAACCCGACTTTTGGTAGCTTTAGCCGGTATCGGCTTCGCTGACCTATTGATGTTCACCCAACTGGGTTTCAAAAATGGTTTGTACGATGCTTCGGTGAAACCTCATTATGTTCTGGATACGGATTTAGTTTTAATCAATCCCCAATTTGAGACTTTATTTTCTGTGAAAGACTTTTCCCGCGCGCAAATGTATCAGGCCGCGGGAGTCGAGGGAGTGAAATCGGTCAACGCGGTTTATATCAATATGGCCCAGTGGCGAAATCCTGAGACGAATATGGAGAGAACTATTCTCCTGTTCGCTTTTGATCCCACTAAACCCGTGTTTACACTTCCTGAGGTCAATCGACATCTAGGCGATTTAAAAATGTTGAATCGGGTGTTGTACGACCAAGCGGGAAGGACGGAATTCGGCCCCATAGCCAAATTATTAGAAAGCGGTAAACCCGTCAACGTGCAATTAAGTAAAAAAGAAGTCCAAGTGACGGCGGTCTTCACTCTCGGCGCTTCTTTCGCCGCCGATGGTAATGCGATTACTAGCGATTCTACTTTCTTCCGTATATTCGACGATCGACAACCGGACAGAGTAGATTTAGCTTTAATCAAAGTAAAACCGGGGGCGAATATTCAAGATGTTAGAAACCGTATTCAGCACATATTACCGAAGGATCAAATAATAGTTTTAACCTTGGAGGAATTCGCCGCTAGGGAAAAAAACTATTGGGCTAATAGTACCGCAATCGGTTTTATTTTCGGTTTGGGTACTGCCGTAGGTTTTATAGTCGGTATCGTTATCGTTTATCAGATTCTCTATTCCGATGTTTCCGATCACTTGCCCGAATACGCCACTTTAAAAGCCATGGGTTACGGAGATTTTTACCTAGTGAAAGTGTTAATGCAGGAGGCTCTAATATTAGCGGTTCTCGGATATATTCCCGGTTTCATCGTGTCTCTGGGATTGTATCATATGGCGGCTGGGGCCACCTTACTACCGATCGCTATGACCGGTCAAAGAGCTATTAACGTAATGATCCTAACTATTATCATGTGTACCGCTTCTGGACTCGTGGCCATGCGCCGATTAACGAATGCTGACCCCGCCGATATTTTCTAAATTATATAACTTAAAAATATGCAAACAGTCAATTCATCCACAGCAACTGGTATCTTAACAGATTTAGTTATTTCCGTCAGGGATCTAAATTATTATTTCGGTAAAGGCGAGTTAAGAAAACAGGCTCTTTACGAGATTAATTTGGATATAAAATCGGGAGAAATCGTGATCATGACAGGGCCATCCGGGTCAGGAAAAACTACTTTACTGAGTTTGTTAGGAGGATTAAGATCCGTCCAAGAAGGTAGTTTAAAAATATTAGATCAAGAGATGCTGGGGGTGGGTAAAAAGAAAATGCTGGAGATTCGTAGTCAGATCGGCTATATATTTCAAGCACATAATTTACTAACATTTCTCACGGCTAAACAAAATGTCAAGATGTCACTAGAATTACATCGAGAGTATTTAGAAAAAGATATGAACGCAATTGCCACAGAGATGTTAGAAGCAGTGGGATTGGGTGATCGCGTGGATTATTATCCCCACGATCTATCGGGGGGACAAAAACAAAGGGTAGCGATCGCTCGCGCTTTAGTAAGTCGCCCCAAATTGGTATTGGCCGATGAGCCTACCGCCGCATTAGATAAACAATCGGGGCGGGATGTGGTGAATATAATGCAGGGATTAGCCCGGGAACAAGGCTGCACGATCCTGATGGTGACTCACGATAACAGGATTTTGGATGTGGCTGATCGGATTATCAATATGGAAGACGGCCGCCTTACTTAATTCCTCACGCTGATATACTTTTAGATGTTATCGGTTGAGGCTAGGTATGAGAGTTTTAGTCATGGGGGGTACTCGCTTTATCGGCGTATATCTCACTAAAATTTTAGCGAGTCAAGGTCACGAGGTGGTTTTGTTCAATCGGGGCAATAAACCCGCGCCAGTAGAAGGGGTAAAAGTTATTAAAGGCGATCGAACAGACCCGGATGCCTTAAAAGAGGCGTTACAGTCGGAACATTTCGACGCGATCTTTGACAATAACGGGCGGGAGTTAGAAGATACTAGACCCCTGGTGGAAATTTTCGCGCATAAAGTAAAGCACTTCGTGTATGTTAGTTCCGCAGGCGTGTATTTAGCCTCGGAACAAATGCCCCATGTAGAGGGGGACGCGGTAGACCCGAAAAGCCGTCATAAAGGCAAACACGAAACGGAAGCCTATATAGCGGGGTCGGGGATTCCCTGGACTTCCATACGTCCGGTTTATATTTACGGGCCGCAGAATTATAACGATTTAGAGGCGTGGTTTTTCGATCGGATCGTCAGAAATCGTCCCCTACCTATACCAGGTAACGGCTTACACTTCACCCAATTCGGCCACGTACAGGATCTGGCGACGGCGATGGCCGCGGTATTGGGGAACGAGAAAGCGATCGGTCAGATCTATAATATTTCCGGTGACAGGTACGTGACTTTCAAAGGATTGGCTCAAGCTTGCGCCGCGGCGGCGGGAAAAGATGCCGGTCAATTGCAATTGGTTTACTACAATCCCAAAGAATTTGACTTCGGTAAGAAGAAGGCTTTTCCCTTAAGAGTCCAGCATTTTTTCACCGATATTCATAAAGCAAAAAATGAGTTGAATTGGCAGAATCAATATGATTTAGTAAGTGGATTAAAAGATTCTTTCGACCATGATTATATGAGGGGCGATCGTCCCAATGGTGAGATAGATTTTTCTGTCGATGATGAAATTTTAGTGAGAAGTGATAAATAAGTATTGAGTAGTGAGTTATGGCTATTAGGTTCTCTCTACTCCCTACTCTCTACTCGGAAGTTAAATCCCCGAATTGTTGCCGATACCGCTCCAATATTTGGGCTTGATAGGACAGAATTTCTTCGGGGGTTCGATAAGATTGCGCGGCAGCATCGAACCAGAACAGCAGTTCTCGATCCAACCCGCCAAAATTGCCCCTCTTTCTGCCTATACCTAAGCCAATTTCCGGCATCCAATAAGGTTCACCGATCTGCAACTCGTATCCACCATCAATTAACTTGTAAATCTCGAAAGGTTGATGTCTATCCCTGAGCCAAAACAGGGGATTATAAATTACATAATAAAGAACTCCCAGTCGGGCGTAAATTTCTAATTTTTCCTCGTATTCTCCCCCCGGAGTTAAAGAAACCACTTCTAAAGTCAATAGGGGGGCGATATAATTTTCTTCCCAGATAACATAACTTTTGCGATAGGTTTGTCCCTCTTTCCTTCGCGGTACGTTCAAACTCAGGAAACCGTCGGGAACAACGGGGACTAAAGGAGTTTTTCCAGTGGTATGATACACCGCCATATCAGCTCCGAAAAACCAATCTTGTCGCTCTTGCCAGATGAACTCTAACAGAAATAAAAGGAAATTGGGAATATAATTTTGTAACTCGTTATCCACGGGAGTATCGTCGGAACAAGGTAAAGTTTCACTGCTGGGTAAATTGATATGTTCTTCAGATTGCAGCATCTTTCTTTCTCTCGATGATAACTATATCGTTTCCTACCACGGGATTTCTGGCGATCAATTTGCCATCTGTATTTATTATGTCCAGTTTACGAAAATCCAGTCTTTGAGAGCGTTGCCAGAGGGAACCTGCCAGCTTATCCTGACGGGAAGGACTCAGGGCGTACCAATTATCGCTGACGATAACTTCGAGGCGACTGCCGGAAAAGTCCGCTTCTACTCTAGAAATGGTGTCTTCTGAATAGTCACTACTCAAGTCGTTCAGTTCGGATTGTATCGCAGCTACTAAACTTTGTTCGGGTGTTAATTTCGGTGTCGGGGTGATGACGGGTAAGGGTTGGGGGACAGATGGGGCTTTTAATTCCGGGGGAGTGGCGATGATTTCGGGTTCGGTTCGGTTGATACTGATGGTTTCGGGCGGATTCTGGACTATTTCCGGTGAGTTTTTCGGTATCAAGAGGACGGATGTTAATAAGACGGCTACTAATGAGCCTGTTAATAGGGCGGTGAGTAGCGCGTCCGATAGTTTATTCCCTAAACTCTGGGGTAGGATCGATCGCACGGTATTTAAAACTTTATCCCAAGAGTTTTCGACTTTTTCCAAACTGGGCAACATTTCATCGATGACGGGGACTTTTTCTACTACTGGTTGACTTAGTTCGTCTACAGGCGCGGGCGTGATGATTTCCGTTACTGTTTCCGGCTTCGTGACGATCGATCTGTTCAGTTGTTCTGTAGTGAGAGTTAATCGATCGATCAAGGTTCGGGTTCGCGAATCCACGGGGCCATCTGTGTTAAGTTGGGAGAGGAGCGATTGTAATTGAGCGATCGTTGTCTCGATCGAGCCGATAACTTGTTCACGAGTTAATGTTTCCCTGTCTCTTGGTTGTTCTGGTTGTGATGGTGTCATTGCTGATCCTGTTTTTCCGTCGTTTGTTGCCCGTTGTGGCAAGTATTTTCATCTTACTACTGCCTGCCTGTGCCGCTTCTACACCGCCCAGGGAATTCTCGCCGGGGGGGGCGATCGTACAGAAGGCCATTCTCTTACAATTACAACAAACTCAGTCCGCCCTCGGTGATTCTCTCCAAGTCAAAAAGCCGGGAGTGAGTATTAAAGATATTAAAGTCAAGAGTCTTGATCCGGTTTACGTATCTCGTCTGGCCGCCTATCACTTACAGGGTACGTATAAGCTGACTATAAAACCCGACAGCCAACCCTCCACCCAACAGGTGAACGAATTCGATTTGTATCTACAGCGTCAGATCGAGGGTAAATCCTGGCGTTTACTGAAACGGGAAGTAAATCCTGCCGATTCTCCCGAACAGTGGAAAAGTTATCTGGTGAATTGAAGATATAATGACGGTGATCTTACCCGACCCAACATTATGAATGATGCAGTTGTCTCCGAAGAACAGTTAATTCAACAGCTACAGTGGCGGTACGCGACAAAACAGTTCGATGCGGGTAAAAAAATCCCCGCCCATCTGTGGCAGACTCTCGAAGATTCTTTAGTCTTAACTCCTTCTTCTTTCGGTTTACAACCTTGGAAGTTTTTCGTTATTACCGATGTGCCCTCACGGGAAAAGTTGCTTCAACATAGCTGGGGACAGAGACAGGTCGTGGATGGCTCTCATTTGGTAGTCATGGCGATCAAAAAAGATTTGGGCGCAGCCGATGTCGATCATTACATCGAGTATATCGCCGAGGTCAGAGGGGTTCCCGTTGAATCTCTCGCCGGTTTCAGTAACCAGATTAAAGGGTTTATGAATGGCCCCATCGATTTGACCGCGTGGGCAACCCGCCAGGTTTATATAGCCCTCGGGCAATTCATGCTGTCTGCCGCCCTTCTCGGCGTTGATACCTGTCCGATGGAAGGTTTTATTCCAGGACAGTACGATGAGATTCTCGGTTTGACCCCATTGGGTTACTCCGCCGTGGTTCTCTGTCCTGCGGGCTACCGCGCCGCAACCGATAAGTACGCCACCCTACCGAAAGTCAGGTATCCGAAATCTGATATTGTGCAGCATCTTTAAAAGTGTGACTTTCACTGGCAGTTCAATTCTCCTATCAGAAAATCGATGAACTGTCTCGCAGTCCTCCCCGATCGTCCATTATGACGCGTCGCCCATTGTTTAGCCCGGAATTCTAGATCTTCTCTCTCTAGAGAAATCCCCTCGAGGGAAGCTAGATGATGCACTATCTCTAAATATTTATCCTGATTCGCAGGTTCAAAAGTCAGGGTTAATCCGAATCTGTCGCTAAAGGATAACTTTTCTTGTACCGTATCCCAGGCGTGAACTTCATCTCCTTGACTCGGACTGGGACGATCGTTAAAGTATTCCCTGATCAAATGTCTACGATTCGATGTAGCGTAAATCACCACGTTATCAGGTTTAGAGGTGACGCTTCCCTCTAGAACTACTTTCAGGTTTTTGAATTTCTCGTCGTCTTCTTCAAAGGATAGGTCATCGACGAAAATTATAAATTTCTGCACCCGGTTTCTCAATCGGTCTACTATCTGGGGTAAGTTTTGTAATTCTTCTTTGGCTACTTCGATCAATCTTAAACCCCGCTCACGATATTTTCGCAATAATCCCTTCACCAGTGAGGATTTGCCCGAACCCCTACTACCGTAAAGCAAAACGTTTAAAGCCTGGTATCCCGATAACAATCGCTCCGTATTGTTGATTAAAATTTCTTTTTGTTCTTCGTAGCCCACTATCTCCTCTAACTGTATATCGTCGGGGTAACTGATCCCCACCAATCCCGAGTTTTGCCACTTTAAAGCGTTATAACGGGCGAAGATACCCGTACCCTTTTGACGATAGTGTTGTATTAAATCCTCGATCGATTCGCTCCATTTTTCAGAACTATGGAGAAAATTTTCTTTTCGATTATCCTGTAACCAGGGAATGAGATTAAATCCCTGTTTGTATTGATTCGTCAGTTTATTGACGATAACTTCTGGGGTACAATTGTAAAGTTTTTGTAATATTTCTAGATCTTGTTCTACTGCGGCGAGCAAACTATTATTAACCCGCTTATTTTGCACTCCCATACTAAAGGGATTTTCTTGTATTAAAATTTCCTCGATAATAAAATCTTGCCAACTTGAATTCAACTCGGCTAATCCTTTAAATATCTTGCCGTAAGCCTTAACGGCTTTTTTCTCATCTTGGTTGGCAGTTCGGATTAAAATCTGGAAAGCTTGCAATATTTCACTTTCCAGAATATCTTGATATATTAACAACGAACCTAAATCATTGTCTAAATCGATAAAATTGAGCGATAATATTTCATATTTCATTTAAAAATCCTCTTTTTTAATATTTGACGATCTTTAACATTTCATCACCGCCTTTCTGAAACTCGTAAGCTACTTTTTGAATCGAAACGCTGTAGCCGCTGCAGTGAAGTTCATCCATTAAAGGAACCAGGTAAGGCGAGCGCTCTAACATCAACGTTAGTAAAGGAAATATTCTCACTTCTTTACTAACGCGTAACATCTCGAAAACAGAATCTCGATGGAATTGATAATCGAGATGATCCGAATAGAGAAATAGAAAGTGAGAACATAGGCTTATATCAAAAGAATTATCTTGAAAATTCAATTGTGGTAACGACTGAACTTGATAACGTCCTGATAGTTTACCCTCGTCGAAATCCGCTAGAAATTCGCGTAAAGCCTCCAGGCGATTGCGTCTCAAATCTTCCGGGGAAAGATGATAACGCCATACCCAATCATCGGGAGTAGCCTTCACTTGAGCGATAATATCATCCACTACCGCCTCGAAACGCTCTTTGATTTGCTCTCCTGCGAATTCATACACCGGGTCGATCGAGATGACTTTCGCCCCCCCTACAGTAGCCTCGGCATTGAAACTAGCGGGGCCATCTCCCACTCCTAAAATCGATTTACTTAAATCCTCTGCCCTGAGAGCGAACATTTTGACATATTCAGCGAAGCTCCTACCGAAAGGAACTACTGAACTTAATTTCATGGTCATTATATCGATCGTTATTTTCTTTCTGTATCGGGAATCTCTATAATAGGCTGATTGATGCCGATCATTAAAGATTCGTTCTCAGGAGTTCGAGGATTCATAGCGATTTGAGTTACAGGAGAATTGCGCCCTGGTAGGAAGTAAGAAGCGAAGCCAACCACGAGCATTGTTAAGATAGCACTACCCGCTAATACTAGACGACGGTTTCTCTGCGCCTCGATTTTTTTGAATACCCCTTCCGTGATTTTCTCTACCGATACATTACTAGAGGGTACAGGAGCTTGCTGTAAATTTTGCTCTAAACGAGTCAGGGAAAGATAAAGCTTTTTAAAATCGGTGTCCGTATCGAGCCACTGCTGAACTTGACGACGCTCATCGGGAGTTACTTCCCCATCGATATAGGCACTGAGTAACTCAAACTTCTGAGCTTGTTCTGTAGATACCAAAGTGTCATCATCCTCTTGAAAATCAGACCAAATATCCAACTCAAAAGCTTTAGACAATTGAGTTTCTTCCTCTGGAAAATAATTCATATTTACCTCTCGATCGAGTGAAACGGATTCATGTCGATTATTGGGCCGTGACACTCCTCACACCAGACTAGTATCGACAAGAAAATGGATTTACTTTTCTTGTAAATAACCCTGTAAAACTGATTGTAGCTTAGCTCTCGCGCGGGCGATACGAGATTTGACCGTACCTAGAGAAACACCTGTTAATTCGGCGATTTCTTCGTAAGCCATACCTTCGATTTCTCTGAGAATGATCGTGTTTCGGAAGGCGGTGGGTAAATCAGCGATCGCAACTCTTAGATGTTCGTAAAATTCGTTAGTGGCGAGATGATCGTCTGGACTGGGATAATCAGACACAATATCCCAATCGATTTCGCCGTCTTCCACGCGTCTGCGAGCGTCTAGGGATACGGGGGTGTTAACTCGTTTGCGTTTGCGTAGTTCGTCATAAAACAAGTTCGTGGAAATGCGACTTAACCAACCTCTGAACTTTAAGGGTTCGTTGAGTCGATTAATATTTTTATAAACCCGTATCCATACTTCTTGGGCTAAATCCAGTCTATCTTGCCAATCGGGGGCCAGGTGATAAAGTAATTTATCTACGTGGGACTGATAGCGCTTTACTAATTCAGCAAAGGCTACTTTATCGGGGTGTGAACCCTGCTGACACAGCAAGATGAGATCGTAGTTAGATATTTTGTCGGGGCTGAGGGAAGCTGAGGGCTTGCTGATACCTAAACCAGACCAAGAAGTAGAAATTGATTGGCTCATGTGTTTTTCCACGCTGTTAATTACTCCTCACGGTACTAATGAGCCAATAGTATACAGAGAAGTTCCCCCCAGGGCAAGAAAATTTCTAATTACCCGGTGGACTCTGCTCGTAATTGACGGCGTATGATTTGAGCAAGCCGTTCATCTGGGTGAGTATGTCCTCTCTCTGTCTCTTGTTGATGGGAATACGATCGAGATTTTGAGATGGACGTTCTGAGAAACTGGCCACGGCTTCTTTAACCGCACTTTGAATCAACTCCCGCAATTCTTCTCTGGCTCTCTGGCGTTGATAGTTAGCTCCTTCCTCGGTGGTGGCGTAAAGAGGGGGAAGCCGATTCAAGGCGTACGCGGCCAAATCACCCACATCTAAACCGCTCTGTAAATTGGTATTAGCTGAACCGACCTGGACGATAGCTTCGCTGATCACTAATTCTTCCATGACGTTGATAAACTGTTTCCTGGGCATGGCCACCACTTCCCCGGTTAGCAAAGCACCCATCAATCTATCTAGTGCCATGTATTCTTCCAGGGATAATTCGCTGGAACTATCGCATATTTTGCCTACTTCCGCCTCCATCGTCGGGGTTAAATAACCTTCTTCTAGTGCTTGTTGCACGATCGCTTCAATATTCATGACCTGATTTTTTATGCTAATCGACTTTATAAATTTCTCAATGGTAAAATTTAAGCTTTCAGCTTTAAATAAACCAAAGATTGTCTCCATACAAGGGTGGGCTGTTCATACTGATCCACTAAACAAAAGCAATTAATGTCTTGCCAAACGATCCGTCCTACGATTAAATCATCGCTAACTAATTTTAATTCTACTTCTGTTTTGTCGTTGATATAAGTTTGGATTATGCGTACGCTCGGTAATCCGGTATCAAATTCAGACATAATTAGTTCATGGGGAAAGATCCTGCACTTCTATTATGGGTGAGGATTCACCTCTTTTCTCGTTTATATTGATAATTATTGCTCCATGAATCGTCAATTTTCTAAATATCAAGGTTTGGGCAACGATTTTATCTTGATCGATGATCGCCATCTCCAAGAACCTTCCCTCTCTCCAGAGTTAGCGGTACAGATGTGCGATCGAAATTTCGGCATCGGTGCCGATGGAGTCATCTTCGCCCTCGCCGGTCAAAACGGCACTGATTACACCATGAGGATTTATAATTCCGATGGTTCTGAACCACAGATGTGTGGCAATGGTATCCGTTGTCTGGCCCAATTCATCGCCCGACTCGAAGGAAATCTCGTCCCCGGCAGGAGTTACAACATTCACACCCTCGCCGGTACGATGAAACCACGTTTGGAAACTGATGGACAAGTAACCGTGGATATGGGCACACCTTTTTTAGAAGCCGGGGAAATTCCCACGGGTCTCGGCGCGCACGGTGAAAAGGTGATCGCCCGTCCCTTAGAGGTAGGGGGGCGATCTTGGCTCGTTACTTGTGTCAGTATGGGCAATCCTCACTGTATAACTTTCGTTACCGATGCGGACGAAATCGACCTGGCAACGATCGGCCCCCTGTTCGAGCATCATCCGGTTTTCCCCGAACGCACTAACACGGAATTTGTAGAGATCGTCCGCCCCGATTACTTGAAGATGAGGGTTTGGGAAAGAGGTGCGGGGGCGACTCTCGCCTGCGGTACGGGTGCTTGCGCTACCGTGGTGGCGGGGGTGTTGAATCAGAAATGCGATCGTAGCTGTACAGTGGAGTTACCTGGGGGTTGTCTCCATATTCACTGGCACGAAGACGGGCGGCTTTATATGAAGGGCCCGGCAAAGGAAGTATTCACGGGCGTGTATCAATATCAGTACAAATGACAATTGCAGGGGATGTTAAGGTAAGATCGATTTTCAAAAGCTATCCAGCCTAAAAACACAAACTTATTATTTTTTTGAAGAAGAACTATGCAGTTTACTTTGGAAATACCCGATGAGATGGCTCAGAGCTTGGAGTCGCAGAAAGAAAATATACCGCAGATTCTCGCTTTAGGATTGCGAGAGATAACTGCTAATCCTTCCATGGGATTTTCTAGTCTGATCGAAATTCTCGAATTTCTAGCCAAGTTACCATCTCCTCAAGAAATTTTAGAGTTGCGCTTGTCTGAGCAGTTACAAACCGAGATAGATACACTCTTGGATAAAAACCGTAGTCAGGAGTTGAGCGACAGCGATCGCTCTCTCTGGCAACATTATGAATTTATAGAACATTTGGTGCGTCTGGCAAAGGCTCAAGCCCTGCTGAAATTACACCAAAGTACATGAGCAGAACATATATCTCTAACAATTTGCGACAATTAGTATTTGAGCGCGCGGGTGGTTGTTGTGAGTATTGTTTGATTCCTGAAAAGTTAGTTTTGTCGGCTCATCAAATAGATCATGTTATCGCCGAGAAACATGGTGGGATTACCGCGGCAGAAAATTTAGCTTTATCCTGCTCTCTATGTAATCAGGCGAAAGGTAGCGACATTGCTTCGATCGATCCAGATTCTGGCGATACGGTCAGACTTTATAATCCGAGGATAGATCGATGGGCGGATCATTTTTGCTTTGAACCAGAAAGCGGTTTAATTAAACCTTTAACCTCGAATGGTCGCGTCACCGTTAAATTATTAAGGATGAATAGAGCGGAATACCTGCCCCCGCGTAAAATACTGGCCGGATTACCAGCCAATAAATTTGATGGCGAGGTTTAATTTTAACTAGAAGCACTAGTGTAAAATTTGAGAGCGAAAGCCCAGAAAGCGCGAGAAAATAGGAGAAGTGCGATCGCTAATAACCCAGAACCGAGAACCCATGAAGGTTGACCGCGACCGAGGAGAGTTTCCGCGGGAATGGTAGTGAGAAAAACGATCGGCACGATAAAAGTAAAAAATACTCGATAGAGAGGGGGATAAGCTACCAAGGGATAACGTCCGGCCTCTAGAAAGCCCCGTAACACCTCGGTGACATTATATATTTTCACGAACCAGATACTCGTGGCCCCTAAAATAAACCAGAGGCTATATAAAATAGCTATACCGAAGACAATCGGTAAAAAGCTCAAAAGATAATTGACCGGATGTAAATTTAATTGACCGCCTGCGTAGATAATAATAATCAACCCGAAAAATAGATCGGGCACGCCCCAAGGAGAAATAGAACGAGTCGAAAGCCAAAGTTGACTATTGATCGGCTTGAGCAAGACAAAATCTAAAGTTCCTTTTTCTACTTGTTCGACAATTTTATTGAGATTGGGGATCAAAAAACTAGCGCTAAATCCCTGTAATAAAGTGAAAAATCCCAACACTATCAGGGATTGAGACCAATTCCACCCAGCGAAAGTATAGCCGTTACGGTAAAACAAAAAGAGACTGAATAAACCGCCTATTAAATTAGCTAAACTACTGAGAGAGGCGATTAAAAAATTAAGTCGGTATTCTAGTTCAGCACTTAGAGAGGTAGTCCAAAACAGGAAAATAATGCGAATGTATCGAGTCATAAAAAATAGGAAAATAAACACACTTGGAAAAATAAGTTCACTGTGAACAGTTTTTGTCAAACAAGAACCCGTTAAACTGAGAAATTGTTAATAAACAAGGATAAGAGTATGAATCAATCGGAACTACAGATAGGGGATGCGGATAGAGTACAAATACTAAGTGAAGCCTTACCCTACATCCAAAAATTTGCCGGGCGTACCGTGGTGATCAAATACGGGGGTGCGGCCATGAAAGAAAGCATCCTCAAAGATACCGTCATTCGAGATATAGTGTTTCTCTCCTGCGTCGGGGTACGTCCTATTATCGTTCACGGGGGCGGGCCGGAGATCAATAGTTGGTTAGATAAATTGGGAATCGAACCGCAATTTAAAAACGGTCTGCGCGTTACCGACGAAGCTACGATGGATGTAGTGGAGATGGTATTGGTGGGCCGGGTTAATAAAGAAATCGTCTCCTTGATCAATCAAGCCGGTGGCTTAGCGGTGGGCCTGTGCGGAAAAGATGGTAATTTAGTTACTGCGCGTCAGGTGGGCAAAAAAGACATCGGCTTCGTGGGAGAAGTCAGTAGCGTCGATACTAGGCTAGTGGAGTCTTTGATCAAGGGTGGTTATATCCCCGTGATTTCCAGTGTTGCCGCCGATGAAACGGGGCAGGCTTATAATATCAACGCCGATACGGTGGCCGGGGAAATCGCCGCCGCTTTAGGGGCTGAAAAATTAATCCTCCTCACGGATACGGCGGGTATATTCAGAGATTTTCAAGATCCCAGCACTCTCATCAATAAATTAGATATTCAACAGGCGCGGGAGTTGATCAATACCGGTATAGTCAGCGGTGGTATGATTCCCAAAGTAAACTGTTGCGTTCGTTCTCTAGCCCAAGGGGTGAAAGCTGCACATATTCTCGACGGCCGTTTGCCCCATTCTTTATTATTGGAGATACTGACCGATCGAGGTATAGGTTCGATGATCGTCGCTTCCGGCTACTCGTAGTAGTAATTACCGTACTTTATTGTCTTGGGCACTTGCCTAAACCTTACCTGTTAGTGTAAAAATAAAAGAGTAGGACGCTCCTCGATCGATTCCAGCATCTCAGTGTCATTTTAAACCTTCGGGGAGCGTTGATTTAAAAGATTTAGAACAACTAGTTCAAATATTAGCGAATTGAATTTATGACAAAGCAATTAACTGCTCACCCTATGGTGAAGTTTCAGCGCAAAGCTTCCAAGTGGATTGATGCGAAAGTGGTGAAACCTAATGACAGTATCTGGAAACTCGCACTTCTTTACGGAGACGAGTGGACTTACTGGAAAAAGGAATTACTAGACTTCGGTTTCTCGATGCAAGATCCCGTGAGCGAGCTTTTATTAGTAGAAGGTTGGGACGAAGAATAACGAAGGCTTCAGCCCCAACAAGTAACCTCTAAGTTGGGTTGCACCTTAACGCGCACGAGAATGGCAGTGATGTTATCATGACCATTCTTCTGATTGGCTAGAGCGATTAGTTTTTGTAATCCCTCTTCTAGATTAGCCCTAGAACTGATCAGCGGCGTTAGGTAAGTTTGATAGTTGGCTTCAACGAGATCGTTATCGGAAAGCCCATCGGAACAGAGAAGTAAAAGAGTGTCCTCTTGAAACTCGAAAAAACGAATATCCGGTTTCACATACTGGTCATCGTGGGGGCCGAGGGCTTGGGTTAATTGATAAGCATCGGGGCGGGAATAGGCGATTTTAGGGTCCACACCATCTTGGATAGCCCTCTGGCCCACTTCATGATCTCTAGTTAACTGTTCTAAACCCCATTTACGATTGATTCTATAAACGCGGCTATCGCCGACGTGAGCGATCGCTACTTTAGTATTATGGATCAGGGCCAGAACTAAAGTCGTACCCATACGGCCGCTACCGTAGGTTTCCTTATCTTGATTGATCTGATAGATAGCCTGATTAGCTTTCAGGATAGCCTCGTTGATAATTTCTTTCCCCGGTAGCTCGTCGGCGCCGAGGGCGGAAAAATAATCTTTGAGAGTGTTGACGGCGATGGCACTGGCCACCTCACCGGCTGCGTGTCCACCCATCCCGTCGCAGAGAATATAAATAGCTTTCGCTTTAAATTTCTGCCCGCGATTACTCTGGCGCTTTTTGATTTCCGTGAGCAAACCGAAAGCGTCTTCATTATGGCGGCGTTGAGTACCTATATCGGTGTAGCCCGCATCGGTTAAACTAGCCAACTCCATGGGGATTACCGCCGTGGGTGATTCCTCAGCTTCATCGGTTTCCTGTAGTATGGGCCCCGGTTCGGTGTCGAAAGGTTCCACTACCTTATCTTCAGGATTCTCGCTCTTATTAACGATCGGGTCTGGAGAGATTTCCACCCCTTGTTTTTGGTCGGCTAATTCCTGTAATTGCAAGCGCAAATGGGCCACCGAGTCGATTTCCCCGGTAAGTATTTTCGTGATCAAACTTGCCAATTCTTCGGATCTTACCCCATTGAGAAGGTCTTGCCAAAATTGGGCCAAAGTTTTTAAACTAGACTGTTCGGGGTTCTCGTTGATGTATAGTTGCTGCAATCCGAAAATCTGATCTTCATCAACCCGGAGATTATCCTTGATTAACAAACTTTTAGTGCAATTAGACTGTTCTAAACTCTTCCAGAGTTTGGCCATCTCGTCCAGCCAGTAGATTAATTGTAGTAGGGGCGGTTCGTCCGATATGAGCGAGGTTAATAAACTCCAAGAAGAACGATCGGCCAGTAAAATAATTTCTCGACTACCTTCTTGCCACCCGTCGTGAATTTCCGGCAGGGCGGGGGAGAAATTCCCTAGGGCCGCGTAGTCAGCTAAACCCGGTGGTAAGGCTCGATCGTGCCATAAAAATCGATTACTCTCGTTTAATAATTCCGGTTGTTCGGCCAATAAAACTTTCAAAACGGATTTTTGTAGCGGTTGACAGTCGATAACTTGACCCTGCCAAGAAGATTGTGATTGGGGGGGAGTGATGAAGCGATAGCGTTTACCGAGATCGAGGTACTCTTGGGACATTATGGGAGACCCCGAAGTATCACTGATAACTGTCCACCAAAAAACCCCGGTAGTCGCCCCACAAGCGGGGCAATTAGCTTCTGTAAAGGCTACGGCCTCACCACATGTGACACATTCAGTGGCGGTGAGGGTTAAGCCGCATTTTTGACAGAATTGGTTATTATTGGCGTTCTCAAACTGACATCTAGGACAGATCAGCATAAGCGATAATAGTTTTTATAAGAGCGAAAGGTGATTATTAAACCGATCAGGCACGGAGCGAACCTATGTAATTTAGTTTACCCATCTTAAACCCTTTCATAACCAATCTATCGTAAATATCACGTACTTAATTATTATGCGCTATAAATCCTTTACCGCCCCCATAAGTATCGGTTTAGTGACCTTCGCCTCTTTATGGGGCTGTAGTAATACCTCGGCTAATTTACCCCGTATTTCCGCGGGGGAGAGGGACGAATATCACGCCGTAGGGCTAAAAAGTGAGATCGAGGATAGTAACTCATTAATCGGCCCCGACCCGGAATCGATCGCGTTGAAAGTTTTCCCACCCTTCAAGGATCAAAGCGTTAAAGAAACCGTCACCAGCGAGAACGCCGCCAATAATCAAAAAATAGTTTTCATCACGAGAACCGGATTAAAAGATGATTCGGTACAGGCCATTCGTTATCGGGCGGATTTTGAGCCTTACGGGGCGGATTTAAAGCAATGGCGATTAATCTGGGCGGGCCGTCAATACCGGTGTCAATCGGGTCGGGGTTCTCAAAATTGGTCTTCTAATTTATGTTCATAGTTTCATGATTAAAAAGTTAGCCCGCTACTGCATAATCGGAATTACTTTCTTTTTTATATTTACAAATTTTAAAGCTAATTGGCACAATATAAACGAGATTCCTCTAAACTCTCAAGTTTTTTATTACTTAATATCGAGTTTAATTATAACTTCTCTGGCTCATATTTGGTCAGGGTACGTTTGGACTTTTATTCTCAAGATTTTTAAACAATATCTTCCTCTGGACGAAGCTTTAAAAATTTATCTGGTGACGAATCTTTATAAATATTTACCAGGTAATGTGGGGCATTTATACGCCAGGATCAAAGCTGTCAACCGTCGGGGCGTTCCTATTGAAATTGCTAGTCTGAGCGTTTTACTCGAACCTTTATTGATGGCTGCATCGGCCTTATTTATTACTATACTCAGCGGCCAATTGGGATTGATCAAAACAGGGAGTATCAATCTGAGTCATTTTTTGTTCCTAGGAATTATATTAATGAGTTGTCACCCCATTATTCTTAATGGGGTGATAAGAGGGTTTAGAAGATTACAGAAAAAAGAGCTAGACGGGACATCGATAATCCGAGACTATCCTTTCTTACCTTTAGGGGGGGAAATAATTTTTGTATTACTGAGAGGGGTGGGCTTCCTGATGATCTGGCAGGGCTTTAGTAATAGTAATACCGCTGGGCTTTTGTCCCTCTTGAGCGCTTTCAGTTTCGCTTGGTTATTAGGCTTGATAGTACCAGGCGCCCCTGGAGGTCTAGGCGTATTTGAAGCGACGATGATCGCCCTACTAGATAAACAGGAATTTTTCCCGGGCACCGTACTTTTGAGTGTCGGTTTCTATAGGGTGATCAGTATTCTGGCTGAAGTATTAGGGGCGGGTGTCGGCGTTCTCTGGGGCAAGTGCGCCCCCGATGCAAAATGGCCTTAGGCGGAAGGAACTAAACGCTTACGCAAGGACTGAACTCGCTTTTTCGCCACGGTATTGTTAGGCTCATACTTAAGAGTTTCCTCGTAGCTTTCGAGAGCTTTATTGACCATTTGTTTCCGCTCGTAAACGTTACCCAAGTTGTTGAGAGCGATCGTATATTGGGGATACAGTTTAATCGCCTCTTTATAGTTACGGATCGCCAAGTCAAATTGTTCTTGTGAGAAATAAGCGAATCCTAAAGCATTATAGATCAAAGCTTTATTTTCCTCTTCCACTCCTCCGGCATCGGTCTTCAATGCTTTTTGTAGGAGAGTTACCGCCTGCACGTAAAGTTTTTTATCCAGATAAATACTGCCTAGTTCGTAATATTCTTTAGCGCTACCTTTCTCCTGCTGTAATTTTTTCTGGAGGCGATTAAATTTATTTTCTACTTGACGGGTTTTGACAATTTGAAGAACGACAAAAATGAACAAGCCCAGTAAAAATATCAGCAGTCCAGAAACATAAATAATCGGCAAAATGTCGTCCATATCGAGCCATATATTCTAACTTATCATTTCGATTATATCAAACAGTGCTAGATTTTCAGGGCTTTTTTAACTAACTCTGGTATTTGAATTAAATTTTTGGCCACGCGGATTTTGTGTTTTTCCAGTGTTTTAACTAAATTATCTTGATAGTTAATCGTTGATACCGCGTAGGAAAGTTGCCCGGCGATGATCACATCGGCCGAATCAAAATTATGGTGTAGAGGGGCGGATAATCCTGCCAAATAAAAAATCACCGGCTTGGATATGGCCGCCCCGATAAATTCCGCAGCTTGTAATTCTATACTGCCCCAGGGATGACTGATTATCACGATCGCTTCCGTCTCGTCATCGTCTTCTAACACCTCTAACCAGTATTCATAACCGCTGCCTAAAATTCCGTCACTGCCCAAACCCACTACCAGAGATTGCCCGAAACCCGCAGCGGTTAAATGATACGCTACATCATCCCCTAAACGATCGCTCCTATTGAGCATTCCCACTTTACCTGGCTGGTATTTTTGTATATCGTCTATGCCCAACCATTGTCGCCCCGGCATGATTATCCCTTGACTTCCAGACCCTAAAACCAAGGTTCCGGTTATTTTCGCCTTCTGTACCAATTTCACCATATCTAGGGGAGGCACGCCAGGGGTAACAATAATGACCTGTTTGATCCCGGCTTCTATGGCTTCTAGCGCGGCATCTAGCACCTCGAATGGGGGACTGAAAATGATGGTGGTGTCAATTTTTCCCACCCCAGTTACCGCCTCTTCCACGAGATTGAAAATAGGCGTGTCTCCCAAAGTTTCTCCCCCTAAACCCGAACTCACTCCCCCTACTATATTAGTCCCGTGGGCTTTCATTCTCTGGCTATAATGGTGTCCGAAGGGGTCACTAATACCTTGAATCAAGACTTTATTAGCGGGAGTCCATTTCATAATCGATCGATCCTTTTCTGGCTTTAGAGAGCGAGTTTGACAGCCTGTTCTAATGACTCTAGCACCTCAACGTTAACAGCACTTAAACGGGTTTGTATTTGCTCTAAAGGACGATCGCTCATCAAGCGGACAATGATTTTCGGGGATATTTTCTTCTCTGTCCCATAAATAGCCGTTCTTCCTTGGGTACTGGGGTTAGCCCTAGTGGGTCGCATATCCCGATTTTGTCCTCTGTCGATAAAAACGGTAGGGGCCGGATTCCCTAAATATTCCACTATTTTTATCGCTAAACTTTCTACACTTTCCCCATTACCGGAGAGATTAACCAATATGGTTTTTAAATCCGGTAAGGTTTTCAGATAATCTAATGGGTTTAATTCGGGATTGATTTCATCGAGAACGATCCAACCGGCCAGGCGAGATTTTTTCTGATGTATTAAATCCCAGGTACTTAAAGCTAAACCCAGTTGATTGCTAACGATAGCCACGGGGGCATTAGCATCGGCCCGATAGGGAAGTTCACAATTGAGGGTTAAGGGGATCAATTCCGGGTGTCGATCGATCGCATAATCATTAACGGCTATCTTTCCATCTAAAGCCATCACTTCCCCCTGTTCATTTACTCCTAGGGGATTAATCTCGATAATATCGAGATCCTTACTGACGAATAAGCTGTACATCTTCTCGATAATCCCGCTTACCGATTGTAGCAACGATCCGGTCAAGCCCATTTTCGTCGCCAGCCTCCGCGCGTAAAAAGGGGAAAATTCCTCGTCTACAGGTACTTGTTGTAGAGATGCCAGTAAATTCTCTACATTCATCCCGCCTCTACTCGAACCCAACAAAACCGGCCGCTGTCGCTGATAGTCTAGGACTATGGCTAAAAATACTTCCTGTTGAGCGTTATATCGGGCCTCCGCCAGAATCACCTCTGGATATTCACCGGAAATAGCCAGACTGAATATTGCGTGGGAAGCGGCGATCGCATCGATGGTATTGGCCACGAATTTTATCCCCCCCGCTTTTCCCCTCCCTCCAGACCTGACCTGGGATTTCAGTACCACCGGGTAGGGGATGTTCAGCCTTTTTAATTCGCTGGTATCGTGAATCGGTTGGGAGGGTAAAATCGGAATACCCACTTCCTGGAATAGTTCTTTGGCTTGATACTCTAATAAGTCCATAAATTTATCTTAAGTGGGCAGGGCCGAAAAGTCCGCTAGACAACGATCGAGAATTTGCTCTAAGACCATCGCCGTCCAGTCTATATCCGCTTCTACGGTATCGCGTCCTAAAGTTAACCGGATACCCGTTAAGGCTTGTTGAGGTTTGTACCCCATAGCCAATAAAACCGGGCTAGGGTTTAATTTACCGCTATTACAGGCTGCTCCCGCACTGATGCCGATGCCCGCGAGATTAAGGGCGCGTACCAGAGTTTTTCCCGTGATCGAACCCGCAGTCGTCAAAACGAAACTAACGTGATGGGGTAGACGATACAATCTATCTCCCGTGGGTTTTAAATGGGGGCAATGGGAGAGACGATCGAACAATCTATCCCTTAAACTGATCAATCGGGGTGTTTCCGTGGCCATTTCCGCCGCGATTAAATCCGCGGCCATCCCGAAAGCCCCGATAGCAGCTACCGCCTGTGTTCCCGACCTTAAACGGTTTTCTTGTCCTCCCCCCCGTAATAAAGGCACTAATTCGATTCCAGGGCGGACGTATAAAGCACCGGCTCCCTGAATTCCATAAATTTTGTGACTAGATAAAGATAATAAGTCCACCGGGACACGTTGCACGTCGAGGGGGATACGCCCCGCTACCTGTACCGCGTCCGTGTGAAAGAGGATGCCGTGATTGTGGGCGATTTGCGCTAATTCTTCTATTGGTTGTACTGTCCCCACTTCGCTCTGTCCGTAGATAATAGAGATCAGCACTGTATTGGGTTGGATCGCCGCTTTTAAATCTTTCGGGTCGATTCTTCCCTCAGGGTTGACGCTTAGACGGGTTAACTCCCAGCCTTCTTTTTGTAATTCCTTGGTCGGTTCACCGATCGCTGAGTGTTCTACGCTGGAGGTGATGATATGTCCGGGGGTGCTGTAGCGTCTGACTGCACCGCTAATCGCGAGATTGTTCGCTTCCGTGCCGGAGGAGGTAAACACGATCGATCCTGGACTCGGCGCGTTGATCAATCCCGCTACTTGTTGTCTCGCCGTCTCCACGATCGTCGCCGCCGTTTGTCCCCAGTGGTGAAGACTGGAAGGATTGCCCCAACCGCGGGTTAATATTTCCTGTACTTTCATCACTACTTCTTCACGAGGTGGAGTAGTGGCACTGTAGTCAAGATAAATTTGCATTTCTTTACAAGCGACCATTTCCCTATTCCCATTGTAGGGTTTCTTAGCCCCCTGGTTTACAGACGTTGTAATCTTCGTGAGAAATTACTGCTTCGGGAATAAGTACACTATTGTGGTAACGGCACAAGAGGCGATAGTGACGGGTGACGGGAATACTGATGATAAAACGATCGTGCCTGAGTCTTTTACCGTGGAAGTCTCGATAATTACGGTGATTCTGTAAGCCAGTGAGGATTTCCCTGGCTTTCAAGACTACATTTCTGGGAAAGGGGCGCAAATCTATGGGATCGTAAGTGAATGCGGTTTCCCACTCGTATTTCTCCTGTTTCTTGGTATCCCACACTACTTGCTCTTGAGTACAGCGATGGCAAATCTGTCCGTACCCCTTATGACCACAAGAAAATTTCTTCTTTCTTCTTGACATATAAACCCTGGCAAACGCGTATACATAGCAATTAATCTGCGATCGACCTAAAGGCTTTCTGAAAATAATTGGCTAGTGATAGCGAGTTGAATAGAGAAAGCCGATCGATGTTTACACTCTTTTTTTCAGGATACTAGAATTGATCCCTGACCGGATCTAATGAATTAAATATCGGTTACATCGTGGAAACGGCGCAAGTCGAGAAAACGCTCACCGTTAGCTTTATCCGTGAATACGTCAAGAAAACGAGCGTTCCACACTATATCGTCTAAATCATAAGCGTAACGACTATGTATGGTTTGGGAAAAGGTTTCATCTAAACCGGTTAAAGTCACCCATAATTCCACATCCCTGGCGATTAAATCTTCTGGGGCCAATCCGTGAAGGGGGCTATCTTCATCGATAGGGTGCATCACCAGCCAAGTGAGGGCGAAAACCGGTGTATTTTGCCGCACTAATTTCAGGTCGTAAAAACGGCGCATTTGTTGCCCCTCGGCAGAAGTTTCGTTGCGGAGGAAAGAAACGCGCACTTGGGCTTCGAGAATCTGATTTTCCCGGCGATTGGCGGCACGAAACATGAGAGTTGGGACACCGTTATAGGGACAGACGACAGCCACTTTACTGAACATCACCCGCGCCGTGGGGCGGGAAAAGTGGGCGAACATCAAGCCGGTGAGGACGGAGAGGCCCAAGACACCGATAAAGATCTCGATCGATGTTATGATTTGAGCCGGTAGGGATTTGGGGTACATAGACCCGTAGCCCACGGTAGAAAGGGTTTGAATACTGAAAAAGAAAGCGTCAACGAATGAACCGGGGCGGGCGTTGGCAATACCATCTCCCGTGAGAAGATAAAGACACGCGAAGAAAATATTCATCCCTATATAGACGAGGGCCAATACTCCTAAAAAAGGCCACCATTTCATTTTGAGAAGAAGATGATAAAGGTCTCCTCGCTTGAGATGGAGTAGATGAGAGTCTTGTTTTAGAGATTGACGTACTTTAGCAACGTTGATGGATTTAACCACATATTTAGGAGATGAAGGCATAAAGATGGGTGAGATTGAATATCTCTCTAGATTAAAAGATTTTCAACACGATTTTATGGGCTTGGAAATAGACTTCTTGCTGGTTGACTTTTACCCTCGCGTCCAATCCCTTCCCCGATACGCTTACTTTCGGGGCAACTCCTTTTTGTACCGTCATCACCACATAGTAAATATCCTGTCCCCTCGCGAGAATTCTCCCCCCCGTATTGGTTTTTTCGTAGCTTAACTTGACCCGATTGATGAATGTAGCCTGAAGATTATTATCACCTTGGGTAATAGTAAATCCATCGGGGTTGATTTTTACATCCCCTTCCGTATTCATAACCCATGTAGAGGGCACAGAGGCAGACAGTTTATCGACTATGACGAATAAACCTCGTGTCCCCGAAGATTGACTGTAATCGACGGCGAACGATCGTAACCAAGTTATATTAGAGCTGCGAGATTGTAAAGTGACGATTCCCGAACCATCGGTGCGAGACTGGAAACTAGTAAGTTTACCCCGTGGCCAGACTCCGATATTAGGGATAACTATACTATTTTCCTCCGCCGGTTCGGTTTTAGACCCACCGGGATTAGCCCAATGACCATTCAGCCCCTGGATGCGGAAACTACCCACATCGGGGAAAGACCAAGAAGCCTTTAAAGGCTGTTGTTTAAGATAGATTGAGGCGACAAAATCCTGATTATCCCGCCACCGATCGCGAAAAACATACAACCCTTTCTGTTCATCTACTAAAACTCTATCGGGTGCGGGGGCTGATTTTACTTTACCTCGATCGAAAGCGAAAATATAGGGGGCTATATGGGGGAAGTAAGGGTCGAACATTCCCCCGTTGACTTCATCCAAAGCCGATAACACCTTGGGCAGATAAGCATCGGGAGTAATATCGAGGCCGATAGCGAACAGGGATTTACCGGCGTAGCGGCGATGTCTACCGTAAGCGGGGATAAAAAATTCTCGCCGCCCGGCGATCGTGCGGGTGTAATATTGGGGTATGAGACCGGCAATATTCGACCCTGCCACTAAATCCTCGCCCATGACATTTTTATAGGCGATTAAGAAAGGAATAAGGGTCAAGACCATCGGTTCGGTGGTGTAATGGTCTCCCTCGGTGCCGAAACCTTCATTCCCCAAGGCGGAAACGATATATCTCTGGATATTACGTCGGGCGATTTGTACCTCATCCGGCGGCGAATAAAGCCCCTTATTTTCATGAATCGGGTCGTCGAGAATCGCTAAGGCTGCCAATCCCGCCGCACCTCTAGCCCTAGCGTTCCAGTTACTCCAAGCGTTGCCATTCCACCCCCGTTTAGGAGTATCCCCCCGTAATAACATCGACCCTTCCCGGTATAGCCATCGACTAATTTCTTGACGCTGAACTCCAGACCAATAAGGATAACAAAGGTCATAAGCCAGGGCTGTCCCCGCTAGTATTGTTGAGCGTTCTAAATGACGTTTGCCTGGATTTTGTTGGGATTTTCTGATTATTTCCCAAGCTTGTCGCGCCGATTGCGGTTGTTCATTAATAAGAGCGAGAAAGCAATGACCGGCGGCGTGATAACCTCCATTGGGGGCATAACCATCGTAATAGATGGGAGTTTTTAAACTTGCAGATAGTTGTCCGATAATGTTTTTGCCTTCAGCGGTTTTAGCTTTTTCTCTTAATTGCTTCAGTTGCGATCGTCGGAATATCAAGCGGGGATGTTCTTGAGCTTGTAAAGGTTGGTTATTCTCTAAACTTACGGGCCAGAAAGGATTAACCGTTCCTATTACTTTACCGCTTAAAGATTTTCCGTTCATTTCTCCCCTATAACTGCCCAGTAATCGGTTTTTGTAGGGGATGATTTCTATGTTATAGTTAGCCGGTTCTAAGTTTTCGTTCCAAGGATGGGGTTGGATATTTAACTTAGCATTTATCTGCCAAGTATTGGAGCGAGTAGTTACCGTGGCCTTGCCTTGGTGATCCACTTCTTTGTTATATTTAGGGGCGTATCCCCAAACTTGAGGCTGACATTGAGAGTTTTTACAAATTAAATCTAAAATCAGGTTTTGATATACGGGTTGGTTCTGCCAATCTTTCCAAACGGCACGGGTGAGGGTCAAGCTAATGTTACCCGTCAGTACCCGCGGGTCTATAGTGCGATGATCAGGTGCCTCAGTTCCCCCTAATAGCACTAATCCTGGAATGGTTAATAAGTAAAGTTTGCCCCCAAGATTTCTCATGAGCTTTTAAAAAATACAAGCTAAGGGGAATAGTAAATACTCGAAGAAAAATAACTTCCAGATGAATTGATAGAAAGCACTAATTTCCGGTTTTTCTTCTAAATTAACTCCCCGACTTCGACTCCATAATAAACCCAGTAACCCTAAGTGACCGAGAATTAAAATTTTCGAGTCGATGCCGCTAATTTTTAGGAACCCGGCAACTATCATTCCCAAATAACACAGGGAGATGATAATAAGAGTGAAGTTAAAAACTTTATTTTTTCCTAAAATGAGTGTGAAAGTGCTGATCTGATATTGTTTATCCCCCTCTAAATCCGGCACATCTTTAAAAATGGCGATCGATACGGTGAAAACTAACACGAATAAAGTCAATAACCAGACAGAAGGGATTATTTTTCCGTCATTGAAGTAAAGAAATAAACCTAAATTAACGATCACTCCCCGCACTGTAAAAATACACATAGCCGCCGCGAGGGGAAATCGTTTCAAGCGAATGGGAGGTAAAGAATAGGCAGTGCCGATCGATAAACTTACGCCCACGGTTAATAATAACCATGTACCACAGAGGGCGGCTATTAATATACCAAGTATTCCGGCAATACCCACGATTATTTTCCCCGTGGAAACGGAAAATTCGCCGCTGGCTAGAGGCAAAGATGGTTTATTAATTTTATCGATTTGGATGTCTTCTAACTGATTTAACCCCACTATATAAACATTGCCACATAAACAGGCAATCCACGCTCCCAATAGGAACCATGGGTTAATGGTATTATTATTACTCCAAGCGATGGCATAGAGAGCAAAAACGCTTAAGCTAGTGCCGATGATCGTGTGGGGGCGAGAAAATTTCCAGAGACTCCTGAGGGAAGATAGGGAATTATGAGAAGCCAGTTGAGTCATGAGGATAAATTTAGGGAATTAATTAAAATCAGATGGAGGTTTTAAATATTTTATGGGCTTTTTCTTCTAATTTTTGAATTAGGGTGTCTAGATCGATATTGATTTTTTCAAAACACTCTTGGGGAGAGAAATCGGGTTCAAAATAGATTAATTTTAGCTGTCCCTCACCTATGCCGATAATGACAACTTCTTTTTCCGGTTTATAGCCATCGATAATACCGAGGATTTCTTGAACTTTGCGCCCCACATTACGGTTTAAAGTTTCGATCGCAGATCTAGAACAACAGACGAAGTGAGGGGTAGGTTTTATATCTACGCCGAGAACATCTTGGCTATCACCCCACTCTAGTTTTAATCCCCAAGCTAACGCCGCTAAATCTTGTTGATTTTCTTCCACAAATCGATCCAAAAGATAGCGCCATCTATTGGTGGCATCGTCTGGGGGTAATTCGTTTAATCTCATGGGGGGTTTATTTTCTCCTCAAGTTATCTCATGTGATATTTATGTGTACTCGCTCGAGACGAAATTGAAATCGATCGAGGTTTGCCATAAACTTAACTCATTATCAGTCCGGTAAAAGCGTTGTCGCCCACTACTATCTATAATACGCTCTCAGGCTATCCCTATATGTCATCTTCGCCAATGGATTCTCTCAATCACCCGATTTTAGAAGAAAGTTTTCGGATTATCGATCGAGAAGTGGGTGATCATAATCTTAATTCCTCGGAATACTCTATAGTCCGTCGCATTATTCACACCACCGCCGATTTTGAATTCTTGGATTTATTCCGTCACGCCCACGATGGTATAGAGGCGGGGATAGGGGCCATCGGGGCGGGTAAACCGATTATTACCGATGTAACGATGGTGAGGCAGGGTATAAAAACTTTAGTAGGTAAAACCTTCCATAATCCTCTCGTTGCCGCCGTCGAACAAGTGACCATCGCCGCAGAAAATAAAACCCTCACGGAAACGGGATTATTAAAATGTTTTAGCCAATATCCGGGGGGGATTTATGTAATCGGTAACGCGCCTACGGCTTTATTAGCCTTATGTAGGGAGATAACCCTCTCTGGTATGGGCCCGGCCTTGGTTATCGGTGTCCCCGTGGGCTTCGTCTCCGTGGTAGAGTCAAAAGGGGCATTGAATCGCTTATCTGTACCCCAAATTTGGATAGAGGGCAGAAAAGGTGGCTCGACGGTAGCCGCAGCTATTGTCAATGCTTTGATCATTCTGGCTTGGGAAAAATTACAGGCATCACCACGATGAAACAAATACAAGTAGTGGGTATCGGTTTGAACGGTAGCCAAGGGCTGGCGGAAGATATACAGGAGATTATCCACCAGTCTACCGTTTTAGTGGGGAGCGATCGAGCTTTGAGTTATTTTCCCGACTATAGCGGTGAGAAAATTATCCTCGGTGATATTTTCTCGGTTTTCTCTCAAGTAGCTTATTATTTTCACCGGGGGGAATCCGTCGCTATTTTAGTCAGTGGTGATCCTTTATTTTTCGGGTTGGGGCGATTATTGCTAGAAAAATTCCCGCCAGAAAATTTATCTTTTTATCCTCATTTAACTTCCGTACAATTAGCTTTTAACAGGTTGAAAGTACCTTGGCAGGATGCCCGATTCGTGAGCGTTCACGGACGTAGTTTGGAAGGCTTGAAAAGTTTATTGCAGGAGGGGGTAGATAAGATAGCCATCCTTACCGATACAGAGAATAATCCTTGTGCGATCGCTAGTTTTTATTTAAGTTTATCTCTACCTATCTCTTACCACGTTTATATCTGTGAAAATTTAGAATCACCGGAAGAACAGATAGTCGATTTCCCCCCGGAAGAAATCTATAAATTAGCCAATAACTATCGCAATTTTTCTAACCTCAATATAGTGGTATTCCTCCGACAGAAAAACGTCATCACCCCGCAAGAGTTACCCTTATTAGGATTGCCAGATGAAGTTTTTCATAGTTTCAGCGACCAACCGGGGTTAATGACGAAAAAAGAGATCAGAACTTGTATCCTCGGCGAGATGAGTCTCTATAATAACCAGATTATCTGGGATATTGGCGCAGGTACAGGGTCAGTGTCGGTAGAAATGGCTCGTTTATCTCCTACTTCTCGAATATATGCGATAGAAAAAACGGCGATGGGCATAAGTTTAATCCAAAAAAACTGTCAGCAATTAGAAGTAACGAACGTGACCCCTATTTATGGCACAGCGCCGGAAATTTTAGAGGATTTACCTGCGCCCCATCGGGTATTCATCGGCGGTAGCGGCGGAAATTTAGAAAATATTCTGACTATTGGTGCGGGCAAATTGCAGGCTGACGGTTTGATAATTATTTCTTTAACCACTCTCGAACATCAAAACACTTGCTTGACCTGGCTAAAACAACACGGATGGAATTATTACATCACCGGTATACAGATAAATCGCTCTATTGCCGTGGGGAAGTATACCCGTTTATCTCCCCTCAATCCCGTCACTTTAGTTGTTGCCAATCCCGGAAAATGTGATCATTGACTATTCGCGGTAGTGATACAATATTTTCATGCAGTTCGAGTGGGACACCAGTAAAGCGGCACGCAATCTCTCAAAACATGGGGTTTCATTTGAGGAAGCCACAACCATTTTTGACGATCCTCTTTACGTGGACTTCTACGATCCAGACCACTCTGAGGATGAGGAGCGATACCTTATTGTTGGGGAGTCAAACCGAGGGCGATTGTTGATTGTATCGTATACCGAAAGACGAGATTCAATTCGCCTCATTAATGCTAGAGAAGCGTCACGAACTGAACGAGAAGCTTATGAAGAGAGATGAATCAGATATGGAAGATGATTTGCGAACAGAGTATGATTTGAAGAGCTTGCGAGTCAGACGGTTAGGTTCCCAGAGAAAAAGCTTTGGTGGCATAACTGTTCGATTAGAACCTGATGTGGCTGAGATGTTTCCTAATGCCGATGCAGTTAATGAAGCTTTACGGTTTTTGATGAGAGTGATGCGAGATAATCAAACTTTCGCTCCCACGGCTGGGGCTAACAACCCTGATGCGACGGACTGACCAAAGCTACTCGCGTTGTAATTAGTGGCGCTTTAGCTAGTTTCTGCTAACAGAATTTAGTACGATTTGACAAAGATTAGTGTGATCATCCCGACTAATGGAAGATTTTGACTTTATACAGGGTGTAAAAGCCAAGGGTAAAATTGCCATTGTCAGAGATCGTGTGATAACATCGTCCCGCCGCAGGCAAAAATTAGGCGTTGTTAAAACCACCCTTATCAATCAATTGATCATCCTCGGTTACTATTTAAAAGTCCCCCCGGAAAAGTTAGCCCGTTTCTCTAAAAAATGATCGACGAATTATTAAAACCCTATCAAAGATTTGGCGTTAATTTAGGCTTAGATAGAATAAATCATCTCTTAGCTATTTTAGATAATCCCCATTTACAAATACCGCTCGTCCACGTCACCGGAACTAATGGTAAGGGTTCAGTTTGTGCCTATCTATCCTCCATACTTTCTGAAGCCGGTTATAAAGTGGGACGTTATATTTCCCCGCATCTTATCGATTGGACTGAGCGTATTTCTATTAACAATTACCCCATTAGCCACAAAGAATTAGAGAGAATTTTACAGTATATAAATTCAGTTATCGACCCCCAGAAAGAAAGCCCGACGCAATTTGAAGTTATTACTGCGGCTGCCTGGTTATATTTCGCCCGTGAAGGTGTGGATATTGCGGTGATGGAAGTGGGTTTAGGCGGTAGATTAGACGCTACGAATGTCTGCCCCCAACCGTTAGTAAGCGTGATTACCTCTATCAGTCTAGAACATTGGCAGAATCTCGGCCCGACCATCGCCCATATCGCCGGGGAGAAAGCGGGGATTTTAAAATCCCATTGCCCCGCGGTTATCGCCCAATTACCTCCCGCCGCCAAAACTGTTATCGCCGAGAGAATAGAGTTACTCGATTGCCCCGCGGTATGGGTGAAACCGGCCCGGAAGATTGAAGAGGGATGGGGACATTACGAGGGAATCGATTATCCGTTACCTTTAGCCGGGGATTTCCAGTTAATGAATTCGGCCCTCGCTATCGCGACTGTTCAAATTTTACGCGAGAAAGGATGGCAGATAGATGATCGCGCTCTACAGGAGGGTATGAGTAAAACTAGATGGTCGGGTAGACTACAATGGGTGGAATGGCACGATCGATCTATATTGATCGACGGGGCCCATAATGAAGCGGCCGCGTTAGGATTACGGGATTATGTAGACTCTCTCGGTAAGTGTCCCATCTGGGTGATGGGGATGCTATCCACGAAAGACCACGAGAAAATATTTAAAGCTTTATTGCGGGGGGGTGAATCTTTGTATCTAGCCCCCGTACCAGACCATAATAGCGCTGATAGCGAAAATCTCGCTTCTTTAGCTCCCCTATGTTGTGAGGGATTGGAATTTATAGGAACTTATCCCGATGTATTTTCCGCTTTAAAAAATGCCGTAGAAAATAATGAATCCACTCATAGGGTTATAGTATTGTGCGGCTCGTTATATTTGGTGGGATATTTTTTAGCTCACAAAAACAAGTGCGATTAATTTAACCTAAGTCCGATGAAATTAAAAATCGAATCACAGAGATATTTGGGGCATACTACGAGAGGGAGAGTCTATAACACCGTCTTTCTCCTCTACCCCTATCAATATGGCTTTATTTTACCCTGAAGATTATCTAGTTCTAGTTGTCGATGATATTAGCTCTAATGTACAGGTTCTTGTGGCTTTGCTAGAGAATGCCGGTTATAACACCACATTCAGCACTAGTGGTAAGAACGCTTTAGAGAGAGTTGAAACTGCTAAACCCGATTTAATTTTACTGGATTTGATGATGCCAGAAATGGACGGCTTAGAGGTATGTGAGCGATTAAAAGCCAATCAAGAAACTGTAAATATACCCGTGATATTTATCACCGCTAATAACGAGAAAGATAATCTGTTGAAAGCTTTTGCTAAAGGTGCGGTGGATTATGTAACCAAGCCTTTCAATGCCTTAGAATTATTAGCCAGGGTGAGAACCCATATAGAGTTAAAACATACTAGAGATCGTCTGGAGAGCGAATTAAAACAGCGTCAGCGCACCGAGAATAATATTAGAAGGGCAGAGCAAAATCTCCGCAAAACTAGTTCTAGATTAACTTCTTTGATCCAAAATCTCCAAGTGGGAATCTTAGTGGAGAATGAACACAGTCAGGTAGTGCTAGCCAATCAAGAATTATGCAATTTATTCAATTTCTCTATCTCGCCCACCGAATTAGTGGGGGTGCATTCCAGTCAAGCTTATCAAACTTTAAAACAATTATTCAGCGAGTCAGCCGGTTTCATCGAGAGAATAGAAGAAATATTGGCGGCAAAACTACCAATAACTAATGAAGAATTGTATTTAGAAGATGGCAAGATCTTCGAGAGAGATTATGTACCGATCGTAGTGGGCAAAATCGACTATGGGCATCTGTGGATGTATAGGGACATAACACTGCGGAAACAGTCAGAACGGAATCTTAGGGATAGTGAAGCTTGTATTCGGTCTCTTTACGAAATCACTTCAGCGTCTAATATACCTTTCACTGAAAAAGTCAAACAAATGTTAGAGATGGGTTGCCAGCGCCTAGGGTTACAAGCGGGGATGTTTTGCCAAGTGCGAAAGGAAGGTTTGGAGATTAAATTCACTCACGGTCTTGATTCTAGATTTAGCGACGTATTTGACTTACAAGCGCTATCTTCTAGCATCTTAAAGCAAACTTTATCAAAGGCAGATGTAAATATTTATAGGAATAATAATCAAAAATCTATTCTATCGGGGTTAGATTATTACATTAAAACCTATGCAGGAATGCGGGTAAATATAGATGGAGAATTACAGGGTGTGTTGTGCTTCTTTGATAAGCGTTTCCGCCATCATAAATTTCAAGCGATCGAGCAAGAATTATTAAAGTTAATGTCTCAATGGATTAGTAGTGAAATTGAACGGCAACAATCCCATGATTTGTTAGAAAAGCAGTATTCTAGAACTATTCTCCTGAGAATAATCACTCAAAAAATCAGAGAAAGCTTAGACGCAAAGCAAATTTTTCAAACAACCGTAGAGCAAGTTGGTAGAGCATTTAATGTGGATCGCTCCGTGATTTATTCTTATAAAAATTTTCAGAATCCCGACTTGAAATGTGTCGCCGAATACGTGAGCGAAGGTACTGGCTCTATCTTTTCTTTCCCCATTCCTTTAGAAAATAATCTCTACACTCAAAAAATATTACAAGAAGATAAAGCGATCGTTACCGATGACATTGCAGTAGAAAGTTTATTGGTAGATTTCCAGTCATTCTGTAAACAAGCAAGAATTAAATCGATAATGGCAATTCGCACCTCTTATCAGGGTCAACCCAACGGTTTATTAATCTTAAATCAGTGCCGTGACCATCGTAGTTGGAAAAAAGACGAGATAGAACTGCTAGAAGCGATCGCCGATCAAGTGGGCATAGCGATCGCCCAAGCCCGATTATTAGAGCAAGAGAGCGAACAGAAAAAAGAGTTATCCAAGGCCAAACAACTGGCCGACGGTGCCAACAGAGCCAAAAGCGAATTTCTAGCCACGATGAGCCACGAGATCCGCACACCCATGAACGCTATCATCGGTATGACCGGATTATTACTGGATACCGCCTTAGATAATACACAAAAACAATTTACAGAAACCATTCGTGCCAGCGGCGAATCTTTATTAACCTTGATTAACGACATCCTCGACTTCTCAAAAATCGAGTCGGGAAAAATGGAATTAGAAAAACATCCTTTCGATTTACACTTGTGTATCGAAGCCACCTTAGAACTAGTGGCGACCCAAGCCAGGAAGAAAAATTTAGAATTAGCTTATCACATAGATCCGGGGGTGCCTCCCTGTGTGGTGGGAGATATTACCAGAGTTCGCCAGATTTTAGTGAATTTAGTCAGTAATGGCGTTAAATTCACCCAAACGGGAGGTATCAGTATTGTAGTCCAAGCGCGTGAGATACCGTCGCCAGAGAAAAACTACGAAATCACGTTCGCCGTCAGAGATACGGGTATAGGTATCAAAGCAGAACAACAGCAGAGACTATTCAAGGCTTTTAGCCAAGTAGACGCATCGATCACCAGGCAGTACGGGGGAACAGGGTTAGGTTTGGCCATCTGCCAGAGTTTGGCCGAGATGATGGGGGGGCGACTCTGGGTAGAAAGTCAGGGTACGGCTGCGGGTAATCCACCCCCTGATTGGCAATTGATGGGAATCGAGAAAGGCTCAGTTTTCTACTTTACCCTCACCACTACAGCCTGGTCTTGCCCTGTAACGGGCGCCGAATTTTATGACCAGGCTCAATTAGAGGAAAAACGCTTACTCATCGTCGATGATAATCAGGTCAATCTTAATTATTCAAGCCAATCAGGTCAATCTTGGTCGATGATTCCCTCGGCTTTCTCATCGAGTCAAGAAGCGAGAAAGGGTTTAAGAATTCTTGTGGCTGAAGATAATACGATCAATCAGCAGGTGCTGGTATTAATGTTACAGAAGTTGGGTTATCGAGCTGATGTAGTGGGCAACGGCAATGAAGCGATCGCAGCTTTAAAGACCGCTCGCTATAATTTAATTCTCATGGACGTGGAAATGCCCGAAAAAGATGGACTATCTGCGACCAGTGAGATCCGTGAGCTTTGGTGCGACCAAAAACAGCCCTGGATCATCGCTGTTACCGCCTACGCGATGCAGGGGGACAGGGAGAAATGTCTCGCCGCAGGAATGAATGACTATATCAGTAAACCGATTCAAAAAACCGAATTGATAGAAGCGATCGAACGTGCCGCCATGGGTTTACAATTAGACAATTCCCCGATGATTGAAACCATATCTCCATCAACCCTCACACCGTTAGAAAATATTGATGTGCTGGATGTAAAAATATTGGACTCAATCCGGCAAATGGCGGGTTCAAAAGCTAAGGTTATCATACCCAAGATCATCAATGATTATTTCCAAAGTTCCCCCCACTTATTGCAACAGATTAAATCCGCTATCGATAATCGAGACCCGGATAGTTTGCGAAAATCCGCCCATAGTTTAGGTTCTAGTAGCGCTTCTTTGGGGGCGATGGAATTCGCCAAACAATGTAAAGTTCTGGAAAATATTGGCCGTGGGGGTACAACAGAGGGTACGGAAACCGTTTGGCAAGAACTCGGCAGGACTTACGAAATGGTTAAATCTGCTTTACAATTACAAAACTAATCCATGTTTTCGATGAACCCCCTGGCACAAAACAAAGATTCTCTGGTGTTAATTGTCGATGATGATACGGCGATTCGCTCTTTATTAACCCTCGCCATCGAAGAGGAAGGTTATCAAGTAGAAGAAGCCACCAATGGGGAAGAAGCGATCGCCAAATATATCCGCCTCCGTCCCGATGCCATTTTACTTGACGCGCTGATGCCCAAAATGGACGGTTTTGCCTGTTGTCAACACCTGCGGGCACTGCCGGGGGGAGAATCTACCCCCATATTGATGATCACCTTTCTCGATGACCAAGAATCGATCGAGCAAGCCTTCGCCGCCGGGGCCACGGACTACATTACCAAACCGATTCACTGGGAAGTGCTATCCCAGAGGGTAAATCGTCTGATAGAGGCTAACTTCGCCTTGAAAAATGCTTCCTCAATCAACGACAAATTACGTCAACAACAAACTTGGGAAAATCTTTATCTCGACATTACCACTCGATTATGCCAGTCTCGCCCCTTGACAGGAGTGATTAACGCCTGTTTAACTTACCTACAAACGCTCTTACAAGTAGATAGGGTGGTCATCCGTTATGGGGACAATAAACTGTTTCAAGAATTGTACACCCCCGCCTCTTCCTCGGTTGAGTTTCTCAGTTTCTCACAACTGAGCCAAGAAGAAACCTATCTATCCTATTATCTCCAGTGTCAGCCGGTGGTGATCGATAACATCCACGAATCGGAATTGTCATCGGGTGCGATCGCTACTTTTACGGAATTGAACACCGGAGCGATGTTAATAGCCCCCCTTCTCTATCAAAATCAATTACAGGGCGTCATCTGTGCCCATACCGCCGATGCACCCCACCAATGGGATGATAGCTTGGTCAAACAATTTTCACTCCTAGCCAACATTCTCAGTCTCAGCCTATCCCCTCAACGGTGAAAAGATGCGGGAAAAGGCAGGACGACGACCATCCTGCCTTCTACAAAAGTTTGAGAAAATTAAGCCGCGATTAAATCGAGCGATTGGTTTTCCACGGGTACACCATCGGTGGCCAAATTATTCA
Source organism: Chlorogloea purpurea SAG 13.99 (assembly GCA_016903695.1). Lineage (GTDB taxonomy): Bacteria > Cyanobacteriota > Cyanobacteriia > Cyanobacteriales > Microcystaceae > Chroococcopsis > Chroococcopsis gigantea_A. The sequence continues at coordinate 234,662 of JADQBB010000001.1, forward strand.
TCTTGCCGCCTTTTTGTAGGAAGTTGCCCACCATGGCAAACATAGCATCAACCTTGCGACCCCGCCAATTATCGATAATTTTATTAACCTCGGACTCGGATAACTTTCTACACATGGCTTCGTAAAGATACTGCGCGTGTCTCTCTTCGTCTTTAGCCACGCTTAAAATACCCTGTTTTAACGCCCTCTCCCTAGGATGAGAATCGGGTAATACTCCCGCCATGCGGGTGAAATCTTTACAGGCATCCAGCTCTAATATATAGGTACTGCCCATGAAAACGAGCCAATCGATGTTCGTCGCCTTCAATTCTTCGGGTGCATAGCCTTGGAAATAAGCTTCAAAAAAGGGACTGCGGCGACTCTCATCGTTCTTGGGCATACTTTTAAAGTCCATCACCTGCTTACCCATCTGTTTTAAAGCAGACGCGAAGATTTGCCCGTGTCGCTTCTCATCATTAGCGTGACGGGTTAACTTTTCGGCCAGCCATTGGTCTCCATCTGCGATCGCCCGATCCCGTAAAGCCTCTAAAAAAGGTACAGCCCCAGATTCCGCCAATTGAAAACCGGCTAGAATATGGGGGCGGGTCACGGTGTCCCGGAGTTGTCGCGCTGTTACATAAGCCACCGCGCCAGACCCTAAGACATTGAGAGTATAAGTTAATAAGTTCATGGGGAATCGATAAAGTCAGATTATGGATATATCCATATTTTAATCAAGGAATAAAAAGATTTTCTCGATCACTTCCTCCACCACTTTATCGGGAGTGGAAGCGCCGGAAGTGATGCCTACTTTCACCACTCCCTCTGGAAACCAATTTTCGGCGACGGTTAAATCTCGATCGAGGGGTTTATGTTCGATACGATTGCCAGGTAGGATGCGGGCCGCGCTATCGATATGATAGGAGGGGATACGGCGATTGATCGCTATTTCCTGTAGATGGGTGGTGTTAGAAGAGTTGAAACCACCGATGACCACCATCAAGGATAACTCTTCCTCCACTAGTTCAAACATAGCATCTTGACGCTCTTGAGTCGCATCGCAGATGGTGTTAAAACTCATGAAATGTTGGTTTAATTGCAGGGGGCCGTATTTCCGTAACATGGTATGCTCGAACAGTTTGCCGATGGCTTCCGTTTCACTTTTGAGCATCGTGGTTTGATTGGCGATACCGATGTAGGTCAAGTCTTTATCGGGGTCGAAACCTTGAGAATGGGCGTTTTTAAACTTGGCTAGAAACTCTTCTCGATCGCCGCCGTTAAGGATATAATCGGCCACGTATTGAGCCTGGGACATATTGAGGACGATCAGATAAATACCGGCGAAAGAACTAGTGGCGATCGTTTCTTCGTGATTATATTTACCGTGAATGATGGAAGTATAATCGCGCTTCTTATGTTTTTCCACCGAGTTCCACACTTTCGACACCCAGGGGCAGGTGGTATCGACTATCTGACAACCCTTATTATCGAGTAACTCCATTTCCGTGACGCTGGCCCCGAAAGCGGGCAGTATAACCACATCTCCCGACTGGACTACCGAGAAATCCTTTTCGTTGCCTTTCATGGCGATAAAGCCCACTTGCATCTCTTTGAGGCGTTGATTGACGGAAGGGTTATGAATGATTTCATTGGTGATCCAAATACGTTCCCCCGGAAAATGCTGACGGGTTTCATAAGCCATGGCCACGGCCCTCTCTACGCCCCAACAGAAACCGAAAGCTTGAGCGAGGTAGATTGTGATCCTACCTTTTTTTAAAATGTAATTATTATTGCGAATTTCTTGGATGAGATCGCTTTGATACTCGCTCTCCAGAGTTTCCATCACTTCCGCTTCGTGACCGAACCCTTTACGATGGTAGTTGTCTGACTGCTGTAGTGAGCGTTTAAAGGATTTTGTATCCATAACTAAATTAGTAAGATGACTTATTAATCCAGTATCGTATGAAAAAGCGAGATTTTTTTGTTAGATTGGTTTCGGGTCATCTACGAACTAATTTTTTTAAAAGCACTAGCTTTCATGTCATCTTCTGTACCTTTTTCCGAATCTTTCAGTACGATCTCACAACAACCGGAGATTTTTCAATGGGCGAAATCCCATTATCGAGACCGCATTTTCGCTAAGGATGAACGTATCCCCAGCCGTCCAGGATTATTATATCTGGTGGAATCGGGGGCGGTTCGCATCACCGGCAAAGCTCAAGTTAACATAGAAAGTGATGGCGAACATTCAGCCAGTGCGGAAAGTGAAGATGTATTTTTAGGTTTCGTCGGCGCAGGTCAACCTTTTGAAATTGTCTCCCAATATCCTTTTAAATTAAGCGCCTACGCTCACATTGAAGGCACTTCTCTGGTGTGGTTATACTGGCAGGATCTGGAACGCTGGCCCCTCCTCCGTCCTCTGATCGTGGAAACTTTCCGTTATCAATATCAACGGAAGTTATTCTGGTTGAGTATTTTAGGACAGAAGCGATCGATCGATCGTCTCATGGGTTTCTTGGCTTTATTAATCGAGGAATACGGTCAGCCCTGCCCCGATGGTTATTATTTACCCTACGGGTTGACTCACGCTCAAATAGCGAGTGCGATCGGCACTACGAGGGTGACAGTAACTCGTTTGATGGGTAAGCTGAAACAGAAAAAATTGCTCTTTCTCAAGGATGATCATCTGATAGGTTTGCCGAGTCTTTTTATTAGTGGGAATTAACTAACTATCATTCATCACGGAAGCGAAGAGGACGGGAAGTTTTTATCTTACTTATGATGTAGAAACGATACTTTTTTTTACGCCTAGGGCTAGAGAGAGACTCTAGCCCTTTCTGTATAGAATGAAATGGGTTTGAGAGATTTTCACCATCAATACAGAAATTTCCGGCTATTAATTAAGGTATTTAAAAACATGAGCGAGAAAAAGCCAGTCAATCAGGACAGTAAGCAGAAAGATCTCGATAAAAATCGCCAAGATGCAGAAGGATATTTAACTACTAGCGAAGGTCAACTAGTTAATAATACTGACGACTCTTTAAAAGCGGGTAGACGCGGGCCATCATTAATGGAAGATTTCATGGCTCATGAAAAAATAGCCCACTTAGACCGGGAGAGAATTCCAGAAAGGTTAGTACACGCGAGAGGCTCAGGGGCACATGGTTATTTCCAACCTTACCAATCGTGGCAAGAGATAACTAAGGCTAAATTTTTGCAAACTCCTGAGGTTAAAACTCCTGTATTCGTCAGATTTTCTAATGTTAACGGTTCTAAAGGTGCATCGGATACTCTCCGGGACGTTCGCGGGTTCGCCATTAAATTTTATACGGAAGAGGGAAATTATGATTTGGTCGGTAATAATATACCCGTCTTCTTCGTGCAAGATTGGATCAAATTCGCCGATCTAGTTCACGCGTTGAAACCGGAACCGGATCGGGAAATGCCGGGTAATTCGAGCGCACACGATAGTTTCTGGGATTTCATCTCTCTCATGCCCGAATCGATGCACATGGTGATGTGGATGCTGTCGGATTACACGTTACCGAGAAGCTACCGGATGATGAAAGGTTTCGCCGTACATACTTTCCGCTTCGTCAATGAAGAAGGAAAAGCCCGTTACGTCAAATTACACGTAAAACCCTTACTGGGGGTGCATTCTCTCGATTGGGATGAAGCACAGAAAATAGCGGGGAAAGACCCGGATTTCCTCCGCCATGATTTATGGGACGCGATCGGCAAAGGCGATTATCCCGAATATGAATTAGGAGTGCAGATCGTCGAAGAGGGAGAAGAATCTCAATTCGACTTCGACATCTTAGATTCGACCAAATTAATTCCAGAGGAACTCGTACCTATCACTCCCCTGGGCAAAATAGTTTTAGATCGCAATCCCGATAATTTCTTCGCGGAAACAGAACAAGTTGCCTTTCAACCTTCTAACATCGTCGGGGGAATCGATTTCACCGATGACCCTTTATTACAGGGAAGGTTATTTTCCTACGCTGATACCCAATTCCACCGTTTAGGTAGTGCCAATTACACTCAACTGCCCATCAATAGACCTGTTTGCCCGGTGCATCACAATCTACAAGATGGTTTCATGCAAACGGAAGTTCGGACGACCAAAGTTAACTATTCTCCTAATTCTCTAGGCGGTGGTTGTCCCTTTATGACACCGGAGAATTTAGGGGGTTTCGTTACCTATCCCTCGAAGGTAGAAGGTGAAAAAGTTCGCGGACGCAGTCCTAGTTTTAACGAGCATTTCAATCAAGCGCGCTTATTCTGGAATAGTTTGACTCCCCCTGAAAAAGAGCATTTGGTGAAAGCGGCTCAATTTGAATTGGGTAAAGTTTTCCACGATCATATCAAAGTGAAAATGCTGGAGTTATTTAACGAGGTAGATCACGATTTAGCCGTGATGATCGCCGCCGGTTTAGGATTGACCGCACCCGGGGCGAAAGAGAAACCCAAAAATCAAGAAACCTCGCCATCTCTCAGTATTATCGAATTTGCCCGGACTATGCCCAAGTCGATCAAAACCCGTATGATAGCCATACTGGCGGCCGATGGGGTAAAAGGGATAGAACTTCAAGGGGTGAAGGAAGCCTTGGAGAAAGAAGGGGCTTGTATTAAAATAGTGGCTCCTCACGGGGGTAAGATCAAGGCTGATAACGGGGAAGAAATCGTCGTCGATATGACTTTCCTGACTTCGGCATCGGTGATTTTTGACGCTATTTATATCCCCGGTGGTGCCAATAGCGTGAAGATGTTACAGGCTAACGCCGAGGCGCTTCATTTTATCATGGAGGCTTTCAAACACTGTAAAGCGATCGGCGCTACGGGAGAAGCGGTGAAATTACTGGAAACCGCGGGCATCACCGGCGTTGACATCTCCCAGAACGGTTTACGCTCCCAGTCCGGTGTGATCAGTTCTCAGGAAACGGGGGATTTGAGCAGTTTTAACCAGAATTTCATCGATGCGATCGCTGAGCATCGTTTCTGGGGCAGAACTTTCAAAACCGCAGTACCTGCGTAAATACTTTTGACATATCTACATACCGGGTGGCTAGTAACTCATTGCTAGTCACTTTTGCTTAATGAATCCTGCTGATGTATGTACAGAGATGATACATCAGCTACGGCCCCTTATAGGTGAATTTTCAGGCTTCTATCTTTTCCTATCTGCCATAATATTTGTAATCCCGGCGGCGAGGCAGGGTAAGTTCAAACTCTATCAGGAGTGTAACAGGTCATGACGGCAAAGATAGATTTACCTACTCAATCACTGTACGATCGAGACTATGACCTCTGGCTGTGGGCTACAGCGGAACAATTAAGGGCCGGAAGCTTTGAAGAGGTTGATTTAGAGAATTTGATCGAGGAAATAGAGTCGATGGGTAAAGAGCGAAGAAACGCGATCAGAAGTTTTTTAAGGCTCATCTTAGAACATTTACTCAAAATGGCCTATTGGGAGTCAGAAAGAGAATATAATCTCAATCATTGGGCGGGGGAAAATTTTAACTTTCGATACCAAATTAAATACAGATTGGAAGACAGCCCATCTTTAAAAAACTACCTCATCGAGATTTTCGATGCTACCTACCAAGAGGCGGCGAAAAAGGTCAAAAAAGAATTTAAATTTAACGTTCCCGATCAATGTCCATTTACATTAGAGCAGGTTTTAGACCCCGATTGGTTTCCCATAGACCTAGAAGAGGACGATATAAACCAATAATCACTCTCATCCTAATTAACTCACCCGGCTTTAACCGAACTTAACCGCTCAATCCCCGATAAATATGAGATAAAACCTATCACATATCTAAAGCCATATAACTTAAGAAACTTCAATAACAACATAAATTATCGATCAAAATCTGAAATCAAAATAAAAGCAGTTGATTTTTACAAAAAAATCAACTAAGATTTTCGCAAAAGCGAAAATCTTAGTTATCCTTTAACACATAAATAAAAATTTAGCGTTCATCCTGAGCTTAACCAGTTTAAGCTTGCTGGCTCCCTCCGCTGAAGCTTCCGTTATCGTTACCGGGGAGGAAGTAGGTGGAAATGTGGTCTTTACCGTAACGGGATCGATCGACATTTCCAATGTAACTGCCGGTCAAACTGCTACCTTCGATGACCCTTCTAGTTATATAGATCCAGGGCTTAGACTGTTCTTAACCACTAGCAGCGGCCGAAATGTAGGATATTATCCAGTTATGGCTCAAGGGGAACCTCATTTCGGATTTTTTCCGAAAAGCTCCTTCACAACCATAACTACAGGCGATACTTTTGTAAGCATAATATTTCCCTATCTTCTCTTAGATCAAAATTACGTTTCTGGCTCTCCTTTAAATGCTACAGCTACATATGTGAACGCTACATTTTCCTCATTAGGTATCGATCCAACAGGCTCCCCATATGTAGCTCCCTTAATTAACGGAGAAACATATACTATTCAATTTACTAATACAGGAGCTGTTCCCGAACCTTTGACGCTTATGGGTGTAATGACTGCAGTTGGTTTCGATGCCGGTTTTAAACGCAAGTTGAAGCGGTAATCTTTAGTACGGTGAATGTGAATTAAGAGTGGGGAGTAGAGAGTAGGGAGTAGTCTGTCGTTGTTAATTACCGATTCCCGACTCCCTACTCCCGATTCCCAGTCCTTGATTTCATCGATGCGATCGCTGAGCATCGTTTCTGGGGCAGAACTCAAAAAAGCCAAGTACCCGCTTAGGAAGTGGTTAGTGGTTAGTAGCTGATCACTATCCCCTGAGATTACTCTTTCTTCCCGGTCGAGGCAATAACGCGTCCGGGAAGATTTTCGATCGCTGCCACCGCCGCCCTCGAACCGGCCATTATATCCCTCTCCTCTCCCCCTAGATAAAGCCTGCCGAAACTACCCACGGAAGTAACGTGAAGAATATTGATCAAAGCAGCTTTTTCCGCCTCGTTAGCGGCCAGAGAAGCATACGCCGCCGGTTGTACTTCCAATACATAAAGAGTTTGCCCCGCCATCAACATCATCCCCCTGGAATTACGATTGATCAACTGGGCTTGATAACCGTCGATGTTACGGATGATCTGGCTGGAAACGATCTGAGGTTTCAAACAATCCCTCTGAGTCGCCCCCAAATACTGTAAGATAGCCTGCCCCGCCGCCTTCACTTCCCCCTGACTATTAGAATGGATCTCTAATAACCCGTACAGACGCTCGATGAATAATACACCGGGGCGCACCACGGCTGATTTCAGGGCTATATCGGTAATCCGGTTGATTTCCATTCCAGGTGACACTTCGATCCACAGGGAAGCGTCACCCGGTAGCGGTAAAAAACCCTGTGCCACAGTACCGATATAGGCCGCGTGTTGCAATTGCAGATTATCTATATACACGTAACTACGAAGTTCTACGCCCAAAAAATCTAACCTCTGTCTTATTTCCCCTTGACTATCATCTCACATTCCCTGTCCCTCTTAAGGTTCAAACTATTGAGAGTTAGGAGCGGGGATTTCTCAACTTAATCGACAGGTTTCACGATCGATTATCCCGGTGAACGACCGTGGGCAAAACCGTCGGTAATGTAATGAAAAGTGGCTTTAAGAGGATCGTTATTGTAAGCCGCCGCTACATCAGGATATTTTGCCATGTAAGCGAAGGGATCGAAAGTTATTTTTCTTCCTTCATCTCGTCCGTGGAAAAGATAATGATCGGAACCGGCTTGTATATCGTAATGGTATGCTTGGATCAAATCTGGATGGGAAGCGATATAGCGATCGGCTGCAAATAAATCAGGATTGCGTTTTTCCGCGAAACCGTAGCTGATAAAGTGTTGGGTGGCGGCGACGATATTGGTGCCGATCGAAGGTGCAGTGAGTAAATCGGGGTAAGAATCGAGATAACGGGAAGGAATAAAGGCACTTGTGGAACGTCCTTCAAAATAACCGTTTGTTAGATAATGCTGTGTGGCCGCCGCACCATTTAAAACGAAAGCATTAATTAAGTCGCCGTTATGGTCGGGAGTGTAGCTAGAAGCAATATAGCGTAATGGGTCAAATGTATTAATAGGACGATTTTCATTACGACCGTACTGTAAGTAATGATTGGTTAATCCTGCTAAATCATTACGGTAAATCGGGATTAAATTTGGATTGGAGGCACCGTACTCGGCAGGGTCGAATCCCGGAGGTAGCGCGTTCACTCCCTCAATAGTAATAGTAACGGTAGCATCGGCAGTTTTTGAGCCTAAACTATAGGTTCTGGCGGTGTAAGTAAACTTTTCTGTAGCAGTCTGTCCCCCCTGCAGATTATTGAATTGACCCCTGGGGTCATAAAAATAGTATCCAGCCGCCGAAAGTTGTAATTTGGCTCCCGATGGCATGGTAATGTTAGCGTCCCCTTGAAATGGCGTACCATTGAGGGCACTAACTACTAATTTGCGACCTTCTGAATTACTATCGTTAGCTAAGACATTGCCTGTGAAAGCCTGATTACTCGGAGTTATACCCGTATCATCGACCGCCGTTGTGGTTGAGTTATCTTGTAGTGGATTTTTACCGTTGATACGTATGAAAACATTGCCCTTGTTATCCCCTGTGAGCATTGTATTAATGTTACTTTGATTGCTTGAGGGATCGGTGATAGTGTATTCAAGGTTGTCATCGGCGGTATTTCCATCGTTGAGGTTATCAAACCGACCATTGGGATCGTAAAAGTATGTACCATCCGCCTCCATAAGTAAGATGGCACCAGAGGGTAAAAAAATGGGATTGCCCACCGCGTTAGGATTACCATTGATAGCACTTATGGTGATCGGGTCGCCGTTGGGATCGCTATCATTGGTCAAAACATTACCGTAGAGAATCTGATCTTCAAAGGTACTCGCACTATCATCAACCGCAATGGGGGGAAGATTTTCCAAGTTTGTACTCAAAATAGATAAATTTATTCCATTGGGGTCAAAAGTTATTCCTTGTACAGGTGAAAGAATATTACTTTGTGTATTGGAAGACATACTAATATCAATGCTCACGAATTTTCACAAATCTCATCCTAAGATATTGACCGTGACAAGTTTGTTTTAATCATAAAATTTAATAGAATATCACCCATTATCCATGCAAACCTTAGATTTGTACTATAGAGAACGTTTCCCTCCTTTTTTGCCTCACACCAATGGTTTGAACAGTTAGCCGTTTTCCACTAAAAAAAGCGAATAAAAAAAGCGAATGTTAGCACGATCGATCAACTAAAACAGACTGTAGACGAGAGTAAATCAAATTTTATACCACCCCGCCGATAACTTTATTTATGTTTGATTTCTGGTTCGATTACGCTTCCGAAATAGGTTTCCGCACTCTTGAACATTTATTCCTGACGGGGGTAGCGATGGGTATGGGTAGCTTTATCGGTATACCGTTAGGTATTCTCATCAGCCGTCACCAAAATCTAGCCCGTCCGATTCTCACTATTATCAATACCCTGCAAACTATCCCCAGCCTCGCCCTCTTCGGTTTTCTGATTTCTGTACCCTTTCTGGGGGGTATCGGCAAAACTCCGGCTATCGTCGCTTTAACCCTCTACACTTTACTTCCCCTAGTTCAAAATACCTATATCGGTATCAATCAAGTCGATCCCAATCTGAAAGAATCGGGAAAAGCGTTGGGAATGTCTGGGTGGCAAATCTTGCGCTACATCGAATTGCCTCTGGCTATGAGTGTTATTCTAGCGGGGGTGAAGATCGCCACGGTAGTTTCGATCGCTATAGCCACCATCGCCGCCGCTATAGGCGGCGGCGGCTTGGGTGTGTTTATCTTCCGGGGCATATCTACGGCTAATAACGAATTAATTCTGGCGGGGGCGATACCTGCGGCGCTTTTAGCCTTAGGCGCGGATTGGGGCTTGACTTGGCTTGAAAAAGCGCTAGCACCTCCTGATAAGTTGAAAATTACCCCGAAAAGACTGGGGTTACTGGCCCTATCGGGTTTAATAGCGCTATCGTATTTCTTGACGGTTTTCCTTCATACTTCTGGTGGGCCGACGATCGTTATCGGCTCGAAAAATTTCACCGAAAGTGTGATTTTAGGGGAAATTATCGCCCAATCGATCGAGCGGGAAACGGGCATGAAGGTAGAGAGGCAGTTTAATCTCGGCGGCACTTTTATCTGTCACGAAGCGGTAAGAACGGGTAAGATCGATGGCTATGTGGAGTATTCAGGCACTGCTTTTACAGCGATTTTAAAACAGAAACCTATTAGCGATCCAGAAGTGGTTTATAAAAAACTACGGGACATTTACGCGCGGAAGTTCGCTTTAGAAGTATTACCAGGTTTAGGTTTCGAGAATACTAACGCCGTTACTATACGCGGCGGAGATGCTCGCAAATATAAGATTAAAACTATTTCTGATGCCCAGAAATATACGTCAAGATGGAAAGTCGGTTTGGGCTACGAGTTTTTAGAGAGGGAAGATGGTTATCGAGGTTTGGCCCGCACTTACGGTTTAACCTTTGCTGAATCCCCGAAGGTGTTAGATTTGGGTTTACTTTATCCGGCCCTGGCGCAGAAACAAGTGGATTTAGTGGTGGGCAATTCCACCGATGGACTGATACCGGTGTTGGATCTGGTGGTTTTAAAAGATGACCTCGGTTATTTTCCTCCTTATGAGGCGGTTCCGATTTTTAACCGGCGTAGTTTGGAAAAATATACGGGATTACGATCGATTTTAGATAAACTGGCGGGTCAGATCAGCACTGGGGCCATACAAAAGTTAAATTACGAGGTAGACGGGCGTAAAAGGCCGGTAGACGTGGTAGTAATGGAGTTTTTAGGGTCTGTCAAGTCCTGATCCTCTACGGTCATTGCGGCATAATAGAGAGACAAACATAAGGATTATTTCGGTTCCACTGTTTCGTACATGGTCTCGATCGTGAAGCTCAGCGTCTCGGCATTACCCGCCAATCAATTATCAAGGTCCCGATTGCTGAAAAACTAGAGCAAGCCGGTCTTTAAAGGCTTTTGATTGTTCAGTGCTTTCCCAGTTCCTTTTCACTCGTTTACAAAAGTTAACCTACCAAAATATCCTCATTGGTAAGACTTAAACCAGTCTTGAGAATGGCGAACCCAACAGCCGCCGCCGAACCACTGCCATCTCGATCGAACGATAAAGCTCCCGAACTAGAATTGTAAATAAAACGCTGCGCCATATTGGTCGCCGCACTACCTATAACCAATTGGGCCGGAGTAATAGTATTACCCGCGGACAATCCTGCGTTTATAAAACCACTGCCGGATACGAGAATAACGTCCTCACCGGGGACAAAATCGGTAATGGTATCTATTCCTTGGGCCGGGGAAGAAAAGGCAAAAGTATCCGCATTTGCGCCGCCGGTGAGAGTGTCATTACCCGGGCCACCGTTGAGAATATCGGCTCTCGCCGTGCCTAAAAGTATATCTTTACCACTAGTGCCCACTTGGCTTCTCGTGCCGTCATCGTTAATGATGGTGGCCACTACAGCATTAGGTGTTCCCACACCATAATTGCCACTGTTTGTCAAGGTTAAATTAATCGTTTCTGACGGTTCTACGACACTATTGGCTACAGGATCTAAAGCGAGGGTAGCTGTACTAGCACCGGCGGCAAAGGTAATACTACCATTCGTACCCGTCAGACTAGCATTCGTCCCTACAAGGGTATAATCACTACCGAAAATAGCCGTACCACTCACCCCGAAATTAACAGTTAAAGAACTAGAGGTACTGCCGACACGGGTAAAAGTATACACGAAATTACTGGTGCTATTTTCGCTGATTCCACCAGCAGAAGAGAGGCTGAGACTAATTGTATTAGTTACTTCCGAGTTAGTATTACGGAAAAAGTTCGCTCGCGCTGATACTTCTGTCGGTGTTAGAACATTGCTATACAAACCCACAAAATCCACCGCGCCTGGGGATTGCTCTCTACCACCTGTACCATTATCATCGACAAATAAAGCTAAATCTTTATTAGGGCTTAAATCCGCCAGCCCCGTGGTATCGCTAAAGGAAAAAACTTGAGTACCGTTAAGATAAGCGGTTGTCGTCTTATTAGAGGCGCGGGTGAGAATCAGGTGGTTATATCCGGTTAATAAAGTTCCCCCGGCTGAACTAGTGCCAAAAAATCTGAGACTATTATTTAAAACGTATAATCCATCGTCGGCAGTACGATCAGAAAAATCGATGATTTTACGAAAACCCGTAGTTAGATCGACACTGAAAACTAACTCTATAGAGTAGTTATTGGCAGGCACCACAGGATTATTAATTAAAAGCCCTGATTGGGCTCCGAATTTATAAACTGATTTGTTTGCTTGACCGAAAACCGTGGCGGTCGCGTTCGTCCCCAAAGTACCGATCGGGTCTAAAATTGGAGAGGAATTTATATTACTAACGAAATTAACGTCCCAACTATAGGCGGGAGTGGAGAGAGTAGAGATTCTACTTATAGGTTTGAGAGAAAAATTGGTAGACTCAGCCAGTGAACTTCTCTCGCGCTTCTGTTGATTGACTTCTGTGGTGGCTAAACCTGATAAATAATCAAAATTTTGAATTGACATGATAGTTTATATCCTTAAATTTGGTAATGCACTTTTAATAATAATAAATCTTTGTTACTCCTCTTGTAAGAATTTATTCTTGTTTGACTTCAGGAGCGATCGCAAAAATGAACAAAGTCTCTAAATTTCAATGGGGTTTATTGACTGTTTTTTTATTTTCCATGGGCTTACGATTTTGGAATCTGAGTCAGTTTAACGAGTTAGTCTTCGATGAGATTTATTACGCGGTTTACAGTAACGACTATCTCATCGGTAAACAGTTTTTCCAGTCCCATCCTCCCCTCACTCAATATCTGATCGCTTTCGGTATCTGGGTAGGCTCCCATTTCCCCACAAGTCCCGATACCGTCAATAATTTAACCGGAACTCTCCGGTCTACTGTTAGTTATCGTTGGTTAAACGCTTTTTGCGGTTCCTTTATTCCCCTGATCGTCGGCGGTATCGCTTACGAATTAACTTTCAGGAGAAGTTACGCTTTAATCGCTGCTTTTTTAATATCTCTCGATGGTTTATTTTTAGTTGAATCCCGTTACGCCCTCAATAATATCTATCTCATCATCTTCGGTTTATTGGGGCAGTTATGTTTTTTGACGGCGTTGAGAAGGGATAATAAATTACTTTGGTTTTTAACCTCTGGTATGAGTTTCGGGGCTTGTGTCAATATTAAATGGAACGGTTTAGGATTTTTATTGGGTTTATTTCTACTTTTAGGATTGGCTTTTTTAGGCAAAATAGTTAATAGAAATAATTCAAGATACAATATAGATAATTTTCTTTATCATAAGTTAACTAGTATTAAGTGGTATTATTTATTACTGAGTTTAATTATAGTTCCTATAGTTTTTTACTCACTACTTTGGATTCCTCATTTATATTTAGTACCTCAATATAATTTCTGGGAAGTCCATAGAGAAATTTTTTCTTTTCATCAACGGATTAAAGGTAATACCTCCGATGTGCATCCCTATTGTTCTCCCTGGTACAGTTGGTTAATTATGTGGCGACCGATCGCCTATTATTATAAAGCCGTAGGTGAAGGCAATCTCAAGATTATCTATGATGTCCATGCTATGGGTAATCCGATTCTCTGGTGGCTATCCACTACAGCAATAATAACAATTATTATTACTAGCACTCTTTCTTTATCGGGTCGTAAATTCTTTTTATCTAGAACCGATATAGCCTTTTATCTTATCTGTAATTACGTGGCTAATCTTCTACCCTGGCTAAAAATCACCCGATGTACTTTCCTTTATCACTATATGCCGTCCTATATTTTTTCCATACTGGGGCTAGCATGGATTATCGATTACGGTTTACAAAGTCCGTACCGGTATCACAAGATCCTAAGTAAAGCTTCCTTATTATTGATCGTTGTCGCCTTTATTTACTGGTTGCCCGTTTATATAGGGATACCTCTATCGGCAGGGGGATTTTACAGGCGGCTATTTTTACCAAGTTGGATCTAGTGTGGAATAATAAAAAAATGACGCAAGGCATAGGTATTATGAATAAAAAACGGGTATTATCGGGGGTTCAACCCACGGGCAATCTACACTTAGGTAATTATTTAGGTGCGATTCGCAACTGGGTAGAAATTCAATCCGAGTACGATAATTACTTCTGCGTGGTAGATTTACACGCTATTACCGTACCCCATAATCCCGCTACCTTGGCACAGGATACATTAAAAATCGCTGCTCTATATTTAGCTTGTGGGATTAACTTAAACAATTCTACTATCTTCGTACAGTCTCACGTTAAAGCTCATACAGAATTAACCTGGTTACTGAACTGTATCACCCCCCTCAATTGGCTCACGGATATGATTCAATTTAAAGAAAAAGCGGTGAAGCAGGGGGAAAATGTAGGGGTTGGTTTACTGGATTATCCCGTGTTGATGGCCGCCGACATCTTGTTATACGATGCGGATAAAGTGCCGGTGGGCGAAGACCAAAAACAGCATCTGGAATTGACTAGAGATATTGCCGTCAGGATCAATCATTTATTCGGTAAAAAAGACCAGAAGATTTTGAAATTGCCGGAACCGATGATCCGTAAAGAGGGGGCGAGGGTGATGAGTTTGACCGATGGTAGAAGCAAAATGTCGAAATCAGATCCCGCCGAAGGAAGCAGGATTAATATATTAGATAACGCGGATACGATCGCTCAAAAAATCAAACGCTGTAAAACCGATCCTATCAAAGGTTTAACTTTTGACGATCCTGATCGCCCGGAGTGCAATAATCTTCTGACTCTCTACACTCTCCTATCGGGGAAAACCAAGGAAGCCGTAGCCGTAGAATGTCTGGATATGGGCTGGGGGCAATTTAAGCCACTGTTGACGGAAACGACGATCGAAGCCCTGAAACCCATACAACAAAAATATCATGAGATCATGGACGAGCGATCGTATTTAACCGGAGTTCTCGGCTCGGGTGCGGAAAAAGCCGCCGCTACAGCAGACAAAACTTTAGAGAGAGTTAAAGGGGCGATGGGCTATCTGCCTCCCGCGATACTTTAGAGAAAATGGTTTAAACTAAACTGTTAAAAAATAATATACATATGAATACCCGCCTTCGTAGCGCCGCACAGAATCAAGAATTTCTTATAACAGCCGAGATCACGCCGCCTAAAGGAGGCGATACGAGTCATTTGATTGAATTGGGATTGAAGCTGAAGGATCGAGTACACGGGGTGAATATTACCGATGGTAGCCGCGCCGTGATGCAAATGTCATCGATCGCCGCTTCCGCTATCTTATTACAGCAGGGAGTAGAACCGATCTGCCAGATCGCCTGTCGCGATCGTAACGTCATCGGTTTACAAGCCGACTTACTGGGGGCTTATGCCTTGGGAATCCGTAATATATTAGCGTTAACGGGAGACCCAGTGAAAGCAGGGGATCATCCCGGTGCTAAATCGGTATTTGAATTAGAATCGGTGCGATTACTGAAATTGATCCATAAACTCAATAATGCGATCGACCATAACGAGAAACCCCTACCCGACGGAGGCTTAAACTTATTCGCCGGGGCCGCCGTGGACCCTCAATGTAATAGCTGGTCTGGATTACAGAGACGCTTTGAACAAAAAATCGAGGCGGGGGCGCAGTTTTTCCAAAGTCAGATGGTAACGGACTTTGACCGGTTCGATAAATTCATGCACCAGATAGCCTCTATCGCAGATAAACCCGTGTTAGCCGGTATATTCCTCCTGAAATCCGCTAAAAATGCTCTTTTCATCCGTAAGAACGTGCCTGGTGTTCACATTCCCGATGAAACGATCGAAAGATTGAGAAACGCCCCCCAACCTTTAGAAGAGGGGATGAAGATAGCCGCCGAACAAATTGTCAAGGCGCGGCAACTGTGTCAGGGAGTACATATCATGGCCATTAAAAAAGAAGAATTAGTCCCGCAGATACTAGACCTGGCGGGTATCGAACCCGTGAGTTGACAACCTGTCTTTTGACAGGGGTAAAGGAGAGTATCTACAATCTATATGCTGGCCCTATAGTGTCGAAAAAATGAATCCAGAAGTTAAAGAGGATCAACGATTACCCGATTCGGGTAACAATTGTGGTGCGAGTAAACCGAAGTGGTTTAGTGTTGGCATCGTCCCTACTGGGGTCATTTCTATAGGTGTAGTGCCGATGGGAATCATATCTATAGGCGTTGTGCCGATGGGCATCGTCTCTTTGGGGTTGGTATCGATGGGTACTATAGCAACAGGACTAGTATCGATGGGCTTACTGACTTTCGGTAAGGTGACGATGGGATTAGTGCAACCGGGGGCACCCGTGGTGGAAACCGGCGCACCGGCGGAAAATCATCGACATCACAATCATCATTAGTTATAAAACTTCGTAATAGTCGGGAAAATTACAGGTACTGAGAATGATAAGTTAAAAAAGGCATTCTCTTACTTCAACCGATATGACTGACTCTATTGATACCCCCTATCTATTGCGCGCCGCCAGAGGTGAAATTTTAGAACGTCCTCCCGTGTGGATGATGCGACAAGCGGGGCGCTATATGAAAGTTTACCGCGATCTGCGGGATAAGCATCCAGGTTTTCGCGAGCGGTCAGAAATTCCCGAATTAGCGATCGAGATCTCCCTACAACCTTGGCGCGCTTTTCAACCCGATGGGGTGATCATGTTTTCCGATATTCTCACTCCCTTAGCCGGTATCGGTATCCCCTTCGATATTATCGAAAGCAAAGGCCCCATAATCGACCCGCCTATCCGCACTCAAGAACAAGTTAATAATCTCCGTCCCCTCGACCCGGACGAATCTCTGCCTTTTATTAAAACGATTTTAAAAGCACTGCGCCAAGAAGTGGGTAATCAATCCACCGTTTTAGGTTTCGTCGGTGCGCCTTGGACATTAGCCGCCTACGCCGTGGAAGGAAAGAGTTCAAAAACTTACTCGATTATTAAAGGCATGGCTTTTTCGGAACCGGCCATCCTCCATCAATTTTTAGATAAACTAGCCGATATGATCGCCACTTATGTCCGTTATCAAATCGATTGCGGCGCTCAAGTGGTGCAGATGTTCGACTCGTGGGCGGGCGAGATGAGTCCCCAAGATTATGATGTGTTCGCCCTACCCTACCAACAGAAAGTAATCCGTCTGGTGAAAGAAACTCACCCCGACACGCCTTTCATCCTCTATATCAGCGGTAGCGCCGGGGTATTAGAGAGAATGGGTAAATCCGGCGCGGATATTGTCAGCGTCGATTGGACGGTGGATATGGCGGATGCCAGACAGAGATTGGGTAGACAGATGAAGGTACAGGGTAATATTGACCCTGGGGTTTTATTCGGTTCTCAAGCTTTCATCAAGGAGAGAATACTGGATACCGTCCGCAAAGCCGGTAAGGGCGGGCATATCCTCAATTTAGGTCACGGCGTTCTGGTGGGCACACCAGAAGATAATGTGCGCTTCTTCTTCGAGACGGCTAAGCAGGTAGATCAGTTATTAAGTGTCCCTGTTTAATTATTACGAGGAAGCATCCCGATTATGCAATTCTTATCGTTTACCCGATCGTGATTAATACCAATTCCTCAAAATTTAACGACAAATTCAACACGCCCGACCGTGATTAATACTGCAAATTCAACACGCCCGACCGTGATTAAAATCACGGTCTCAAAGCAGAAGTCGGTTTAAACCGACTTGAGCTATCAGGCAGAGAATTTATTCTCTGCCTCTGCCGGGTTTTGCTTCCTCACAGAGATACGGAAAATATGGAGTTTCGATGAAAAAAATTTTTATTACGGGCGTGAGTGGTTGTATCGGTCATTATGTAGTGGAAGAATTGATTGATCGTACTGACCATGAGTTGTATTTATTACTCAGAAACCCCGATAAATTGCAGTTCGATTATCACGATAACCCCCGGATTCATATTCTATTGGGAGATATGGAGGGAATCCATAAGCATAAAGATATTCTCAAAACTATGAACGTGGCGATACTTATCGCTACAAGTTGGGGAGGAGTCGAGGAAAGTTATCTTATAAATGTGACCAAAACTTTAGAATTAATCGCATATCTTGACGAAAATTTGTGTGAACAAATTATTTATTTCTCTACAGCTAGTGTTTTAAATCGGGATAATGAACTCTTAAAAGAAGCGGGGGAATTAGGCACTAATTATATCAGGACTAAATATCTCGGTTATACCGAATTGTCTAAACTTTCTATCTTCCCGAAAATTACTGCGCTCTATCCTACTTTCGTTCTGGGGGGCGATGGAATCCAGAAACCTTACTCTCACATTTACGGTGGTCTGCCCGATATTCTCAAATATATAGGTTTAGTGCGTTGGTTCAAAGCCGATGGTAGTTTCCATTTCATTCACGCGCGGGATATTGCTTCGGTGGTCACGTATCTGATCGATAATCAGCCACCGGAGAGGAAGATCGTTCTAGGCAATAAACGCACTACCGTTAATGAAGCCGTGGAACAGTTCTGTCGCTATTTAGGGAAGAAGATATATTTTCGGATTCCCCTGTCTATAGGTCTGGCCAATTTTTTCATCAAGGTATTTAATTTACAGATGGAAGCTTGGGATAGATTTTCTATAGACTATCGCCATTTCACCCACCGGAAAACCTACACCCCCGCCGATTTCGGTTTAAATAATCATTGTTCCACGATCGATGATGTGTTATCTCTGCGGGGCATTAAGAGGGGGGCGTAGCTTTTTTATCGAATCGCTGATTGATTTTATTGATCGCCCAACTTAATAAAGCGCCGCCCATCAATATGCCTATAGCCGGATTGAATAGGGGCTGCCACAGTTTTAACCACAGGTCAAAGCCTAGATCAACGCCGGAATATTTACCGACGATGCCGATCGCGAACCAGAAAAAGGCCGCCAATACTAGAAAAACATCGAAGACCAAGAGCCGGTTCAACCACAGTAAAAATGTTTCTTTCATAGTTCGATCGTGTGTCCGACGGATACGATCGCCTCTTTAATAGCCGATTCGGATGCGGTGGTCTCCACTTTAACTAGTTTACCAGCCACGTCCACCGAAACGGCCGATCCCGGTTGTTGGGTTTCGATCGCTCTCGTGATCGTCTTGGCACAAGCTTCGCAAGCTATACTCGGTACTTTTAAAGTCACTGTCATGGCTTTTGCTTTAATCTGTTACTACTCTAAACCTAACATGGAGGGCAAAAATTTTGAACGCCGGTTATCGTGTTAATTTTCAAGATATTCTGGAAAGCCACGAAAGCCGCTAGCCATTCCTGCAGTCGGTTTCTACATTATAAATTTCCTGCTTCTAATGACGAGCTATCATCATGAATATCTCTAGCCCGCCCGCTCCAGCGTTTTGCTAAAGTCTGTTTTCCACACAAGGAAACAACCTCTCTCCCGCTTTCCGCTTGCTCCTTTTGCAAATCAGCGAAGATGGCTTTCAAGTCATGATTGAATGATTCGGAATACTCTTCACGAATTCTATGTATCTGTTCGACAATCTCATCTTTAAACATAGTCAAACCCTAAAAGTTCATAAGGTGTACAGAGAATCGGTAACTCTTAGCCGAAATCAATGCTGATTTGTGCCAATTTTCCCTGAATTTGAGCATTGGCAATGTGCTTGCAATTCCATGTCAGCAGATAATCCATACCGTGAACGGTGGCGACGGCGATATGGACAGCATCAACATCGGCTTTTGCCGGAAGGTTGCCCCGTCCTAGAAATTGCTCCGCTAAATCTAGCACAGATTGATTCAAGTCGAGTAAAGATATATGGGCAAGGATTTCTAGTCGTTGAGATGCGATTTCGGCATCTCCTTGGGCAGTTTCTTTCACCACTGCTTGGGATGAATAAAGTTGAAAGTCACCGCGACGGGTATTCCACCACTCCCTCGTTATCTCGATATTGGCTGCCGTGATAATATCTCTGCTTGGTCGAGCCGTAAGATAGCCTAAGATACTGGTTTCAATATAAACTCTTTCACTCACGGCAATCTGGAAAATCTATCCCATTTTTATCTTATTCTAAACCTAACATGGAGGGCAAAAATTTTGAACGCCGGTTATCGTGTTAGTTTTCAAGATATTCTGGAAGAGATCGTGTAGCGATCGAGACTTAACCCACGCGAGCGATCCTGATAGCGTTTAACAGTTATTTTCATAGTCTAAAATCGACATAAATAGTCAAATGTCTAGGAATTATGAGACCCCATCAATTTGCGGAAAAATTAGGAATTTCGGTAAAAACACTTCAACGTTGGGATAAGTCCGGTCAGTTACCGGCTAAACGAACACCGTCAAACCATCGGTATTACACCGATGATGACCTGAATGTAGCTCTCGGATTACAATCTCAACCATCAAAAAGAAAAAATGTTATCTACTGTCGGGTATCGAGTAGTAAACAGAAAGCCGAATTAGATAATCAACGTAGGGCGATGGAGACTTTTTATCTGGCAAAGGGGATAGAAGTTGATGAAGTGATATGCGAAGTCGGGGGCGGACTTAACTTCAAACGCAAGGAGTTCTTGAGGATAATTTTTATGGCGTTAGAGGGGAAGGTGGCCACTCTCGGAATCGCTCACAAAGACAGGTTGTGCCGATTCGCCTTCGAGTTAGTCGAAGCTCTCTTTGAAAAGGGGGGCGGTAAGATAATCGTCGCCAATCAAACAGACTGTTCACCACAACAAGAGTTAGTCGAAGATATGTTAGCTATCATTCATTGTTTTAGTTGTCGTATTTACGGCTCTAGAACGTATACAAAAGAGAAGGTGAGAGCCATTTCAGAAATCATTGACATTCCTCCCGAAGCCATGTTATCATTGAAAAAAGACATTCAATGTTAGTCAATGGGTCGCCAACACGGTTTATCAGTAGGAATCGAAACCAAAATCCACTATCATCCGATTTTAGATGTTATCGGAGAATATTATGAATCGTGGCGTAGAACCGCACTAAATTGGCTGCAATCTGGATTGACCGAGAAAGAAGTAGAGAAAAAACTACAGAAGGAATTTAATCTACAATGGGCGTGGGCGGATAGTATAGCGACGGAAGCTTTATCAACGTTAGCTCAACTCCGTACATCGAAGGAGAATAATATTACCGACTTAAAGAACAGGATAAAGGCGAAAAACAAGAGAGCCAGTCTTGTTTTGAAAGATTTGGAGAAACGGATTGAAAAGCCTTTTCTAACCCGAACAGACTATGACTTGTTTAAATTAGAATTGATGGGGTTAAAGTTTAAGATTCTCAAAATAGAATCTTTAAAGAGAGAACTAAAAGAATTAGAAAATAGTGAGCGTCTACACATCTGTTTCGGTTCCCGTAAACTGTTTAACGCCCAACACCACTTAAAAGAAAACAGATACGAGTCACATCAAGAATGGTTAGAGGACTGGCGGAAAAAGAGATCGGGTAGATTCTACTGTGTGGGTAAGGGAGTATCGGGCGGTGGCACGATGATGAAGATATTTCCCACATCGGATGAAGGCGATTATAGATTGGATATTACCGTACCCCGTCCTTTAATCCCTGAATTCGGGAAATTAATCTCAATCCCATTCAAGGTAAATGACAGAGCCGGTAGAAGGATGAGAGGCGATCTTAACTACGCTCTCTCGGAGAAAAAACCGATTACAACTCAAGTATTCAGGCGGGAACATAAAAACGATGGTTGGTATTTACATCTAACCACTTACGTTGAAGAAATACCTTCGGTACATAACCGTAAAAACGGCTGTATCGGTCTTGATTTCAACGCCGATACAATATCCGCCACCTACGTCAAACGAGACGGAAATATCGGCTACTGTCAGGAATTCCCTTATCAGTGGAAGGGGTTAACCACCGGGCAACGTCAAGCATTGATGAGAGATGTGGTAAAAGAGATCGTGAGCTTGGCGGAGAAATTTAATTGTGCTATCGCCATCGAATCCCTAGACTTCTCCAAGAAAAAAGCGACCATGAGCGAAGAAAGTAAACTCTATAACGAGATGCTTTCCAATTTATCTACCGACTTGTTCAGAACCACACTAGAAAGCCGATGTAAAAGATATGGTGTTCAATTAATAAAGATTAACCCGGCCTTCACATCTATCGTCGGGATGCTGAAATTCATGAGCCGTCTAGGATTAAATAGCGGGACTTCCGCAGCGATGTCCATAGCTCGTCGGGCCATGAATTTATCGGAAAAACTGCCATCGTGTTTAGAGCAACCAGAGGATCGCGATAAACACGCCTGGAGTTCGTGGAATCGGGTGGCGAGATATATCAAGTCACATCGAATCCGACGCACTCAACTATTTCAGTGGACGAAAGCCCTCAAGGGAATCCTCACCGTACCAGATACGGCGGAACATCAGCCTTTAATGCCGGTAAACATTGAAATAGGTGAACACAAAAATCCACATCATTCACCGATGGATGTGGTGTCTAGCTTCGTCTAGGATTTTATAAGGTGGTAGTGGTAATGATTATGTAGTAGGTGGTGATGGTGATGACTATCTCATCGCGGTTGACCCAACAGAGGCTGATCCGGGGGCGGGCGAGGTGGATTATCTATGGGGGGATAGTTCTTACTACTACTATGACTATACCAACAATACCGGAGCCGATACTTTTATCTTGGCCGATGGTAATAATATCTTCTATAGCAGCAACGGTAATTCCGACTACGCCTACATCTATCAGTTTAACCCCGCTTACAGTACCATTCAGTTACAGGGAGGAGCCGGACTATACAGCTTGGACACCTCCAGTACATATCAAGCCGCGTTATACCTGAATAATTCCGGGAGCGGGGACGACGAACTGATCGCCTATCTTCAAGGTGACTACACGGGATTGAGTCTCACATCAAGTGCCTTCACCTACGTTCCGGTCAATAATAGCACGATCGCGCTGAGTGTCGCGCCGGGGAGCGTTAACGAAGATGGTACGACTAACCTAGTCTATACTTTCAGCCGCGCCGGCGACCTCAATGGCGGTCTCACGGTCAAATTCACCCTCGGCGGGACTGCCACGTTAGATACGGATTATAGCGCTCTCGGTGCCACCCTCAACGGTAACAACGGCGTGATCGCCTTCGCCCCCGGTGCGGATACGGCGACGCTCACAGTTAACCCTACGGCCGATACAGATACAGAAGCCGATGAAACCGTGGAGGTTACTATCACACCCGACACGGGGTATAGTGTCCTCACTACCGACGCGGTGACGGGAACTATACTCAACGATGACGCTCTACCTAGTATCACCCTATCAGTTAGCCCCGCGGTAACTAACGAGGACGGTACGCCCAACCTGATCTATACTTTCACCCGCACGGTGATCAATAGCAGTTTACCTCTCACCGTTAACTTTAGCGTCGGTGGTACGGCTACTTTCGTCACCGCTAACGACGACTACACCCAATCGGGGGCCACGACTTTCAGCGCCGGTGCGGGTTCGATTACCTTCGCCGCCGATTCTCTCACCGCCACCTTGACGATCGATCCCAAAACAGACACGCTCGTAGAAGCTGACGAAACAGTTATTTTAACGCTGGCTGATGGAAACGGTTACACGATCGACACCACCGGGGGCGTTACCGGCACGATCACCAACGATGACGGCGACGCGGGTAACAATCTTCTCACCGGCGGCAGCGGTAACGACGACCTGAAAGGATTGGGAGGAAACGACACCCTGATCGGATTGGGGGATAATGACATCCTTAACGGCGGTACGGGCGCGGATAGTCTGATCGGCGGAACCGGCAATGACCTTTATATCATCGACGATCCAGGAGATGTGTTCGGAGAAAATCAGGGCGAAGGTACCGACACCTTACAAACACCCTTTACTTTCAGCCTCATCAACTCTAATATCGAAAACTTGACCCTGACGGGTTCTGGGAACGTAGACGGCACAGGCGACGATGGCGCTAACATCATTAAAGGTAACAGCGGTAACAACACCCTCATCGCTAACGACGGTAACGATAACCTCAACGGCGGCGCGGGCAACGATACCATATGGGGCGGTGCTGGTAACGATACTGTCAACGGTGGTCTCGGTGCCGATAGTTTGGTTGGTGGTGCGGGCAACGACTCTTATACCCTAGATAATGCTGGGGATACGGTGACAGAAATCGCCGGGGAAGGTACGGACAGCCTGAGTACACCTTACACTACCAACCTCATAGGTAGTAACATCGAAAACTTGACCCTGACGGGTTCTGGGAACGTAGACGGTACGGGCGACGATGGCGCTAACACCATTAAGGGTAACAGCGGTAACAACACCCTCATCGGTAACGACGGCAACGATAACCTCAACGGTGGTGCGGGCGACGATACCATATGGGGCGGTGCTGGTAACGATACTGTCAACGGTGGTCTCGGTGCCGATAGTCTGGTCGGTGGTGCGGGCAACGACTCTTATACCCTGGATAATGCCGGGGATACGGTGACAGAAATCGCCGGGGAAGGCACCGATAAGGTACAAACCCCCTTTAGCTTCGTCAGCTATAACATCGAAACCATCACCCTCACCGGTACTGGCACTATCAACGCCACCGGCGACGACGGCAACGAAACCATCACCGGTAATAGTGGAGATAACATCCTCACCGGTAACGGTGGCAATGATAACCTCAGTGGTGGCTTTGGAAACGACGCTCTCATCGGTGGTTCAGGAATCGATACCCTCATTGGTGGGGCCGGTGATGATATTCTCACCGGTGGTGCTGGTAATGATAGTCTGACGGGCGGCACTGGTAAGGATACTTTCGTCTTCACCTCCCTTAACGACAAACTCGACTTTATCCGTGATTTCTCTCCCGTTGACGATACCATTCAACTGTACTCAACAGGATTCGCTAATTTACCGATTGGTGTTTTACCTGACTCGGCTCTCCGCAAGGGTGCAGGTGCCACTAGCGCGACCAATTCCGCCCATCGCCTAATTTACAACACCACCAACGGTGCTTTGTATTTTGACGCTGACGGAAGCGGCGGGGCTGATGGGGTTCAATTGGCCACCCTAGGTAAAAACCTCAATTTAAGCGGGGCGAATTTTGTAACTGTCTAAATCCGTATCTGGTTCTAATTTTTTGAGGTTATAGCTCAATTTTAAGTATTTATCTCTCTCTGTCTCAGGGAGAGTTTTTTTAGCTCTCTTTAGAGCCTTCAAGATCGAAAGCAGTCCAAATTTTTGAGCAAATTCCGTGAATTCACGCTGGATGAGTTCTTTGCCCCCAGGCGACAGTAATAAATATTAAGCACCTTACATAAACAAAGGAATGGCGAAGTATGTTATACCTTTACGGTCAAAGGCTGAATCTATACGAGCAGGAATATGGCGAGTTACTACGGGCGATCGAGGACGGACGATCGGTCTCCGTCATCGGTGAGGCGGGAGCGGGTAAATCTACCCTCATCGCCAGGGTTCTCGATGGTGTGACCGGGTACAGTAAAATAGTGGAGAGCACCTATATCGGTTCTGCGAAACAAACCCTCGTCTCCATAGCCGAACAGTTAAACATTACCACTGTTAATGACAAAAATAAACCCCTCAATATCGATGAATTGAAAGAGGAGATCGCTAGAGGGGTCGATCGCTCTACCCTTCTAATCTGCGATAACGCCCATCGCTGGCCGGCATCTCTGCGGTATTGGCTGGAGATACTGCACGATCGAGGAGCGGTGTTGATCCTGCCCTCGATCGAGGATTTAAAAAAGGATATTTTCGTCCGGGTGAGCAAAATCAAGATGACTCCCCCCAATCAAGCACAGATGAGAGAACTGATGATCCATATAGCCGTCGCCGAAGGTTACGATCTCTCTCCCAGTAAATTAGCGTATTTGCAGAGTATCGCGGGCAGTAATCCAGGACTGGCTAAGAAAGTGATCCAAGAAGCCAAAATCGGTATGCACTTTCGTGAGGTAGAACATAATCTCTACGTCAATATCGCTCCTTTTTTGAGTGCCGCTTTAGTTCTTTTCGGCGTGGTGCGCTTTCTCGGTTTAGGTATGGGAGATCAGGCGCTGTATATCTTCGGCGGTATCATGATGCTGATCGGCATCGCCGTGCGCTACATCGGCATCGGACTCAATCAATCACAACGTCGCAAACCTTTAGGTAAAAAATAAGAACATTTGTCATAGAGGTAAAAACTGATGATGACACCCACTCACGCGGCTATAGCCGTCGCCACTACTACTTTATGTTTTGATAATCCCACTTTTTTCTCTATTTCTTTAGCAGTTATCGGCTCTGTTCTGCCGGATCTCGATACTTCTAAAAGTTTCGCGGGCAGGTTATTTCTACCACTCTCACGATGGATAGAAGAACGTCACTCCCATCGTACCGTCACTCACTCCCTGTTAGGCACTTTGACGATCGCTGCTATTTCCTCACCCCTACTCTACTACAGCGACCTGAAAACCTGGTTAGCCCTACCCCTTGGTCATCTCTCCGCCTGTCTCGCGGATAGTTTCACAAAACAAGGTGTGGGTTTATTCTGGCCTCTGCCCCATCGGGCGGTTTTCGGGAATAATCCCCATCTCCGGCTCACCACGGGTTCGCCTGCCGAATATTGGCTGTTAGCTTTTTTCGTTTGTGTGTCTAGTGCGATCGTCTACCTGCAAACCCAGGGGGGCTTCATGCTGAATTTTAACCGTCTCATCGGTATCAAGGCGGGTATCACTCACGTTTATAATCTCTACGGCAAAAATCATCATGTATGGGTGGATTTGAAGGGACACAGGATCAACGATCGTTCTCCCCTGGGTGGTGAGTTCTTACTGATAGCCCAAGAGGGAGAGGAGTATATTCTGCAAAATCGGGAAGGCATATACAAGACGGAAGAAAATATCACCGTTAATCGCGTGGTGGCCCGATACGGTGATAAAGCTCTCCTATCGGAGCAACTACTGGCTTTTAACGAGGACGATGTGAGCCAGAAGTTACAACAGTTGCAACAGAGTTATCCTGGGGCGGCGATTTATCTGACGGGGACGATCGATGTCGATGCCCCCGATGAATTACTGGTATATACAGAGCCTGGAGAGTACGAAACCATCAGTCAATCGGATAAGTCGGTGACGCTGAGACATTGCCCGCTCGAGCGCGCGATTTATTTTCTCCAAGATCAATACGCTTACGGTGTCGTCACCGCCCGCATCATTACCCCTCAACCCCTATTTTGAACAAGTATGAAAACTGCCAGAGTATTGTTGTTAATTTTATTCGGGGCCAGTAGCTATTCTCTCGCTCAAGCTCCTTCGTCTCAAAACGGTTTGCCCCCCGAACAGCAAACACAAACCCTGAAACACTTCAAGATCAATCTTTCTATTACTAATCTGGGTGATTTGAAAGTGCGGTCAGGCGATCGCATCACGGCGGGTCAGATTATCAGCGATCGCTCGACCGAGCGCGAGCGTCTCAACAGGGAACGGCGGGAAACCTTATTAGCGATCGCCAGGTTGGAGGGATTGCCTCAACCGATGTTGAAAACGATCGCCCCGCCACGGCAATTACCGGGGGTTTCTTTCGCCGCCGAAGAAGAAGCGATCGAGAAAGCCCAATTAAAATTCACCCAAGCCCAACGTAATTATAATAATGCTCTCACTTTTGACCCGTTCATCACCGCCAGGGCGAATTTAGATTTCGCTAAGGCGGCTATTCAACAAGCTTATCGTGATGTGGAATTACAACAGAAGAAATTGGAGTCGATGACGGAGATCAAGGGTTTACCGCCGGAAATGTTGGTACACGAGACGGAAAAACTGAAGCTCAAACGCAGCGAGTGGGAGAAGAAACAAGCCGAGTACAATTTTCGGGCTTCGGAATATAAACAGGTGGAACAGCGGCGCAAGTTGGAAATAGCAGATCTTAATAACGAATTGGAGTTGGCGCGCAAAGATGTACAGTCGGCTCAAGCGGATCTGATTGCGGCGCAAGAACAACGGCGGCGGCAGGAGTACGAACACGAGATAACGATCGCCCGTCATCACGAACAAGCGAATCAGAACGCGCTAGCTCTCTCGCGGCAGAATCTGGAAAAAGAGTTCAAGTTAAAGCAAATGAAGGAACAATTGGCGGTTATTGACGAGAAAATGGCTCAGATAGCGGTGGTGCGTTCCCCCTATAACGGTACTGTAAAGCGGGTGAAGACGGAGGGACAATCGAATAATACGATCCGGGTGACTCTGACTTTGATTCCTGGGGGGGATGGTCAGTGAAAGCTTTATCCAGTTTAGTTATCCCGTTGGTGTTGATGTCTCCCGCGTGGGGGAAACCAACGCCTACACCCCCGAAGGTGGTAGCACCGCCGGAGTTGAAGGAACCGGCGGAGGTGGGGGAGCCGGAAATTAACGATCTTCCCAAAAGTGAGGATAATCCGCTCCTGCCCCCGAATTTGGACGAGTTGATCGATCGTAATATCAGTCAGGATGTGTGGGAGCAGCTCAAGGATGAGTTACCTTGTGTGCAGGCGACGAAAGAGTGCGTATTTCAATTGCAGGCCCAAGCTTTATCCAGTTCGCGGGTGTTGCGCGAGATGGATACGCAGATCGAGGAGGCCCAGGGGAAAATCGATGAGGCGCGCGCCAATAATCTGAAGTCGATTAATGTTTCGACTCTCTCGCCTTTTCTCCAAGCTAGTTTCGGGACGGTTTTGACTCCGTTGGTGGTGTCCAAGAATACTTCTGGGATCGTTAATCCTTTCAGTCTCATATTCGGCAATTTTTTCGCTAATCTGTTCGGGGATATTCTGAATACGATTTTTCCTTGGCAGAATCTACAGTCCACGGGGGAGGCGGCTAGTAGGGCGATCGCTATTTCCGATCTCCAGATCAAGGTGGCGCAGTTACAGCGAGGCAGGACGGAAATGGCCCAGAAGCTTAAGGAGACGGTGTTAATGGAGGCTTTGAAGTTGGAGGAGATCGCGCGGGAGTTTCAAGGTCATCAGGAAATAGCCCGCCGGGAGAAGTTGCGGTTACAGATTCTCCAAGTGTCTTACCGCTTCGGGGACGGGGATAGTCGGGCTTATCTGGCGGAGTTGGCCGCTTACGATCGTTCTAAGATCGATACCTGGCGGAAGTGGTCGCGGTTACGGGCACAGTTGATCAAGTTAAAGTTACTGGTGTTCAATATTACTGAGGAGTAAAATATATTAGATTTTTTTATATTTATCATTGATTATTTACCGTATTTATTAATAAAAATTCAGTAAATTCACGGTAAAAAAATATAGGGCAGGAACTGTATTATTCATCATTCTCAAATAAGGACAGTCAAATGCAATATAAATCAATCAACGGAAGAAAGATTAATACTGTAGTGCCTTGTTTACTCGGTGCGATCGGTGGTTTATTCACTGTAACAGATCAGGTAAAAGCTAATAGTCTGTCGGTGATAAAAACGGTGGAACGGGGCAGAAATGTAGTGTACGTGAAGAATCTCACCCCCGGTCAAACCGTGGAAATGTTGAACAGTGGCGGTACTCGCCCCGCGGCTATTCTGGCTAATAGTTGCGGTATGATCCGTCTGCGTCCAAGTCAGCACGATGGGTCTAACGTGAAAGTTAATGGTCAGAATATTTCGATCTCAGACCCGGAAGCTTTGATTACCGCGGCTTGTAATGGTACTACCGCCCCCGGTACTTCTAATGTTTTGAAAGTGGGTGAGGATATATATATCAAGGGTCTGACTCCTAGTGTCGCGGCTACGGTCATGGTTCCTTCTACGGGTTCTCGATCGGTTCGCGCTAATGGTTGTGGGTTGGCTCGCTTCGCTGAATCGGAGTCGTCGCCTTGGAGTTCTTCGAGTCAGTTTTCGATCGCTGGTTCCGTCTACACTTTCGGCCAGCTTAGTAATCAGGCTCACGCTCCTTACTGTCGCAATGTGGGTTCTTCTGGTAGTCCCAGTTACGTTCGTTATGAACCGGCGATTTAGTGGCTGATTTTTCCGTCAGACATATTTTTCGGGTGGCGTGATGCCGCCCTTTTTTATTCTCTCATCACCCATTAGCTCCGTGATTCATTATAAAATGGGAAGATGATTGACGAGCCAATTTATGATCAAACAGTTTCGATAAGATACAACAAAAATATTCTCTTAACATAATGATGACAAAAACAACTGCTAAAACTCTCTACGAACGGGATTTCAATCTTTGGATAAAGGAAACTATCACCCATTTAATAAATCAAAATTTTAATCAAGTTGATTGGGATAATTTGATTGAGGAGGTTGAATCTTTGTCAAGAAAAGATAAACGAGAATTAAAAAATAGATTAAGAACTTTATTTGAACACGCTCTTAAACGTCGATACGTTTCCTTACCAGACTGTTATCGAGGATGGGAGGTAACAATTATTAGAACTCAAACCGAGTTGAGGGATATTTTGGAGGACTCTCCAAGCTTACGTGATTTTTTTCTAGAAATAGTTGCTGAATGTTATCAAGATTCTTTAAAAACTTTACGAAAAGAACACAATACTTTTTTCCCGGATGATAATCCTTTCCCTACCGATGTAGATGGTTTGCTAAATCAAGATTTTGATAATTAGAAACGATTGTTAATAATTGATAGGGACTTTAATATACAAGCTCAGGAGCCAAAACCATGCTGAACATCCGCAGATCGAAAGACAGAGGACACGCTAACCACGGCTGGTTAGATACATATCATAGCTTTTCTTTCGCCGGGTATTATGACCCCGATCGCATGGGCTTTAGAGACCTGCGAGTGATCAACGAAGATAGGATTGCCGGGGGGGGTGGATTCGGCACCCACGGTCACAAAGACATGGAAATCATCACCTATGTTCTCGACGGGGCCTTAGAACATCGAGACAGCCTCGGCACTGGTTCCGTCATCCGACCAGGAGAAATCCAAAAAATGAGCGCCGGTACGGGCATCCTCCACAGCGAATATAACGGGTCTCCGAGTCAAGAAGTTCATCTTTTACAAATTTGGCTACTCCCAGCCCAAAAAGGAATAGCACCGGGTTACGAACAAAAAGAAACCAGAATAGCCGAAAAACCGGGCCAATTACACCTGATCGCCGGGCCCGCTCCTGGAACCAACGCAGTCAAAATTCATCAAGACGTTAACCTTTACGCCGGGATTATCGAGCCTGGAGAAACACTGACCCATAAGTTAGACAATAACCGCCACGCTTGGGTACAAATAGCTAGGGGTGCGATCGCTATTGATAACATCCCTCTAGAAGCCGGTGACGGCATCGCCATTAGCGGGGAAAGCGGGTTAACCATCACCGCCACCGAAAGGGCCGAGATCCTGCTGTTCGACCTTAATTAAAGAGCCTGCGCCCTCAACCAAGCCACCGGCAGATACAGCATCTTTTTGGGCAGGGGTACATAAGCCCGCTTGGTGAACACATCGTAATTATTCGCTTCGATCACGTTGAGAATACCCTCATACAACATCAAAGCCGCCCAAACCGGCCACCTCGAATCAGGATTTAAAGCCCTGATCCCTCTCTCTGCGTCCTCGTAATAATCCCGCGCCCTCTGGATCTGGAAACGCATCAGCGCCTGCCAACGCTCATCATTAACCCCCTTACACAAATCTTCCTCACTGTAGCCGAACCTTTCCAGATCCTCCAGGGGTAGATATATCCGGCCCCTTCCTGTATCCTCGCCCACATCGCGGAGAATATTAGTGAGTTGATTGGCGATGCCCAGAGCGATCGCCTCATCTTCGGGAATATAAACCGTATCCGCAGACCAGGGAGCCGGGGCAAAGCGATCGTCCACACCGAGGACAGAGCTAGACATCAGCCCCACCGTACCTGCCACTCGATAACAATAGAGTTTCAATTCCTCGAAAGTTTCGTAGCGACTGCGATAGAGATCCATGTGTTGCCCGGCGATCATATCCCGGAAAGGCTGAATATCCATAGGAAAACGCTGGAGGGTATCCACCAGCGCCACATCATAATCATCGCTCGGCACACCGGAAAAAACTAAGTCTAACTGTTTTTCCCAGAGACTCAAAGTTTCCGGGGTTGTTAAGCGGGCTTGGGGGCCATCTACTAGCTCATCGGTACGCCGACACCAGACATAGATAGCCCAGATTGCTTGACGTTTGTGTTTAGGCATCAAGAGAGTGCCGAGATAAAACGTCTTCGAGTACTTCTCTGTAATCTGGCGACAGAGTTCGTAGGACTCCGCGAGGGAGACTAGGGGTTGGGTGGTAGAGGGCGGTTTAGGCAATTGCAGCATTCAGCGCCGATGAGAATAATGGTCAGATGTGGGCGAAATAAGTTATTTAGCATTGTCTCATTCAATTACCATCTTAGTCATTTTTCTTGCGATAAATATCGTAAGAATTTAAGAAACTAAGGAGACTGGTTGACGATCGGACGAGTCGGGAGACGGAGCCAACGCATCCTGGGCGATCTCCCCGGCGGCTAATTTGCCCGATAGCACCGCTCCCTCCATACTGCCTAAATATTGTTGCATGGTATAATCCCCCGCCAAGTAGAAATTTTTGAGCGGCGTTTTCTGAGGTGGGCGGTAGGATTGCCGCCCCGGAGTGGCTTTATAAACCGATCGAGGTGTTTTCACCACGTGATATTTCAGCAGTTTGGTAGGATTGTCGCCCCCGAAGTGTTGCGGGAACAATTTTTCCAATTCGCTCACAGTAGCGGCGATAATTTCCTCATCCGACTTGTTTATCCACTCGGCGGCCGGTGCTAGAACCAGTTCCAACATCGATTTATTCTCGTCGGCGTAAGCCTTACAAGTGTTACTCATATCGGCGTACACGCTCAGTAAGGGCGATCGGGAGAACAGTAGATGATCGATGTTCGTGAGCTTGCGATCGAACCACATATGTAAATTGATCACCGGCACGCCTTCCAATCCTTCCAATTTCTGGAAAAATTCCATCTCTTTCCACACCGGAGGCAGAATCACTTTCAGCGGATCGACCGGCAGGGCCGACACGTAAATGTCCGCCGTCACCACCTTATCTTCTTCCCCGTTCAATCCCCGGATCAAATAGCCCTTGACGCTACCGTCAGCATTCAAGAGTATTTCTTTAAGAGGCTGATTGAGGTGAACTTCGCCGCCGCCCGCGGTAATATAGTCCACTAAAGGCTCACAGAGTCTCTCCGTGGGTGAACCATCCAAGAAAGCCATCTTCGATCCGTTTTTCTCCTGCAAGAAACGATTGAGCGCCGTCAGGAGGATCGTGGCCGAGATTTCATCGGGGTTGATGAAATTCAGAGCCTTCGACATGGCGATAAATACCTCTTTTTCCACCCTGGGGGGGATGTTCTGCTTAGCCATCCACTCTGACCAAGAGTATTGATCCATTTCTTCCACGTAACCCTGACCCCGAACGATCGCTGGCAGTAATCCCATACCGAATTTTATTTTCTCGCCCCATGTCAACATATCGTTATTGCGCAGAATAGCGACCAAACCATTGACGGGGGCGGGTATATCCGGGAAATCGAAGCGGGAATAAGTACCAGGGTTTTCCGGTTGATTGAAAATCATGGTGTGCTGCTTCCATTGCAGTCGATCTTCTATATTTAATTCCTTGAATAACTGCAACATATTGGGATAGGCTCCAAAGAATATATGAAGGCCTGTTTCGTACCAGTCTCCATCTTCATCCTTCCAAGCGGCGATTTTTCCACCTAACACGTCTCGACGTTCCAGGACGATCGGGGTGTGTCCTGCGTCTACGAGATATTTGGCACAAGATAGGCCAGCTAAACCGGCACCGGCGATCAGAACTCGCATTGATCTTCTCTTCTAGGGCTTATATGTAACATTTAATTTATCATACTTTGCATTTCTTCACATTTTCTCCCAAGTACCCATAAAGTAAGATTATGGCTCATATCCAAAAGTAAGGAGTTAATATCTTAACCCGCTAAAGTTAAAATAAATATTAAAACTTATAGTAACGATAGAAGAATAATCGTCGGTCTACCGTAGACGAACGAAGTCTTATTATCCTATCGTGTAACTTATGGAATAAATTATTAAATTGAATATGACGCTTCCAACTACATCCCTCGGTGTTTCTAGTCAGAACGTTGATATTAATCGACCTTGGCACAGTTTAACCACCCAAGAGGCGATCGAATATCTCCAGACTGACCCCGATACTGGACTGAGAGAGAACCAAATCAGTCAGAGACAGCAAGTTTTCGGTTTGAACGAACTGATAGAGACGGGGGGGCGCAGTCCCTTGACCATCCTGTGGGAACAGTTCACCAACATCATGTTGGTGATGCTGATCGCCGTGGCAGTGGTGTCAGCAATATTGGATTTGAAAAAGGGCGAATTTCCCAAAGATGCCGTGGCAATTTTCTTCATCGTTATTTTAAACGGATTATTAGGATATTTACAAGAAAGCAGAGCCGAAAAAGCCCTAGCCGCCCTGAAAAATCTCTCCTCTCCCAAAGTGCGGATCATCCGTAACGACCATATCTTTGAGATCAGCGCCAAGGAGTTAGTACCGGGTGACATCATGCTGTTGGAGGCGGGGGTACAAATAGCAGCCGATGGTCGCCTGTTAGAAGCCCAGAATTTACAGATACGAGAAGCCGCGCTGACGGGGGAAGCGGAAGCGGTAACGAAAAACGCGGCGATCGTATTGAGCGAAGATTCCTCATTGGGCGATCGGATTAACCTCGTTTACCAAGGTACGGAAGTAGTACAGGGACGGGGGAAAGTGGTCGTGGCCCGAACCGGCATGGACACGGAAATCGGTAAGATCGCCACCATGTTACAGTCGGTGGAAAGCGAACCCACTCCCTTACAACAAAGGATGACCCAGCTCGGTAACGTTCTCGTGAGCGGCTCTCTAGCTTTAGTGGCTCTAGTAGTTATAGTAGGTGTTATTCGTTCGGGATTCCAATATTTTGAAGACTTATTAGAAGTATCCCTGAGTATGGCCGTGGCGGTAGTGCCGGAAGGATTACCCGCGGTGGTCACGGTAACTCTCGCCATCGGCACTCAGAGAATGGTGCGCCGTCAAGCCCTGATCAGAAAATTACCAGCGGTAGAAACCCTAGGGTCAGTAACCACGATCTGTTCCGATAAAACCGGCACTCTGACCCAGAATAAAATGGTGGTGCAGAAAGTAGAAACACCCAACCAAACCATCACCGTTACCGGGGAAGGTTACGCCCCCGTGGGTGACTTTTCCGTCGATGAGAAAAATACTGAATTACAAGCCCTCTTACAAGCCTGTGTACTCTGTAACGACGCTATCCTACAGCACGATAAAGGCAATTGGGCGATCTTGGGAGATCCCACCGAGGGCGCTTTACTGACTCTCGCAGGTAAGGGCGGACTATATAAAGAACCCTTTGACGAGAAATGCCCCCGCCTCGGAGAGTTTCCCTTTTCCAGCGAAAGAAAACGGATGTCGGTGATCTGTCAGCACCCCGACTCTCCCGAATATGTCATGTTTACTAAAGGCTCACCGGAGTTAATTCTAGAACGTTGCACGAAAATTCAGCAAGGCGATCGAGCTGTCGAGATCACCCCCCCCCAGAGAACACAAATACTCGACCAGAATAATATGATGGCGAGTCAAGGTTTGCGAGTTCTGGGATTCTCCTATAAATTGATCGGCGAAGTACCCGAAGCCGAAACCCAAGACACCGAAGAACAGGATTTAGTCTGGTTGGGTTTGGTGGGAATGTTGGATGCTCCCCGTAAAGAGGTAAAGGGAGCCGTGGAGAAGTGCCGCACCGCCGGTATTCGTCCGATCATGATCACCGGCGATCATCAATTGACCGCTCAAGCGATCGCCCACCAGTTAGGTATAGCCCAACCAGGCGATCGAGTATTGACGGGCAAAGAGTTGGAAAAAATGAGCCAAACCGACTTAGAGGCAGAAGTAGATCAGGTGAGCGTCTACGCCCGCGTCTCTCCCGAACACAAACTGCGGATCGTACAGGCCCTGCAAAAAAGAGGTAAATTTGTCGCCATGACCGGCGACGGCGTGAACGATGCCCCCGCCTTAAAACAAGCCGACATCGGTATCGCCATGGGTATCACCGGCACCGATGTGAGTAAAGAAGCCAGTGACATGATCCTCCTAGATGATAATTTCGCCACCATCGTCGCCGCTACCGAAGAAGGGCGGGTGGTATACAGCAACATTCGCCGCTTTATCAAATATATCCTCGGTAGCAACATCGGTGAGGTACTAACGATCGCCGCCGCCCCCATCCTCGGTCTCGGTGGTGTACCCCTATCACCCCTACAGATCCTCTGGATGAACCTTGTTACCGATGGTTTACCCGCTCTCGCCCTAGCGATGGAACCGGCAGAACCTTACGTGATGCAGAGACCCCCTTTCAGCCCCCGCGAGAGCATTTTCGCCAGGGGTTTAGGGTGGTATATGGTACGCATCGGTATCGTCTTCGCCATTCTCACGATCGTCCTCATGACCTTCGCTTACAATTACGTTAAGGGGCCTGGACTGGGTTTGGGCGATCCGGCCCGTTGGAAAACTATGGTATTCACCACCCTCTGTTTAGCCCAGATGGGTCACGCTCTAGCGGTGCGCTCTCATACCCAGTTAACCATCCAGATGAATCCTTTTTCCAACCCCTACGTTCTGGGCGCGGTTGGTTTAACCACGATCCTACAACTACTCTTGATCTACGTGGAACCTTTGCGGAACTTCTTCAGCACTCACCTGCTCACGCCTTTTGAATTGGCTATCTGCGTCGGATTCAGTGCTTTGATGTTCGTCTGGATCGAATTAGAAAAACTAGTCATCCGTTGGTTTTTCACCAAAAAGCAGTAAGGGTAAATTATATCGGTAATTAGGAGGATGCGTGTTTTACAACTGATAAGTACAACCCGCATCCTCGTTAATTTTCAATTATTTAAAAAGTACGATCGATACAGCTAATAATCTAGATTTTCAGTACACTAGCATTATTAAGCTAGTTGACTTTTTATGGATACTATTTCCTTAGTTTTAATACAAATATTAATTATTATTGGTTTATCGAGATTGATGGGTTTAGCCTGTCGCCTGATCAAACAACCATTAGTAATCGGGGAAATTATCGCCGGGATTATATTAGGGCCTTCCTTATTGGGATTAGTAGCACCGGAGCTATTGACGACACTATTCCCTCAGAATACCTTACCTTTTTTAAATCTTCTCTCCCAAATTGGCTTAATATTTTTCATGTTTTTAATCGGTTTAGAGTTAAATCCTAAATACCTTAAAGGCAATTTTAATACAGCAGTTTTAATCTCTCACGTCAGTATAATACTTCCCTTCTCCCTGGGATGTATTCTGGCCTTACTTCTCTATCCACTCCTTTCTAACAACGAAGTTTCTTTCGCCGCCTTCGCCCTATTTTTAGGGTCGGCCATGTCCATAACCGCCTTCCCGGTTTTAGCGAGGATCATTACAGAAAATAATTTACAAAAAACTAAACTGGGCACTTTAGCCCTAACCTGTGCCGCAGTCGATGATGTGACGGCTTGGTGCTTACTGGCCTTGGCTATCGCCGTGACCAGGACTAACAGTATCGTCGACGCTTTTCCTACCATCATAGAAGCATTTATCTATATCGCTTTCATGTTGACCGCGGGTAGATGGCTCCTAGAAAAATTACTCAAATACTATCAACAAACCCAAAAATTAAGTCAATTAGTTCTGGCCATGATCTACGTGGGTCTACTAATTTCCGCCCTCACCACTCAACTGATCGGCATTCACTTCATCTTCGGCAGTTTCCTGATGGGGGCCGCTATGCCCAAATATCCAGCTTTAGTCAGGGATATAGCCGAGAAAACCGAAGATTTCGTGTTAATCTTCCTCCTGCCGATTTTCTTCGCCTACAGCGGTTTAAACACGGAAATAGGCTTACTGAATCAACCTCTACTTTGGTTATTGTGTGCTTTAGTGGTGACAGTGGCGATCGTCGGTAAATATTTCGGCACTTATATCTCGGCGAGAGCGAGCGGCATCAATAATCAGCAGGCTTCCGCCCTCGGTTGGTTGATGAATACGAGGGGTTTGACCGAGTTGATCGTCCTCAATATCGGCCTTAGTTTCGGGGTTATATCTCCCCTCCTCTTCACCATGTTAGTGATCATGGCTCTCGTCACCACCTGTATGACTTCCCCCCTCCTAGAATGGATTTATCCCAAAGAGAAAATTAAATTAAATCTCGCAGACGATGAATCCCCGGATTTCATCTCACCCGCCGCCCCGGAAACCGCGAAAACCGAGTATAGGGTACTCGTACCCATTGCTAACCCGGATGCCCAGTTTAACCTGTTGCAATTGGCCATGGAAATCGCCGGTAATTCTTCAGCCGCCGTACACCCTTTATTCCTCCTCGATTCCGTGGCCGATTACGCCTTTCATAATACCCCCCAAGAAACAGATATTCTGCTCAAGGAACAACATAATAATATTGTCGCCCTTATTAAAGAACTACAGCCTTCTCACTTGCGGAATATCGTCCATCCCTTCGTCCGGGTGGCTCACGATGTAGCTAGGGAAACCGCTAAAATAGCTATAGCCGATCGAGCTGATTTAGTCCTCGTGGGTTGGCATCGCCCCGCTTTCAGCGACAATCGACTCGGTGGGAGAGTCGGCAAGATTCTCAACACCTCCCCCGTGGATGTAGCGGTTTTTATCGATAAGCAACCTCTTAAACTGGATTCGATTCTAGTAGCTTATTCGGAAAATAACCACGATGATCTGGGGTTATCTTTAGCCTTGAGATTATTACTGCACGACCCGGGAAGAAAGGTGAAAGTTTTGCGTTTTTACCACGAAGATCTCGACGAGTATAATAATATCAGTAACGAATTCAAGAACATGATCGATTTACTGCCGCCCCTGGTTCAATCGCGCATCGAAGTGCTACGACTGACGGACAGTGAGCCGATCGAAAAAGTCATTCTCGCTTCCCAAGACGTGGATTTAACCATAGCTGGTACGAGTCGGACTTGGGGGATCGAAAGGCAAACCCTCGGCTTTTACACCGATAGACTCGCTCAAGAGTGTCACTCGTCTTTACTGATCACCCGCCGTTATTCTTCCGTCAGTAGCCATATTCAATCCCTCCTATGATGAAAACCTTTAATTATCGATACATCATCTTTTATTCCCTCAGTATTTTATTCGTCATCATTTTATTCAATACCGTTACTACTTACGGGGCGAATAATCTAAAAGCGGCTCCACCCATAGGAGGTGTGTATCTTATCAGGGAAGCAAAAATTATAGGTTGCTTTCAGAGTTCACCTTTGACTTTAAATCTGGAACAATCGGGCATTTATTTGGCGGGAAAGCTTTCTGATAACGCTAAAACACTCCTATTGACGGGGCGTGTCCGGGGAGATAAATTAAAGTTAGAATCATCCAAAATCTGTAATCTAACCTTAACGGGGAAAGTGATTAAGCCCAATATTAAAGGTGAATTAAAAGACAATAGCTCTTCCGCGATCTTTCCCGTTACTTTAGAACCCGATCAACGGGAGCAAAAACCGTTAGGTAAAGGTGCTACCCATTGAAAAAATCTGGGAAATGCCGCCGATAATGAGTAAAGTTCTGAACGGGGTTTTAATTTTGCTGTTTCAATAACTCTTTAAATTCATCGGCTTTAACCGGACGGCTGAATAAATACCCCTGCATGTCCTCACAACCACATTCCACTAGAAACTCCCTTTCTTCTAAGGTTTCCACTCCCTCCGCTATCACTCTTAAATTCAGTTGACGGGCCATGGTGATGATCGCCTGACTGATGGCCCCATTCTCACTATTACTATGCACGTTCTTGACAAAATTACGGTCTATTTTTAACGTGTTAAAAGGGAATTTTTTTAAATAAATTAAAGAAGCTTGGCCGGTGCCGAAATCATCTATGGCTATTTTAATCCCTAGGCGGCTTAATCTTTGTAAACGCTTACTTGTTAAACCCACATTTTCTATTACCGAGCCTTCTGTTAATTCCAACTCTAATTGATGGGGTGATATACCCGTTTTGGTAATAATATCTTCCACGGAGCTGCAGAAATCGCTGTGATTGAATTGGCGTGGGGACACGTTCACCGCCATGGTGATAGGGGGCAAACCCTGATCTCCCCAACTTTTTAACTGCTCACAGGCTCGCTCTAGTATCCATCCACCCAATATTCTAATGGAACCGGTGCTTTCCGCGAGGGGGATGAATTGATTGGGGGGAATATTGCCCCACTGTGGATGATGCCAGCGCATTAGGGCTTCCGCACCGACGATCAGACCCGTTTTCAGGTTGATCTGCGGTTGGTAGTTTACCGCCAATTGCTTTTTGCCTATCGCTTGACGCAAATCCGCTTCTATCTGCAGTTTGGTCTCTAATAATTTTTCATTGTGGGCCGTTAAGTTCATGGCCGCGGATTTTCTCAGCCTCGCTGCGATCGCTCTTAGTAATTCATCTTCGTCGAAAGGCTTGATCAGATAGTCATCGGCTCCCAAATTCATGCCGTAGCGTAGATGATTGGGTGTCGCTTTAGCCGTCAGAAAAATAAATGGGATTCTGCGCGTTACCCCGTGTTGTTGCAATTTGTATAGCACTTGGTAGCCATCCATCTCCGGCATCATCACGTCGCAAAGAATCAGATCGGGTAAGTTATACAGGGCTAGTTTTACTCCCTCTTTGCCATTGTTTGCCTCTAATACTTCATAGTTTTCTGAATTGAGAATGTCTGTGATCAGCATTCTGATGGAACCTTCATCCTCAATCACCAGAATTCTAGCAATAGTCATGGTTATCTAGCCTTGATGGATACATAATTTCTGCTCGGTCACTACCAGTCTTCTCTATAGCTTCTTTATAACAAATTCTTCATTTAATGGGAAAACTAGCCATTTATTTCCATTAATCCGGGAGGAGGGTTGATAGCGACCCGTTTGGTTTCTAAATTAACTACCGGCACGATTTCTTTGACGAAAGGAACTAGGATCTTTTTGTTCGGTTTTTCTTCGGCGGGTTGCCCGTCGGCGTTCAAACTCACTTCTAAAAGGTCATTACCCGCCCAAAAAATGTTCGTCACCACCCCTATTTTCTCTCCGGTTAACTCGTGATAAACCTCCAAATTGATTAAATCTTCCACATGATATTCATCTTTTTTTAACCGGGGTCGATCGCTTTTGTCTACTAATAATTTATATCCCTTGAGAGCTTCCGCCGAGTCCCTGGTATCTACCCCATCCAAGGTGACAACATAAAGCTTTCCTCCCGGTATATATCGCCCCGAAACTAACTGTATTTCTTGAATACTCCCATCTACGGGAGATTTCAACCAGCGCTTGCCAGGCTTTTCAAAACGTTCGGGAAAGTCCGATTCCGATAGAACTCTCACTTGTCCTTGCATCCCTTGAGGAGCAACGATCGTACCTACTTCTAATAAGTCTTCCATACAGGGTATTATTTATTTGGTATTCTAGTTTAAGTATATGATATTAGCTTCAAAAGAATGACCATTTGGCAGGCAGATTTATATAAACAAACCGGTGATTATTCTGATTCTAAAACCTGGTATTTACTGGTGTGCGATCAACAAGGTAATCTGATTCACGAAAATCAATGTCTGCAATCTGAAGTTAACAGTCAGTGGGTGCTGGGTCAATTACAAAATGCTCTAGAAAAATATACCCCCGATAAAATCCAAATTTTTCGGCCTCAAGTCCTTAACTTTTTTCAATCGGCGGGTTCGGCGCTCGGTGTGCCAGTCGAGGCCACACGTCACACCCCGGCCATTAAAAAATTACTCTTGGAGAAAGGTTCGAGTCTGTCTCTAGATAAAGCGCCACCTCAACCCATGCCCGAAAATCTTTGGGGGGAAAGTTGGCGCGTAGCTTATTTTCAAGCGGGTGAGATAATTGATTTCTGGGAAGATCGTCCACTCCCCATCCTATCTTTACCCCCTGCTTTTCGTCCGCTATCTTTGGGTGTATCTTCCTCCCAACCGATTCCAGGCTTATTGATCTACGGCGGCAGAAAATCCCGTTCCCTGGCTCAATGGTTAGAATCGGTGCGACCGGTGTGTCTCGATTACATCAGCGATCGAGTCGGTGTTTCAGGGGGAGTGGTGTTAGAAGCGGGACTCAACGATCGATGGGTGGTTCTCACCTTTGAAGACCCGGAAATCGCCGAAGCTATGGAAAATTATGAATCCCGCAAGCGCGCTTGTCAAGGTTTACATTTTCTTTTGATTCAACCCGACGATTCTAACGTGACTTACACGGCTTTCTGGTTATTGAAAACGCCAGATGCCTAAGCCGGTTAGCAACAGGCACAATATCCCCGCCATTCCCGCTATCGGGCTACCGTTAAATCCTATTAACCAGGGAGATATACCGGGGCGATAAGTCACTATTCCCGAACTATCCAGCATCGCCAATCCCCATATCCAGCCCCCGTGTAGTCCCCAGGCCAGACCCCAGTTACCCCCATCCGCCCCCACCGCTACTACTAAAATTATTCCCATCAGCCACAATCCAGGTAACTGGGTTAAGGTTTCTCGCCTCTCCCACAATAGGTGGAGGAGGGCGAAAATCATACTGGATATTATCGCTCCCCCGATAACTCCATAGTCATCCAGTAATTGAGAGAAGAAAATTCCCCTGAAGATGAACTCTTCCGCGCCCGCCAACCCCAGAGTCAGGATTCCCAAGGGGATAATCCCCTTCAGCAGTTGTGACCACCTCGAACCGCACCACTGAACCCAGCCGAGGAGGGATTCTAATCCGTAGACTACCACTATACCCGTTAAACCTATGGCTATCCCCTGCAACAGTGATCCCGACTCGAACCCGCCGTAATCTTTAATACTGGTATTTTCTAAGCGACCCAGCGCCCATACTGGCAAGGGGGCTAGTAAGTAAAGAGTAACTACTAAAGGTATTTTCTGAGCCGTCGTCGCCGGTTGCCCCAGCTTCCAGTTTAACTTCCCGCCCAAGAAAAAAGCGATCGGTATCCATAATATCAACCAGAGTAAGAGAAACCCCCCTATCTTTACCAGAGCCGACCCGGCAAATGTACTAATATTTTCCATAGACGAAGATACGAAGATAGGCAGTGCTAATCTATACTGAAAGAGTAGCACTGCTATGGTTGACTCCAGATAGTCGGTGAACGGTTAGAATGAAGACAAAATTTTATGCTTTTGTGGTCGGTTGCTAAAATTAGCCCTTTTAACGACCGATTTTTTTGTCGCCTTGTTATCTATTCGTCACCGTTTTCATCACCGCTCTCGATCTGTTTGAGATGAATATGTTTATAGCCTAGCTTGATTTCAAATTCATCCCCCGCTTTCAAATTCATTTGCTCGGTGTAGGTGGAACCGATAACTATCTGGCCGTTTTTGTGAACGCTAACGCGGAAAGTCGGTTCGCGTCCTCGTCCGTCTTTCGCTCCTTCAGGATCGAGAGGAACACCTTTAGCGGCTAAAACTGCATCGTAGAAATCCGTGAGATTAACGCGTATTTGGCCGTCCTTTGTTTCCGAATAGTAACCACAGCGGCGGGCTGTTTCACGGCGCGGAGAAGTCGATAACTCCTTGACTTTTTGTAGTAAGGCTTTACCGGTTAAGGGAACTGATGATATGTCATTCATGAGACTTCAAATGATCGGTTTATTTTTAGCAGTTGCCAATTTAGTTTTTTGACTCATTGCTTCTATTAAATATCTAAACATAAATTGATAGCATAAGGCAATAAAATTTTTGACTCGTTACGGATTTAAAATTAAAATAGACACATAAACATACGGACTCTGCCAGAAGGCTAGAAAAATTTTAGCGGGTAAGAGCAGCGGATATTCACCGCGTCAAGACCAGAAACAAACAAGGTGAAAGTCCAGACAATCAAAGACGAAGCTGTTATCTAGTAAAGCTTCGAGTTGATGTACTTGAGAACGGGTATCCTCTTTCAGTTAATGAGAGAAAATAATTATTTAGGCACAAGCCAAACCCTGTATCGTTCATTCCATCTATCATTAGATAGAGAATGGGTATTTCTAAAGAAAATCTTAAGGTACCCTGACGGATCAAAAACCATCAAGATCTCCATCGCAACCTAGACTATGCTGAGTAATAGCAACGAGTAGTAACAACAGCGTTTATGGAAGTCCTCTTCAAAATATTACGTCAAAACACCAATGGGTTGCCTCACTTAGAAACATTTACCTTGGAGGTAGAGGCGGGCAACACGATTTTAGAGTGTCTTAATCGGATCAAATGGGAACAAGATGGCTCTTTAGCCTACCGTAAAAACTGCCGGAATACAATCTGTGGAAGCTGTGGGATGAAAATTAACGGCAGAGCTGCTTTAGCCTGTAAAGAAAATGTGGGCAATGAGTTAGAGAGATTTCCCAATACATCCGGGGGAGAAACAAGGGAAATTACCATCGCCCCCCTGGGTAATCTTCCCGTGGTCAAAGATTTGATCGTGGACATGAAACCTTTCTGGGATGATCTAGAAAGAGTAGATCCTTACGTGAGCGCGAAAAGTAGATCGATCGAAGAGGGGGAATTTTTACAAACTCCAGACCAGAGAGCGAAACTAAACGACATGGGTAACTGTATCATGTGCGGAGCTTGTTACTCCGAGTGTAACGCCAAAGCCGTGAACAGCGATTT
Source organism: Chlorogloea purpurea SAG 13.99 (assembly GCA_016903695.1). GTDB lineage: Bacteria > Cyanobacteriota > Cyanobacteriia > Cyanobacteriales > Microcystaceae > Chroococcopsis > Chroococcopsis gigantea_A. The sequence continues at coordinate 279,394 of JADQBB010000001.1, forward strand.
TGTCGGCCCTCACGCCCTGGCTAAAGCCAATCGCACCCTCACGGATACGAGAGACTCGGCCACGCGACAACGTTTAGAAAAATATAATACCGGCACCGCGGGAGTGTGGGGCTGTACCCGCTGTTATATGTGTAACACCGTCTGTCCGATGGATGTGGCTCCCCTCGATCAGATCAGTAAGATCAAACAAGAGATATTAGCGAGTAATGAGGACGACTCCACCCGCGCCATCCGCCATCGTCGAGTCTTGATCGACCTGGTAAAAGAGGGGGGCTGGATAGACGAGAGAAAATTCGGTTTATACGTGGTGGGCAATTACTTTAAAGATTTACAGGGTTTATTAAGCTTGGCTCCCTTGGGATTCCGTATGATTTTGGCGAAAAAATTTCCTCTCTCCTTCGAGCCATCGGCAGGTACAGAAACTGTCAGGAATTTAATCGAGAGTGTCCAGAATAGTGAGAAGTCACTTTAGTAGTAATAACGCTTTTCGGTGGCGATAAGTTTAGCTCCTAATACGCCGCCGAGGAAACCGAATAAATGACCCTGCCAAGAAATACCGGGGCCGGCACTGGGTAGGATTCCCCAGATAGCGCTACCGTAAAAAGTCAGCACTAACACCGATAGAGCGATCGAGGCTAAATTACGCTGGAAGTATCCTCGTAGTAGCAGAAACCCCAAATAGCCGAAGATTAAAATACTGGCGCCAATATGTACCGAATTGGGCGCGCCGAATAGCCAAACTCCCGCACCGCCGATTAACATGGTCAAACCGGTGACGATGAAGAAATCGCTGGTTTGTTGTACCATAACCAGCCAACTCAGAAATATAAAAGGAATAGTATTAGCGATGAGATGGGGGAAACTACCGTGTAAAAAAGGGGCGAATAATATACCCCTCAGCCCTATTACATTGTGGGGAATAATGCCGTACGCATCTAATGCGCCCTGGAACACGAATTTATCTAAAATTTCTAGTATCCAAAAAATAGCTACAAATAGGGTGATAATTATGACTTGATTTTGTAACTTATTACGCAGTTTATGACTCATAGGACTGGTGGGGTGTTAGGGTTCGATAGCTAAAGTTGCTAATTTGCCAAGGCTTAACCTGCTGTTTCAATTCTACTGTCTCCTCTAAACAATCGACACATCCTGTAAATTCTAAATTCAAAGGGGTTTTAAGCACCATCTTAGCTTCTTTTCCCTCGGATTCGTAACATCTTAAAATATATTGAGAAGGCTCATCTTCTTTCGGTTTAAACGCCATCAATATTAAATTATCGCCCCCCAAATCGAGGAAAGTATTCTCGGGGGGAAGTTGTCCCCCGGTATGGTGAGGAACTTGTCGGGCCGATAGGGAATTATTTAATTCGTGGGCGCGTTTTACCGTCCCAGCCCCTTGCCAATTACCGCGATGGGGATAGATACAATAGGTAAAGCAATGAAAACGTTTATCGGCGTTGGGATCGGGCCATATAGAGGATCTTAATAGAGTTATCCGCAATCGATCGGGAGTACTATCATAACCATATTTACAATCATTTAAAATACTGACACCATAATCTAAATCGGGATCGGTCATATCTACCCACTTATGGGCGTACACTTCCCATTTAGCTTTTTCTGCAGGAGTCTCGGCCCTATTAGTTCTCTCTATGGCCCCGCAGGCAATTTCATAACCCGTAAACTGAGCTTTCAAGCGTAGGGGAAAAGCCGCCTTAACCAAAACTTCTTTCTCGTTCCAATGGCAATTACAGCTTATTTTCAATAGGGGAGAATCCAACTCTAAAGTATAATCGATCCAGAAACGCGAATCCCGCCATTGAAGCGATGTTTCGATCGTCCATTCCAAAGGACCCCACTCCTTAAAATTAATCTCCGTCAACTGCGGAGCTTCTAAAGGAAATTGTTCGTAATTCGGATCTATATTCCAAGCCGACCAATATTGTCCGCTATCTCGGAACATCTGTAACGCGTTACCGGGGCCGCTAAGAACCTCTCGCTCTTCAATTTTATCAAAGATACTCCTTATATTTCCCGTTTCCGGGTCGATGACGACTTTCAGATATTGATTTTCCAGAGAGAATATATCCGGGGCGAGCGTTTCCGGTTCAGCACTTTCATCCGGTATCAACCAGAATAACTTATAACCTATTCCAGGTACGCGATCGGCTTTGAATAATAAATAATCCAAACTGTGGACTTGACATGAACAGGGTTGTAAATCAGCGTTATAAACCCGCCACTTACCGGGGGGAACCTTTGTAGGTGCTATTTCTCCCACTCCGCTCCTTTCCCAATTGAGGGAATTAAACATCACTATCGGCACTGCCTCTGGGTGCGGGTAATCGCCCAAGGCGATATTATCGGCGAAATTTTCGAGCGAATCCCAGAAAATATCTTCGGCTAACATCGCCGCATCACGCCAATCAGAATCGGCGGTGACGAAAACCTCTGGTATGGAAGTACCGGGCAGAATATCGTGAAATTGATTGAGTAAAACTTTTTTCCAGGCCGATTCTATATCTTCTTTCGGGAAAGGAATATTTAAAACGATCGCGGCGAGACTAGCCCACAATTCAGCCTCGTATAATAAAATTTCGTTCCTACGATTACGCTCCTTTTGCTCGGCGTGAGTCGTATAACAGCCCCGGTGGAATTCTAAATATAATTCATCGTTCCACACCGGTAAAGATTCCATGCTCAGGGAGTTTAAATAAGCTTCCGCACTCTGAAAACGAAGCTTCGGGAAAAAGGGCGAAGATTGCCAACGTTTATATACATCCAGCATATCTCTAGTGGGCCCGCCGCCATGATCGCCCACGCCAGGAAGCCAGAAGATTTCTTTCAATCGGGTTTGTTTCTCCCAATCGACGGCGTAATCAGTCATGATAATCGGGTTAGTATCCATCACCCCCGCCACATTCGGGGGAGACATGAGGGTAGGGATGCGAGAACCATCGGGAGACTGCCACCAGAACCAGCCGTGGGGAAATTTAGTGGTGTCATTCCAGTGCAGTTTGGCGGTGACGAAATACTGGACACCGCAGAGACTCAATATCTGGGGCAGTTGCCAAGGGAAGCCGAAACTGTCGGGAAGCCACGCCACTTTACAGAGGGTGCCGAAGGTTTTCTGGAAATATTTCTGGCCGTAAAGTAATTGACGAACCAGAGACTCGCCGCTGATGAGATTTACTTCCGGTTCAACCCACATCGGGCCTAAGATTTCCCAGCGTCCATCTTTATAAGCTTCTAGGATACGATCGAAAAGTTCCGGGTGATGGGTTTCTATCCACTCGTAAATTATGGGGCTGGAGTGGCCGAACTTCAGTTCATGATAGTCTTTCTGTAAATTAATTACAGAGGTGAATGTCCGATAGGCCACATCCCAGGTTTCTTCGAGGGGCCATAACCAGGCTAAATCGAGATGGGCGTGACCGAGAAGATTAAAGGTACGATTTTTAATATCGGCGGCTAGGGGTTGAAGCGATTGGCGCAGATTCAGCAGGGAGCGATCGAACTTCTCCCTATCCCCGATACTATCCCAATCGATCGTTTTTAATTCTTCCTCTAATATCTCTAACGATCCGGGGGAAAAAGATTTTAGATAATTGTGTAATACCCTCAACTCGTCGGCGATAAAACCAGGCTCTAAAAGGGCCTCATACACCAGTACCGATTTCATCAAACCGCCGATGTCGTGGCCCGGACTCACGAGGCGCAAACTGACATCGATCGTCTCTCCTGGTGTAACGCTGGGCCGCAGTAGAATCCTAGTAGAAGAATCGAATAGATCTCCCTCCTGTACGAGAGCATCATCGACAAAAATTTCCGCCTTTTGGGCCCACCAAGCCAAGCACAATCTTAAACTTAAACCTTCTAGAGAATAGCCGTTAATATGGGAGGGAACTACGAAAGTTTGTTTTAACCACTGTTCTTGATGACCCGCCGCCCAAGTGATGTAATTGTTTTCATTAAGGGTAGCGATCGTATTTTCTGGAGTTAGCCACCGCCCTTGAACTTCCACGGAACCTAGGGCGGATAATCGGGCTATAGTCTCTAAGATAAAAGTCATCGAGGGAGTTAAATAAATACCGTTATATATCACCTAACTGTATCACGGTCACAACAGGTCAATAACTTTTTATCATCGATATTTTCTAAGCCCACTACCTTTAATAAATCCCTCCACTGTTCAGACAGGGAGGTATTATCAGGTTGTTGTAATTTTAAAAAGGTTAACTGAGTCAAGTAATCGAACCACAAACCATTATTATAATAAATTTCTAACCGCTGTTCGGGAGGAATGTTTTCGAGTTTTAACTGCACTCTTTGGATTCCCCCTCGCACTTGACGTAAAGGAGTCCCCGCCGGGCCGCAAACTATTTGGAACCGCCAAAGATAAATTTTATCAACTTCTTTCAATCCCTTATCTCCGCCGACGCGAACGCGAATAATGCCCGCGGTATCGGGGAGATCGATTGTTTGTCGATCGATAATATTTCCCGCTCCATCCACCAAGGAAAACTGTGCGAAGATCTTTTCAGAAGCATAGGGAATATAAAACAAAAAATCGGGATATAACTTATGGGTCAAACCGAAACCCGTTTCCGGTACTAAAGCCGTCAGAGACTCCCCACTATTGGGACAATCGCCGCGGCTGGCCGCACTATCGCGCCGATTTCCAGGGGCCCCCCGACTCGGAAGATTAAGCATCCCCGACAACTTAACCCCCCCGGCCCGGCTACCTCGGGCTAAAAAGCACAACTCCAACCCCAAAAGTAAACAAATAATGATGATCCATCTCATAGTGGTTAGTGCCTAGTCACTGGTGACTATTTTCTATTGCGATACTAAGCTCGAAAATTATGGCAATCGCGGTAAATCCACGATAAAACTGGTTCCCCGATCGTGACCAACCTCCACACTAACATGACCGTGATGGCTTTCTGTGATCGCCTTGACGATCGCTAGACCGAGACCGCTACTACCGGCCCCCGAATGGGTTCGGGCCGGGTCAGCGCGATAGAATCGATCGAAGATATAGGGCAGTGCCGATTCAGAAATTCCCTTACCCTCATCGGTCACACGCACTTGTAGGAAATCCCGTTTCACGCCCCGTAACTCCACCTTACAGGAGGGAGACCCGCTATGTTCGATCGCGTTGCCGATGAGATTGGTAAACAGGCGCGCCAATTGATCCCAATCGCCCCAGACGGCGAACTCTTGCTCTGAGAAGCGATCGTCTTCTATAATAGTCAGGGAGAGGAGCATCTTTTTCTGTTCCGAAAACACTCTTTGTTCTTCGATCACTTCCATCAAGAGAGCATCGAGGGGCACCGATTGCCAACCTGGAACGATTATCCCACTATCGGAGCGAGCCAAGAATAGTAAATCGTTAACCAGATTACCGAGGCGTTTCGTCAGACGTTCGATAACTTTTAACCGTTGACTTTGGGTTTCCGGGTAAGCTAAAGCTATCTGGGCGTTAGTTTGGATCATGGCGATGGGATTGCGTAACTCGTGAGAAGCGTCCGCGGTGAATTGTTTCAAACTTTGATAGGAATCTTTCACCGGTTGGATGGCGATGCCCGATAGAAACCAGCCAATCCCCGCCACGCAAGCCACCATCAAGGTCATTCCCACCATCAAATCGAGACTTAACTGGCGGATGGGCTTACTGACTTCAAACCAAGGATGACTGACCCGAATATATCCCAGTACGTGGCGATCGATCTCCACCCTTTCCGTCACCTGTCGCAATATGTGGTCGCCGTTAAGGCGAATTGTCTGCCCGTAGCGAGTAGGATGTAAAGGCACTGCTAAAGTTTCTGTGAAAGTAGACCAGAGTAAATCTCCTTGGGGGCTGAACCACTCTAGATCTATGTGGTCATCTTCTACCGCCTTCCCCTGACTGGGAAAACTGGCTTCGAGATCCACTTGGTAACGCCCTTGGGAGGGGGGGAAAGATTGCACCACCAAAGAACGATTTACCACCTCGACGACGTGTTTTAGAGTATCATCGATACGATCGATCAAAGTCGCCCGCACGTAAAAATACATGCCCAGTGCCAAAGATAACAACAAAATCGCCGTTACTGCGGTGTACCATAAAGCGAGGCGGCGGCGGGTAGCTTGAAACATAAGCGGCAATGATTACAAAAGCTTACTTACGGGGTCATTCATATTAATTAAGATAATGTTACAAAAGTTTATTAAAAAGCCGTAGTATTATAATTTACGCCAAGGAAAAACAAAACTAAGGAGCGAGAGTAACGATGCAGTCGGCAGAAACGACGCTGACAATACCGAAAGAGTATTTAAAAGCACCTGGGGGCCTTAATCCTAACCTTATCATGTTCGCCGGAGCATTGGGTTTAATAGTTCTTTCCACCTGCGGATATTGGTTATGGTCATGGCCTGACCAGGTGTGTTTCTGTGCTAACGTGCTGGCCCTTCACATATCCGGCACAGTTATTCACGACGCTTCTCATAATTCCGCCCACAGTAACAAGATCATCAACGCTATCTTAGGTCACGGTAGCGCCCTGATGTTGGGATTCGCCTTCCCTGTATTCACCAGAGTCCACTTACAGCATCACGGCAACGTCAACGACCCGGAAAATGACCCCGACCATTACGTATCCACGGGAGGGCCCCTATTGCTCATCGCCGCCCGTTTTTTCTACCACGAGATATTTTTCTTCAAGCGTCGTCTCTGGCGTAAATACGAACTCTTGGAATGGTTTTTGAGCCGACTGTTCCTGTTCACGATCGTCTGGATTGCCTGTCAGTACGACTTCATCGGCTACGTGATGAATTTCTGGTTCGTCCCCGCCCTAGTTGTGGGTATGGCTTTAGGTTTGTTCTTCGATTATCTTCCCCATCGTCCTTTCCAAGATAGAAACCGTTGGAAAAACGCTAGGGTTTATCCCAGTCCGATTTTAAACCTACTCATTCTCGGACAGAATTATCACCTCGTCCATCATCTCTGGCCCTCTATCCCCTGGTACAAGTATCAACCCGCCTACTACGCCACTAAACCCCTACTAGATGCCAAGGGCTGTGAACAATCCCTGGGGTTACTTCAGGGGAGAAACTTCTGGAGTTTCCTTTATGACGTATTTTGGGGGATTAGATTCCATAAACACGAACCCGAATAAAATTTTTTAATCTCGATTACCATCTAGGCGATGTTCATGGTTGTAAATTGTCTCTTCCAACAAGCTCAGCACTTCGGTAGCGGTTTCAGTTATTAAAATTAAAACTATTTTAAACATTCTCCACCGGGCCAAAAAAATTTCTGGATTTGATAGTTAAGGGTGTATTTGGGGAATGTTATAAGAGATGGCTGATGATCTGGCAATAAACCCACGATGAGTAACGCACAAGACACCCGACATATCCTAGTAGTGGAAGACCAAAAATCAAAGCGAATTGTTGCCCTGCGAGACAATACTTATTCGATCGGACGAGATCCCACCAGCGCTATTATTATCTACGATCGACAAGTTTCCCGCCATCACGCTACCCTTTTACGAGTCACGGACTATCAAAACCACCAGGACTTCTACCGGGTCATCGACGGCAATTTACAAGGTAAGCGCAGCACTAACGGCATCATGGTCAACGGCAAATACTGTCTCTCCCATGAATTGAAACCAGGCGACGTGATCCGTTTCGGGACTAAAGCTAAAGCAAGTTATCAAGTGATATCGGGTTCCTCGGAGTTAGAATTAGATAAAAATCACGACAACGAACCCAGCCTCAGCGAGATTTTCGGAATTAGTAACATCGAGCGAGAGACGGAAATAGAAGATTCGGAAACGAAAACCGCCCTGGCTTTCTCCACCCAAACAGACGAAGACCCCCCGACCAATATACTTCGCTCCTCGCCCCAATTATCAGAATTCAGCCCCAACCCCATTCTCGAGTTTTCTCCCTTGGGCGAAATTACTTACCTTAACCCGGCAGCTAACGTCAGGTTTCCCAGTTTGCGCCAGTTACATCGCGAACACCCGATTTTAAAAGGTTTATTAGACCAGGTGATAACTCATGAAAAAACCTCCTACGTCAGGGACATAGAGGTAGATGATTTTTCCTACGAGCAGCACATCGTTTATCTAGTAGATAACCAATTAATTCGCACCTACTTATTCGACGTGACCAAATATAAAAAAGCCGAGAATCAACTTAACTATATCGGTGATTATTATAAATTTTTAGTACAACAAACTACAGAAGGGATTTTACTGGTAGACGCGAAAAATAAACAAGTAATAGAAGCTAATAGCGCCTATTGCAAATTATTGGGCTACGGTAGTAAAGAGATAACGAATTTGAATATTTACGGGTTGATCGCCCTAGAAAAAGAGGTGATCGATAATATTCTCGATCCCCTATCCATAGATAGCTCATTTTACGTGGAAGAATCACTACACCGGTGTCAAGACGGTTCTCTAGTAAGCGTGGAAGAAAAAATTACCCGCTCTATTTTTAACAATAAGGAAATTTTTTGTTTCGCGGTCAGAGATGTGAGCGATCGCAAAAAAGCCGAAGAAAGACTCCAATATCAATCTTTTCACGACCCTTTAACTAACTTACCCAACCGTTTATTATTCAACAAACAATTATCGCTAGCGATCGCTAACGCCCAGAGAAATCAAAGCCTTTTGGCGGTCATGTTCCTAGATTTGGATTCTTTCCAGAACATTAATAATACTCTCGGACATTCGATCGGCGATGAACTTTTACAGACCTTGGCTATCCGTTTAACTAATTCACTACGGGCGGGGGATACGGTAGCCCGCTGGGGCAGCGATGAATTTACCCTCTTACTACCGCGGATCAAAAATACCGAAGACACGGTGAAATTAGCCGAGAGAATCTTCGAGAATCTTAAACAACCTTTCCAGATAAACGAACACGAATTACAGATCAAAGTGAGCATAGGTATCGCTATCTATCCCCAGGACGGAGAAGATAAAGAAAACCTCTTGAAAAATGCCGATGCCGCCCTCTCTCGCACTAAAACCAGGGGCAGGAATAACTATCAATTTTATGCCCCATCCATGTCCTCTGAATCGGCTCGATTGCTGAAGTTAGAGACCGCCATCCATATGGCTCTAGATAAACAACAATTTAGTCTCTGTTACCAGCCCCAAGTCCATATGACGGGCGGTAAAATAACCGGGATTGAAGCTTTAATTCGCTGGCAACATCCCGAATTCGGGATCATCGCGCCAGGGAAATTCTTACATCTAGCGGAAAAAACCGATTTAATGCTACACATCGGTAAATGGGTTTTAAAAACTGCTTGCGAGCAAAATCTGAGTTGGCAGAGGGACGGATTACCGCCGGTGACTATGAGTGTTAATCTTTCGGGGGTGGAGTTTCAACAACCCAATCTAGTAGAGTCGGTGGCCCGGCTATTGGAGAAAATCGGCTTAGATCCTCAGTGGCTAGAATTAGAGATAACCGAAAAAACCTTGCGGCAGAATTTACAATCGGCCCGGCAGATTTTTCAAGATTTTCAGAGTTTGGGAGTGCGTATTGGTTTAGATGATTTTGGTAGGGGTTATTCAGCGCTAGGATATTTAAAACAGTTTCCTTTCCGTACCTTGAAATTAGATCAGGTGTTCATCCGTGACTTGCGAGGTAACGCTCAAGAGAGAGCGATCATCTCTGCGGCTATGGCTTTAGGTAAAGGGTTTAATTTCCGTGTCGTGGCCAAAGGAGTGGAAACGGAACAACAAGCGGAAATTTTACGAACTTTGGACTGCAATGAAGCTCAAGGTTATTTGTTCAGTAGGCCCCTTTCCCCTGAGGCCACTTATCAATTTCTGAGTCAAAAGGCTCAAAAGCAGGTTGCGAAGATTGTTAGTTTGAGTTAGGTTTTGGGAACTCTTAAAATAAGAGAGTCTATCACCGCTTTTGCTATGAACGTTCTGCCCCAATTCCGTCATATTCTGGTTATAGAAGACCAGAAGGCCCGCCGGATTATTGCCCTAGAGGAACAAACTTATTCGATCGGACGAGAATCTACCAACGAGATCATTATTTATGAGAAAGTCGTGTCCCGCCAGCACGCTACTTTACTCCGTATTAAAAAATCCCCCAATCTCGATAATTATTCCTATCGCATCGTCGATGGTGATTTAAACGGTAATCGCAGTACCAACGGCGTTGTCATCAATGGTAATAATTATGAAAGCCACGATCTAAAACACGGCGATGTTATCTATTTCGGCGGCAAAGCCAAGGCTAGTTACTATATACTATCGAATTCCCTCGATATATCTTTATTCGATGGCAACGATTCCACTCAATTAGAAAATTTCATCGATTCTCAACCGAGTTTGGGCGATCCGGGTAAGTCTACTTTGGTATCAGCCGATAATGAATTAAATAGATTAGAAAAACAAGATTTAGTGCGCTTAGCTTCTTTCCCGGAATTAAGCCCCAACGCTATTATTGAAATTAGTTATGGGGGAGCGATTACTTATATTAATCCAGCCGCTAATCTCAAATTTAAAAGTTTACAAAAAGAGCAATTTAACCATCCAATTTTAATGGGATTATTAGAGCAAGCTCAAAATAGTGAAGGTAATTTGCTATTGCGGGAAGTGCAGGTAAATGATGAGGTATACGAGCAGTTCGTCCATTATCTCAGCGATAGTAAATTGATCAGAAGTTATATATTTGATATTACCGATCGTAAGCGCAACGAGCAGAAATTAAAATACCAAGCTTTTCACGACTTATTAACTGGTTTGCCGAATCGTGCGTGGTTTAATAAACAATTATCCCTGTCCCTCGAACAAGCCAAACGTAGTAAACAAAGTATGGCGATCGTTTTTTTAGACTTGGATGAATTTAAAAATATTAACGATACTCTCGGTCATACCGTCGGGGATAAAGTATTACAGAACTTCGCCCAAAGACTTACTAACTGCGTGCGTGCGGGGGATAGTGTCGCCCGGTGGGGAGGCGATGAATTCACCTTACTACTACCCCAGATCAACGATCGCGATGATACGATTAAACTGGCCCAGAGAATCGTCGATGCTTTAAGAGAACCGGTAGAGATTCAAGACCAGCAAATATATTTAAAAACCAGTTTGGGCATCGCCATCTATCCCACTGACGGCGAAGATGGGGAAACATTGCTGAAAAATGCCGATGCGGCCTTATATCGCGCTAAAGATAGAGGGCGTAACTGCTATCAATTCTATAGCAATACCATGACATCTAAAGCCTCTTTATTACTGAAAATAGAAGCTTTACTGCATCACGCTTTAAAAAACAACGAGTTAGCCCTTCACTATCAACCCCAGGTGAAATTGAAAACCGGGGAGATCACGGGTATGGAGGCACTACTACGCTGGTATCATAAAGATTTAGGACAGATCGCCCCTAGTAAATTAATTCCCTTGGCGGAGAAAACCGATTTGATCATCCCCCTCGCTGAATGGACTTTAAGAACAGCTTGCTTACAGAATAAAGCTTGGCAAGATTCCGGTTTCAAACCCCTTCCTATTAGCGTTAACTTTTCCGTGCGACAATTCCAGCAATCGGATTTCGTGCCGATGGTCAGTAGAATCCTGCGGGAAACTGGTATCAATCCCAACTTACTGGAAATAGAAGTGACCGAAAGCGTGATCATGCCCGATGAGTCTTTTTCTAGCCAAGTATTTGCCGATATTAAAGCTTTAGGTGTACGGATCTGTTTGGATGATTTTGGAGTTGGTTATTCATCTATCTGTTATTTGCATAAGTTTCCGTTGAATACCCTTAAAATAGAGCAAAGTTTTATTCAAAATTTACAAAATAGCTCTAAAGAGATAGCTCTAGCCTCTGCTATAATGACCTTGGGGGAAAGTTTCGGATTGAGAGTTATCGCTGAGGGGGTGGAAACTCTCCAGCAATTAGAGTTGCTTCACAGGCTTAAATGCCAAGAAGTTCAAGGATTTTGGTTCAGTCGTCCTTTACCGGCGGAAGACGCAACCAACTTATTATTTGAACACGGTTTTAACACTTAAAAACTTACTCTCGTTAACTACTTTTTTAAACAAAAATTCCTAACAACATCAAAGAGGTAGAGTAAATGACCAATAGTCTCCAAAAAGCACGTCATATTTTAGTAATAGAAGACGAAAGAGGGAGAAGAACGCTATCATTAGAAGAATTAAAATACGCTATTGGCAGAAAGTCGGATAGTGGCATAGTCATTTACTCTAAACAAGCCTCACGCCATCACGCCACGTTAGTGAGAAAAACTAATAACCAGACTTCCTCTTACTCCTATTGGATCTTAGACGGGGATTTAGAGGGGAATAAAAGTCATAACGGTATTTATGTTAATGGCACTAAATGTCTCGTTCACGAATTAAAAAACGGGGATTTGATCAACTTCGGCTGTGAGGTGAATGCTAGTTATCATATGATCACCACTAGCGGCGACACCTTCATCAGCAACGAAGATCAACCGTTGAGAACCTTGGGCACAGAAAAAGAAACCAGTAGTAATTCTGTGGCCGTGGCCACGAAAAATGCCAATCAAAAAAGCACACTGATTTTACAAGACAGTAACACTATTCATTTTGCCGATACTATTCAAGAACAAACTTATCTTGACCTCGTTACAGAATTACCCAACAAATTACTATTCAGTGAATATTTGTCACTGGCGATCAATAACGCTATCCGTAATAATCGTTTGATCGGCTTGCTATTATTCGATGTGGAACAATTAAAAAATATTAATAATCAATACGGGTACGAAACCGGCGATCGAGTTTTACAAGGTATTAGTAAAAGGCTGAAAGATTCGGTCAGGGGTGGGGACATATTAGCGCGCTGGTCGGGAGATGATTTCATCGTCATGTTACCGCAGATCAATAGTATAGAAGACGTGGAAAAAATCAAACTCAGGATCAGCAAAGTATTCGACTCCATCTTCGATGTGGACGGGCATAAAATAATGGTGAATGTTTCTGTCGGTTCTGCCGTTTATCCCCATCAAGGTTTAGAAATTAATTTATTGATCCAGAACTTGGAAGCCAACCTCCTCATCAGCAAAAGAATCAATCAAAAAGCCAAACAAAACACGAGCGTTGGTAGGGTTAACGAAGAAAGTAGATTAGCCCAAGCGGAGAAGATGCTACAACAGGCGCTAGACAAACAAGAATTCCAGCTTTACTATCAACCCCAGATTAATAGTCAAACGGGGCAGATAGAAGGATTAGAAGCCCTCGTGCGCTGGAAACATCCGCAGGTGGGTTTAGTACCGCCCAATAAATTTCTACCTCTAGCAGAAAAAACCAATCTGATCTTTCCCATCAACCGTTGGATCATACAAACCGCGTCACAACAGAATAAGAGCTGGCAGAAAGAAGGGTTATTCTCCATACCCATAACTATTAATATTTCTCCCCAACAATTCCACGACCCCTACTTCGGTCAATTGATTAAACAGGTGCTAGAAGAAACGGGATTAGAACCTCACTTTTTAGAATTAGAAGTAACGGAATCCAATTTATTAGAGAATTTATCCACAGCCAGACAGGCGATTTTAGAATTACAAGAAATCGGGATTAGCTTATCGTTGGATGACTTTGGTTTGGGCTATTCTTCCATCAGTTATCTGAATCAATTGCCGATCAAAAAAATAAAAATAGCTCAATCGCTGGTGAAAGAATTGGTCAGCGCCGAAGCTAATACCGCCCTGATAGCCGCCATCATCGGTTTAGGGAAGAGTTTTCACGTACAAGTAGTGGCCGAGGGGGTGGAAAACCAACAACAATTGCTCACATTACAAGAATTAGGTTGTGTGAGTATGCAGGGTAATCGATTTAGCTATCCCCTACCCCTCCAAGAAACCACCAGATTTTTGCGATTACACCACACTTTAGCGGGGCAATAGATAGTTTTAAGAATTACGCTCTTCCTGCATTTCTCGCTGTAGTTTCTGTTCCGATTCTAATTCTTTGCCCAGAAAATAATTGAGGAAAGTACGGATAAGGGCGATGAGAGCCAGTTGAGTTAAATCCTGCCAAGTGGGTGCGACGGTAGTACCGATAATATCGGCCCCCAGTTGAAATTCAAGAGCTAAAGCCAACCAGCGACCGAAAAGGAAGCGCATTTTATTGAAAGTAGAAGTGTGGGGGGAGTTGAAACCGAGAGACCGCCAACCCACCTGTAAGGTTTTCACAGTGCCGACGATCACGCACAGAACCGAGAGAGTTTCTAAAGCGAACTTGGAAACAGTCACCAAGTGGCGTAAACTCAGCTCTAAAGGTTCAAACCACTGCATTAACCGGACTCTCCCATCAGACGGAATACTAGTTCAATTTAAAACAAGACGCGGACGAACTCGTGGTAGAAAATCTTAAATTTTCCGGGTAAAAAATCTGGACGGGGATAAATCCAGAGATCGATCGGGGAATACTATCTATAAAACAGGGAATGGTATTAACTAGGATCGTGCTTATGCGTTGTCTCCACTGTCATTATCGGGAAATCGGCCCAAAGAGCGATTATTGTCCCCGTTGCGGTGCGTATTTACCCGCCCTATTGAGAGACTTACTAGCAAAAAGCACCGAATTGAGGAATGGCACCTACGAGATCGATCACGCCCTGGGAAGGGGTAACTTCGGCATCACCTACCACGCCCATCATCATCAACTGGGGCGAAGGGTGGCCATCAAAGAATTTTACCCCCAGGACTACGCCACCCGTAATCTAGAAAGCGGCGAGTTACAAATACCCTTCAATCAACGAATCACCTATGAGAAAGGTTTGCGGCGTTTCATCGATGAAGGCAGGATGCTGGTGCATATCAGCCACCCCGCGATCATTCAAGCCCAAGATTTATTCGAGGAAAGGAACACCGCCTATCTGGTGATGAATTTGATCGAAGGCAAAACCCTCACCCAACTTTTGGATTCTTGTCCTGGTCGATGCCTCCCCCCGGAAAAAGTAGAATCGTTAATGTCCCAGTTAGTGGCGGGATTGACCGCGGTTCACGAGGCGGGTATCTACCATCTCGATCTCAAACCCGATAATCTTTTAATCACCCCGGAAGAGAAACTGATCATCATCGATTTCGGGTCAGCCAAACAGGCCGCCAACCATCACGCCAGTAAAACTCGCTGTTTCACCGAATCCTACGCCGCCCCAGAATTAATGTCAGGGGGAGAGGTGGGGATCGAAAGCGACGTGTTTGAAGTGGGGATGATCCTTTACGAGATGTTAATGGGGCAACCGCCACCATCAGCGATCGTGCGATTGGTAGATGGGGATTGTTGGACGGGAATGGCCTTGGAAGCGCCTTGGCGACAATTGGTAGACTGGGCCATCACCTTGAAAAAAGAGGAGCGCCCCAACGGGTTACAGCAATGGTGGGACAGTCGTTTTCAAGGGCAAAAACGCCAACAGTGGCAACTCAAACCAGGTCAGAAAAGCCCCTATCATCTGCCCATGACCCTGCGGGGTCAGTTCGTCCTACCGGATTTGCGCGAACAGGGAATGCAACAACGTCTCGGACTGGGGTGGATCAAGTCGGTTTATCCCCTCAGCGATCGCTTGGTAGTAGTTTTCGCCCCCAGCGGGGCTTCCCTGTTCGACCTTTACCGCCAAGAGATGATCTGGAATATCGATTGTCCCTGTGAATTGGGCGCGGTCAGTCCGAAAGGGGGTTACTTGGCCTTGGTGTGGCAGAAAAACATTTACCTCTGGAGTCTACAGACGGGAAAATGTATTTATCAGTTACACGGACATGGGAAAAACATCACTAGCGTGATTTTTGACGGCGGGGAATCCTTGCTTTTTTCCGCGAGTCACGATGAAACGATCAAAATTTGGGACATCAAAACCGGCAAAGAAAAGCAAACTCTACAAGGTCATAATTGGTACGTTACCTGTCTGGCTATCAATCCCGGAAGTAATCTACTGGTATCAGGTAGTAGGGATTGTACCTTGAGACTGTGGAATATCGATTCTGGTGACTGTTTAGAAGTGTTAAAAGGTCATAAAGACGGTGTGAAATCGGTGGTGTGGACTCCTAACGGTCGTTGGGTGGTTTCCGGGGGACGCGATCGCCACATCTGCGTCTGGGATGCGAAAAATGCGACTCTTTTACGATCTATATTCGGTCACGGGGATTGGATCACCCAGATGTCTATCAGCGACGATAGTAAATTTTTAGTTACTGCCGGTGAGATCAATGATAAAACTATCCGCGTCTGGAGTCTCCCGGAAGCTAAATTAGTACGCCAGTTATCGGGGCATGAAAATTCCGTCACCTCGGTGGCCTTCTGTCCCGACAGTCATTTAGTCGTATCCGGGGGATACGACTATTCCCTGCGCCTTTGGGATGGGGTTTCAGGACAGGAAATCAGTCAACTCAGCAAGCATACTAACTGGGTCTACTGTCTCGCCTTCAGCCCCGATGGGCGGTTATTAGCCACGGGGGGTAACGATCGCATCTTGCGCCTTTGGGATACTTTTTCCGGTGGTCTCGTGCGGGCTTGGCAGGGCCACGAGGATTGTATATCCAGTGTCGCGTTCAGCCCTGACGGCCTGTATCTGGTCTCCGGCAGTTGGGACGAGACCGTTAAAATGTGGGACTTAGTTTCCGGCAAAACTTTAAGGATATTCACGGGTCATACTAACTTCGTCCGGGGTGTGGCTTTCCGTCCCGATGGCAAATCGATCGTTTCTGGTGGCTGGGATAGGACGATCTGGGTGTGGGACATCAGCTTCAGTCGTTGGTCTCTCACCACGGGTAAAACCCGTAAAATCAAGGGACATACCGAAGGGGTTGAATGTGTGGCTTTCAGTCCCGATGGCAAGATTCTGGCCTCTGGAAGTAAAGATAAATCGGTACGCCTCTGGGAAACCTCTTCCGGTCAAGAATTACATTGTTTGGAAGGCCATACGGGTTATATTAAATCTCTCGCCTTCTCTCCTGGCGGTCAAAGCCTCGTCTCCGCTAGTTGCGATCTCACCTTACGTCTTTGGGATGTCACCACGGGGAAACCTTATCTAGAATTTTACGGTCATGAGGGTATTATCAATAGTGTGGCTTTCAGTCCAGATGGTCAGTGGATCGTATCCGGCGGTCACGACCTCACGGTACGTCTTTGGGATGCCACTTCGGGGCAGAATGTCTACACTTGGTACGGTCACACCCATCGTGTCAATTGCCTATCATTTAATAACGATGGCTCTTTAGTTATCTCCGGCGACAACGATGGTGTTATTCGCATCTGGAGAGTATAAAGCGCTCGTGTATCACGTTATTATGGCGGTGTAGCACATCCGCGATTAACTTGATTTTTGAGACTTAAACCAGACCTCGCTGTTATCAGTCCAGCGTGTCTTTTGAACTAACAGGAGAATGCGGGAAATGTTACGTAAATTTTTAGATTATTTCAGAAATAATAGACCAATAAATTTCAAAAAGCAAACTACTTCACAAAAGTTAGCCCAATGGGAAGTAGATGCTATATGTCAACAGGGAGTCATCGGTTTAGAAGAAGTATGGGGGTTATACGATATGTGGATCTAACATCGCCCGTCCTGTCGGATATTCCAGCTACCATCGACCCGGAATAACACCAAACACCTTTTATCGGGTGTGCCAGGGGCAACCAGAACTAATCGTCCCAATTGTCCCCAAGATCCCCCCATTCCACCTCTAGTATCAGCCCAACTAACTCGATAGATAGTGCCGCCGTTACCCGCTACGCCAGCTACTGTTCGCAAAGTCGAGCTGTTCCGGTCTATATCTACTCCAGAAACTAGCGATTCCCAATGGAGGGCGGTTTCACAATTATTACCGGATATGCGCGTATATCGAATCTGTCCGGTATTCCATTGCGCTATACAGAGACTCGTGGGGGTTCGTCCATTACCGGTAGCATCATAACGTGTGAACTTCCACTGCTGGGACAGTTGGAAGGTGGCGATATTAAGACGTATCCACGCTACTAACCGGATAATAAAAGGCAAACAGATTAATATCAATATCATCAAAAGGGCGAGGGCGATCAATAATTCATACAGGGTTAATCCTTTGGGCAGGGAATTAGAGGCGACGAGTTTATCTTTTTTCCAACCTCTATAACTTAGTAAATAATTCGTTCGTATCATCTTGATGGACTATTAACAAGTAAAATTCAAGCGAATAATTTTTGAATTTAACAAAAAAGTTTTTCGCTAAATATCAGTGCATACACTAATATTTTCGCTAAAAATGTCCAGAGAAATTAGGTATTTTTTGGAGAGAGACGAAACTTAGATAAACTAATAAAAGACTAATTATAATTAGCCCTTATCATGACGCAAATAGAAACAGACCTGAAAAATTTAGAGGCAACAGCCCGAACAGCGATCGCCGCCAGTAACAATTTAGAAGAAGTAGAAGGGTTACGGGTACAGTATCTGGGCAAAAAAGGGCAACTCTCGCAAATATTGCGAGAGATGGGCAAACTGGGGGGAGACGATAAACCGAGAATCGGGGCTTTAGCCAACCAAGTCAAAGAAAACCTCCAGGCTCTTCTCGAAGGTCAGAAAGAAACCCTCGCTAACGCCGAAATAAAAGCCCAATTGAGCAGGGAAACGATCGATGTCACCCTACCTGGAGTGGGTCGCGCGGCAGGGCGTGTACACCCCTTGAACAGCACAGTCGATCGGATTATCGATATATTCGTGGGACTGGGATACACGATCGCCACTGGCCCCCAGATCGAAACCGACTACTATAATTTTGAAGCCCTGAATATACCCCCCGACCATCCCGCCAGAGATATGCAGGATACGTTTTTCCTGCCCGATGGTCGCCTTCTCCGCACTCACACCTCGCCGGTGCAGATAAGATATATGGAGAGTCACGAGCCACCTATCAGAATTGTCGCCCCAGGTCGAGTTTATCGCCGCGATACTGTAGATGCTACCCATTCGGCCGTCTTCCATCAGGTAGAAATCTTGGCCATAGATAAAAATATCACCTTCACGGATTTAAAAGGCACGATCAAAGAGTTTCTAAAACAGATGTTCGGTGAAGATTTAGCGGTAAAATTTCGCGCCTCTTATTTCCCCTTCACCGAACCTTCGGCAGAAGTAGATGTTCAGTGGCGGGGAAAATGGCTAGAGGTGATGGGCTGCGGCATGGTTGACCCCAACGTTTTAAAAGCAGTCGGTTATGACCCCAATGTTTATACGGGTTTCGCTGCTGGTTTCGGCGTGGAGAGGTTTGCTATGGTATTACATGAGATAGATGATATACGTCGTTGTTACAGCAACGATTTACGCTTCCTCAAACAATTTTAAGAGGGATTCAAAAATATGGTAATGGATTCAGGTGCGGGAAAACAAAAACTTTTATCGATTCTCTGTCATAGTTCAATATTTTTCAGCGCGACTTTGGTTTCGATCGGTATTCCTCTGGCTGTTTACTTCGTTTCCGATGATGAGATCGTCAGGGATAACGCACGGGAAGCCCTCAATTTTCACTTTAACGTGTGGGTCTACGGGATTATCTTCGGTATCCTCACTTGGGTTTTAATCGGTTGGTTATTCTTGGGAATCCTCGGTGTAGGTACGATCGTTCTGCCTATCCTCGCTATCTTGGATGTTTGGAAAGAGCCTTACAAACCCTTCCGCTATCCTTTCATCTGGCGAGTTCTGTAGTATTTTGGGAAACGGGCCACCGGGTCTGTTTCTTAAAAAAAATGTTAAGATATATTAAAAGCATGAGAGACAGTATGAATCAGCCGAACCTCCAGGAAATTGCCGATCGATTAGAAAGCCCTAATTCGCGCGATCGTTTATTGGCACTGGCATCCTTACGACAAGTGAAGGCCTCCGACGCAGTGCCTTTAATCAAGAAAGTATTATTCGATGAGATGCTACCGGTGCGATCGATGGCGGTATTCGCTTTAGGAGTCAAACAAACCGACGAATGTTTCCCCATATTGATAAAATTATTGGAAACAGATCCAGACTACGGTATTAGAGCCGATGCAGCCGGTGCTTTAGGGTATTTAGAAGATATACGCGCTTTTGAGCCATTAGTGAGAGCTTTTTACGAAGATACGGAATGGTTAGTAAGATTCAGCGCCGCAGTATCTTTAGGTAATCTTAAAGATATTCGCGCAAAAGAAGTTTTATTGAGCGCCCTGCAAAGCGAGGAAACCGTGGTAAAACAAGCCGCCATAGCCGCTTTAGGGGAAATAAAAGCGGTGGAAGCAGTGGATAAGTTATTAGAATTCGTTGCCTCTCCCGATTGGTTGATACGTCAGAGATTGGCAGAAGCTTTAGGTAATTTACCCTCGGAAAAAAGCGTTTCCGCTTTGAAATTTTTAGCGAAAGATGATCATCATCATGTGAGAGACGCGGCTACTATTTCCTTGAGTCGTATCGATAATTAGATTTCTAGGCTTCTATATCCCGCCGTAAAACTTTACCATTGAGAGTGTCGATGAAACGAGGCAGAGTTTGTATATCTATTAACTCCATCGTTTTCATATTATAGGTAGTGTAAACGGTGTCTTGAGAATCAAGGTTAATATCAACGATCGTGAGAGTTTTCACCGGCGGTAAATCCCCCGTTATCAGTCGTCTCGGCCCGCTTCCTAAAGCGCCCGTGTGCAGTAATTGTAACTGCCCCCGTTTCCCCGGATAATAAGCGTGAGCGTGACCGCTGATGTAGGTGTGTACGCCATTCTTTTCTAGGAATTGTCGCAGCGATTCCCCCCCTGCCAAGAAATTACCCGGTTTATCACGCCCGATCGCGATTCCGTACAGGGGTAGATGACCGATCGCTATCCTCATCTTAGCTCTTCTCGCAACTTGTGAATTTAAACTTTTCCCGGCCCACTGTAATTGTTCCCCGGAAATCAGATGAGTAGAAGCATCCCAAACCAGATAAAAAATATTATCTGCGGTAAAAGAATAATTAAACGGGAAATTATCCCTATCTAAAAAATTTAAACCCGTATCGTGTGCGGGGTTTTGCCAGTAAGCAGTCGCTAACTTCCTTTCCTCGGCGAATATAAATTGTGTTCCCGATAATGCCCCCGAAGCGTCGTGATTACCGATAGTGAAGCCGAAAGGTATTTTCGCTTTTCTCAGGGGGGCGCTGATATGTCGATCAAACCCCTCCCACATATCATTAATCTGGCTTCTTGTCAAGCTCCTTTTTTGACCCGCCACCATATCGCCGCCGCACAGCACTAAATCGGGTTTCCAATCCCGAATCATGGCAATGCCCTTATCCACTTCCGCCTCGTAGGTAGTAGACCCGTATTGACTGTTCAGGTCACTGATAACTACAATCCTGACGGTAGACTTCCGGGGGACATTGACGGCTTCAACGAGCGTTTGGTTAGAAACGGTATTGTTTTTACCCCTATCCCCCACGCAGGAAGCCAGACTTAAAACCGATAAACCCCCCCAGAAGTATAAAAATTGCCTGCGGGAAATAGCCATTTAAATGAACTCCTGAATCGCCCTCGCGGTATCCACTGGCTTTTCCAGATGGGGTACGTGACCGCATTGGGAAACCCAAACCAGTTTACTATGGGGAGAGCGTTTTTAAATACGATTAAATTTTA
Organism: Chlorogloea purpurea SAG 13.99; assembly: GCA_016903695.1. Lineage (GTDB taxonomy): Bacteria > Cyanobacteriota > Cyanobacteriia > Cyanobacteriales > Microcystaceae > Chroococcopsis > Chroococcopsis gigantea_A. The sequence goes on from JADQBB010000001.1 coordinate 301,014, forward strand.
ATTATTAATGCAGTTCGAGTGGAACAGTGACAAGGCAAAGTTGAACATAGAGAAACACGGCGTTTCATTCGATGAGGCGGCTACAGTTTTTAACGATCCTTTATCGGTCACATTTCCCGACCCCGATCACTCTTTTGGAGAAGCCCGTTACGTTATTATTGGTTTATCGCTCTCGGCTCGCATCCTGGTAGTGGCGCATACAGAGCGAGGGGAGCGAATCAGAATTATTAGTGCCAGAGAAGCAACCCGACATGAACGGAGATTTTATGAACGAGGCGAGTGATCACGAATTAGAAGACGACTTGAGACCCGAGTACGACTTTGGCAAGATGCGGGGCGGTGTTAAAGGAAAATATATCGATCGCTATCGTGCCGGTACTAACCTTATATTATTAGACCCCGATGTGGCCGGGGCATTTCCAACAAGTGAATCGGTTAACGAGGCTCTACGCTCCCTCATACAATCTACCGGCGGGCAAAAGCCTTCAAGCTGACATTTTTTAGTCAAATGAACTCCTCGATCGCTCTCGCAGTATCCACGGGTTTCTCTAAATGGGGGACGTGACCGCATCGGGGAATCCAAACTAGTTTACTACGAGAGATAGCGTTTTTAAATCTGGTGGCATCCTTAACGCCGAGAATCCGATCGTTTTCCCCCCAGATAATTAAAGTCTCTTGCCCGATGCGGGATAACTTAGGTAAGAATGCCCCGTAGCCGCCGCTTTTAGTAAAGCTGATCAGCGATCGACTCCAATTCTCGCACTCCAGATGTAGCGCGGCGCATACTCCAGCGTCGAGACTGGCGAGGGATTTATCGTAATAGGCGGTGCGACTAATATTCTGGCGGATGCGGGGATTGGCTAAAAAACTCGTGGCGAAAGTATCCAAGGGGGAAAACATGAACTTGCCCAGGATTGGCGGATTAGCTAAGCCAGCACTATCGATAAGGACTAGTTTCTCTACAATTCGGGGATAGGTCAGGGTAAAATCTAAAGCCGCAGCGCCCCCCATCGAAGCACCCACGAGGATGACGGGTTTTCCGATGAGATGCTGGCAGAAATCATAGAGATGGGTTTTGATGTTATGGGGAGAGACGGCAATATCAAGAGAGCGGGAAGTGAAGCCGAAACCCAATAAATCCACGCTCCATACTTCGTGATTCTGACTTAAAAGTGGTATCAGGCGGCGAAATTCCAAGACGGAACTATCGAAACCGTGTAACAGTAAGAGGGGGATATTGCCTTTACCCTGCCTTGTATAAGTCGTGTGTACTGGCTGGGGTGAAACGGAACTCATCAATTGGATTTGTTGGAGGTTTTTCAGGAGATCGATCGAAGTTAACTCGGTCAAGCCCTCTGTCACTTGGGGAAGAAAATTAGGATAGCTCGAAGACATGGAAGTAAAACTCAAGCGCCAACCTTATCCATTTTACACGGAATAGTTTCTCACGATCGCTTGAAGAACCATACGGCTTTTATGGGCGCTAAAATTTCGTCTCTAACGTTTAGAAAGTAAATAACCCTTTTTAGAGTGACTTCTTTTGAGCCTCGTGATCACGTTATTTAAAATTTCCTGACGGGACTCATTATCGAGACAATCGGAACTATCTTCGGTACGATTTAAAATATTCGATAAGTTGAAATAAATTAAATCAGTTTCTAAAGGGACGGGTGAGAGATTCATACTTTAATACTGGTCTGTAGTGTACGAAAAGATAGCAATCAAACTCTCTTAATTGAAAAACAAACACATTTGCTTCACAGCTTGATACTATTCATTTTCCAAGAATTTTAAAAATCGGCAATAATAAATATCACGCTCTTTCAGTGACACAACTCACATTTAAAATGGTTACAGGTCTCATTTATTTAGACAACCAAGCCACCACACAAATAGACCCTGTAGTGTTAGAAGCGATGTTACCTTACTTCGGTCAACATTACGGTAATCCTGGCAGTATCAATCACGCCTATGGTTGGCAGGCGGAAGCCGCGGTGAAGCAAAGCCGGGAGATACTGGCGGGCGCTATTAATTGTACAAAGGAAGAGATCGTTTTTACTTCAGGGGCCACAGAAGCTAATAACCTCGCCATTAAAGGTGTGGCCGAAGCTTATTTTTCCAAGGGTAGACACATTATCACCGTCGCTACCGAACATAAAGCAGTCCTTGACCCCTGTAAGTATCTAGAAAGCCTCGGTTTCGAGATTACGATAGTGCCGGTTCAACCTGACGGGTTAATAGATTTAATTCTCCTAGAAAAGTCCCTGCGTCCTGACACCATTCTCGTGTCGGTGATGGCTGCTAATAATGAAATTGGGGTGTTACAGCCCCTGGAGAATATAGGGGATATTTGCCGCCGTCATGAAGTATTATTCCATAGCGACGGGGCCCAAGCGATCGGTAAAATACCTTTAGACGTGGACAGGATGAAAATCGATTTACTGTCTATGACCGCCCATAAAATACACGGCCCCAAAGGTATCGGCGCGCTTTACGTGCGTCGCCGTGACCCTAGAGTGTCCTTGGCTTCTCAAATTCAAGGGGGAGGTCAAGAAAGGGGGATGAGGTCTGGCACTCTTTCACCTCCTTTAATCGTCGGTTTCGCCAAGGCGGTAGAGATGGGCTTAGAATCTATGGCGGAGGAAAAAGCGCGTCTGGAAGGATTACGCGATCGTCTCTGGGATAAATTGAAGGCGTTACCTGGTATCAGCCTTAATGGTCATCCTGGTCGAAGACTGGCGGGTAATTTGAATATCAGTATCGAGGGAGTGGATGGGTCAGCTTTATTGTTGGGTTTACAATCCGTGATAGCCCTATCTTCCGGTTCAGCTTGTTCGTCTATGGATACATCTCCCTCTCACGTTTTAAAAGCTTTGGGACACTCGGATAAGTTAGCCCGCGCCTCTTTACGTTTCGGGATGGGTCGTTTTAATACTGTAGAGGAGATCGATCGAACCGCCGAGGTGGTTACCGGTACGGTGGAGGCCTTAAGGCGGTTAAAGCCAATGAAAACTTAGTTCTGGGGTGGGGAAGTCACTTCGAGGGGCTGCCCTCCGTCCGGCGGCGGGATTACCTCTAGGGGTTGGCTGTTTGGTTCGGGAATGGCTTTAAGTTCGTTGGTTTTATCTTCCTGTTTCGTACTTACAGGGATGTCTTCTTTAATTACGGTTTCGGGTTGACTCGTTTCCTCTTTGAGCGCTTTTTTCGGTTCGTAGGTGGTGGATTTAACTTTAGTAGTTTCGGGTTGGGGATTGGTTGCTTTTTCTGCGGGCGCAATTTCTTTTTCGGGTAGTTTACCAGCACTACAGCTCGATTCTAAACCGAGCAAGCATCTTACTTCCTCGCGGGCTAAAGAAACTCCTATTCCCGACACGGAGATTAATAGAGCTAAAAGAGTCAGGATATTTTTCATTATATTTACTCCTCGATCGTCACCGCATCTATTGTAACTGAACTCAGGAAGTAATCAGTACAGCCTAAATTGAGCCACTCGGCGCGCTAAAGCTGCGCCGATTCTGGCTTGGGAGTCGGAATTAACTTGTCGCCCACATTGGCTATCTGGTTAACCGTTCCAAGCTTAACCGCCATCCTCTCTGCCGGAGACTGACTCTGCGGACTTTCAGACTCGCTTACTCGTTTCGAGGATTGATAAGCTTGCCATGCGGCGGTGAGGATCGGCTCCGACCCCCGGTAACTATTTCTAGCTAACAGCACATCAAGCGTATTGTCAGTAACGAATCGACTTAAATAGGCACTAAAAAGATCCCTCTGCATTACTGCAAGTCCGGTGACATCGTAATGTACCCGAAGAGATAGAGACTTTTTAATCCGCTCTCCGTTGAGATGAGTTTGCGAAAGAGCCGTAGATGAAGTCGAAAACTCGGTGAATGAACCGCCAGCGTTTTCAGCTTTGCGTTTCAGTTCAGATTGAAAAAATCCGGGTGATTTGGCTCCTATTGCCTTACCGTATCGTTTCTGCCATCCTTTAACCGATACTTTCTCGGTTTTAATATGTTTGCCATGTTTTAAAATCTGATTAACCAATCTACGATTTTGAGATTTGGCATAGGCAGATTTACGGCGTTCTAGATTGCGTTTCTTTTTAGCTAGTTTCAGGTAAGTTCTAGAGTTCTTCCAATGGCGAGAACCTTTCTTTACCTTCCCTTTTTTGATGATTTTTCTGCGTCCCCTACGTCCGTCAAAATCTGGTTCGTAGTTATCGGGATTGTTCGCCCGTTGAGACCTCTGCATGGCCCTTTGAATAGTTTTTATTTCTCTCTCAAGGGTAGGAACATTTTCAGCAAAGGGAAGCAATCCAGCTTTCTTATCACCAACGAAAGCCACATTAGTGATGTTAAGGTCAAGGCCAATCAATCCATCACCGGGTTGATATTGTGGTTTTTGATAGGGAGTTCCGGAGAGAACCAATTGCACGAACCAGCGACGCTTACCGTTTAACTCCCGTTTTATGACACGGCAGTATTTAACGGGGGCGGATAAACCGTGGCAATGAACAGGGTTAGAGGGGTCGAAGATACCCTTCAAAGTAAGTTTCCCCCAAACCAAACAATTATCCTTCCACCGTAAACCCTGTTTATTGGTTTTATTTTCGATGGAATTAAATCTGTTGGGAACTTTATATCGAACTTTCTTTGCCTTGCCGAATAGTATTCGTTCTACGGCTCTGAAAGCTCGGGTCGCTAGAGTTTGAATTGAATTACTATCGAGTTTTTGGGCTATCCAAACGGAACGTTTCGCATTCAATACGGCGAAGGCTTGAAGGTCATAATCGGTAAAATTATACAAACGAATAGCCGAACTGAAAGCTAAACTTCTCTGTTTACTTTGAACTGGTAGTTTTCTCGCTTCTTGGTAAGGTGCCGATTTTTTAAGTCTCTCCATCCGCAATAATGCTTCATTCAAACAGGCGTTGTATAATTGTCTACCCGCTTGAAATCTACCGAGTAATTCGGCATCACTACTAGAATCCACTTTTAAGGGGAGTTCTAATACGAATGATGGTGAGTTAGTTCGGGCTACCGTAATTATTTTCCTCCATTGTTTCTTATGTTCCATGTTATCATAACGGTTGATAATATGCAAGTTATCAACCGTAGTTCATGAGAAAAGATTCTTTCGGATACAGGCATAATAACCACTCGGTAGGGTTGGCAACCGTTCATCTGGTCTGGATACCAAAAAGACGCAAGCCGATTCTGAAAGGGGAGATAAAATTAAGGTTAGCAACAATTCTAGAGTCCGTTGCCACCGAGAGGGAATGGATAATTAAAGCTAAAGAAATCGCCCCGGATCATGTTCATCTATTAGTGGAATACGATGAAACAACACCTATCTTTGAAGTGGTTAGGGCTTTTAAAGGTAGAAGTTCGAGAATATTGAGAGAGGAATTCCCTGAACTCTTGAAATTACCGTCTCTCTGGACGAGAAGTTATTTTTACGATACGAGCGTTAAAATCAGCACCGCGAAAGTAATGGCTTATATTAACGATCCACATCATGAAAGACATTAACGAGACGATCCGGCAACTAAAGTTGCCTAGTCGCTTTTCCGCCCCGCAATAAATTGACGGGGCTACCAAGCTCTCCTATTCTTCCCGTGTATGTGGATGACACCTCACGGGTTGGATTCACGCCCGTATTATCAAGTTTTGTCGGTAATATAGTCAAATATAATCAGAGGATAGCATCTATGTGTTAGAGAGTGAAAGAAAAGTCTTCCACTAACATACCTGGCATTAAAGACCCTCCTAACGATCGTTGTTCGTAAGTGCCGGTTTCTGGAATAAATTCCCGGAAGTCCGTCATGCTTTTCAAGTTATCCCCCAAAAAGCTATACAGACTTTCATCGAAACGCATATCTTTAATGGGCGCTACTATTTCCCCGTTTTCTACCCAGAAACAGGCGTAGCGAGTCATGCCCGTGATCCTCCCCCCGGTTTGATCACTCCAGTTGAGATAGTGTAGATTGGAGAGATATAAACCCGTGTCTAAAGTTTTCAGGATAGTTTCTCTCGTTAGTGTGCCCCCATCCACTTCCGGCGCTCTCAATCCCTCTCCCGAAGAGGCCCCGTTAGATTGTAATCCGTACTCTTTTGCACTGCGACTACTAACGAGAGTATTAACTAATTCTCCCCCGACAATTAGCGGTAATTCTAAGGCGGACATTTCTCCTAAGTCGTTAAATCTCGGTACATTCCCCCCGGCAAAATTCTCTTTTAAACTAAATAAAGATGAAAGTTTTTCGCCGGTACGCATTTTGTTTAAAGCGCTACCACCCTGACGCAAAGAAGATTCGCTGATAGCACCCCAGGATAGCATCCCGATGAGATCGGCAGTAGCGGCGGGAGCGAAGTAGGTGCGATATTTTCCTGGTTCGATCTGATATATATCCCGATCTAATCTTGCTAAGCGATCGACTGATTCTCTTATCTGTTTTTCGTATTCCGATTGTTCCCAGAATGAGCCGGCGAAAATAGATTTTACCGCTTTTTCCGAAGGGGCGATCAAGGAATAATCGAGGAAATAACTATCGGTACTGAACCAGTGTTTCTGTCCCGCTGAATTGGCGTTGGCTCTAATTACTTTACCCCCGGCATACAAGCCGGTAAAGTCCAAGCCTTCTACGGGGGGTAATAGAAACTCTACCGCTTTTTCGGGGTTTAATAATTTCCCTTCGTATACTTCATGACTTGAGCCTTGATTTTGGGGTAGGGTAATATAGGGGTCGGGCGGCAGTTGTTGAACTTCTTTTCTGAGATAGTCTAAATTTTCTAGGGCGTTAGCCGTATCCACTTCCGTATCGCCCCGCAGGGGAAAAGTTGCGTAGGCGGTACGCTCGTTATAGATGAATTTCAGGGTTAAGTTAGCGTCGCTCACCGTACCGGTTTGTCTCACCCTAGCCCTATTGAAGCGGATAAATTGCGTTTCCTCGCCGGACAGTTGTAGGATCAAGTGTTCACCGCCCCGCAGTTGATCCATAAGTAGAGAATTTAAATGTCCGAATACTTTTTCTATTTCCTGTAGGCTCATTTTAATCAACTCCTCCGAATACTTCTACATCCTCGAATAGACAGGCGGGGGATGCGTGACCGACGCGGATGGCTTGATTGGGTTCACCTTTGCCGCAGTAGGGTGTCCCGTAAATTCCCATGGTCGATCGATCTCCCACTGCCTTCAAGGAACGCCAGAAAGGATTGGTCACGCCCCGATAGTTGGGGTTGCGGAGGGTTTTCGTCAGTTTCCCGTTTTCGATCAGGCGGGCGTATTCACAACCGAATTGGAATTTATTGCGGTAATCGTCGATCGACCAAGAGCGATTCGATTCCATGTATACCCCACGCTCGATAGAAGCGATCATATCGGTGAAATTGGTGTTTCCAGGTTCGAGATTTAGATTAGCCATGCGATCGATCGGCGGGCGATTCCAAGACGACGAACGCAGGTTAGCCACTCCAGGTATTTTGGTACGCTCTTGGCTTTCCATTCCTCCCAAACCCCGTATCAGTATACCTTTTTCAATCAGGTATTGACGATCGGCTTTCATTCCCCCGTCATCGAACGCGTAACTGGCGAACTCGCCAGGTACGGTAGGATCGAAAGTAACGTTCATTAAAGGTGAGCCGTAGACCAAGTTACCGAAGTCGGATAATTTCACGAAGCTAGACCCGGCATAGTTGCGCTCATCTCCGAGAATCCTGTCCAATTCTAAAGGATGGCCGATGCTCTCGTGAATTTGTAGCATCATCTGGTCGGGGGCGAGAACGAGATCGGTGGTAGTATTGGGGCATTGCTCGGCGGCTAGGAGTTCCAGGGCTTGTTGGGCGATGATCTTCGCTCTCTCTAAAGTATCGTCGGGGTTTAATAGTTCTAACCCGGCTTGGTAACAACGGGCTAACATCCCGTTATCGCTCCGTTTCTGTACCAGTGTCCCATCCATCGCCGTAGCGGAATAATCGGTAGATACTAAAAAGTAGTGCTGGGATACGTCCGAACCGTTACTACTGACTAACTGCTGTTGTATTTCCGTGGTTTGAGCCATCGCTCGCGTCTTAACGATTTTATCCGAGGCTTTGAGAGCCTGACAGACTTTTATTAATATATCGTTGATGTCTCCCGCACTCAGATAGTCCAAGGGCTTGACGAAGGGTGAATTATAACCCCCCACGGCTTGAGGGCGTACCGACTCGTTAAATTTATGGATGGCCCACCGAGAAGCAGCCAGGGCTTGTTGTCGGGCGGTTTCCGCCGCCCCTTGAATACTGGGTAAGTCGAGGCGATTCGTGGCGCTGTAACCGAATTGACCGTTAACCAATACTTCTACCATTACCCCCTCGCTGATATGTCTACCGTTACCCTGGGGTTTCTCGTCTCTAACGTGGCGTGTTGTAGTGTTTTCTCTGACGTAGCGCAATCCCACCCAATCGGCGGCGAGGGATAGATCATTCAGGGTTTGCTTGAGATTGAGTTCCATGAAGTCTGAAATTTGTTGGCTTTATCCATGTAGTATAGCTAACTGTAACGGCTAGATTTTGATCGAAGAAGGCAAGAGGCAGAGAGCAGAAGGGAAAGACGGGGTTCGAGGATTTATTGAGATTTTTTGTAGTATGGGGTTGACAGTTTGTAATACGTTATTGTAGTATTAATGTAGTGAAGTTCAAAGCGGATCGAAACAACTCAAAATTGGGAAGTGGTAACTTGAAAAGCTTATTAATGCAGGAAAAACAGATTGCTGTCACCCCGATGGCACTAAGATTAAAAGAGGGGATCATAAGCCGATCCAATACCTCATGTAGTATAAAAATGTAATACGAGTAGCGAAAGGATGCACAGATGGTGTAACGGTAACACGACGGTGGTAAAACCGTTGTTCGAGGTTCAAATCCTTGTCTCGTGCGTTCTATGGTGTGCCCCGACCCGAAAAGCTTACATACTGGTCATTTGCATTTCCTGCAAAGTAGGTTCAAATCCTACCGTCTCCGCTGCAACATGGAGACTGAAACAAACAGCTGCTCAAACTCGCACATCGTAGATATTAATATCTCACCTCGTGCCCCGATCGAAAAAGCTTACATACTCGCCTAGTGGATTAGGGCATTTGATTGCAGATCAAACTATCGCGGGTTCAAATCCCGTGTATGAAACAACAGCTTTTTCAACTTGCACGATCGGTGATTTATTTCCAAAGGAGAGTAAATCGATTAGGAGGTCGGCGCTGTTTGCTAAACAGATGGATGGATAATTGTGGTTCGAGTCCACTGCTCTCCGTGCCGGATAACCAAGGGAAATCCAGGCATAATCTCGGTTCCGAGAACCGATGGTCTAAAATTCTTCCCGCCCCATATGGAGGGCACCGCTGAACGGCCGGCAACTAGTCTTGAAAACTAGGGTAGCTTTCGGGCTAGGGGTTCGATTCCTCTGCTCTCCGTCGCGGGAGGAAGTTCCACGCGCTCGATAACTTATTAATTCAATGGAGGTGATAGAAATGGTACATATCCGCTTTGAAGGACGATCGCTAGATCTACCGGAAACCTTATTGGGAATTAACACCAGCACCAATGATGGGGCGGTTAAAGAGCGAGTTTCCCGACATCTGGAGGTGAATACTAATAGGCTTGACGATTACGTGATTGATCGCCGTCCCAATGGAGATTTGATCATCCGTCCCGAAGCCGTTTACGGTTAAGAACTCTCATCCCGTGCCCCAATCGAAAAAGCTTACATACTAGCCCAGCTTGGTAGGGCGTTTGATTGATTAATCAGAATGTCGCGGGTTCAAATCCCGCGTATGAAACAACAGCTTTTTTAACTTGCACGGGGTGATTTATTTTGACAAATTATATGAACAACGACGAACGCGATTTGCGCCTGGAAATGCTCAATAGTTTGCTGACGACTCCGCACCGCAAATTAGAGCAAGTGGCAGAAATCCACAAATTAATTATCGAACTCGATCCGATTTTCTACGGACATTTAGCCGTGTGGTATCAACGTAACGGGGATGTACGCGACCACAAAGAAGTATTCGTCGCTCACCTGTTAACCGGCGATATTAAAGAACACCGTGACGCTGGATTCGTGATGTTGCAAGAGTTGCCGCCCTACCAAGTGGCGCGGGTGGTAGATTTCATGAAGCAACACCGCCATAAAGTACCCCGATCGGCCCGGACTGCCGTGGGACGGTACTTGAAAACCAGAGAGAGTAACCCGGCACAATTCGATCGAGCCGCCCTGCGAGGACGGGAGGCGATGAAACATCTGTACGCATCCCTGCACGTCAAACCGGGTGAGCGGGCTAACGCTATCCTGTTCCGAGGTCAACCGCCTGCCGGTTCCCTGGCGGATGTGTTGAAACAACTGGCCAAAGCCGAAAGTGCCGCGGAACAAGCACGATTGATCGTTCAGTACAAGCTACCCTACACGATCGCCGTCGGTGCGGTCAAGGCGATAACTCCTGGAGTTTTAACCGCCTTGATCCATAGCATGACCCCTCAAGAAGTGATCAACAATCTCAAGTCTCTGAAGGCTAGAGGTGCGATGGATCACCCCGAAGTCAAAGCCATGATCGATGGCAAACTGGATTCGGCATCGAAAGATGGGCGGGTTTCCGTGATGAAAGCCGGAGTGGCTGCGGATGCCGTTGATCTCGATGAAGAAACCGTCGCCCGGTTGGAGAAGGTAAGAGACGAGGGGGTGAAAAGACGGGGTGTGATTTCCCGCCCTACCGCCTTACTCGTGGACAAATCCGGTTCGATGGATAGCGCGATCGATCTCGGTAAGCGTCTGGGGGCTTTGATCTCCGGCATCACCGAAGCCGAGTTATTCGTCTACGCCTTCGACAATATGCCCTATCCCGTCATCGCGGCGGGTAAGGAATTAAGTCACTGGGAAGCGGCGTTCAACTACATCAAGGCCGGTGGCGGCACTAGTATCGGTTGCGCCTTGGAAGCGATGCGGAAAAAACGGCAAATCGTGGATCAAATCATCATCGTCACCGACGAGGGTGAAAACGCGTCTCCGTACTTCGCCCCGGTTTATCAAACCTACTGCCGGGAGTTCGGGATCATGCCTAACGTGGTCATCGTGCGGGTGGGCGGTCACTACGATTGGCTGGAAAGCGGATTGAAAAAACAATCCGCCCCCGTGGAAACCTTCACCTTCGCTGGAGACTACTACAGCTTGCCCAATATCGTACCGTTACTGACACGGCCTTCTCGTCTCGATCTATTGATGGAGATCTTGGATACACCGTTACCGGTTCGCAATGATGGGGGTTAGAACTCTTCAGCCAGAGATAAGATCCGAAGGACGAGACCCGACAGGGAATGAATTCCCTGTCTCAAAGCTAAAGTCGGTTTGAAACTAAGATCTTGCACCATTGTCAACAAGGCTCGAAAACCCAAATATAATAACGATAAATATACACTTAATCTGCTAGTGGGTGACAAAACCCGACCGTGATTGAAATCACGGTCTCATAGCGAAAATCGGTTGAAAACCGATTGAAATATTGAGGTTTAATATTAGTCGTTTTTAAACGACTTTGGCTATGAGGCAGAGAATGAATTCTCTGCCGGATCAGGTACTTGATCCAGAAAAATCATGTTCTTGACAATGGTGCAAGATCTCAGTTTTAAACCGACTTCTGCTATGAGACCGTGATTTTAATCACGGTCGTGTTACCGGTTCTCTATTATCAATTCCGCCCCCTCCCTCCTGCCCCCTGCCTCCTACCTTTCCCATCTAGTACCATGACCAATATTCGTGAATTACTCCTTCAGATTGCCTATGCAGAAGCACAACTGCTTTCAACCCGGTTTCTCGCCCCCTGCGTCAAAGGTGGACGGGTTCGGACGAGGGTTAAGGGCATGGTGTATACTTTCACTCCCAAACCCCGGAACTTCGAGGGTTGGGGTATTTTTAAACCCCTCGATGAAAAGACCGCGGCAGTGGCGGAAATTGCTGATCTACCGCAGATCGAGGCTTACCTAGATCGGTTTCCCAAGATTCGGCTACGTTTAGCCCATTGTCTACAAAATCAAACTTGGTTGGCCTACCCGGTCAATGAAGCCGACGCGCGCCAACGCTTGAAAAAAGTTAAACCCCTAGTCGTACATCTGGTTACGGGCGGTGTGACCTTCGAGACGATTATCGCCCGTGGTCATGGTCATTGCCACTGGTTCGAGGAAATCGATCGCCGCGCCGACCCTGACCTAACCCAAAATCTTCAATCGGCCCTGAAAGAAATGATTCCGGTTGACGAATTAGAGTTCAAGGGTATGACCCCAGAAATGAGAACAGTGTACGAGTTGGTTAGTCGGCGTACAGATGGCTTCGACTCTTCACAAAAGGACGAGAAGCGATTACGGGCGGCCCTGGGACTCGGCGGCGGGCAATTAGACGGGTTTCAAGATGGGGGGAATTACTGGACGGTTAACTGGACTACCGCTGATGGGTTCCATCATACCAGTGCGATTGCGAAAAGCGATCTGACGGTGATCAGTTCCGGTATTTGTTTGAGCGGACGTGATCGAGATTTTGACCTGCAATCTCTTGTAGGCGTGATGGAAAATAAGGAGGATATATGAGCATTTATTTTCACGAGGGACTTTATCGAACCCCTCAGATCATGGCGAAACTGAAAGATTATCGGGTTACGGTTTGCGGCGCGGGGGCATTGGGGGCGAATTTAACCGAGAATTTGGCCCGGGGCGGATTCGGTAAGCTGAAGGTGATCGATCGCGATCGGATCGAAGAACGTAACCTTTCCACCCAACCTTACTATCGTTCCGATGTGGGTGCTTTTAAAGCCCAAATTCTGGCGAATAATCTCTATCGCGCCCTCGGTACTCCCGTGGAAGCTCAGAAGGCAAATCTCGATCGAGATAATGTTTCCAAGCTGTTAAAAGATAGTCAACTGGTGATCGATGTCTTTGATAATAGCGTCTCTAGACGGGTTGTGAAAGAGTACACCCAGAGGGCGGGTATTCCCTGCCTTCACGCCGGTTTATCGCCCGACTATGCCGAAGTGATCTGGAATGAAAGCTATCGAGTTCCAACCCATGTCAACGACGATGTTTGTGATTATCCCCTAGCCCGAAATTTGGTGATGCTTACCGTTGCTGTAGCGAGTGAGGCGATCGTTTCTTTCATCGCTACCGGAGAGCAACGTAACTTTACCATCACTTTAAAGGATCTCAGGATTGAATCTTTATAATAGTTAGCGGTGAACCAATAACCAGCGAACCCGTAAGTTATGTTAGAAATCTTTTTATCTTTCCTCTCCTATGGCTTTTACAAAGTCATGAAATTTTTGATCGGGATCATCTACACTCTTTTCCTGATTCTCAATCGCCAGAAGGCTTCTCAATGGCGAGTCTTATCAGCGGAAACCTTGGAAAGTTTCCTGGGTTTCCCGGTGTTGATGACTAAAGGCCCCCGCTGGAATACCCACGCTATCATCGGTACTCTGGGGCCTTTTTACGTGAAAGAGAAATTAACTGTTAATCTCCGTAATTTACAACAGTCCGCTCGATCGTGGATTTTCGTGGTCTATAGTTTTCCCCTGTACACAACTGTTACTAACCTCGATTCTAATGCCATTCAATCCGGGGAAGAATGGTACTCTATAACCCTCCCCTCCGGCTTCTATACTGTCGGTTTAAGATACTACGATCGCACTCCCCCCATCCATCTTCCCACAGTCAAAGTCGATGGCGAAATCTTTACCCATTCAGCGACTGTCAGCCCCGATGTTAATAATTTCTACGCCGGTTTGATTCAAAATAAAAATATTTTTTATCTGGCACTACACTACTATATTTTTACTATTCTCAAATACAGAAAATCCTTACCAGCGTCTTTTATCAGAGGTGAATATTTACCCGTGGGCGCACCGGATACGGAGTTCTTATATAACTATCTGTCCAAGGGGCAATCTCTACAGATAGAGATAGAGCCGGGGATACTGGAGCATTACTATGTATTTTTTAATATATACGATCGCTCCAGCCTTCCCCTAAGTTGGTGCCAGATACTCGATACCCATCACGTAACGCAACCTATCCCGAATAACGGTTACTATCTTTTTAGACTGCGCCCTAAGTCTGCGTCAGCCACCACCGTATGGGCTGATATTAGCTATGCCGATACTGAGAAAATTTCTTTACATTTCGTTACGGGCGAAGTGGGTCAAGTCCGCTAAAATTATACGGTTGTAATGTACGGCATAGACAGTGATTGAGCGTTATACCCTACCCCAGATGGGCAAACTCTGGACGGACAATTATAAATATCAAACATGGTTAGAAGTAGAAGTGGCCGTTTGTGAGGCGCAGGCAGAATTAGGCTATATACCAGCCCAGGCAGTGGAAGAAATTAAAGCCAAAGCTAATTTTGACCCCCAGCGCATACTAGAGATCGAACTCGAAGTGCGCCACGATGTGATCGCTTTTTTAACTAACGTCAATGAATATGTCGGAGATGCCGGGCGCTATATCCATTTAGGCATGACCAGTTCAGATGTGCTTGATACCGCTTTATCGCTTCAGTTAGTGGCGAGTTTGAATTTAATTCTAGAATGCGTGGAAGATTTAAGCCAAGCCATCAGGTATCAAGCGCAACAACATCGTTATACTGTTATGGTGGGGCGCTCTCACGGCATTCACGCAGAACCCATTACTTTTGGCTTTAAACTGGCGGGCTGGCTGGCGGAAGTATTACGGGGTCGCGAGCGCCTTATCCGTCTCCGTAAAGACATCGCCGTGGGTCAAATTTCCGGGGCGGTAGGAACTTACGCTAATATAGATCCCCGCATCGAAGCCATCACCTGTCAGAAGTTGGGTTTGGAACCGGATACGGCTTCCACTCAAGTTATTTCCAGAGACCGTCACGCCGAGTACGTGCAACAATTGGCTTTATTGGCTGCTTCGATCGAACGTTTCGCCGTGGAAATCCGTAACCTACAGAAAACCGATGTTTTAGAGGTGGAGGAATTCTTCTCCAAAGGTCAGAAAGGTTCCTCGGCAATGCCTCATAAACGTAATCCCATCCGCTCGGAACGTTTAACGGGATTAGCCAGAATAATCCGGGGTTACGCGGTATCGGCGCTCGAAAATGTGGCCCTCTGGCACGAAAGGGATATTTCTCATAGTTCCGTGGAGAGAGTGATGTTTCCCGATGTGTGTATCCTCACCCATTTCATGCTAAAAGAGATCACGGATCTGGTGAAAAATCTGCTAGTATACCCGGAAAATATGCAACGCAATATGAACCTGTACGGCGGCGTTATTTTCAGTCAAAAAGTTCTCTTGGCCTTGGTAGAAAAGGGGATGAGTCGGGAATCGGCTTATAAAATAGTGCAATCTTGCGCCCATCAAGCTTGGAATAGGGAAGGGGGGAATTTTTACGATTTAATCTGTGCTGATGCCGAGGTGAAAAGTTTATTATCAGAGGCGGAAATCAAGCACTGTTTCGACCCCCAACAACAGCTTAAAAACTTGGATACTATCTATCAAAAATTAGCTATTTAGTTAAGGAGTTTTATAGTAACTTTACTCCCTATAAGCGGTTAATAATACGATAGATTAATTCTGGAGGTACGAGTGGACAATGAAGAATCTATCTGTCAATCCATCTAAAGGAACTATTTTAATCGTTGATGACCAGCCGGATAATTTGAGACTGCTATCAACTTTGTTAACTAATCAGGGCTATATCGTGCGTAAAGCGATTAATGGTCAAATGGCGATCACATCAGCACGAACAGACCCACCTAACTTAATTCTATTAGATGTGTTGATGCCCGATCTCGATGGCTATAAAGTTTGTCAAGCGCTGAAGTCAGAGCCGATAACGGCAGAAATTCCCGTTATTTTCATCAGCGCCCTCGATGAGGTGTGGGATAAGGTGAGAGCATTCTCCCTGGGCGCTGTAGATTACGTTACCAAACCGTTTCAAACCGCCGAGGTGTTAGCGAGGGTAAAGGGGCAATTAAGTATTCAACATCTACAGGCGCAATTAAAAGAGCGCAATGGAATTTTAGAATCCCTCAATGAAGAATTATTTCGCTCGAATAGAGAGCTAGAACAGTTCGCTTATGTGGTTTCCCATGACTTACAGCAACCGATACAGAGCGTGAGCGGATTCGTCAAGTTGATCAAGCTCAAATACGAGGGAAGTTTACCCGTTGATGTAGAAGCCTATCTGGAGAGGATAGATCTGGCAAGCGATCGTATGCAAAAATTAATCAAGGAACTTTTAAATTACGCCCAGATCAATAAACAAGAAAAACGTTTGGAGTCAGTGGATATTAATATATTGCTATCCCAGGTTTTAGACAATCTCAATCAATTAATCATCGAAAAAAACGCTGTATGCGAACTAGAGCATTTACCTTGTCTGACAGGCAATCCAATTTTGTTAATACAACTATTGCAAAATCTCATCAGTAACGGTATAAAATTTGTGAGGGAAGGCACTGCGCCCCGGTTGAAAATATTTTGCCGTCAAGGAAAAGGAGAATGGATATTCGGGATCGAAGATAATGGTATCGGCATCGCCCCAGAAAACCTGGGAAAAATCTTCGAGGTATTTCAAAGACTCAATTCCAAAGACCAATACCCTGGAACGGGGATTGGTTTGGCTACTTGTAAGAGAATAGTGGACTATCATGGGGGGCGTATCTGGGCCGCATCGGAGGTCGATCGAGGTACGACATTTTATTTCACGCTCCCGGTAAGTTAAACCTTTCTCCTGTTGTTAATATCCATTGAGACCGGGGGCAAGAGGCGATGCGAACGGATAAGATACAAGGGTGGGAAGCTTTTAGAGAAAACGTAATGCAAACATCAGTCAGCGAAGGCCAAGAGCGTTTCGCACAACTACAGACACAACTGCGGGAAATTTGGCAGGGAGAGGAAATATCGGGTCAGAATGATTATGACTACGATATTTTAGTCGTGCCCTCTTTCAGTATCGATCAGAGTGTGGGTCAGAAAGTGTCGGGATTCTTACACTACGAAGAAAGGTTGTTATTCTCCCTGATCCGTCTACGCAATCCGAAAACCCGTTTGATCTACGTGACGGCTCAACCTCTATCGCGGATGATCATCGATTATTATCTGCAATTATTACCAGGCATTCCCTTCTCCCACGCACGTAACCGCCTTTTACTCCTCACCGCTCAAGACAATTCTTTCAAGCCCCTAACTCAAAAAATCCTCGATCGTCCGCGACTAGTGGAACGAATCCGTAAAGCTTGCCGTCTTGGGCGATCGTACATCGTCTGTTTTAACGCTACCTCGCTAGAGCAAGAATTATCTATCCGCCTCGGTATCCCTCTTTTCGCCTGCAATCCCGATTTACTTTACTGGGGTTCTAAAAGCGGCAGCCGGGAGATTTTCGCAGAAGCGGGGATAAATCATCCCGACGGTAGTTTCGGGGTGTATACTGTGGAAAATTTAATAGAGTCGGCAGCTTCCTTGTGGCAGCGACATCCGGGGTTAAAGCGGATGGTTATCAAGTTAAACGAGGGTTTTTCCGGGGAGGGTAACGCTATTTTAGATTTGCGTTGTCTTCCCAATTTTAACGTCGATCGGCAAAACGGGGAAGAAATTCGTCACCATCTGGGCAAGGGTATGGAAAACATGAGCTTTCAAGCGAAAGATGAAACCTGGCCCACTTTTTCCGCTAGAATACCTGTCCTGGGTGCGATCGTGGAAGCTTTCATCGAAGGGGAAGAGAAACGATCGCCCAGCGTCCAAGGTTATATTAGTCCTAACGGGGAAGTAAAAATTCTCTCCACTCACGATCAGATATTAGGCGGCCCGGATGGGCAGATTTATCTCGGTTGTCGTTTTCCCGCCGATACCAATTATCGTCTGCAATTGCAGGAATTAGGCTTGAAAGTGGGGCAGATTCTAGCCAAGAAAGGGGCGATGGAACGTTACGGAGTGGATTTTATCGCGGTACGCTCTCCCGTGACCGGTGAATGGGATCTAGAAGCTATAGAGATCAACCTTCGCAAAGGCGGCACGACTCACCCTTTCATGACTTTAAAGTTATTAACTAACGGCAGATATGAAGAGGAGACGGGTTTATTTTTCTCTCAAGAACAAGCCAAATATTATATCTCTTCCGATAATTTACAGAAAAGTCAATATAGGGGATTGTTACCCGATGATCTGATGGATATTATCGCTAAACACCGCCTCCATTTTGATAGTAGTAGTAAGACGGGAACAGTATTTCACCTGATCGGTGCTTTATCGGAATTCGGCAAATTAGGTTTAACCTGCATCGGTAATTCATGGGAAGAAGCGGAGGCAATTTATCAACGGGTTGAAGAAGTTTTAGACGCGGAAACCAATCCCTTGATTTCCAGGGAGGGAAATCATCTTTGTTCCGGTTTGCCTATTCATTGGACTTGAGCCGATTTTCTTTGATGATCATGAAACTTTTGACGTTACCATCGTCACCGAAACCGACGGAAGTTCTCACACAATAATCGGGGCGTACTAGATTAATGGTTTCGGTGCCGATAAGCGTCCCTTCCACTTTGTTACGCACGTTAAAAATAATTAAATTGTCTCCATGTTCTTCCGCAACTGAATCAAAATTCCCAAAAGGGGAATCTATACCCACGATAGCGATTACGCCCTGTGCGATCGCAGTACCGACAAAATTATGAGTGACGGTGTTTCCATCGGAGTAATGATAAGTATTCGCTTGAATCCAACGATTATCGACGATTCTTTTCGTTAGGATAGCGGTGAAACGGGCTATTTCTTGACCTTTAGCGTCTAAACGGAGCCATTCGCCCTCCCACACTCCGACGTGTTTGGGGAAAACTTGAAAGTTTTCGATTTTTATCTCGGTATCTTTATTTGTTTCTGGATTCATCGAGTTTCTCTCTTCGCTAAGTTTGAAGGTTAGAATAAAAGCCTGAGAATAAGCCAGGTCTGGGAAAAGATGAGCAAAATTGATTATCTAAGGATAAGTCTGATCGATCGATGTAATTTCCGCTGTCTTTACTGTATGCCAGAAGGTGAGGAGTTATCCTATATTCTCAAGCAGAATATTTTAACGAACCATGAATTAATCAATCTCCTGCAATTCGTATTCATCCCCCTCGGCTTCACTAAATTCCGTCTCACGGGGGGCGAACCTTTATTGCGCCCCGGCGTGATAGATTTAGTCCGGGCGATCGCTTCTTTACCTGAAACCCAAGATTTAGCCATAACCACTAACGGCTATCATCTCCCGGAGATGGCGCAGCCTCTGTATGATGCGGGGTTAAGGAGATTGAACATTAGTTTAGATTCTCTGGATGGGGAGAAATTTGATCGTATTATCGGCAATCGCGGACGTAGTAACTGGGCCCGAACTTGGCAGGGTATTCAAACCGCTTACGAAGTCGGTTTCAATCCCTTGAAACTAAACGTGGTGGTGATACCTGGTATTAATGATTCGGAAGTGGAAGATTTAGCGAGTTTGACGATCGATAAATCTTGGCACGTTCGTTTTATCGAATTCATGCCCATCGGCAATCTGGATTTATTTAATGAAAAAGCTTGGATACCTTCAGAAGAAATCCGCCGCATCATCCGGGAGAGATGGGGATTGAAAGAAGGGCAGGTGAAAGGCAACGGCCCGGCTGATGTATTCCAGATACCGGGGGCGAAAGGTACTTTAGGATTTATCAGCCAGATGTCAGAGTGTTTTTGTGAAAGGTGTAACCGCCTACGTCTCTCCGCTGACGGTTGGTTACGTCCTTGTTTACTCAACGAAACGGGTCAAATCGATCTGAAAACTTCTCTTCGCGAGGGAGTGTCTTTATCTACATTAAAAGAGCAAGTGCGAGAGTTAATCGCCCAGAAAGAAAGTATTAATTTCAAGTTGCGCGATTCGGGCACTAATTCCCAGGACTATAGCCGTACCATGTCTCAAATCGGCGGCTGAAAGTTTATGCTTGCCTTCCTCTCTAAAATTCGCTATTCTGTATGTATTGACAAATAATGGAAATCTGTAAGGCAAAAATTTTTAAAACTATATTCCCATTATGAGAAAATATTACCTGATTGCACCGCCCATGTAAAGCTCCCGTTTTACCTTCTTACGGGCAAATGCCTATTAATAAAGAATTAACAAATGTTACCTAGCAATAAAATTAGCATCTAGCAACATCCATAAAATAATTGGATAAGATGACAAGAAAGTAAACAAAAATGTATTAAGTCCCATAACATATGCTGTTCCCAAGTGAAACATAACACCAGCAATAATCCATAGTAAACCAAAGGAAAATGGAGCAACCCATATAATAGGAAATGTAGTTTCCCATAATATTGTGAACCAGGCGAGGGAAAGTGTAATTAATCGATGACTGAGGAAAGGTATAAATTGTGGTTTGCCATAAATTCTTGTAGCAAAAATTTTAATAATTGCATCGCCAGATCGCCAAGTTGGTGAAATTAACTTAGCTACACCTGAAACTAAATACGATAGAGTTACCTGTGCAACTATAAAGAGCAATCCACTCCAACGTAAAGGTGAACTTATACCAGCGATATAGTAAACAAAAAGTCCGCTTAATTCTATAATAACTAGCTCATCCGCTCCATCTCGCCCATGTACATGTCTTATATTTGTGATAAACGACATAAAAAGCAGCAAGGTTACAAGTAACAGTTTAAATGAGGTATCAAAATAAAAAGCTAATAAGAGCGCAATCATTGCTCGAACAATCATTATCAATACAAAAATCTGAGAAGTATATAATATATTGAAAATTTTGACACGCCATCCTGTAAATAACCAACCAGTTCGTAAAGAACAAATTTCCCAATCCATAAGAGAGTATTTGTCCATTGAGCCATTATAAAAAGCCACAATGTATTCAGCAGAAAACAGAACAAAAACGAAGGCTAAACTAATAAATGTATAATGCAATGCAATGGCTTCAGTCATAAGATTACATCTGGTTAAATTGAATGTAATTCCGATAATAAGATTATCGACAAATTTTGTAGAGATTCACTAGGAACAACCGTACAAACACTAAACTGGACAATATTTCCAGGCATATTTTTACATATTCTAACGACCATGTTCAAAATTAATAGATAAGGAATTGAAGTTAAAACTTCTTCTCTTGAACTTTTGGCCAACTGGGATAAGGCTTGACACAAGTCAATAAAAGCTTTACGGTTTCGCCGTCCTGGATTCCATATCATCCCATACCACTTACGATCGAGTGAAAAAACAACTTCTCGCCAAGGCGAAATTGTAGAATTGTTCATCACACGATAGTAAAGGTAATAATCACTTTCATTAGGCATGGGTGCAAAAAAATTCCATTGAGGTATAAGGGCTAATCTATCCCATCGTATTATCCACTTTTCAACTTTAGGGATATATCTGAAGATAGAAAGCAAAAACCATATTAAAAGTACAAAAGAAAATAAATAAGATAAAAAAATTCGCATTTTAATTTAACTATTATTTTAAAAAAGTAAATATTCAGGGGTCTCAAACTTAGTCTTAGAGATGCTTCTAAAATGTTAGAACTCTCTAAACTAAGCGCTTCCTACTAGATAAGTAGGAAAAATAAATCTTTCAGCGTTCCTTGATGGGAATGCTCCTCTTACCATAATTCGCCCGAATGCTTACATGGTAGAGATTTGAGTACTTTTGATATGACTTGAATACTTACAAAAAAAGCTATCTTATCAGCAACTGGCGACGAGCATTAATAAGTTTTTGAACAGCAAGATTAGGGGTGCGAATGTCTATTTCTGAAGGATTAATAACGAATTGCTTCATGTCGTCAAAAAGAGAACTACAGTTACCTATAGCTGTTCCCACCGCAGCCACTAAAAGTCCGGCAGTTACCGTTGCCACCAGAGCCCCTGGGGTACCAGACATTACCGTTTCACCGGCAGTTCCAAAAACCAATTCACGGCTTGCATCAGGTAAACGACGCAGAACAGCTCTTTCTCGACTATTCAATATTGGTTGATGAAGAACAACCATCGCTTCTAATTGCTCGCTATCATTATTTTCAAGATACTCGGCCAACGTAAAACTATTTTTGTCATACGATCCACCAGCAAATGGAAAAAGTACCCGGGTGAATTTAACATCTTCCGTAACAAAAGCATTTACGACCAGAGGTTTTCCATTGTATCGAAGGTCTGCATAAACTGGAGCGGACAACATTTTATTTAGAGCAAACTCTTCTGATACTCGTTCGAGCCGTGCAATTTCTATTTTATTTTCGTGGACTACAGTATTAATTCCATCTATATCCATCGTTTCAACTGCCCTCTCCAGCGCATCAAAAGCTTCTGTATTAGGGTCGGCGATAATTAAAACTCCACTTCCCGGAGGCAAAAGTTCAGTTGTATCACCTTCAAGTTGATACACTGGTATACTGCGGATAAAACCTATTCTTGTTTCACGGTTTTCTAAAACAGAATTCAAAATGGAATCTGACATAAAAATATTATTTAAGGAGAACTTTTGATGAATAGAATATATCATTAAACTGAAAAGTTTATTTTATTATTTACATTTTTTAATTATTTTTGTGAAGATCGAAAAATGATTTTGCCTAAAAAACAAGCGCTCTCATGTAATAGTATTCTTTTGTGACTCTCCGAAAATCAGGCTCAGATGGAGAATGGAACTATATAAAGAAAAGCTATATATAGTATTAGAATATATTCATAGATGTAAAGCTAAAAATTCTTAGCAGGTAGCCCGTGATGGAGAGCCAATGTCATGTTTAAAGCAATGCTGTTTGATAGAGCGCACTTAAAGCCACTACAAACTTTACTTAATATTTAAGGTAGCCTTTCATAACAGGATTTGGTATCAGGGGACGGTGGTACAATAATGTAATACACCTTTATCCGCCCATTTTTTCGCTAAGCGTTATCGATCAAGTAAAGGATAAGGTTTTTTCTAACTCATCATCGGCTAACTCGTACAATTCCTGTAACTTTTTCAATTTATCCTCATCAGCATTCCAGAAACCGCGCCCGTTGGCTTCTAACATCCTGCCGATGATATTTTTAAAAGCTTCGGGATTAGCTTGACGTAATTTCTCGGCCATTTCTTGATCGAATGCGTAAGTTTCCGCGGCTTCGTCGTACACCCAATCTTCGGTGAATCTGGCTGTACCTCCCCACCCTATGAGTGCCGTCATCCTCTGGGAAATCTCATAGGCACCCCCAGATCCTTGATTCGCCATAGACTGGGCCCATTTCGGGTTTAATAGCTTACTGCGGTACTCTAATCGTAAAACTTCCTCTAACTTGCGGGGCGTGGTGTCTTGAGAGAAGCTTTCCACGAATGAGGCGGTTACTTTCTTGCCGCTTCTTTTCTCCGCAGCTAGTTTCAATCCCCCCGTGTTACCGTAATATTCTTGAATATCCGTCAGCCCGTATTCCACCGAGTCGATTTCTTGCACTATGCGATCGCTCGTCTGCAATAATTGCTGTAATATCTCCGGCCGCGCCTGCCCTTTATCCTTCCTGCCGTAACTGAAAGCGTTTCTTTTCTCCCAAGTATTCCCTAATTCCTCGGAATTCTCCCAGTTACCATCCACGACCTGATCGTTCACTAAAGAGCCGAAATCCCCCGCCGGATTGGAGAACAATCGCGCCGACGCATTTTCTATCCCCTGACTTTTCAGGGCTAGATAATGTTTGCGGATGAAGTTATGAGTTTCTGATTCTTGTGCGTCCGCCGCCCGCTGGAATAAATCATCCAATAACTCGATAATATTCACGAAAGTATCCCGGAAGATTCCCGATAGATTCGCCAGTACATCAATGCGCGGGTGTCCCACTTCGTCTAAAGGTTTCAACTCGTAGCGGACGATCCTACCCGTACCTTCTTTTACGGGTTCGGCCCCCACTAATTCCAAGAGGATACCCAGAGACTCGCCCTTGGTTTTGATCACGTCTAAGCCCCACAGTAACACGGCGATCGTTTCCGGGTAACTACCGTGTTCATCCCAGTGCTGTTGGATCAATTTCTTGCCTATTTCCCGCCCCCTTTCATAAGCGCCAGGTGAGGGCATACGATAGGGATCTAGAGCGTGTATATTACGACCTGTTGGTAACACTCCCGCCCCATCCCTTAATAAATCTCCCCCTGGTGCCGGGGGTATATATTCGCCGTTCAATCCTTTGAGCAGGTTGGTTAATTCCTCTGTGTTTCTATTAAGTAGGGCAACGATCTCTTTGCCTTCCCTTACTCTTTCATTATCTATATTAGAAAAGTTTGACGATAGTATCGCTCTTAATTCTTGGTCGGATATGCCATCAAAGTAAGCTTTTAAATAGGATTCCATTCCTTCTCTATCCGGGGACTCTCCCAAAGTATGTAACCCCGAAGAAAAGAGCCTTGATTCCACCACGCCTAAATAGTTATACACCTTGACAAAATAGTCATTGAGTGCGTATCGGCTGAAAAGTTTGGCGTTTTCTAAAGTAAAGGCAATGCCTTGTTTTTCTCCGGTTTCAAAGGGACAATCACTACTTAAACCCGTGTCGATGATCTTCTGACAGATAACATCTCTGAGGGCGTAATTCTTCTCTGGGTCTTCTCGAAACTCGGTGATTAATTCTTTTAAATTCATTAATTCTTTGTACAATCCCGCCCGACCGTAGGGAGGTACATTATAGGAAATTAGCACCCCGTAACCTCGCCTTTTAGCCAGCATGGATTCCGAGGGATTATTAGCCGCGTATAGATATAAATTGGGCAGATCTCCCAGTAATATATCCGACCAAGAATAACCCGTGTTTCCTAAAGGGGAACCCGGTAGCCATTCCACCGTCCCGTGCATTCCGAAATGAATCACAGCTTGAGCTTGATAATCTTTCTGCAGCCACTGATAAAAAGCAGCGTATTGAGGGTGCGGGGTGAGATCTTTCTCGAACATCAGGCGCATCGGGTCGCCGGATAATCCTAAAGGTGGTTGCACACCTATCCAGACATTTCCTAACTCTATGCCGCCAATATGATACTCATCGCCGATCGTTTTTATGCCGCTATCTTTCAGGGATTTCCATTGTTTCTCGATGCGGTAGGTTAGCAAGTAGCCTAACCAATTCTCTAATCGTTCCACGGATACCCGATTAGATGCCGCGGTTGATAAATTTTCGTTGTCCGCGTCTTTCACCGCCTTGATTATTTCCTCGCCATCCCCTGGAATATCCCCCACGTTGTAACCTTGTTCTCCCAAGGCGCGCAGTAAATTGATCAAGCTGCGGGGCACGTTCAATAAAGCCGCGGTTCCAGTTGCGCCGTAGCCGGGGGGGAAGTCGTAGAGGATAATCGCTAATTTTCTCTCGGCGGGGGGTGTATTTCTTAGCGCGATCCAGTTTTTCAATCTGCCGGTGAGACGTTTCACCCTCTCCGGGATGAGGTAGATATTCTCGCCCACGAGGCCGCCTAAAGGTATAGTATCGATCGCACCGTCCAATTCTGGCAAGGCGTATAACACCACGCTTTGTAAGCCACCTATCCCCCGTCTCGTCCAAGAGTGAATATCTTGGATCAGTAAAGGTGCGGCCACGAAATAAGGAATATTTTTAGCGGTTAAAATCCTTTTCGCCACTTCTACCTGTCTCCCGGCTTCCATCGACCCGGCGGGGCCGCCCACCAAGGGGAAGCCGATCGTGGATACGATCGCCGACACTTCGATTGCGTCGGGGCTAAGAGAAGGTGTTTCTATATTACCCGACTTCCTCTGTTGCTTCTCATAGTCGGTGGTAAGCCAATCTCTCACTACTGTATGCCCTTCCACGCCGTTGATGAATACCGGCAGGGGAATTAAACCCTCGGCTTCAAAATAGCGGATCAACTGCCCTATATAAGGTTGTTTACTGATAACGTGTTTTCTATACAGGAGAATACCTATTACCGGTGCGTCAATAGGCGGCTTTTTATTTTGTCGATACCAATCGAGATACTGGGCGGGAGCCAGAAAATAACCTTCCGCGTCTGGGTGTAATAACCCTTTATTGGGAGTCTCTACAACTTCGGGAATTTGACCTGGTTTTAAACCCAGATATTTTTCGGCGATGTACCAACACATGGCGGCCACATTTTCCACGCCCCCCGCGTTCCAATAACCGTAGATGATCAACCAGTTGCGTAAATCTTGGACTTTCTTGGCGGGGATATATTTCAGTAATTTGGGCCCGGTTTTGAGAAAGCTGATATATCCCGCTAATTTATCTTCTTCTCTGCCCCCGGAAAACTTACTCAGGATGAACTGTATCGGTTTGGGCATCCCTTTGGGTTTGTCACCGATGACGAATTTACCGATGCGGGTAAGACTCATCAACTCTAAAGCTGACTCGAAAACGAGGCGGATAGGGATGGACTGCACTCTCTCCCGCAACCACATCACCGCGTCGTAGTCGAAGATTAAACTGGCGAAGAAAACGTCGGCATCTTTCAGGGCCGCTTCTACTCGATCGGGTTCGCGGGCGATCGAGCCATCATCGAACACTGTCACATCTAGTTCGGCACAGCCCGACGCGGCCGATCGGGCCGCCTGCCGGTATAACCCGGCGTTAAAGGTTTCAAACCCGGCGATTAATACTATCCGTTTTTTGATCATCGGTGGGATCACCTTCGCGGCGCTTAACTAAACTTTACGTTTATATTTAGTCTAGCTGTTTTCAGGAGGTTGTGATAGGTGGGTTCAACTCACTTTTTTAGCTTCAAGCAAGAAGCGCTGAACGCGCGAACGATTTCCGAAAATTCTTGATTGCGTTCCATCAGCGCCATGTGTCCCCCCGGAGATAGTACGCTCAGTTGAGCGCGCGGCACTTCGGCGCTGATACGTTGACTGGCGAAGGGCCTCGTGGCAATATCGGACTTGCCCACCACTACTAGGGTGGGGACGGAGATTTCTTTTAACGTAGCCGTCTCGTCAAACTCCAACATTGCCAGAACTCCCTGCGCTAAGATGCCGGGGGGCGCTTTAATGCCTATCAAACTGGAAAAATTAAGCTGTCCTCGCGTTTCCCGCCCCGTGAAACCAGAAATTTCGGTGGTGATCAACGTGGAACCGTTAAAATAACTGAGCCAACTCATGAGCCATAGGAGGGGGGAGAAAACGATCGCTAAATGAAGCAATGGTTCTAACAATGGCTTTTGTAGCGCCGTCAAAAGTTTATTCAGGACGGCGGTTTTAACGGGATTGGTATAGGTTCCATCTACCACGATCAAGCCTGCGACTTTTCGTTGGAGTTGTTCGGGAAATAAGCGGCAGAAAGTTAACAGCATCATCGCCCCCATACTGTGGCCGAGTAATATGGCCGGTTCGTCTACTAATCCTAGTACCGCTTCCAGGTCACGGGCGTACTTTTCTAAAGAGTAGTCTTTGTTGCGGGGCTTTTTGGACTTGCCCAAACCGGGTAGATCCCAAACTATCACGCGAAACTGATCCGTTAACTGTTTCTTCGCGTAATACCACACGGTGCTATCGGGCCCCCAGCCGTGAGTCAGAATCAGGGGTGGGGCCAGTTCCGATCCATAAAATTCCACTTGGATCTCGCTGCCATCGGGTCGAATTAAACGTTGAACTCGATCGCTGCGCATCGGTTTGGGTTCATCTCGTCCCCGACGACGAAGCAGTAAAATTGGTAGGAAGCCCAAGAAAGACCATGATAATAATCCGATGCTGAGGTATAACCAGAGATTGCTAACTAACCCCCCTTCGTGCCACTGATACAATATATAAGCTCCACCACCGAGGAGAACGATCGTTATCACGGTGGACAATAAACGGAACAAAAAATCGAGGGGCATCAACATGGCGGGGTTTAACCTTGAATGATCGATGTTGCTATTAAAGCAAAAGGCGGATAGAAGTATAACCCTCTGTGGTTAGAACTCTAGTTTTCTTCGGTAGGGGTTATTCAGGCTTTCCAAGTTCCTTTGAACTAGTCTAACTACGATACCAGTGATCTTAATACTTTGCACTGGCTGCTCTAAAAAACTTACCCAAACCTAATTAAACTTAAGAATGGCGTTAATTTCTTGCTTCAACCAAGGGGGACGGCCCCTACTTGTCCACAAGCGTAAATTCAGGCCGAGCCGGCCTTATTTTATCGGGGGGTGCGTTC
>JADQBB010000018.1 GCA_016903695.1 Chlorogloea purpurea SAG 13.99
AGAATTGGAGCCAGAATAAAAATAACTGGTGCGCAATATTTGGAGAAAAATGTTCCCCAGTATCTCAAATTACGTTGTGCATATCTTAACGGAGCAATATTTTAAGTATTCTTACTCATTGCATAAATGGGATGCTCCCAATTGACCCAGAGTAACTTTTTCAGTGGGATTCAAACCGGCTGCGGGTTCATCTAACAGTAAAACCTGCGGACGTAAAGCCAAAGCCCTAGCAATTTCCAAACGTCTTTGATCTCCATAAGCGAAACTACCAGCCTTTTTATTTTCTATATCTTTTAGTCCCACTAGAGCCAATAAATCCCTAGCTTCTCCATAAGTTCTCTCCTCTTCTCTTCTCGCTCCAGGTAATCCTAAAATACCAGATAATAAATTAGTAGAGTTATGTATATCGAGAGCTATAGCCACATTTTCTAGAGCCGATAGATCCTTGAACAATCGTAGATTTTGAAAAGTTCGAGCCATACCCTTACCGGCGATTTGATAGGGAGAAAGATTAGAAATTTTCTGACCCCGGTAGAAGATTTGACCGCTTGATACGGGAATCAAACCCGTGATGAGATTGAATAAAGTCGTCTTGCCCGCCCCGTTAGGGCCGATCAATCCGAATATCTCGTGTTCACTCACTGTAAAATTAACGTCATCCACGGCTATTAAGCCCCCGAATCGACGCGTTACCCCTTGCACTTCCATAATTGCTTCGTTCAAATTAACCCCCTTTTTTTATGAGGAAGTAACGTGCTAATTTTACCAAAAACTCGTTTGACTAACTCCGGTGTGACCAAACCTTGAGGATAAAAAATCGTACCCGATACTAAAAGAATTCCAAAAATAATTAAACGACCATCTTTGAGGAACTGGGCCAGCCAGAGAGGCAGATCACCGTTACTACCTATATTTCTTAAAACTTCCGGCAAAGCTGTTAGTAGCAGGCCACCAATAACCGGGCCGATAAAAGTTCGACTACCGCCGATCAAGACGAAAGCCAAGAAAATAATACTAGCGTCGAAAGTTCCCTGGCGAGAGTTCCAAGTATTGAGGAAATGAGCGCTCACCGCCCCGACTACGCCCGCTATAATAGCACCCAAAGTAAAAGCTAAAACTTTATAATAAGTCGGATTTATACCCATCGCACCTGCGGCTAATTCGTCTTCCCTGATCGCGTTAAAAGCTCTACCTGTACGAATTTTTTCTAAACGGTAAACGAAAAGCATCACGAGGATTAAAAGGGGTAAAGCGATCCATAGGTATTGGATTTGTTGGCTAAAAGGTTGAGGTATGGCGAAGATTCCCACCGCACCGCCGGTAATGTCTAAATTAAGAGCGATGACTCGCAAAATTTCCACCCAGGCTATCGTCCCTATGGCCAAATATATACCCTTTAATTTGAGAACGGGAACACCCAATAAAATCGCTAAGATACCCGAAGTTATTCCGGCTATGAGCATTTCTAAGAATACGTAAGGTAACGGGTAATCAGTACCGGAAAAAGTAAATACTTTCGTGGATAGGATAGCCGCGATGTAGCCACCTAAAGCGTAAAAGCCAGGCGTTGCCAAGGATAATTGACCGGCCATCAACGGTAAGTAAAGGGATAAACCCAACAAAGCGCCGAAGATCATAGAAACGATCAAAAAACCGTAGGTATTGAAAAAATCCGTCATCTGCGATCGAGCCTAAATCACCATAAATTGTTCATACCACATCCCGCCCCGGATAGATGAGGGGAAATATTAAGTTAGCTATAGATTAGCGTACCGGTGATAACTTACGATATGGGTGAGAGTCACCGCAGAATTTTAACCACACTATGCCCCATTTTCTTTTAGAAGTAGGTACGGAAGAATTACCAGCAGATTTTGTAGACAACGCCCTGAAACAATGGCACGATCGCATTACTAAAACTTTAGCCGCTGAATTACTCACCCCCGACGCGGTAGAAACCTACGGCACACCTCGCCGATTAGCGGTGTTAATCGACAATCTCCCCCCGCGACAACCGGATAGAGAAGAAGAAATCAAAGGGCCCCCGGCGGGTGCGGCCTTTAAAGACGGCAAACCTACGCCCGCCGCTGTTGGTTTTGCCAAAAAGCAGGATGTACCCATTGACACATTAGAAGTGAGAGACACCGATAAAGGGGCCTTCGTATTCGTTAAAAAAACTATTCCGGGTAGGGATACGCGAGAAATATTAAAGCAACTTATCCCCGGATGGATAGGGAGTTTAGAAGGTCGGAGATTTATGCGCTGGGGAGATGGTGACTTGAAATTCCCCCGCCCGATTCGCTGGTTGGTGACGCTGTGGGATAAAGAGATCATCCCCGTGGAAATCGTGAACGGCTCTACTACTTTGAAAAGCGATCGGATCACCTACGGTCATCGTATCCTCAAGCCGGGCCCTTTTTCTATCCCCACGGCAAAAGATTATGTATCGGCTTTAGAATCGGTGTCGGTTTTAGTCGATCGGGCCGTGCGTCAGAATATCATTCAACGACAGATAGAAAGCGTCGCCGATCTATTGGGCGGCGATGCGGAAATTCCCCCGGATTTAATGAAAGAAGTGATCAACTTGGTAGAGTTTCCCACCGCTACCACGGGAAAATTCGATACAGAATTCTTGCAACTCCCTCCTGAAGTGATCACTACGGTGATGGTGACTCACCAGCGTTATTTCCCCGTGAAAAAATTTAGAGAGTTATTACCTTTTTTTATTACCATCTCCAATGGCGACCCTAATAAAGCTAAGATTATCGCCGCGGGTAATGAGAGAGTGATTCGCGCCCGTTTGGCCGATGCCAAGTTTTTCTACACCGCCGACTGCGACGAATCCTTGGAAAGTTATCTACCCCAATTAGAAACCGTTACTTTCCAGGAAGAATTGGGAACTATGCGCGATAAAGTCGATCGCATCATGGAAATTTCCCAGATGATCAGCGACCAATTAAATCTTAACGCCCAACAACAAAGGGAGATCGAAAGCACCGCCCTCCTTTGTAAAGCCGATCTAGTCACCGGGATGGTGTACGAGTTCCCTGAATTACAGGGGATTATGGGGGAGAAGTACGCTTTAGTCAGTGGTGAATCGCCAATCGTCGCTAAAGGTATCTTTGAACATTATCTTCCCAGGGGCGCGGGGGATGAAATGCCCGAATCTCTCACAGGTCAAGTGGTGGGCATCGCTGACCGTCTCGATACCCTCGTGTCTATTTTCGGCTTGGGAATGTTGCCTACCGGCTCATCCGATCCTTTCGCCCTCCGCCGATCTGCCAACGCTATTATTAATATTACTTGGAACGCCGGGTTAAATATTAATCTGGGACAGTTGCTCGAGCAAACGGGCGCGGATTTCGTCACCGGCCACCCCGATAAAACATCTCCGGCCCCTTTGTTGAAAAACTTCTTCATGCAACGTCTACAAACCCTGTTGCAAGATGAGCGGGGTATTGATTACGATCTGGTTAACGCGGTATTGGGGGATAACGATCGAGAATTGGGCGATCGAGCTTTAGCGGATTTACTCGACCTGCGCGACCGCGCTGAGTTCCTCGCTAGCATCCGTGAAAACGGTCAATTAGATACCATCTACGAGACGGTGAATCGTTCCACCCGTTTAGGGGCGAAAGGGTCTTTATCTACGACTATTCTCGATCCTGCTAGCACGATCGATCCCGCCGCTTTTCAACAATCTTCCGAGTCTGATTTTTATAATGCCCTGATCGCTCTGCTTCCCCAAACTCTCGCCGCTCAAAGCGGGCGGGATTATAAACGCCTCGTGGATGGACTGGCTAACATCGTCCCCATCGTCAGCGAGTTTTTTGATGGCGAGAACAGCGTTTTAGTCATGGCCGAGGAACCTGCTATCCGCGATAATCGCCTCAATCTCCTCGGACTCCTCCGCAATCACGCCCGTGTTATAGCAGATTTCGGGCAGATTGTCAAGAGTTAATGGAGCATGATCAACTGTCGGGATTGGAGAGAGCGTACATCGGCGGGGCTTAATTTTACCGCGGACAGAATCTCCCCGACAGAACGATCGCCATCGCACTTTTCCATAAAAGCGAATTCATCAGCGGTTAGATCGACGGGGCGATAATCGTAATCCAGTAACCCCCGACTCGGCCAACCGTGGATACAGGGATGAACTTCCGGGATGGCTTTTAAGAGGGTTCCGTCGTCACTCCAATCGGTTTTGACCAGGGGAGGCTTGCCTAAAAAGAACTCGTAGTGAGTCACTTCTGGATCTAGTAATTCGATCAGGCGATAACGTTCCCTATCTCCTAAAGTTCGCGCTCTGGCGAGCAAATCCGGGGCTTTATCTAATAATCGCTCCAATTGCCAGAAAGAAGGGTTGGAAAAATTCACGAAAGCCAATCCAGACGCGTTGATCAAGTCGAATAGAGTATCGATATTGTAATCCACCTCTTGGGGATGGACGTACATATCGGCGAAAGATTCATCCCGATGGTTTTCTAGTGACCAACGCTGTTTTTCACGTTTGACCAACCGATTATCTTCGGGGAGGCTCGCGAAAAGTTTGCGCCCCACCGATACGCCGTCTTTGTAATTGCCCCGCTTATCTCCTTGGAGGATTGCGATCGCTTTCTGCATCAATTGTATTTCCCAGCGTCCCAATTCGCCATAGACGAAAATGTGAAATAAACCGCCGTGGGCTAACTTCTGGGTTAGGGCTTGAATACCTTTAACGGGATTGGGGAGGTGGTGTAATACACCCACGCAGTTGATCAAATCGAACTCACCCCGTATGTGGTGGGCTTCTTCGAGAGGGAGGTGGAGGAATTCGATCGATCCTTGACGGGCGGTCGCCACACCTGAGCGCTGACAACGCTCTCTAGCAATATCTAAAGCCTTCTCGCTTATATCGATGGCTACAATATGAGCTTCCCGATTGAGCATCATCAGGTATTCGGTGCCCACGCCGGTGCCACAACCAGCGTCGAGGATACGGATATTGGGTTTAGATGGTTTGCGCCCACAACAGAAGTTATATACGGCTTGCCAGTGCCACCGCCAGTTATAACCCGGGGGCGGTTGGTCGAGGAGAGGTTCGGGGGGGAAGGGGTAAGTATTGTACAGACGCTGAACAGCAGAACGCGCTTTATTATCGTCAGTCATCACATCATGGGTCAACAGTTCGACTTAATATTGTGCATTATTCTCGGTTATATCTCAACGGAAGTTGTATTTTGAAGGCTCCACCAAGCGTTACAAAATTGGCATAAAAACCTCGATGGGCTTCGTAATACTCATTAGAAGACATTAAGGAGAGTTGACACCATGATCCACCATATTTCTATCCCCGCCCAAAATCCCCGCCTCGTTGCTAAAGTTTTAGGTCAGTTGTTACAAGGTAAAGTTTACCCGTTCTTTCCCGCTGAAGGAAGTTATATTGCCGTACAGTTCGATGATAACGGTACGGCGATCGAAGTTTATCCCCTTAACACGCAAATTCTACCGGCCGACGGTCATCCTCAATTCGTGCGCACGGTGTTCAGCCCATCTAATTGCGCTTTTCACGCGGCTATCTCCGTGGGTCTGAGTCAAACCGAAATCGAGCGTATCGCCCTAGAGCAAGGATGGAGAGTTCAGCTATGTAATCGCGGCCCCTTCTCGGTGATCGAACTTTGGTTGGAAAACCGTCTTCTGATCGAATTATTAACACCAGAACTAGCTCAACGTTATTTGGAATTTACGCGACCTGAGAAAGTAGCCGCTTTTTTCTCCAGCGTTGCGTCCGCATAAACCCCGACAAACCAGTAAAACTTTCCCAGAAAGCGTGATAATTCTTAACAAACATCCTCAGGAAGCACAAAAAGATTTAATCTAGATGCTGAACTAACTTTTTAAACATCTATAATTTTTAAGGATGTTGCCGAAACACATCATCCTGTATGGGAGAACTCAGCAATCATTGTCAATGGGAGATAGTTAAAATCCAATGAGTCTTAAGGCAAGTGGTGGAAGCTCTTTAGCAAGTCCGCAACTTTATCAAACCGTACCTGTATCTGCTATTACCCAAGCAGAACAGCAAGATCGTTTCCTCGCCAATTCAGAACTGAACGAACTTATCGCCTATTTTCGTTCCGGTAACAAAAGACTGGACATCGCTCAAGTCCTGACCAGAAGCTCGGATCTGATCGTATCCAGAGCGGCTAACCGGATCTTTACAGGCGGCTCACCGATGGCTTATTTAGAAAAGCCCCCGGTAGAAGAGAAGGTCTTAGTGGGCGCGGGCGCAAAAAGTACCGACGTTCGTGATGGCATGAGACTAGGCACCGTCACCTACTCCGAGAGTAGTAGTAGCGGCGGCGGTGTTTTAGGTGGATTACGGGGAATATTCAACTCCAGTGGCCCTATCCCTCCAGGATTCCGTCCCATCAACGTGTCTCGCTACGGCCCCGGCAATATGCAGAAATCTCTCCGGGATCTATCCTGGTTCCTGCGTTATGTAACATACGCCATTGTAGCGGGCGACCCTAATATAATCATCGTTAATACCAGAGGTTTGAGAGAAGTTCTTGAGAACGCTTGTTCTATAGACGCTACTTTAGTGGCGTTGCAGGAAATGCGGGCCGCTTCTTTAGAATATTTCCAAAGGGATGGGGAAAGCAAAGAGATAGTTAATCAATATTTCAATATCTTGATTAGCGAATTGAAAGCGCCCACACCCGCTAATAAAGTGCGCCAGCGCCCCTCTAGCGACCAACAGGGTTTAACCCTACCCCAAAGCTACTTCAATGCTTCGGCAAAACGCCAGAAATTCGTCATGAAGACTGGCTTATCGGAAACGGAAAAATCCGCGGTCATCAAAGCGGCATACCGGCAAATTTTCGAGCGGGATATTTCTCGCGCCTACAGTCAGTCGATTTCTTACTTGGAATCCCAAGTACGTAACGGCGATATTTCCATGAAGGAATTCGTCCGTCGCCTCGCGAAATCGCCCCTGTACCGAGGACAATTCTTTACCCCCTTCATCAATAGTCGCGCTCTGGAATTAGCTTTCCGTCATATACTCGGTCGTGGCCCTTCATCGAGAGAAGAAGTACAGAAGTATTTCTCGATCGTGTCGGCGGGTGGTTTACCGGCTTTAGTTGACGCTTTAGTAGATACTCAAGAATACGCCGACTACTTCGGGGAAGAAACCGTACCCTACCTGCGCGGCTTGGGACAGGAAGCGCAAGAGTGTCGTAACTGGGGGATGCAACAGGATCTATTTAACTATAGTGCGCCTTTCCGCAAAGTACCCCAATTCATCACCACTTTCGCTAAATACGATCGACCGCTACCCGACCAACACGTTTACGGTTCCGGTAACGACCCCCTCGAAATCCAATTCGGCGCGATTTTCCCCAAAGAAACCCGCGATCCTAGTTCCAGTCCCGCCCCCTTCGGCAAAGACACGAAACGGATTCTCATCCACCGCGGCCCCGCTATCAACAACCAGAATAGCAACCCCGACGCGCGGGGTGAACTACCAGGTTCTCTCGGCCCCAAAGTATTCCGTCTCAACAGCGAATTACCGGGGTCTAGCAACGGTGCCAGCGTTAAATTCGGGGAAAGTTCCACCCAGAAAGTGATCCTCGCCGCTTACCGTCAGGTGTTCGGCCGTCTGCCCTATGAGGGACAACGCCTCAAACTAGCGGAGATCAAGCTAGAAAACGGTGACATCTCCCTGCGGGAATTCATCAAGACCCTGGCGAAATCGGAAACCTTCCGTAAGCTGTATTGGACTCCTTTCTACGTGGTCAAAGCGATCGAATACATCCACCGTCGTCTGCTCGGTCGTCCTACCTACGGTCGTCAGGAAATGAACACCTACTTCGATATAGCGGCTAAAAAGGGATTTTATGCCATCATAGACGCTATTATCGATGGGCCGGAATACAATCAAACCTTCGGGGAAGATACCGTGCCCTACGAGCGTTATTTGACACCGGCTGGGTTACAATTGCGATCGACCCGTCCCGGTACTATACGAGAAGACATCGGCCAAAGAGTGGATAAGGAAGAAACTCCCCGCTTTGTGGAACTCGGACAGGTTTCGACTTTACGCACCGAACCCGACATCAAATCTCGTGTCAATCAGGGTGTTACCGTTCAACGGGAACAGACTAAGATCTTTAAACTCCTATCCAATCTCGACAAAGTAGCGGTGAAAACTGCTATTCGCGCTGCCTATCGTCAGATTTTTGAACGGGATTTAGAGCCTTATATCATTCAAGCTGAATTTACCGCTCTAGAAAGTAAATTGAGCAACGGCGAAATTACCGTTAAAGAGTTCATCGAAGGGTTAGGTAATTCCGAGCTTTATATGAAAGAGTTTTACGCTCCCTATCCCAACACGAAAGTAATCGAATTGGGTACGAAACACTTCTTAGGGCGCGCGCCTCTCAATCAAAAAGAAATCCAAAAATATAACCAAATTTTGGCGACCCAAGGATTGCGAGCTTTCATCGGAGCGATGGTCAACAGTATGGAATACATCCAATTATTCGGAGAAGATACTGTACCCTATCGTCGTTTCCCGACTCTGCCTGCGGCTAACTTCCCCAACACGGAAAGACTGTACAATAAGCTCACCAAACAAGATAGCGAGGTTGTTGTACCCAGCTTCAAACCCGTGGTTAAAGTGGGTGGATAAGCCACCAGAATCTAGATAAGAATTGTTTAGCTCATCCATCGGGGTGAGCTTTTCTATTGAGCCAGTATGCTTTAATTCCTACTGCTTTAGCTCCTTGATAATCTTCTTGAAAACTATCTCCTATATGCCAAGCTTCTTCAGGATAACAATCGTATTTTTCTAAGGCACTGTGAAATATATAGGGGTTCGGTTTACTGGTTCCTACCATCGAGGAAATAGTGACGGAAGTAAAATAATTTTCTATATCTAATACTTTTAATACTTCATAAATTCTGCTATCGAAATTAGAAATAATTCCCAGGGGTATACCTGAAGACCGCCATTTATCGAGAACGGTAATGACTTCATCGTAAAGAAACCATGGTTCGGCGGTGGCGAAATAGTCATAAAGATCGGCAAAAAAAGCATTAAAATCGGAAAAATCATGGATAACTCCGGCTTTCGTGAAGGCATATCCAGCGATTTCGTACCACCAATCGTATTCTAGTTGCGGGATTTGTGAGGGTTCTACTCCTGGAAAAGCTAGGGGCGGCGAGTTACGGAAACTATCAGCGAAAGCCATATCTAATTGAACGGAGGATACGTGAACACCGTATCGGTTAGCAATTTTCCCGTAAATTTCCCCCACGCTACCCCTTACCCCGAATAAAGTACCCACGGCATCCAAAAATATAACTTTAGGTGGTCTCATCCTCGTTTTTTCCTTATTTGCTTATAGATTATAAATTCTGCCACGAAGCTAGTAAAAAAACAGTAAATATGGTAAGTTTATCTATTTAAAATCTTAAAAATATAAGAAAAATAAATTCTCATGAATTCAGCCCCCGTCCCCTTTGTAGATTTAACTTGGCAACATCAACCCCTCGAAGATGAGATTAAAGAGGCAATCGCCAAGGTGATCGCCGGGGGCGATTTTGTTTTAGGCAAAGCTTTAAAAGATTTTGAAAACGCTTTCGCCAAGGCTTGCGGGGTCGATCACGGGGTGGGGGTGGCTAATGGGACAAGTGCGATCGCCCTCGGTTTACAAGCCTACGGCATCGGCTATGGTGATGAAGTGATCGTCCCTGATAATACATTCATCGCCACGGTTATCGGAGTATTACAAACGGGGGCGAGACCGATTTTAGTCGATTGTGACCAGGCAACGGCTCTGATCGATCTCAAAGCGGCGGAAAAAGCGATAACCTCGAAAACTAAAGCTATCTTGCCCGTACACTTATACGGCCAGATGGTATCTCCTTCGGCTCTACTGCATCTGGCTCGAACTTATAACTTGCTGGTTTTTGAAGATGCAGCGCAAGCCCATTTAGCCAATAGGGAGGGCTATCGGGCAGGCTCGATGGGGGGTGCGGCAGCATTTAGTTTCTATCCTAGTAAAAATCTGGGGGCTTTCGGTAATGGCGGGATGTTAGTGACGGGGGAAGAAGCGATCGCCCAAAGAGTTAGCGCGTTGAGAAATTACGGTGCGCCCAGTAAATATTTTCACACGGAATTAGGTACCAACAGCAGATTAGACACGATACAGGCGGCGATTCTAGAAGTTAAATTACCTCACCTGGAGTCTTGGAATCAACAGCGCTACCAAATCGCTCAATATTACGACTATCTTCTGGCCCCGTTTGCCGATAAAGGTATCTATCCCATTACTAATGAGAGTGGTAGCGGACACGTCTATCACCTTTACGTTATCCGTCTCGATCGCAGTTGTCCGATCGATCGCCAACAATTACAGTCCGAATTAAACAATAGTGGTATCCAAACCGGAATACACTATCCTATTCCCTGTCATCTTCAGCCCGCCTACAATTTTTTAGGATATGAAAAAGGAGATTTCCCGCAAGCCGAAAAACTCTGCCAAGAAATATTATCTCTGCCCATGTATCCTGGCTTGAAAGAAGAGCAAGTTAATTTCGTGATCGACCATTTATCACGGATCATCGGCTAAACTAAACACAAATTCGATCTTATTTTTCTATGCGTTCAAGTTCCAATCCACGCCCCTACATAGAGAAAAATTTCCAGCCGTTGCTCATCGGTGGTCTTTTAACTTTCATTTACGGGCCGGTTTTGTTTCATTGGTTAGATGGCTGGGTTAATAAAAGTATCAGTACCGACCACGAGTATTTCAGTCACGGTTTGATCGGTATACCCTACGCGGCATACATAGTCTGGCAAGATAGAAAAAAATGGACGGCACTTCCCGATTATTCCCACCCTCTGGGCGGCTTTCTCTTGGGTTTAGCGGCGGTGTTGTACGTTTCCGGTACTAGCATCTGGGTCAATCTTTCTTTCCCGGTGATGCTCGCCGGTATCTGTCTCTGGTTTAAAGGAATCCCAGGCTTGAAACTGTTATGTTTTCCCCTGGTGTTGGTGTTTTTAGCTACCCCTAACCCGATTCCCTATCTGATCACTCCCTATACTCTACCCCTACAAACTTTTATCGCCGGTGTTTCAGGCTTTTTGCTCAAACAAGGCGGGTTCGATGTGGCTGTAGATGGCATTTATATTTCTCTTAACGGTCGGCTCGTGGAAGTAGCGCCCTACTGTGCCGGTTTGAAAATGCTCTTCACCAGTTTTTATGTAACTTTAATGCTGTTACATTGGACGAAAAATCTCAAGGATGTTAAGTTAAGTTGTTTTCTCTTGGGCAGTTCGATCGTGATTAGCGTCATCGCTAATACTATTCGTAACGCTATCTTGGCTTGTTTCCACGGTTTAGGACGCCAAGACTTATTCACATGGCTTCACGATGGTTGGGGCGGTGACTTATACTCGACTATCATGTTATTATTCATCGTTCTCCTATTCAAAATAGTACAGCGTTGGCAAGAACGAACACCCATCGAATCACCAACGGGGGAGATCAACAGGGATGACTAATTTACAGGGTGGTCTATGGAAAACATTGCGCCGTTTACCTTTAAACTACACGATACTTTTAATTCTGTTGTTCTGTCTATCGGTGGGCAGTGTTGTGCCTCAGTTGCTCACCGGCAAATTTTCTTGGGGGGATGTGCCTAAAATTGCCAATTTGGGTGCGAATATGACAAACATACGGGAAAACGGGATTAATCTGCCGGGTTGGAACAGCCAACAGCAAAAAGTCCTGAATTTAGGGGAGGGTAAATGGTCTTTACAATTATTAGAACAAAGCGGCGAACCACCGACAATTTTATTGTTGTTACCCCAAACTTATCACCGTAGCCATCCAGGGGTAGAATGGTCAGATTTACGCTCGGTCTTCCACTGGAATAGCGATCCCGTCACTACATTAAATTTCCCCACTACCGGTGGTCATGAAGTGACTGCCCGATTCTTCCGGGGTTGGGACAAACGAACTTTCGCTGTGGTGCAATGGTATGCCTTCCCCGACGGAGGTCATTACTCTCCTTCGCGTTGGTATTGGTCAGATCAGTGGGCACAATTGAGGGGGGGAAGAGTACCTTGGGTGGCAGTATGTTTACAGGTGATGATAGAGCCGACTAAAAGTTTAGAAGATGTCCGCCCGGATGTGCTAAAAAAAGCTCAATTAGTTCAAAATAGTTTAAAAGAACAATTTTTTAATCGGCTTGAATTTCGCTCCTCTCCCTAAATTAATTTTTTCCAGTTATTCCATCATGTTTAAAAAAAGTCAGCGAGAATTAATTTTATTTGTCTGCTCTACTTCTTTACTAGGAGGGATAATTGCAAGCCCCTCGGTACTGGCACAAACTTCGATACCGATTCCAGATGGGGAACGAGCTAAACCGTTGGATTTCTTGCCCCCCGATCCTCCCGGCCCGACTTTCCAACCACAGGATATACCTCCTAGCACTCCTTCACCGCCTCTATACGAGGATAATCAATCCAAACAATGGCAATTGTACCGCTTGAATGTGGATGATCAGGTGTCGATCTCCGTGCCGGATTTTCCCGAATTCAGCGCCGGATCGATCATCGATCAAGAAGGTAGTATAATTATTCCCATTTTGGGGAGAATTAAAGCTAAAGGGTTAACTTTAGACGAGTTAGAAACGAAAATACGCTATGAATTGGGGCAAAAGTTCTTGAAAGAGGAACCGAAAGTCATAGCGGTATTGACCACACCCCGCCCCGTACAATTGACGGTATTGGGAGAGGTGGTACGCCCCGGTTACTACAACGTCGGGCCTAATACTCCTATACCTCAATTGTTAGTAGCCGCCGGTGGTAGTACGCCGCGGGCGGATCTCCGGGGGGTGGTAGTACGCCGATCTTTAGTGGACGGTACGGTACTTGAGCAGAGAGTGGATCTCTATACTCCCCTGCTGACGGGGCAAAGATTACCGGATTTCCGTTTGCAAGGGGGAGATACGATTATTATCTCCCGATTGGAAGTGGGACAGGAAACAGGTTACGATCGTACTTTAATATCCCGCACGGCCATGATCCAACCCAGTATCACCATCCGGGTTCTCGCTCCCCTGCTGCCCTCCGGTACTGCCCTACGTAACGTCACCCTGCCCAACGGCAGTACATTTTTGGATGTGATCGCTAACTTACCCATCACCGATCGTTTGCGGATTAACGTTAATGATGTAGCTTTGTTGCGTTTCGATGCAACTAAAGGAAAAGTGGTCAACCAATCTCTCAATCCAGAAGCGGCCATTAAAGGTGATATTTCTCAAAATGTCCCCTTGGAAGATCAAGACGTGATCGTGGTATCCCGCACTCTTTTAGGGGAAGTATTCGCATTTTTTAATATCATCACCCAGCCGATTCGCGATATTCAAAGCTTCACCACCACCATCAATAATTTTTCCAACGGATACCGTTAAAAAACTTTGCTTTTCTTTATCGGTTTCACACAGCTAAACGCTAAAATATAAGGCATCTGGGAATAAAAGAAAACTATGGCACCACCGATCGTTACAAGGTTTCTAATTTCGCTCGACCAAAACAAACTCATAGGAGCTTTTGTTTTTTTACTCTGTTTGGGCGGCGCAGTAGTATGGGCAATTCTACCAGATCCACAAACTCCGGCCACGAGATACCGGACTTTAGGGCAATTAGCGTTTCGAGTGCCCCCACCCGCCTTTACCAGTACGGGTACTCAGCTACAAGAACAGGGAAAGGTTGTCGATAAAGATATGTTGCTCTCGCCTTGGGTATTAGAAAGAGTAGCCACGAAACTCCAACTCACACCGGAACAAATGCTAGAGATCCGGGATAAAAAACTGAAAATCAAATTCCCCGGCGACGGGCAAACGCAGGAGGGAGATAATAAAGGGGGAGCCACACAAACTGCAGAACCCCAAGTTATCACGTTGGAATTGACCGATGTTTCTAAAAATAAATCAGAACTACTTTTAGAAACTATGATGAAGACGATGGTGGACTATAGCCGATGGGTCAATACCTCTCAATTACGGGCGCGGATCGAAGCCCTCGGTAAACGCCTCGCTAATGTACAAGGGGATCTGACGGCCGCCGAAGAAAAATTCTATCGCTACATTAGTAAAGAAGGCTCGGAATTATTAGCTATTCAAGACGGCAGCTTATTCAGTGCCATCACCAGTAGTCAACAACAACAAAGGGATTTACGTTTACAATTACAGGGCATACAGGGACAGATAGGTAGTCTGACGAAACAGTTAGGGTTATCCCCAGACCAAGCCTACACATCTTCAGCTTTAAGCGCCGACCCGATCATCGCTAACCTGCGGGCGAGAATTCTAGAAACCGACCTGCAACTCGATCGCCTGCAAAAAGATTTACGTCCAGAACACCCGACGATCGTACAATTACGCAAAGATCAACAGGTGAACGAAAATCTACTCAAACAAAGAGCGGCGGAAGTTATCGGCAAAGATGGTATATTAGTACCGCTGCCGAGTAAAATCCGCCAAGAAAGTAACCTTGATCCCACCAGGCAAGATCTAGCGAGTCAATTAGTATCTTTGCAAACCCAGAAAGAAGGTTTGATCAAGCAGTTAGAATCCCTCGTCAAACAAGAGAAACAATTACGCACGGAGTACGAGCGCTATCCCGATAAGCAACTCAAACAAGCCCGATTGGTACAGGCGGTAGAGTTTCAACGGGTGATCTATCAAAACATTCTTACCGCCCTCGTAGACGCACAATCGGCAGAAGCGGAAACCGTGGGTAGTCTCACCGTCGCCCAAACCCCCGTCTCTCAAACTCTGGCTGTTCTCGATGGCAAAAAAAATCGCTTCCTGATCGTCCTCGGTGGCTTGGGATTGGGAACTCTGGCGGGTTTGGGGACGATATTCCTCCTCGCCGTCCTTGACGACCGCCTCCACAGCGCCGATGAAATTAACGACTCCCTCGGTAATCGAGAAGTGTTGATATTGGGTCAGTTGCCTTTAATCCCCCCCCCGGAAAAACCGATCCTGGTCGATGGACATCAAGAATACCTAGCTTATTACGAGCGTTTCCGTAGTAATCTGCGCCGTCTGGGCACGGAAACGTCCAAGGTGGTAATCATTACCAGTATCAGCGGCAGAGAAGGAAAATCCGTCACCGCTTATAATTTAGCGATC
This sequence comes from Chlorogloea purpurea SAG 13.99, assembly GCA_016903695.1. Taxonomy (GTDB): domain Bacteria; phylum Cyanobacteriota; class Cyanobacteriia; order Cyanobacteriales; family Microcystaceae; genus Chroococcopsis; species Chroococcopsis gigantea_A. The sequence goes on from JADQBB010000018.1 coordinate 15,196, forward strand.
GCCGCTTCCCTGGCAGGTCGGAGAACTCTACTAGTAGAAGCGGATTTACGATCGGTTTCTCAAGCGATGGCGATCGGCGTTAATCCAGATCCCGAATCTTTCCGCGAACCCCTCCTCTATTACGGTGCGCGCAGTAAGTCCATCCGTCTCGCTCCCGACATCGAAAACCTGTCGATCCTGCCCAGTCCGGGGCCCCAAAGACAAGCCGCGGCTATTATCGAATCCAGCGAGTTACAGTTACTCCTGAAAGATGCCAGAGGTCGTTTTGACCTGGTGGTGGTGGACACCCCCTCTCTATCGAGTTGTAACGACGCTCTCCTACTAGAACCTCTCACCGATGGCATTATTCTCGTGACTCGTCCAGGTATCACCAAATCTAGCCTTCTGGGTGAAGCGATCGATCAACTAGAAGAAGCGGAAGTCTCCGTGTTGGGTGCGGTGGTCAATTGTGCCGAAACCGCGACCGTCAGCTCACCGGGTGAGAATAATATTAATACAGTTACCGTAGTCAACAATGATGACATTTCGGAGACAGAAAAAGTAGAAGTGGGTAGCCAAAAATAAACTCTCAGAGAAATTCCCAGTGGCTGAAAGTAGCGGCCTGCCCTCTATAACGCCCGTTTCTATCGGTTAAATTCCAAACCACGGCCCTATCAATACGGAAGCGTTGGCCCTTGCCAGTGACTCTCACCCCTTGATAGTAATCTATATAACCTTGCGATCGTACTTTCGCTAACATTCTCTCTCTTTCCTCTTCCCCTAATTCGTCTCCCGCCACGGTGGCACGAGATGGAGTCCTAGTTAATTCCTCCCAGGTTAGTTGCCATAGATCTAAAGCGCATTGATTGCCGTAGTTAAATATAGGATCTATTTCGATGCCGTGAGAGACCACGGGGAAGGTTGCCAAGTATAAGGATTGAGCTTCATCTCCCGATCTAGGAAGGAGACACTTTCCTAGTAACTGTTCGTAGCTATCTAGGAGTAATGTGGTATGGGCGATGATTTCGGGGGTTTTCCACGGGGGCATCAGTTGAGAAGCGGTGTGAAGGTTTGTCCTGGTTGGGGGTCGATGACTTGGGTATCGAGGCCGTTATCCGTAAGTTTTTGGCGGAATTGTTCGGGGCTTCCTGCGGCTTTGAGGAGCGATATTAGTAAGCCCTCGAAGCTAATGTCTCCCCCAGCAGCGGTAGGGATGATAACTTGAGGTTTCAGCCATTGGCAAAGTTCTAAGGCGCTGCTTTCCCCTTTGATCACCGAACCGAGAACCGGTATTTTCAAGTCTATTATCGGGGTTATGACTACGTCTATGGGAACTGATTCTTTCAGGGTGGGGGAGTGATAGCCGTGGGGTTCGTAATAAAGGCTTTTGTTATCGGTCAAGTCGGTGAGGATATAACCGTTTTCTAAGGTGGTGGGACCGATCGGTGAGCCGATTACGGCTTTAATCTTCACCGTATCGAGGAGCAATTCCTGTCCGTGCTGTAGAGGGGTAACTTTTGTATAACCTAATTCTTTGGCTACTTTAGCGCCGCCAGGAGAGGCGATCACGGGGATAGATTTATCGAGTTTTTTTAAGGTGGGGGGATGGGCGTGATCTTCTAGCCCTTGGGAGAGGAGGATTAGATCGATGCGATCGGGTATATCTCGCTTAGAGGTTTTAATGCCTCTGAATAACCAAGGTAGATTACCGAAAACTAGATCATCCACCAGCCAAGGATCTAAGAGAATTCTTTGACCGCCGATTTCAATTAACCAAGAGTTACTATCAAACCAAGTTAACTGCATGAATTACCTTTTAAGTTCACCCCCTCTATTGTAGGGCTAAATTATTTACTCCGTAACAGATACGCTCCCTTTGCTAGGGGATACAGAATTACTATTTTATTCTCTACCTTCCCTACCGAGGCGAATTGGAGAAGTTGAAGTGAATCAATTTATTGGTACAGGTATATCCCCTAGCAAACCGCAGTAAAAAACTATTTTGCTAGGGGATAAATATGTACTAATAAATTGATTAGGGATTGGATGTTAACCGGCGATGCGGATCGATTATACCTGTACCATGCGTTGCCCGACTGCAATCATCAGGGCGGCGAATTCCGATGAATCGAGGGCTTTGACGAACTCCTCCGGCGATGTGGTCATGCGGCGGGCTTGTCCTATCAAAGCCCTACAATATTCCTCGAAAAAGCCGGGGTAGTGTTCCTCGATCGCCAGTAGTATATTGAAGAAATCGCTCAGACGGGGAGAATCTTCTCCCTGACGGATACGGGAGATGTTATTGGGAGTTCTGCCAGTCCATTGAGCTAAAGACTTTCCCTGTATGCCGTGGCGATCGAGTGTTTCTCGAAAAACCCTACTGAACAGATCCCGATCGCCGTTCGGATTCAATTCGTTAATTTTTGCCATTTTTGTCAGAAGCGATAGATAATCTTGATGCTATAATCAATCTCATGGATTTATTGATTACATCTAAGAGGTCATTCAATTATGACATACGCGTGAGACAAACTACCACCCCTCACTAAATCCGTGGTCGGGAGCGATCGCTGTTTGATATTGAGTTAATAAAAATGTAGCCTCATAATCCGTAGCGGTTAAGGGCTAAAACACATTAAATTGTTACGACTATTATGACACGTACTAAACTGGCGGGGGGATTCTATCCTCTCCAAGCTCCTAATACTATTAACAGCTTCCACGCCTTAGAAGAAGAGGATTTTTCTTTTCTGGCGAACACTCATAGTACATAAATATACCCTAGCAAAACCTTCGATCGAGCGAAATCGTACCGGCTTAATAGTACATATATATCCCCTAGCAAAAAGTCACGCAACTTTGTGGAGCGGTAATTAATATGACACACTCCCCGGCGGTGAAGCAGTGCTTTGGTGAAGATACTAGCCAAGATGCGACGACCACCGCGCCGACCAAAAAACCGAAGCGACCTAGGGGGCAAGGGTCGGGCTATTTCATCATCACCCATGCCAACCAAGGTAAATACGGCAAGAAATACCCCCAAACTTCCTATCAAGTCGAGTTCGGGAAAAGAAAGCGCTCTGTCTATATCCCTGCCGAGAAGGTGGAAGAGATTCGCAGACTTCATACTTTGTGTTGCCCGATTCTAGAGATATTGAGTGTCATTGATTCTCCGAAATCCCGATGCGTTGCCGAGGAATATAGAAATTATCTGGAGAACAAGAAAAGCAAATTATCGTTTTGCTAGGGGATATAGATGTACTAAGAGGGTATCCCCTACCAAAAGCTGGTGAGAGAGATGAGCCAAGAAGACGTGAAGTAGAATTAATACCCTTTCAAGGCTTCATCTCTTTTGGCGACGGCCCAGACGGCGTGGATACTGCCTGGAATCCAACCCACGAGGGTGAGGAGAATATTAATGATTAAAGTCGTACCCACCCCGTAGGTGAGAAAAACGCTGACAGGGGGTAAAACGAAGGCTAGTACATATTTAAGTAATGGGTTATTCATATTTCATTTTTACCTGGATTTTTCTATACTTCCATTGTCAGACAGAAGATAGGTAACTTCCTTCTATCATCGGAAACATTACCTATCTATTTCTTGAGAATTAACTCTGCCAAACGAAGACTTTAGCCTCGAATTCTCCCAAGTCCACTATAAGGGTATCGTCTCCAGACTCTACATCATAGTTAGTCGTCCATTCGTGCCACTTGCCGTTAGCCGGGAAGTTGGGTACACTATAACCCGCTAGAAACTGTTCGGAGAAGTTAGCCACTACTACCACACGAGAGCCTTCATCGTTCCAACGGGTGAAGGCGATAACTTTAGCTTCGGGGTTTTCGTGGAAGAAGTCGATATTATTGGTGTGTAAAGCGCGGTTGGATTTACGCAGGGAGATTAAACCTTTGTAGTATTCAAAAAGACCCTTGTTGAGATCGTTACCCAGTAAATTCCAGTCGATTTTCGCCGCGTCGGGGGTTTTGTGCTTGTACTCGCCGAACTCTTCTCCCATCCAGAACATAGGTATACCCACGGCGGTCATCACCATCACGGAACCGAGTTTCCGGCGGCGGAAGGCTTCATCGTCAAAAATACCTCGATCGCCCAATTCCGCCATCACATGGTTATGATCGTGATTGGTAAGATAGTTGACCACATTAGTCGCACCCATGAAACCTTGACGTTTGGGGTCGAGAACATCTTTAAGACGCTCCAGGTCGAAAGTTTGCCCGGTGATATGCTCTAAAACCGTGTGATAGAAACTTTCGTGCCAACAACCATCCATCGGCCCGTCTATATTGGTGATAGCCGTGGTTTCGGGAATATGTTCGGCCACGTTATAAAAAGGTTTCGCCCCGGCGGCTTGTTTCGTCTCTTGGACGATCCAGTGCATGAAATCGTAATTAGCTATCTGTCGGGCCGCATCGTAACGGATACCGTCGATGTGATATTCGCCAATCCAGAAACGCACCGTATCACCGATGAATTTTCTCGCGGGATAGGTTTCTAATTTCTCGTCGTAGTGTTCGTAGTTGAATTCAGGCCCCCAGTTATTATCAGGGTCACGGGGTGCGTGATGATACCAGTAATCGTGGTCGATCTGGGTCAGGGGCGCGGAAGCTTCGGAGTGATTATATACACCATCCATTATCACCCTGATACCTCTGGCGTGGAACTCATCGATCATTTTTTTCAAATCTTTCGTGGGGCCATAACTGGTTTCCGGGGCGAAGAAATGGCGCGGGTTATAACCCCAACTGTAATCACCTGGATATTCTTTAACAGGAAGTATTTCCACGGCGTTGATTCCCAGGTCGCACAGGTAATCTATTTTTTCGATGACGTGTTTGTATTGACCTCTGGCGAGGGGGTCATCTTCGCCGCCGGAAAAGTCGGCTACGTGCATTTCGTAGATAACTAATTCTTCATCGGCCGGTAAGGGCTTATCATCGTGCATCCACACGTAATCATCGACGATTCTTTCCCCATCTTTAATACGGATGATGGCGTTTTCTTCTTCTTTTCTCCCGTCTACGTCGGTGGCGTAGGGGTCGGTAACATCCACCCATTGATCCGGTTCAAAAAACCAAGATTTAGATTGTACTCGAAATTTATATTGATACTGACCGTCTTCTATATCTACTGTGACTCGAAAATATCCATCCTCTCCTTTTTCCATGGGGATTTCTTCCCAATTAGAAAATGAGCCAATTAATGATACTTTTTCGTTATATGGAGCGAATAAATTAAATTCAATAGGGCTGGCCATCAAATTTCCTCTAAAAAGATGAGATTGTTTAATACAATTATTGATAGTATTTCTTTTCCTCACATCTAGCTCAAGAAACAATTTTTTTATACTTGTATCCCTTTGGGAATAGCTTTTAAATCAGTCTTTTAACAGAGTACATTTTCCCTGGCGCTCGGCTAGATTGAATGTAGTGAATTTAACAAAAGATTTATTACAGGAGTATCTACTATGGGTTTAGAAGACAGAGCAAAAGCTGCAGCCAAAAATATCGAAGGCAAAGCACAGGAAGCGGTAGGAAATGTTACTGGAGATCCAGAAACTCAAGCTAAAGGTAAGTCTAAGCAGGCAGAAGCCAACGTGCGTAACGTAGTGGAAGATGTCAAAGACAATATTAAAGACGCTCAAAATGACGAGCATTAATAATAGATAACATAGGCTTTTAACGGATTCAAATCTCCTAACTAACAAGTTTAGAAGCGTTTACCGCAAGTTGGCGGCGCTACTAAACTTGTTTTTTATTGACTAAAATAGCGAATTCTATTATTCATTCTTTAGATAGGTAATATCCTTTCTTGAGATAGAAGGTAAAAAAATAATTCTTGTTTACAGTGAATAAAGTTAATAGAAATATCTTTTAGAAAATTATGACTAACGAAAGAGTAGAAGTGGATATGTACGATCGTGGTATTGTCCCCGCCGAGACAGCCGCCAGAAAAGAAAGAGAAGGGGATGCTTATAAACACATCCCAGAAAAAGAGGCTGAGGCTGGGTTAGATACTACCGGCGGCTATACGGTGGATAAAGAAGGTTTATTGAATAACTACGCTGTCGAACCGGAAATGTATTACGAAGTCCCCGGAGACGCGGCAGAAACGCTCGAAGCCGAAACCGAAGAACGAGCCGCCGAGTTAGAAGATATTAACGATAACGACGAACAGGGCAAACTTACATCTGGCAAAGATGAGAGAGGCAAAGGAGTCGGGATTATCTAATTCTCAAGAGGATATAAATGTATGTTAAGAACTGGTTTAATATTATTGGCTACCGTTTTAAGTTTGCTCGTGGTAGACACGGTAGTACCTGGGGTGAACATCGCTAATTTCCCCGCCGCCATCGTGGCCGGGCTGGCTATCGGCGCTATCAACGCCACCGTCAAACCCGTTATCTCCACTCTCTCATTACCCTTGAACTTTGTTACTTTAGGAGGATTCTCTTTAGTAATCAACGGATTATGTTTTTGGTTAGCGGCTTTATTAGTTCCAGGTTTTTATGTTCATGGTTTGATAGGTTTCTTCCTCGCACCGATAGTATTGTCGTTTGCGAATACTTTTCTCGGTAAATATTTAGCAGAAAAGTATCCTACCATGTATATAGAGCCTAAAGCTTAGATAAGTTTGGTGTTTATGATTCTCGCTCTTTGGTTCAAGGAGCGGGGATTGTCTTCGTCTGAACTAAATTATAAAGATGTGTCTGTAGAAATAGTCAGGAATTAAAAGTTTTCAAACTTAAGAACGATTCAAAACAGAAACCATAAAGTTATAAATGATACAGAAGGAAATAAATACAGGTTTTGCCCATGCTAACTAATATTGATTTAAAGCAACTGTTGCGTTTTAGCAAAAAAATACTATTAACAATTAGCTGTTTATTAACCTTAACATTCGGTAATTTCTTAACTTCCGGCTCTCCCGCAATGGCGATCGATCTTACCAGTAATCCGGCCCTCATAGCCGATCTCGGCGAATACGGTCGGGGCGACGGTACTGGTAATTTTAAAGACAAAGCTGAAGACCTCAGTAAAACGATTGAGAATCTTCCCGACAAGGCCGGTATCAAAGCTAAAGAAGCCGCTAAAACCCTAAAAGGTGATCAGGCTAACGAAATCCATGGTCGTGCCCGTTACGACCTCGGTAAAGCTCAAAACGCTCTCGAAAAAGATGCCACCGGTGGCAAAAATATAATTAAAGAGATCGGTGACAAAATTAGTTCTCAGTTCGATAAATAAACCAAACAATTCGGAGGATTTAAATTATGATGTCTCGCGTTATTCGTACTTTACTCGTCGCTTTCTCCTGTGCAGTAATTCTTTTCTCTACTGCTTTCCCCGCATCCGCTAACGGTAGCTACAAGAGCAGTGAGTACAAGGGAGAAGCTAACCTGAACAATATTCAAGCCAAAACCGATGAAACGGTTTACAACCCCCCCATGTCCTTGAAAGAGATCCAAGACAGACAAGGTAAGGGCGGACTCAATGAATTACAAGGCAAAGCCGACATCGACAAGATGAAAAACCCCGACAATTCCACCGGCACTTCTTTCATCGAAGGAGTTAAAGATGCTCTAGGTAAAACAACCAAATAGATTTTAACTTTGTTGGCGTTTAGGATATTGGAGCTACATGAATTGTTTATAATGTTCATGTAGCTTTTTGTTGGCAAAATTGTGTTGTTAAATGCAGGCTGTGAGATTAGTTTCACTACCACCATCGCCACACCAGTAATATTGATGCTCAGACCTCGTAGCGGTTCGGGGCAATGGATAATTAGAGAAGAATATTTAATCAATCCCCGCCTATCCGTGTCTGAATATACGGATAATTATGGTAATTTGTGCCAGAGATTATCTGTGCCCCCTGGGGACTTAACTATTAAAACTACTCTGGATGTGGATACGGCGGATCAGATCGATGTACAACCCGGTGCGCCTTTAGTGACCGTGGAAAAACTACCGGAGAACGTTTTAAAGTATTTATTACCGAGTCGTTATTGTCAGTCGGATTTACTGGGAAAATTATCTCTAGAAATAATCGGGGACAATACTCCAGGATACGATCAAGTAGAAGCGATACGTCACTGGATCAATAGCAATATTGAATACGCCTACGGCACTAGTGACGCTTCTACTTCAGCGGTAGATACCGCGAGGGAAAGAATCGGAGTCTGTCGAGATTTCGCCCATTTAGGCATCGCCCTCTGTAGGAGTATCGATATTCCCGCCCGTATGGTGGTGGGGTATCTTTACGGTTTAGAACCGATGGATTTACACGCTTGGTTTGAAGCTTATGTAGGCGATCGCTGGTATACTTTCGATGCTACCCAAACCCGGCCCCTAGGCAATCGTATCACTATAGCTTACGGGCACGATGCCACTCACGTCGCTTTAGCCACTCAATTCGGCCCTCTACAAATTACGGGTATGAAAGTTTGGGTGGATAAAAGTACCGTCGTTTAGTACCCCTTAAGTTGGACGGCCGCAACTTTTAAATACTAAATTAGCTAGATGTATTTATTGTTAACCCAGGTTGAAATAGAGAAAGTCAATATGAGAAAAAGAGGCTAATTTACCATGTATTTTTTAATAGAAAATTTTCAAGAACCTATAGCTAATACACCGATGGTGAGCTTAGCTTTAGTTGGGGTCGTGGGTTTTATCGCCGCTACCACTATCGGCTCGATCGCTTGGTACAACTCCAAACGGCCCCTCGGTTGGGAAGACAAAGAACGCCCCGATTACGTTCCCGATGTAAAAACCGAAGAGTAAACCTTAAATAATATGACCCAAACTCCTAATATTCCCCCTTTAATCGAGAGCGACGAGCGCGAGTATCGCGACAGTGGCGTACCCAGCACCGTTGCGATCGCCGGCCATCCTTTACACCCTTTAATAGTCACCTTCCCGATCGCTTTTCTAACTGCGCCCGTACTCACCGACGCGGCTTATTGGTTCACCAAAGACCTGTTCTGGGCTAAAGCTTCTTACTGGTTAATCCTGGGCGGTATTATCACGGGTATCATCGCCGCTATCACCGGCATGAGCGATTTTCTGAAAATCAACCGGGTACGTCAGCACAGCGCGGGCTGGATACACATGACGGGTAATGTTATCGCTCTCCTACTGACGGCGGTGAATTTGTTTTTAAGATGGGGAGATACCACGGGGGCTATCATTCCCGCAGGTTTAACTATATCGCTCATAGTGGCGAGTACACTAGGAGTTACGGGATGGTTCGGCGCAGAGTTGATTTACCGTCACAAGGTAGCGGTCATCGGCTATGGCCCCAACGATCGCCCTTAAGCTTTATCACTGAAAATCAATAGCAAGATATAAAAGAGAGGAATATTGTTAAATATTCCCCTCTTTTTTCTTTAGTACCATATAGAAAAATGAGGCTAACTTACTAACCTCATTTATCCTGTAGCCCATGAAGGCTACCTCTGTAATCTTTAAACTTATTTTTTGTTAGCCAGTTTGCGTTTGTATGCAGCACCGAAAGCAGCTGCGGTAGCAGCACCTAAGATGGTGAAGGGTTCAGGGATAGCGCCTACTGTGATAGCACCGCCGAAGGCTGTTTGACCGCCGATAAAGGTCGCGGTCAGTGAACCCTCACCTTGGAACATACCTTCATCAGTAGTGAAGAAACCTTTGATCTTGTAGTTCTTGAAGAAGGGAAGATCTGTCTCGGTCGTGATAGAGTCTATGGTGTACTGAAAGGTGCCTGGTGCACCTGTCACCATTAAGAAGTCAGTGATAGGGGCTGAGCTGGCGGAGAAAGATTTGATCTGGTCGTTTAATACACCATCCCCGAAAGGTGCGAAAGAGCCGGTCGAGCTATTGAGACCCGCAGCTAAGCCGTAGCTACCTACAGGTGCATAGATTGCGGGATTGCCAGTATTGGTAGCAAACTTGAATATATCAGGTGACGTGAATTTTACACCCGATGTATTAAATACGTATGTACTATTGGGTGCGAGGGTTAAAGCTTGTGCGCTGTTAACTTGAGCGAACATCGCGCCGCTGAAAGATAATAAAGCTACTGAGCCGAGAATTGCGTTTTTCATAAAATTGTTAGTTTTGCTGTTGTTGTTGTTTAAACCTTAACAGGTTTATGTAAATCTTAGTGTATAACTTATGGAGAATTTTACAATTTATGTAAATTTTATAGATTAAGATGAATTATATAGGGATTGCTAATATTATTATTAGATGACGCTCAAGTCTTTGAGTGTGAGCGATCCCGGTTTTTTGATTCCTGTGAGCATATAAATAATAAGTTTGGCTAAGCTATTGTAGATAGAACTCATCGAATTTAATTACCGCCGAATCGGGGTAACGAGTGTCATAACGATAACTACTGACGATACCCTTTTCAGTGTCGAAAATCGAAAACACGGTAATGTCATTACTGGCGATGTAGGAGAGAGGTTGACCGTCATGGTTTAATAGCGGGGCGATATTAGGAACGATCGCATTCAATCCATTAGGATCGCCTACACTGGCATAAGGACTACCTTCGGGTACGGGTCTTTTCTTATCCCCCGAAAAAGCCCCGTAGGTATTGCCCACATTAGAAGATTCCAGATAATGGGTTCCGTTAGAACCGATAAAGCGATTCCAGAGATGGCAATGACCATAATAAACTAACCCCACGCCCGACTCTTCTAGAAGGGGCAATAAATCTCTGACTATATAATCATTTTCGGGCGGATAATTATAAGTAACACCGTTTATTTTACCTTGGGCATCATAACTCATATTCTGTACGGGGTCGGTAAAAGGCGGAACCACGTTTCCCCCTAGAGAATGGGGCGGATGGTGCAACATGACAATTTTATACTTCGCTTCTTTAAATTCTGCGCTCGCTAATTCTTGTTGAAGCCACCCGTATTGTTCACTACCCCTAGAAATAGGCTCGAAAATATGTTGACCGTAGCCCCAGTTACCAGGATGGGATAAATCCTCGAAACGCTCTTGAAATCTACCTTTGACATCGGGAGTCGTGAAAAATAGTCGCCAAATCTGGGTCACATAGAGGACGACCAGACGGATGTTGCCAAAAGTGACGGCGTAGTAAGGCGATCGAGGTAGGGTGAAAATTTCCTCGTAGCTGTCGGTGTTAAAAGAATGATCTTTAATGCTCTCATCCCCGGCTAATTCTCTGGCTACGTGGCGGGGTATAGCATCGTTAAACTGCTCGTTTAAAGGTTTATAAGAGTCAAAACGCCCCATCACTTCATGATTACCGATCGTGGTGAATAAAGGGGAACTCTGAATGATCTGGCCGCCTTTATAAACGGTAGTCACACCCTCTTTCTCTAAATGATAATGGGCGCGACCTTGGAGACAGGGGAAAAATGACCCGCCCCTATAATCGTCGAACCATTCCGAAGCCCTATCGGGCACATTAACCAAATCTCCCGCGTGGAATACCGCGTCTACTTGTCCCACCGTTTCCACCACTTTCTGTAAGTTAGCCGCCGTCATGGGCATTAATTGATGGTCTGAGGTGAGGAGAATTTTTAACGCCCTATCAGGAGATGGAGACGGGGATAATATATAGGTGTCACTTTCGATCTGCCTCTCCCCGTCGCTGCTGATAACCCTGTAGGGTTGATGTTCGTCGGTTTTCAAGTTTTCGATTTTCGCTTTGTGCCTCCAAATATCTCTGGGCGTAACTTGCCGATAACTGGGATAGACCCTCGATTGTTCGTCTTCCCGCATCTTCGTCAATTTTTTCGTAGTGGCGATAACCCGATTGAGTAAGTTTTCACCATAAACCACCTCATGTTTCGTGCCTCTAAATTCGGTGAACCACACCACACAGACACTATCGGCTGCAGGACATTGTAAAAAAGGTTCTGTCAGGAGAGAATCACCACTCATCATGATGTACCTCTTGGGCTTCCCAATCATCCTTTAAAGGTTCCACCACTTTATGAATCGCGTCCATGACGAAAGATTTAACGAATTCATCCTTGCGACTGAGTTGAAATTGCCTTTGCACCACTTCCGTCATACCCCCGTCTCCCCAGTCTTGATCTTGGCGGAAATACTCGACGAAACTTTTCCCGGCGATACGGGTCAGATAAGCCGCGGTAACACCTTGGATGGCCTTGCCTACTATAAAAGTGGCGAAATGGAACTGTAACGCCCGGGCCAGTAATTCGATCGCTCCCTTGACAACACCCAGACTGACCAAAGTTTTCCCCAGTGACATCGCCAACTCTTTACCTCGATCGCTGTTGATCTCGCAGCCATAAACCTGTCCTATTTCTATCACCATTTGGGCGTTAATCGCTACCGTGGCTAACAGATCTATCACCGGTAGGGGAGTGACGGCGATAACGCCCGCGCCTATCCACTGATAACGCTCGATAATTTGATCCGATTGTCTGCGCCGTTGACGATCGATTATTTTCCTAGCTTCGTCCCCCAATCTCTGGGATTGCAGTAAGATATTATCGGCCACCAAGTCTTCCCCCTCGGCCCGCAATACCGTGGCCAGACGTTTGAGCAGATGTAGGATTTCCGGTTCTAATTCGATGATTTTCCCGTCCGGCTGTTGTACGGGGCGGGGGTTGGCAGCGATCGCTATCACGTCTTTGGGAGAGATCAAACCTTTCACCCGTTCTCGCAACTGTCGTAAGATTAACTCTCGGTCTTCATCTGTATATAGATCGATCTTATTGAAAATTAGCAGAGAACGTTTACCGATTTCTACCAACTTACTGAAAGGTTCGTACTCGGAGGCCCGTAGATCGTTATCGATAACGAACAGTAGCAAATCGGCATCGGCGGCCAGTTGTCGGGCTAACTGTTCTCTTTCTGTACCCGCTATCCCTGCTTCTAGAATGCCTGGGCTATCGGTGACGAGAATTTCCCTATCCAGTCCCTTTAATTTTAATCTGTATGTTTCGCCTACTGTTGTCGTCCCCATAGTGGCTTCCACGTTACCCACCATCTCACCGATGATGGAATTAACGAGGGAGGTTTTCCCCGCTGAGCCAGTGCCGAACACTACCACTTGTAATTCGCCTCTAGCTTTTCTGTTTTCTATTTCTTGGGATTTACGGAATAATACTTGTTGGGAAACTTTATCCTGTACTTGTTGGACTTGTTGACGAATAGCCTTGAGGGTTTCCCCGGCGGCTTCGGTTTTCTGCGCGGGTATTTGAATCAGGGGGCGGGAAGAAGGGCGTAAACCCCGCTTGGATTTTGTCGGGGGATTGAGGTAGAAATAATAAACGAAAAGATAGATCAGTAAACCGAGAACAGCGATGATCAGTAACAGCAGTAAATTCGCCAGTAGTGGTGCTGTAAACGCGATTTGGATGTACAGCCGGTAAATAGAGTTCACCAACCACAAAACCATTCCCAAAATTAAACTCAGGCCTAATATAAGGACAAGTAAGCGAGGTAAGTTCATATATACTATATAGGGTGTGGTTTTGCCCTGGGAACTATATCTATTACAGCAGAAGTGCGAGGATACGGGGTAAAAGAAAAATCTGGTAATATCGAAACCAGACCGTGATTGAAATCACGGTGTCACAGCAGAAGTCGGTTTTAAACCGACTTGAGCTATAAGGCAGGGAATTTATTCCCTGCCTATTTGATAATAGGATTTGGTTTTACACCCCGTTGTGATTATATGGCGATAGAATCCCGTCCTCATAGGCATCCCTCGGAAAGGGGATAAAATCAATATGGTGGAATTGCTGGGCGATTTCATCGGCGAAGAAAGCACCTAATTTTGTTAGTTCGATCGATTCTTCGTCTTCAACTAATAAACCCCATTCCTTGAGATTGCTGATTTTCTGCTGGAATACCGATTCTAGGTCATAGCCGCCGGAAACCTCTTTAAAGTAAGATTTCCACACTTTCCGATTTTTCAGGGGCAGGATGATCGACCAGCGCATCTGTTCTTCTGGGGTTCTGATGTAGCCGCGATTGAGGGGCATTTTCCCGGCTTCGATACTGCTGTAGTATTCGTGAAAATCTTGGCTGTTGAGAACGAAACGATCGCGCAAGCTACTGAAAGCGGTCAACCCGAATCCTAATTGATCTAATAGTCCACAACATTGATTATCGGCGTAATGGGAATAGTTTTTACGCTCACGACTATAGACGCGGCGTAGGTTTTCATGGTAGCCATTCTCTGCCAGTATATCGATCGCTATCTGTTTCATCATCAGGGTTTCTTCTATAGAAGGTAGTCCCATCATGCCTTTTTCTTTAGCCCCTTTAATCGGCCCTTGATAGTCGCCGTAGGCTTCTACTTTCAGGCGATAAAGTTGGATTTCCTCCACATCTAAAGCCACTGCACTATCCATCACTTCGATCCAGTTTTCCAGGGTTTGTCCAGGATAGCCGAAAATGAATTCGATGTTGACTATGTAGCCTAAGTCTTGACAATTTTTGATCGACTCGATGGCTTGAGCGGCGTTGTGATGACGGTTCATCTTTTGTAAGATATTATCATCCAGAGACTGAGTACCGATCGTCACCCGGTTAACCCCGTAGGATTTCATGATCTCCAATCGTTTTAACCCATCATTATCGATGAGGGTAAGGGGGTCTACATCGTAGTTAAACTGGGTACAGTCCGATACATCCACTTTATCGGTGAAGAAGTCGAGAAAGCGTTTTAATTGGTCTAACGTGAGAAACGTTGGCGTGCCGCCCCCGATGAGGATCGATCGAGCTTTGATCTTATCCACTCCCAATCGTTTCATATATATATCCATCTCTTTTTCTAGAGCGTCGAGATAGATATTTTTTTCTTCGATTTGATTTTCCCCTAATTTCACCGGGTAATGACAGAAGACACAGCGCTGACGGCAGAAGGGAATATGGGCGTAAACATCAAAAACACCATCTTTAGGAACTTTATAACTTTGAAATAATTCCTCTTCCGTTATAGGCGGATACATGGTAATCGGCGGATAGTGAACCGATGGGAAAAAATCCCCACTTTTACACAGTAATCCCGCCGAACGTAGGCGGTAAAAATCCTCTACTCTGCCTCTGGCTTTTTGAATTAAGTTCTGGTTGCGTTGGTTTTGAGCGAGAAAATTCTTTTCTACTAATTGCATTTTAATCGTCCTTATACTGTGGATATAAATTTATACAAGGCTTTTGCTGGGTCTGATTGTTCGTTGAGAATCCATCACTTTGAGATTCCCGTTATTGTAGCTAACGATCGGCGAACAGTAATTATTTTTTAGCAAAACTTTTAATTTTTTCCCCGATAGGAGCGCCAAAAATACCTCTTAAGATACTTGTCTTAGAGGATGGATGATAAATAAAAATTTAAAGTTATCGCACCCGACCGTGATTTTAATCACCTGCCGGGCGAGTTGGTCTGTATTGAAGAATTGGTATTAAAAGAGGCAGAAGGAAAACCGCGATAATTCCTTCTGCCTCCTGTCTTCCTCTCATGCCGTGGAGAGTATTTCTCGATTTAAGCTACTGCTTCGATCCCGGCGATTTCCCGTCTCAGGACGAGTTTGATCACTGAAAATTCGTTGCGTAGACGATTAACTTCGATCGTTTGTTGGTCTCTGGCTTCTCTGGCTTGGGCTAGTTCCCTTTTCGCCCCCATGTAATCCGGTTCGCCTTGTAGTTCCAAGCGTCTCGCTTTCCGTTGCTGTTCGTTTTTCAGTTCGCGGCTTTCGCTAAAAATTACCTTTTCTATCTCCGCGTTCAAGAAACTCAATCGCTCGGCTTCCATCTCTAATTGACGCTCGCAGAGAAGTAATTTTTTTTCGGCGCGGGCGATGAGTTCTGGATATTTTTTGATTTGTTCCATTACGGTCAAATGTCTTTGCTGATAAGGCTTTATACTATTTATTATAGCTTGTATTCATGGATACTGTGGGGCTTGATGAGGGATCGTGTTATCTTTGTATACAGGATTGAATTAGCGATCGATATGGCCTTTAAGAAAAAAATCAAGCCCGGGCCCCCGAAAGGAACTGT
This sequence comes from Chlorogloea purpurea SAG 13.99, assembly GCA_016903695.1. Classification (GTDB taxonomy): domain Bacteria; phylum Cyanobacteriota; class Cyanobacteriia; order Cyanobacteriales; family Microcystaceae; genus Chroococcopsis; species Chroococcopsis gigantea_A. The sequence goes on from JADQBB010000018.1 coordinate 31,187, forward strand.
TAATAATCCGTTGGGAAAAAATCAATATGATAATATCCGGGCGGAAAAACCGCTCACCGTAAGGCTACTGAAGGAACAAGACGAGTTGCTCAGGAGCGAAGCCCTAGCACAGGGAAAAACCTTGACCGAGTATATAGATGACGTGGTTGCTTTTTACTTGGCTAATAGGCCATGAAGAATATTTAAGTTTTTAAACTATAAGACATATTTATGCTTGACTCCTACCGGGAAGTATTGCGGGTCTCCCGATGGCAAAAGTGTAATGTACGGAGTTTGCAACTCGGTCGGAACATAATTGGCGAATTCGCTATTGAGACGCAATAGTTGAGACTTAATCGAGGCTGTGACGGCTTTTTGTTTCTCTTCCGAATGAGTTACGTTTAAAGCCAACTCAACTACTATCCAGAAGAGAGGATTTAGCGCGTCATCCTCCCTCACCCCCATGACGAATTTTCCCGTCACCCAATCGCAGATTTCGGGCTGTTCTAAACCTACCGCTATATTTTCCACATAGATATTGGCCCCGAAGTAAGAAAGAGTGAAGTAAGAACGTCCGAAGATGTAAACGAAGGGTAGAGGATGGATGCCGCGCCCATCTCCGAAAACATCAAAGGGGTTAAATCCACATTCTCCCCGTAAAAAATCCAGCATCTCGTCGTAGGCAATGATTCCCCCTCGATCGCCGATGTGATAGCGTATCAGTGGAATGCCATTATCCCCTGAGAATAATAATGTCCCGTCTCTCGTCTCAAAAAAGCGACTGGTGGAGTCGTATTGCACGAGGGTGGGTAAACGGGATTCCCCGAATAAACGGCGCACGGTTTCCGGCTTCCCGGCGAGAAAGCGACGAATACAGATAGAGAGAGGCGTTTCAATACCCAATACTCCTGCGTCGGCTGTTCCATACAGGGAAGCCGAGTCATAACAGGGGTCTGAAAAACCGACTCTCGACCCCACTAAAGTACGCCACTCCTCGCTGAATACTTCCCCCGCCATAACGAGTTTGATCTTATATGAAGACCAATTTATATTTTGATCCGTGCCGGTATCGATGACTTCTTTCAAAAAAGGTGGATAACCCAGTAGGACTACTTGCTCGAATAAAGAGCCTAACTCGGCTACCACTCTTAAAATTTCCGTTTTATTATTGCCTGGGGTTATAAGGGTTATGGGGTAGTTTTTCGCCGCTAGATAACGGCAACAACTAGCGGTGAACATTCCCCCCACCCAAGTCCCCATCGGAAAACACACAACCGCCAAAGTTCGTTTGCTTCGGGCTTGAAAACTCTCTAAGAATATCTGTTCAAAGCGTCTGGTGATGGCTAATTCATCGCTGGTAAAGCGGGGCCAGAAAGTCGGTTGGCCGCTAGTGCCGGAAGAGACGGCGATAAAATCACAGCTTTCTAATTCACCACCGGGGCATAATTGAGCTAGCGAATAACGTTTTAAATAGTTCTCTTTAGTGATTAGTGGGAGGGATTGAAAGTCGGCGAAACTGCGGATGGAGTCGGGATCGATCGAATGTTCTCGCAGAAATTCTTTATAGGCTGGAACCGTCGCCGCAACCCGATGGAATAATTCTAGAATATTTTTTTCGGGGTCGGTTGTAGTTGCTTCTTGTAGGTGAGTTTCTAAGGAGGTGTCCAGGAATGAGTTAAAGGCAGATAAGAAGCGTTGTGTTCGAGTGTTTTCCATATATAGTGTTCATGGGCTTTCCGTTAGAGCGGATTTTCTACCGGGGGGAATAAAACGGATTTCAATGCGTCGGCGGCTATCGTTGTCGGTACGATCGATCTGGGCTAACTTTCCTGATGGGAGATATAATTGCCCCGCAGAATAAGCGCGAAATTTCACGTCGGGTAGTTGCCCGGTTTTTTGAATTTCTTGCACTACAGCGAGGGCGCGCATTAATCCTAAATCGGTGTTCGAGCCGGGGGATAATACTTTCACATTTTCCCTACCGTTAGCCACCGTCTCTATTTTATTATCCAAGTTGCCAACGCTACTAATTTCCGCACCGTCCGTATGGCCTATAATCTGTACGAAGTCTATATCATGGTTTTTGACGGTATTTTGAATGGTGGGAATCACCGATGTTAAGATGTATTGTCTTAACTGCGGGGTCAAGGCGGCACTTTTAGAAACGAAGGTAAAGTTACCCGATTTTTCATCGATGACTATGGGCGTTGCCGATTGTAATCTGCGGTTGAGATTATTAACGTGAAATAGGGCTAATATCAGGAAGAAACTGAGGATCATGAAAGCATTTGACATTAAATCCGTGAAGGCTTGGAATACGTTTAATTCCTCGTTCTCGAAGCTTCGGGTACGTCTCATGGTTTTGATTTATTAGTTCCGTTATTCGTGGGAGAGTTTTTGATCCCGTTGCCCAAACCGGGGGTGCTTTGTTGGGATAGATAAGATTCGATCGATCTCATCGCTACCAGCGCTTTTTGTAGGTCTTCTGAAATCAAGCGTGTGCTGTGATTGAATTTACTACTTTCTTGGGTGATCAGATTATTTAGTCTTTCTGCTATAGCCGTAGACCTATTTTGATTTTCACTTATTAATTGCTTGAGTTGTTGGATTTCTACCGTTTGCACGTCGGTATTTTTTACCGCTAGTTCTAATAAGTCTTGTAGGGCTTGATAAGTTAGAGTTTGTTTTTCGAGAGTGGTTGATAACTCTTCACGAATTTTTTCTAAATGTCTCGTATCCGAAGTTAATATACCTAGTGAACTTTCTGATAGATCTTTTATATCCTGCCCGAAATTAACCATCGTATTACTAGACTCGGTAACGGTAGCCACTGCTGAATCGATAGAAGCGATTAATTCTTTTACACCATTAACCGTATGAGCTAATTTTTGTTGAGTATTATCTAAATTAGTCGTAGCGTTAATTAGCTTTTGCCCGAATTCACTGTTATTGATGCTATTCGATGCGGCGGCGAAAACTTGGGCGGTATTTTCTAAAGTTCGCGAATAGTTGATAAAATTTTCATGTTGGACGATCGTACTTATTTTTGCCACTTCGTCCTTCAATAAATAAGCCGATTGATTGTATATATCAGCGCCGGCCCTTATAGAGCCAGAGACTTCACTCAGTTTGTCATATACTTGTTTAGCTAGGTCTGCCGCTTCTTTATTACCCTGGGCGATTTGTTTGGCCACGGCCCCTAAAGACGACTCTACAGCCTTGGTAACGTTCTCGTGAAAGCGTTGTAAAAACTCCTGTTGTTGGTCTACCATCCGGTTAACGGCTTTATCCAAACGGCTATCGCCACTGACTTCGGGGGAGAGAATATTATCGAGATAATCTTCCAAGGTAGCGAGTAATTTATTTCTAGCCACACTCGTATTAAACATGAGATTGATTACCGTCAGGAGGGAACTACAAATCAATCCGATCAAACTGGTAATAAAAGCGATACCCATACTCTGTAGGGGTGTTTGCAGACTCTGGATTAATTTATCGCTGTTGCCAGAACTTTGACTGATAATCCCGCTCATATTGGTCAAGTTCAAAGTGATACCTAAAAACGTCCCCAGTAAGCCGAAGGCTAAGAGTAAATTGGGTAATACCCTAGTGAAGTAATCCCATTGTTCGCACTTAGGGGAGAATCCGAGAAAGTTAAATTTCTCGTCGCCGTAGACGCTATCTACCAGGGCGGTAGTGTTTACCGTATCCAGTTTTGAACTGGCTCTTTTGAATCTGTCTTCTAGTCTCTCGATGCTTGGGGGTTGTTTTCCTCTGCTATCTCCTCTTATGAGACGATTGATTTTATCAGTAGCATCATCTAGATAGCTATAGAGATTAATTCTGATCAGTATGGTTATGAAGGTGGGTAGTATAACTACTATCCCGGTGAACCAGACTAACCCGGGTGGTAATAGTTTTAACCAGTCAAACATAATATGTGATTTTTCCTTAGTGCTAGTTTATATATAGATATTTTTCTTGAGTTTCTCGTATTCTTGTTGATCGATCGTACCCTCGTCTAATAATTGTTTCAGTTCTTTTAAAGCTTTGATAATTTCGAGGGTGGATTTAGAGGGGGGAGAAGAAACATTGACGGCGCTAGAAACTTTAGAAGTGTTATGACCGTTAACCTCGTGAGATTCGTTCTCAACAGTTGCGACCTGCGGGGTTAAACGAGCCTGTCGAGAAGTAAAGCCGGAAGTTTGACCAGGTTCACCCGAAGCTAAACTTTTAGTATGTATATCTTTCAGTCTCCTTCTCAGGTCACTTATATATCTGGAAATGATTCCTTCTTTCGGTGTAGAATCGATCGTTTCATTCTCTCCCCCCACTTTAGATTTATACAGAAAATTAGCATCTTTTTCCGTCAACATTTCTACTTCTTGTAAGAACTCTCTCACTAAAGGTAGGTAATCACTTTCAAAAATTTGGGGATTGGCGAAAATTTCTGTTTCTACTACTTGGAGTCTCCGGCGTAATTCGTTAACCATATTCCGGCTCAGAACTAATTCCTCTAAAGCTTCTCGCCAACTACCATTAAGAGATAGAGGATAGTGTTTGGCGTGTAATTCGTCGTAATAGTCGAATTGGTATCTTCCCGTATCACGATTGAAGGGAAGCTGTTGAAAAGCCAAACAAGGATACAGGATTAGTTCCAACTCCTCGATCATTTTGGCTTCGGTGGGAACGATCTCGATAAACTGGGTTCTGTAGTCGTTGTGCAGAGTGCTATTACTTTTCCGCTGCATCATATACTGTTCTTTCATATCCCTGAGATCGTTAATTATCCTGAGAGGGAAACCACCGTATTGACTGATGATCAAAATCTCATCTTCTTTCTGAATCGGTTTGAAACAATTATCTGGTACACCTATTTCATCCATCAAAATGCGCTTGAACTGTTTTACCTCTGACTCGTCCGTTTCTTTCAAACTGATGATGTCATTTCTCTTGACGCTCAACTCTTTAAAGTAACGTTGATCCGATAAATTAAGCGATAGTAAGGGTTCTGCCGAATCTAGGATCTGTCTCAACCGGCGCGATGTATCAGCGATCGAATAACTCTCCATGAAAGCTTTCATCACTGCTTGAAACTCGGTAGATATAGATAGCTTGAACAAGGGGGCTATAATCCCGTTCAGCGATTCCTGTAGTTGCTGAATATCGCTTTTCAAACGGTTTCTATTGATCAAACTGAACAGAGACGACTCGCCCAGACTCTCCATGACTTGATGAGTGCTGAGAACTAATTGTGCCCGTGAATTCACGCCTTCCAAATATTGATCAACATCCTGTTTGGTAGAAATTGCTTCACCGCTCATCTCGTTAAAATTAGCTTGCTTTAATTCTTCTTCCCGTTTTTGGTAAGAGGCTTCTAAATTCTGTACTAATACCTTAAAACCTTGCACCTGATTCAATCTTAAAGCTATATGCTGTTGCAGGTTTTCCAGCGATTTTAACGTCCAATCAACCAAGGAAAAATTGAAATTTTGCTTGACAATTTTAACAACTTTATTGATTATTTCTAATATTAGCATTTTTATATTACTGCTTTGATTACCTTTGAATAAAGAGACGGGAAATTTATTTCTACTCTCAATATCTTCGATTTCCTGTTTAACTTCAGCCAAAATTTTATCTATTTTATCCGGCGATTGCATTCCCAATGAATCTTGTTTTCTCTCCTCTAAATTCCTTTGAGCTTGGCTCAATTCTGTTTTTAAACACTCCAAGAATCCTAAACAGCTATCGACGGAAAACTCTGGCTTATCGGGATTGAGTAAATCCTGCAAAAATTCATCGATGTCATTTTTGAGAATTTCAGTCAAACTCGGTTGAATTTTTTGTAAATTCGTCAACCAAACACCCCGGATATTTTCCGTATCACCCGGCTGTACGGTGCGGAATAAGTTTCTCAACTCTCTGGGTAAATTCTGCTTGAGATTATCCATATCCTGAGAGTTTTTACTTTCGGCAATTTTGCTTTCCGTTGAAGTCTTCCAAGCGTTAAGGGTTTGATTGAAGTTTTTATTATTATCCCGCGTGGCTTCTTCTAACTTGCCGATGATAAAGTCTTCTACTTTTTTCGCCGTCGCCCACTGCAGTAAAAATCTCTCGCTCAACTCCCTTGAATCAGGGCTTTGCCCCGCCCCGTTGGCCCAAAATTGTACGAGTCTTAACGTCAGGCGGTTGAGGGCGATATTCACCATCCTCTCGCGATTGAAGTAGATGGAAGATAAGCCAAAGGTCAAATAATGCTGTGGCATCCTAAAAGGGTGAGAATCCAAACCGAACATCACTTCCGGTTTGAGGAAATTATCTCGATAACTTCTGATCTGACTGCCTATCTCGCTGGCTATAGTGAGATATATTTTATAGGCTATAACATTACAAAGCTTACCTTTCTCGGTGATCTGATAATCCCCGAAAGTTTTCTCAGAAATTAAATAGGGAAAATCAAACGGGGGTCTAGCCTCTACTACATTAACCTGATGTTGTTTGTCATAGCAGGCCTCGAAGCTTTTTCCATTAGTGCTGTAGTGATTGAGTTCTTTTAAAGCGGCGTAAACATTCGCCCTCATCGTGGGAGCGTTACCGTATAAAGTAGGGCTAACCACTAGATAGCCGTAGAGACTGGTGTGATTCCTGTAAAGATTGCGGATAGCATAGGCCACGTCCAAAAATGTACCGCTACCCGTACCGCCGCACAAGGAACCGACGACGAACACATCTAAGCCAGGTTGGATGTTATAACCCTGTAGTAACATCGCGCTTTCGTGGCCTCTCGTCCGCACCTCGGCCGCCTCTATAGCCTGTTTGAAACGGCGATAGTTATGGAAGAAGGCTAATCTACCCACGGGCCTGATACCTTGCGCCCCATCCTCGATCGATTTTACCTGATCCTTCAAGCGTGGATCGAACCAACTTTCTATATGGGAAAAAGGACTCTCGGCGTAGGATGGATGTTCTAATTCATAGCGAAAATTATTCACATCTTGGGCGGACATGGTGATCATCACTTTTTCGATGTCTCTAAATAATATTTCCTCCCCGTGATAGGTGTTACCCGTCGCTAATCCCGAATTATTTAATGTGCCTTTATCCGTATCTATCTGTACGAAACTGACCACCGGTAAATTAGCTAAACTACCGTGTTGATCGATGATAAATCTCCTGATTCTCATCAACACATCTCGCCCTGTGCCGCCTAATCCTACACAAATCGTTCTTTTAATCTCTCTAGTTTGTTGGTCTTGACTCATGGTAGCTATCTCTAGTTATTTACGGTTAATTTGTATGGTTAAATCGAAGGGCTTTTTATTTTGGGGACATTCAATTCTTAATAAGGAATTTTCTATTTTTATCGGGCGCGTAACTTCCTCGTCTTTATAGAATATTGACCCCTGTTGAGTCGGTTTTAAGTATAAGTTGTTACCCTGTCTCTCCAGATAACCTCGAATATCTTCCCCAGGGCAATAAATTGAGTTGAATCCATCATCACCTATAGGAATTTTCTGCTTATTTTTTAACTTACATTTTTGTGTCTCCCTCTCTTCATCGGAATCGAACCTGATTTCTAACTCCCAAGGCTTTGCCAAACTCATTAAATGCCTTAGTAGTGCTACAGCCCCGATTAACCCGATTCCGCAAATTAATCCTGGTAGCCATAATTTTCCTATCAGGTATTGATTCACCAAACAGCTTTCTTTCCCTCCTGGCGCGGGTGTGCAGAATTCCTGTACCGTAGCGGGCAGATCAACTATGGATAAATCGGTCGTCTTACTCAGGGATTTTTCCCTCGTATTTAGAGGTAAAGCATTAAGCCATTTTTCGCGATCGATGCTTTCGGGTGATGTGGCTATTCTAAAAGGACTATCGGCGGGCGTTTCCACCCAAGTATTGGAATCGATACCCGGTTTTGTATTTAGCGGCGCGTCGGTAATCCATACCACCGATTGAGATTTTACCCTCTCCCCGTCACCCAGGCGACACTGATTGAGTCGGGCGATTCCCTGATAAATCGATAATTCGGCCCGCTGTATATCTGTATTGCGGATGTTGGGGTTAGACTCCCAGGGAATAATGCTTAAGATTTTGTCTACATCCTCTTTACCTTGAAAGCGGATGGGATTGGCGAAAGGTTTATTAGCCCCCAGGATGGGATTTATATCGGACGCGAAGGGCACGACGTATACCGTATCGCCGGGGCGTAAACTATCCTCGATGATCTGCCGTAGACGTATACGCCCCTGGTCGTTAAATTCTACGCTACCCGTGAGATCGATCGCTAAGACCACATCCCGCCCCCGGAAACGGGAGACGAGATTCAATCCCGCTTTTTGCCACGAGTTTAAAGCTTCTCCTGGGGTTACGCTGGAGCAATCACCGGTTTTCATACAGGTTTATCTTTTGGCGGTCTCTTTTAGAATTCCCGATCGGCTCCGAAAAATTACTAACTCTGTAAAATGATTTGTAGTGGCGTTGATAGTGAAGATACCCTAAAATTATCAATCATTGGCTATCTCATGTCCTATAACCCTGAAAACGCTCTTATAGTACAGAGCGATCGCACCATCCTCCTCGAAGTTCATTCCCCCAGGGCCGAAGAAGCTAGAGGAGCGATCGCACCGTTCGCCGAACTCGTTAAAAGTCCCGAACATATCCACACCTACCGCCTCACCCCCTTAAGCATCTGGAACGCGCGGGCCTCGGGTTTAGAAGTGCAATCGATGCTAGATGCCCTGACCCAGAACTCAAAATATCCAGTGCCGTCAGCGGTGATTCAAGAAATCGGGGCATTGGGAAATCGTTACGGACTCACCCGCCTAGAACGCTCAGAAGACGGCTTTTCCCTTATACTCATGGTTGCCGATGAACCTCTAGCGGAATTGTTACGGCGGGAAGATGCCGTCGCACCCCTTTTAGAAAAACGACTCTCTCCCCTCTCTTTTCAAGTTAACAGTGGTCATCGGGGATTGCTGAAAAAAGCCCTCGTAGAAGTAGGTTATCCCGCCCAAGATTTAGCCGGATATATCGCCGGGGATGCTTTACCGATAAAACTACGTGACGTGGCCAATAGTGGACAGCCTTTTATTTTGCGTCCCTATCAAAAAGAAGCGGCGGAAGCCTTCTATCAGTCGGGACAAGTTCAAGGAGGTAGCGGGGTCATCTGTCTTCCCTGCGGGGCGGGTAAGACTATAGTGGGTATGACCGCTATGGCGCAGGTGCAGGAAAACACCCTCATTCTCACCACCAGTTTAACCTCGGTGCGGCAGTGGCACAGGGAAATATTAGATAAAACCCAGTTGCCGGAATCAGCGATCGCTGAATACTCTGGAGAGAAAAAGTCCACGGGGCCGGTTACTATCGCCACTTACCAAATCCTCACCTATCGCTCTCAAAAAGATGGCGATTTCCCCCACTTCTCCCTGTTTCAAGCCCGCTCTTGGGGCTTGATCATCTATGACGAAGTTCACCTGCTGCCGGCTCCCGTTTTCCGTATCACGGCAGAATTACAAGCGAGAAGACGTTTAGGATTGACCGCAACTTTAATCAGGGAAGATGGCAAAGAAGGAGATGTATTCGCTCTCATCGGCCCGAAACGCTATGACGTGCCCTGGCGAGAATTGGAATCCCAAGGTTTTATCGCTACAGCCAGTTGTAAGGAAATACGGATTCCCCAAGACCAAGCGCAACAGATGGAGTATGCACTAGCGCCCAATCGTAATCAATTCCGTATCGCCGCGGAAAATCCTCGTAAGGTGGCGGTAGTTCAGAAGTTGATTCAAGAGGAAGCGGGGCACAAGATACTGATTATCGGTGAATATCTCGAGCAACTGGAACTATTGGCTAAAACTACTAATTTCCCTTTGATCACGGGGAAAACCGCCCAGAAAAAACGAGAGGAACTTTATCAACGGTTTCGGGATGGTCAATTGGGGGGATTGGTATTATCGAGGGTGGGTAACTTCGCCTTGGATTTACCCGATGCGGATGTGTTGATTCAAGTGTCGGGGAAGTATGGATCGAGACAAGAGGAAGCCCAAAGACTGGGGCGAATTTTGCGCCCTAAATCCGATGCTAGAACCGCGAGATTTTATACTTTAGTCACCCTGAGAACTTGCGAAGAAAATTTCGCCCGTCACCGACAACTATTTTTAACCGAGCAGGGATATGGCTATCAAATCGAGATTTTGGATTGAGAATGGCTCGGATAATTTTTTTAAGATATTAGTTTTTAGAAATGACCAGCATTTCTCTGATTGTTGGCGACCGGAATCCGAAAATAATGTCTTCGGGAGATACGCCGTAATCTATCAGTTCTCGTTCAACATAAATTTCGGTACTATTGTGCTGTAGCCAAATTTTACCCTCAATTATGTCTAACTGCATGGCACAGCCATAGATCCGATAGTCGTTTCGCCATTCGTTATGTATCACGAGATAGCGATCTCTTTCCTTATCAAAAACTAATTGAGCATTATGATCTTTTTTACAAAAATTCATGAGTAAATCTTGCACGATATGACGATATTGGTTTACTCGATCCATTGTTCTAATACCTCAAGTTTAGGATTGTAAACGATCAGCCGGACTTGATAACGCTCGATCGCAGTCTTGGCAGGCTCGAACCGAAGAAACATCCGGTATGTATCGATCGGCACGGCCAAGTAAAGAACGCGCTCGGGTTCGTCGGAGATTTCTAAAGCGATGCGGTAGTTGAGAAATTGACCTAGTGCGGTATGGAACTCGGAAACGGTTGAACTTCCCGCGAAGCTTTTCACCTCTACAGCTATTTTACGCCCTTCTTTCTCGGCGGCGATAGCTTCTTCGGCAGCTAGATCGATGTAGAGGTCGGATACTCCATAGCGTATGGGGTAAGGATCGTGGGTTATTTTCCAACCTTCTTTTTCAAGACCTATTTTGACTATATTATAAAATAAATCTTTTGCCATAAGGTTCAAAAATTATCAAGGACATTTATTTATCAACTTTTAAATCATCGGTGATCGTTAACCCTAATAGGGCTAATTTTTGTTGCAGGGGTTTCACTTCGCTTTTATTAATTAATAAAAACCCATAACCTAAAATACCCACCCAATAATTTTTAAATTGTTCGTGTTTTGTCACTAAATCAAAAACTTCTGCATCGGGACAATGTAAAACCAATACTTGGGCCAATTCTACTTTTTTATACTGCCCCGCCCATCCTTTTAAAGCCACCCCTAAATATTTCGGCATCGCCGCTATCAATCTATTTTTGAGAGTATCGAGCAAGTCATTAATATTACCCCCCGATCGCACAGCTTGTTGAACCGATTCTGATGTTAATTGCCAAACGGTTTCCGATTGCCTATCCGCCCATCTGTCCAAATAATCCGGTAAAAGAAAATCTGCCTTTGTAGTTACTGTGATCTTTCCCCCCTCCGTCGCCGATAAACAGCGGGGTAAAGGTTTGGTATAGTCTATGGTGGTCTCGATCGAAGTTTTAGAGGGGCTTTGTCCCGACGCGAGCAAGAAAAAGCGATCGCCTATACATTTACCTTGTAATTTTTCCTTGGCTACCGTATCTTGACGTGCTTTCTCGTTGGGGAACTCTAATAATTTCGTGCATGGATATAAGCTAATTTCTTCTCGTAATCGTCCCCAGGAATTTAAATCCACCACTACATTCTGGGGCAGGGGAATAGAACAACCCTTTCGCAATCCCTCTAGTAAATCCGTTAAAGATGAACCCTTTTCCAGCGATCGATACACCGATTCCCTAGTTAATTGATAGACGGCGACGTGCTGTTCTACTTTAATCCTCTCGGCATGACGTTCTAAGAAAGCTAGTCCCTTGGAATCGGTAGCGCTCAAATAAACGACTATCTCGAAATTAGGTTGGACTAGCCAAGAAGCTTGGGCGGAGTTCGCGGATAAGTTCTCAGAATCGAAACCGGGATCTAGTATCTGTTTTCCTAAAGGTGTCAAGCGAAAATAGAGAGGTTGGCCCTTCGGCGAATCGATTTCCACGATTCCCAAAAAGTACAGCCAAGTGGTTAACATTTTCTCGAAAAATTGACGTTCGTTTTGTAACCAATCTAGACGGAGTTTATCAAGAGTGCCGGATTTTTGAGCGTTTTTATATATCAAAAATAATCGGGGACTCGTCCCTAGATTCAGAGAAAAATATCTACTGATACGATCGTACAAGCCTTGGTCTAATTCATCGAGAGACCAGAAGACTCCTGTATCCACAGGTAAAGACTTCAAAACCAAGAAGAAAATCACCCGCGCTTCTACATAAATATTCGGGTCGCTCCAATACCGTAAGCTCCATTCTTGCCAATTTTTCAGGCCCATGAAGTTCCTTAATAAGGGTATGATTTGCTCCCGGTATGAACAAGAGGCAAATTCTTCTATTGGCTTTGACAATTCTATAGAGTCTCCCGTTTGATTTAAACCCAACCAATCGGCATCGTATAAAACAGTAATGAGCGCCAAAATTGGCGAGGGAAATTCCCAACCATCGAAGTTGTTTTTGCTATCTCCCCATTTGATAAGTCTCGCCAATTTTTTCACGTCATTAACTCGTAAATCCCCCGTTCTCGTCATTTTTAAGCCGCCTAAATTATCGATGGACTGCAAAATGCCGATCAATTCTAATGAAACCACCGCCGGTTGACGGAATGTGGAAGTGACGGACTCATGAACCGGTGTCAGATTTAAAGGTTGGAAAACAAGGCTGTCAACGCTATCTAGTAGGCGATAATCGCTAAAAAGTGCAGTTTTTTCGTCAACGGTGGCCGAGAAAAAACGCCGATCGTTACTGGGTAAAAACAGGCATTTAGCGATTAAAGAATAAGCGATATTTTTAATCTGGTCGGTATCATTGGAGCGGGGCAGGGCCACGCCGGTGGCGATGATGCCCAGTCCCAAGGTGCTGACTTTTATCGTCCCGCCGCTCATTTTCGCCAAGAACAGGGCGTTGCGCTCGTAGGGCTCTAAAGAATTAACCACCTCCCTGACTTTTTCTGGATTGGCTAATCCCTCGTTGATCAGACGGATACATTGGGCTTTCACTAATTTTTCGTGCCCGCCCCAAATCGATGCGGCTTTTTTTAATTCTTCGCTACTGGCTCTATCGAGATACGGGGTGATTTGTAGGGGATTGGGGTTGACCATATTTTACCGACGCGAGAATTATAGAACCTTGGGTAAGTGTCCGAGTTTTTTTAACTTGGTTAACAGGGTTTCCATCTGTCCCGGTGACACGATCGCTACCCGCTCATCCAGGCGTTTAATTATAAGATGACCTGTTCTCTTGTCCGATAGTAGCGTGTCCAGTAACAGGGGGTTGGCCACTTCGATCATTGGTAAATTTTCGTGAACCGTTATCTGTTTCTTTTTCATACAATTGGTTCGTCCCTATCTTTAGCGTATATTTTCCCGGTGGTTCGATCGTTCTTTATTTCTACCACCATATGAGCCTCTTGCAGTAGCGGTTGAATAAATATTTCTGGATGTAAGGCTTTCCAGAAGTATTTAACAAACTCTTCTATTTCTGAATCGGACATTCCCCCTTTACCTTGAAGGCGCATTTTTCGTTCGGCTTCTTTACGCCACTGTAAGCTGAAACGATAGTCGAGAGGGTGGAGGATTAAAAGTTCGTCGATACATTCCCACAGGGGTAAATAGTCCCATAAGCGATCGTTACAATCACGGGCGAATTGTTGGTCATCCGGGGTCACTATCGGGTCTGGAGGTGAATCGAATGAGTTTGATTGCACGGGTTTCATACCGACAAACCAACCTTCTAATAAGAGAATATCCGCCGATTGAATTTCCACGGGTGCGATCCTATCTCCTTGCCCCGAATGTAGGGACTTATCGAAACCCGGTAGGGATAGGGGGAATTCGCCCCGTTTAAAATCTGTTATTACTTGCCGCCCCAGATCTATATCGTGGGTTCCAGGGGGGCCGCGCCAGATCAAACGAGGGTCTCGTTGACGCAATTCTTGACGTTGGCTGTAGGTTTTGTAGAGATCATCGATCGAGAAGACGATGACAGGTATATCCCAATGATTTAAGATTGTCTTAAGAATTCTAGTGAGGGTAGTTTTTCCCGTACCTTGAGGTGCGAGGATACCCTGCACGAAAGGTTTTCGCTTATTCTTTAAATTCGTCGCTAAAGGCAACCAGAGACGTTGAAAATTGGCGAAATTACTATCGGGACAACCTAATCTCAATATCTCACATTCCCGCGCCACCTCAGTCCAAATTTCTATAATTGATGTCATATTCTTTTATACATTCATCCACACAATATCTTCATATTCATTGATTATTCTAAGAATACATCATGGAATAAGAAAGGTTTTAATTGTGCCCGATTAATATCTCGCATTCAAGTTTTGTGTCAAAACGAATGGTTGCTAAAACATTTTTATTAATTTGACTATTATCATGACCTAAAGTACGAAGTCTGCAGTATAAAAGAGCGTTCACAGTTTGATAGATATAAAAAATAGATAATTTAGCAAACTGTGTAAGCATACTCATGAGACTTTTTTGAGGGAAATGGTAGTTTGTGTTAACGAATCAACAACATTTATTTCGTGCTATTTCTCTACAATAGGGGGGGAATATGAAAAACTTGTGACATCTTGTGACATAAGTAAGATTTAGAGAAAATTTGGGAATTATAGGGTGATGGACGTTTAAAAGTATCTTACCTAGGCAATGCGACTGTTATTAGTAGAAGACGATGAACTCCTCGCCGATCGACTGACTGTAGAATTAAACGGACTGGGTTACGTTATGGACACGGTCAGGGATGGAGAAGATGGGTGGAATTACAGTCAAGCGGTGGTTTACGATCTGATCGTCCTTGATGTGAGTTTGCCGAAACTGAGCGGGATCGCGCTCTGCGCCAAGTTACGGCAGAATAGCTATAAGGGCCCCATCCTGCTCCTCACCGCTAATACCGATAGCAGCTCGAAAGTTAAAGGGTTAGACGCGGGCGCGGATGATTACGTGGTCAAACCCTGTACGATCGAAGAACTATCGGCGAGGATCAGAGCCTTATTAAGGCGGGGAGACGCGGTAAGCAATCCCGTGTTGAAATGGGGCGAATTGAGTTTAAACCCCAGTAGTCGGGAAGTAATTTATCAGCAGCAGACTTTATCCCTATCAGCGAAAGAGTATAGTCTTCTAGAATTACTAATCCGTCATCCGAGAATAATTTTCAGTAGTGCGGCGATTCTCGATCATCTTTGGTCTTTTGAAGAAGTGCCAGGGGAAGATACGGTTAGGGCCCATATCAAAAGATTGAGGAAAAAATTAAATGCGGTGGGAGCGGCGGAGATCATAGAAACCGTTTACGGAATGGGCTATCGTCTCAACAGCGCTGCCGCCCAAGTTAATAATGCCCAAGAACTATCAGAGAGAATTAAAGATAAAGTAGCGCAAACTTGGGAAAAATTACGAGAACCGATTCTTTCCAGGGTTAAAGATATAGATAATTTTGTCAAGGAGAAAACGCTACCGAGCTATCAATCAGCCCAGATGGCATCCCATAAGTTAGCGGGGTCATTAGGAATGTTCGGCTTCGGCGAAGGGTCTCGATTGGCCAAGGAAATAGATAGACTTTTAAAAAATTGGGAGGATAATTATAAAAATTGGGAAAGCCTCAAAAATTACCTGCAACTATTAAGGGCCCAATTTCCTGAGAATCTAGTAACAGTGACTCAAAATTCAGATAATAATAACGCCTATACAGCGGTGAAAATCGAAGTCTTAATCATCAGTCAAGATACAGATTGGAAAGAGCGAGTAGAAGAGGATGGGAAAAAATGGGGGATGAATTTTACTTTAGCTTCTAATATGAAGACTGCCTTCACAGAAATAGACAAAAAAGCGGTACAAGTAATAATTCTCAATCTAGATCAACAAGGCCTCGACTCTCTAGACAAGCTATCCTACAATTGTCCACAAATACCGATTATAGTTCTGGCCGAATCGGAAAGTTTTCTACCGCGTCTAGAAGTGGCTCGCCGGGGTGGTAGACGTTTCGTCACTAAATCAACCCCGGTAGCCGATATTATAAGTTTAGTGCGAGATGTTGTATACTTACAGCCTTCTTCAGCTTTAAATGTTTTGGCTGTGGATGATGACGAGATGATTTTAGAATTTTTAAGGCAAACTTTATCGCCTTGGGGTTTTTGCGTCACCACCCTACAACGGGCGGAAAAATTCTGGGAAACATTACAGGGGGTGAAACCGGATTTACTGTTGCTAGACGTGGAAATGGAAGGCATAACGGGGATAGAACTCTGTCGGGTGGTGAGAAACGCTAAGATATGGGACTCTCTGCCCGTAATCTTCTTTACTTCCTGTCAATCGGCGGAAGTGATTCAATCTATTTTTAACGCCGGTGCCGATGATTATATTTCTAAACCCATAGAGAGTAGAGAATTGGTGTCCAGAATCGTCAAACGTATGAGAAGACACGCTGTAAATGTGCGCGGGCAGATCTAATTTGATACAGTAGTATCTTAAACGGTGTTCGGATTATTCCCATGATTGGCAAAGGAAAATTACAGGAAATACTGGGGTTGGATTTACGATCGCTGGGCCTGTTTCGCGTCTGTCTGGCCCTCGTGGTATTGGTAGACTTGTTCACGCGTTTCGACTCCCTCGTCGCTCATTATACCGATGAGGGAGTCCTACCCCTGGAGGCCCTGAAGCAAATTTCTCCTAGCCCTTTCTATTGGTCGTTTCTTAATCTTAGCGGTTCCCCTGCCTTACAGACGATAATATTTGTTCTCGCTATCGCTATCGCCCTATTATTCTTAGTGGGCTATCGCACTCGTTTTGCTACTATCGCTCTTTGGGCGATGATAGTGTCTATCCATAATCGTAACCCAGTGATCTTGTTCGCCGCCGATGAGGTGCTGAGGGCGATTCTCTTCTGGTGTATGTTTTTACCTTTGGGTGCTACTTACTCGATCGATAGTGCTTTAAATACTAACCCAGATCCGTTACCGAAAAGAATCCTTTCCGGGGCTACTTTTGCCCTGATGGTGCAAATTTGTTATATCTATATGTGGTCGGCGGCTTTTAAAACTAAAAGCGAGACTTGGTGGCCCGATGGCACCGCCGTCTATTATGCCCTCAGCTTCGACCAGTACGTGACAGTTTTCGGTGGTTGGTTATTAATGCTACCTCTAGCCGTACAAAAGGTTTTCACTTTGGGTGCTTTGTTTTTCGAGTGGGTGGGGCCGCTGATTATTTTTATACCTTTCCGCAATAGTTTATTTAAGTGTATCGCGATCGTTGCTTTCATCGGGCTTCACATTGGTTTCGGTTTGAGTTTCCACCTGGGCATTTTTCCTTTCCTGAGTATCACGCACTGGCTACCATTGATTCCTAGTAACGTCTGGGATTTTTCACGGGAGAAGATACGCACACCCGAGAGGGAAGGTTTAAGAATTAACTACGATAAAGACTGTGGCTTCTGTAAAAAAGTTGTTTATCTATTACGTACTTTTTTAATCCTACCAGGCACCCCTTTACTGATAGCCCAAGATAATCCCTCTATTTACGCCGATATGTTAGAGAAAAATTCGTGGGTGGTGGAAGATTGGCGGGGCGATCGTTATTATAAATGGGAGGGTATCGCTTATATCTGTAGTTTATCGCCCCTATTCTGGTGGTTGAGTCCCATTTTGCGACTGCCTCCCCTGATGAAATTGGGAACGAAACTTTATGAAACTATCGCCAGTAATCGTCGCTTCGCCGGTAATTTTACCAAACCTTTCAAATTCCGTCCTTTAGTTGTCCGCTCGTTCCTACCTTTAAATCTTCTATCTTTATTTTTCTTGGTTTTAGCTACTATTTGGAATCTGAAAAACTTCGTCACTCAATCGGTGATTAGAAACGATTTGAATACTCCTTTAATAGCTTCTTTAGACCGGTTCTTGTCGAGGCGGACTTTTCAAGTTTTCGACCCTGTAGCCAAAGTTACCCGACTCGATCAATATTGGAGTATTTTCGCCCCTAGCCCCCCTAAAGATGATGGTTGGTTCGTCGCCGTAAGTCGTTTGGCAGACGGTAGTGAAGTGGATTTATTTAAAGAGGGAAAACCTGTATCTTGGGATAAACCTACGGAAAGCGATCGTAATCGTTTCTATAAGAATATGCAGTGGCGATCTTATTATATCGATCTCACTCGCACTAGAGGTAAGGTCGTTAATTCTTATCTAGCTCATTATTTATGTCATCAATGGAATAATACTCATCCTCGATCGCAACAAGTGCAAAAAATAGAAGTGTATTTTTTGAATGAAAGAACCGTGCCTCCGGGAGAGAATCAACCTGTTATCAAACAACTAGTTTTTCAGCATAACTGTACTTCTTAATTATTGCGATTGACGATCTTATCTAAGCTAACCTGCCAAAAATATAAAGCTAAGTTAAAGCCACTGAGTAATTTAGGTACTCCCTCGGCTATAGAGGCAACCACGGAATTTTTTAGGTGAACTGAATCTATATATATAGCTATGGCTAACAATAATAAACCTATAGTTAAACTTAAATAATTTGTCTTTCTTATCCATCGCCAACAATTTAACAAATACAGGGATAAGACAACAGCAAATACACTTATAGTCAGAAGTTTGGGTACATCTATCATTAAAAAAATGATATGAATTCTATAAATTTCGTTTGCCAAAAACAATCCTGTTGTCAAAGCAGAATAAAGGAAAAAACGATTATCTCGTTCATCGGGATTTAGCTTATTGACTATCACGAAAGTAAATGCACAAACTAGAGGGGGAACAGTGCATAGTAATTGAAATGCGTGGGTGAATAGTGATGCTAAGGGATGAAAAGGTGTAGGGGGTGGGGAAAAAAATATCGTTGGCGATAATCCATACGAATAAGCAATGAGTAAAGTTGTAGTTACTAATGACAACAATCCAAGATTAACTATAAGAATCCGTCTGAACACTACATTTATGAATATTAGAGAGAAAATCGCTCGATCGATAAGCGCTGTTTACGATTAACAACGCTTATGGCGTATTATTTACAGGCCTTCTTTAGGGCCTGTAGGAGGCATTAAAGTAGGAATCACGCTAGCTTTTTGAGCGAGGAAACGTTCTTTCACCAATTGTCTAAAAATTTGTAAATTGGGGGTTAAATTATGTAAATTAGCTTTCAGTTGTTCTACTACAGAGACTGATGTGTTCTCTTCTAGCTCATAATTGAAGCTACCGGCGAAAAGAAGGGCTGGAATGGGTAATCGATCGGGCAGTTGTAATTTAGCTTCGTTGATGCCTATATTTAACTGGCAGTTATCCAATTGATAGGTCAGGTTGATTCCTGCTTGTACTAAACCTTGTCCGAAATCTTGCCAAGGGCCGGGAGATAGGAGAGTGTTGGTGATGTACTTGCGCGCTACATCTTCGTTACCTGGAAGAGGAATGATACTTTTCGGGGCGAGATTCAGGGTTTGATATTCGGCTAGAGATAGTTTATCCACGTAAGCCGACACTATAGAAGGTAGTCTGATATTGTGGTTGGTAGGGTCTCCGATTACTTCCACGAAAGTGATGCTACGGGGTTGGGCGACGACGCTGATACCATTTTGAAAGTTCACTTGAGAGTAGTTAGGGCTTAATACCGGTTGGGCGTTTAGTTCCCATTCGTTGGGTACGATACCGCTAAATTTGAGAAAATCCACCGTTAGCATCGCCGGATTGAGATTCTTGGCAACTACACCAATTGCTAATTCTTCGATTTCTCTGATAGTAATAGGAGAGGGCTGGGCGGAACTGACCATAGATTTTGTAAAAGTTTTTACACTTTGTTGATACTATTCCTAGTTTACCCAGCAAAAGAGATCGATCGTCACTTTTTCATATTAAAGTTACCTTCAAGGGCTATGCTTAAAAGTCAACGAATGTCAAACTATTTACAAACTTCTTTAAGTAAGAGCGTCGGCTTTTTACTAATGGTAATATTAGTGGGTGGTTTGCTGGTTCAGTTAGTAGGGGAAATCCTCTGGTTTCAAGAAGTTCATTATTTGGACACTTTCTTAAAAAGATTGGGTTCACAATTAGGATTAGGTTTATTGGGAACCCTATTAAGTATCGGTTGGGTATGGTTTAATATTCGTTTATCAGAAGCGTTAAAATGGCCCCACAAAGTAGACGATTCGTTTGTAGGAGTTGTTAAGCCTCAATCGGTGACTCTCGATCTAACTCGACTATTAATCACCTTATTAGGTTTGACTACTTGGCTGGGACTGTTATTAATTTACTATAGCCAAGTGAGTATCAATTTATGGACACCGATATTTAATTTACCTAATTTAAACTCTCCCCTACAGCTCAATTCCTTTGGGGCAGTTTTACCCCAACTATGGTCTAGTTTTGGGCCACTGATTCTCATTACGAGTTTGACCCTATTTTTATTTATATCCCCTCACCTGACCCTACGATTAATAGCCTTATTTTTCAGCGCCGTTTCCGGCTTAATTCTTGCGGGTAATTGGTCTAATATATTCAAATACTTCGCCGCAGTACCTTTTAATAAAATCGATCCGCAATTCCAGCTCGATTTAAGTTTCTATATCTTTAAATTACCTCTCTGGCAATTGGCGCAATTCTGGCTTACGGGTTTAATTAGTTTTAGCCTGATCACCGTAAGTTTTATCTATCTCCTCTCGGGTAATAGTTTATCGGAAGGTAAATTTATCGGATTCTCCCGATTGCAATTACGTCACCTATACGGACTCTGGGGTCTGTTGATGCTACTGGTGGCTTTCCATCACGTTATCGGGCGTTATAATCTTCTCTATTCTCCTATCGGCGTGGTTTTCGGGGCGGGATATACCGATAGTCACGTTCAACAATTCGTGGATATTGCTTTGGGCCTAATAGCGGCGATCAGTGGCATTTGGTTACTGGGAAAAGCGATTACCGGGGCGAGTCGCAGTCAGATAGTGTCTAGAAAAAAAGCTAAAGCCACATTTTCTCGCTTTCTATTGATATTGGGCTTTTATATCTTGGTGTTTATTATCGGCTTGATCGCTACTAACACTGTGCAAAAATTGATAGTGCAACCCAATGAATTATTACAGGAAAAACCCTATATCGAGAGGAGTATTAAAAGTACCAGAGCCGCTTTCGCCCTCGATAAAATCGATGCTCGAATATTCGACCCCAAAGCCCAATTAACAAAGGAAGTTTTGCAGAGAAATCACTTGACGATCGATAATATCCGTCTCTGGGATACCAAACCGTTACTGCAAACGAACCGACAACTACAACAGATAAGGTCTTATTATAAATTTCCCGACGCGGACATCGATCGTTATAACGTCAAAGTCAAATTAGCCGACCAACCACAGCAACCCTCGGAAAAGCAACAGGTGATCATCTCCGCTAGAGAATTAGATTATAGCGCCGTACCCCCTTCGGCCCAAACTTGGGTGAACCAACATTTAGTTTACACCCACGGCTACGGCTTCACTCTCTCACCGGTGAATTTAGTAGATGAGGGAGGATTACCCTATTATTTCGTCAAAGATATAGGCACGTATCAGGATCAAGCCGCCCTACGCACCTCTAGCGAATCGATTCAATCGAGTATCCCCATAGGTAAGCCCAGAATTTATTTCGGGCAGTTAACTAACAATCACATCATGACTTCAACCAAAGTGAAAGAATTCGACTTTCCCTCCGGCGAAGATAACGTGTATAACACTTATGATGGCACGGGCGGGATTAATATAGGTTCGATCGCTTGGGAAAGGTGGCTATTCGCCCTGTATTTAAAAGATTGGCAGATGTTATTCACGAGGGATTTCACTCCCGAAACGAGATTGTTATTCCGCCGGGATATAGAAAGCAGAATCGGCACTATCGCCCCCTTTCTTAATTTTGAACGCAATCCCTATTTAGTAGCCGCGGACGTGGGCGATTCTAACAGTAAACTCCATTGGATCATCGATGGTTATACTACCAGCGCTTACTATCCCTATTCTGATCCTGGTAAAGATGGATTTAATTATATTCGTAATTCTGTAAAAGTGGTCGTGGACGCTTATAACGGGGATGTGGATTTTTATATTAGTGACGCGGATGACCCGATTATTAAAACGTGGGCGAAAATTTTCCCCCATCTTTTCAAACCTTTATCGGCGATGCCGGAGAATTTAAAACGTCACATACGCTATCCAGAGGACTTTTTCAGTACCCAATCGGAGAGACTGTTAATCTATCACATGACAGACCCGCAGGTGTTTTATAATCGGGAAGATCAGTGGGAAATCCCGGAAGAAATTTACGGTACTGATAGGCAGGCGGTTCAACCCTATTACCTGATCATGAAATTGCCATCGGCGGAAAAAGAGGAATTCATCCTGATGCAACCTTATACACCCACGGGCCGCCCCAATTTAATCGCTTGGTTGGCCGCCAGGTCTGACGAGGCCGAGTATGGTAATTTGCTTTTATATCAATTCCCGAAACAGCGTTTGGTTTTCGGCACGAATCAAATAGAAGCTTTAATCAATCAAACGCCTGAGATTTCCCAACAGATTTCCCTCTGGAATCGGGAAGGCTCAAAAGTTTTACAGGGACATTTGTTAGTGATTCCCATAGAACAATCTTTACTTTATGTGGAGCCATTATATCTAGTCGCCACTAAAAATAGTCTTCCCACGATCGCTAGAGTCACGGTAGCTTATGAGAATAAAATAGTTATGGAGGAAAGTCTGTCTTCAGCTTTAGAAAAGTTGTTCCGGTAGATGAATAAATTGCTCCCTCTCGACGCGGCTCTCCAAGGCTAGAATCAGTAGTAATATTTTTAATTACCAAATAGTAGTACCATGCAGTCGCAAAAATTATCCATCTCTTTGTCTCCTACCTTAACCAGGTTTATCGAACATTACAAGACGGCTAGAGGGTACAAATCTCGCTCTGAGGTGATTTCAGTCGCTTTGAACTTATTACAGGAAAAAGAACTAGAAGACGCTTATCGAGACATATCTACAGAAGTCGATGGAGATTGGGAGGTGACGGTTGCGGATGGTTTGAACGATGAAACGTGGTGAAATAATTTATGCGAACCTTAACCCGACGGTAGGTTCAGAAATAGCCAAACGCCGTCCCGTGTTAATCGTGAGCAATGACGTTAACAACCGTGCAGCTTCTACAGTGACAATTTTGCCCATCACTTCCAATGTTAGTCAAGTTTATCCATTCGAGGTATTTTTATCACCGTCAGACAGTGGTTTGCCCAAACCTTCTAAAGTTCAGGCGCAACAAGTACGAACGATTTCCAAGCAACGAGTCGGGGGAGAAGCCGTAGGTTTATTAAGCGAAAAACTAATGCTGTTAGTTGATGTTGCCCTGAAACTTCATCTGGCACTAGATTAAACACCTTTTCCCCGTCAGTTTTACCTCCATGTTTTTCCGGGATAACATGATCGATGCAGTGAGGGGAAAGGGCACTTTAGCGGAGAAAATATTCGCTCGATTAAACGATGGCGATCAGTGCCACGGGGACGGGCAAGAAATAATTTGATTCTTCGTCAAATAAACTGTCGCTTCCCATCGCTAAAGAATTCGTTATCCATTGATAAATTATTCTCCCGGCATTTTTAGCCGCGTCAACTATTTCATCATCGGGCATGAGTTGTTCTTCAAGTGCTTGTTTTTCTAGAAAAGTGATCATCTGGTGTACTTTACGAGCGCATACACCCCGGAGATCGAGCGGCCCTTCCGAATCCTTCGTGAAAGCATAATAGGTTAAATATTTGGCAGCTCTCACATCACAATCACTTTCTAATTCTCGCAGGGGATGGGTGGCGAATAACAAGTAATCAATATTTTGCAATTCTGGAAAATCCACACGTATTTTTTGGGCTGGAACTGTTAAAAAATCCGCTCCTGTTTGCCTAGCAAGAGAACCGCATAAACAACCGATCGGATCATTATGTAATAACGGATCATGTTTCCTGAAAGTTCTCCCTTGTTCCTCGCACTCTGCCTTAAACCAAGGCAGTAATCCCGCTAGCTTATGGGTTGTTCTATCTTGACTGAATAGTCCATATTCCGGGTCAAAATTAAATCGAGATTTTCTTTGTTGAAAGTGTTGGATAGCGACTATTTCTGATTTTGCAAATTCCATTACAGTACCTTGTTCGGAAAAAATCGGACGTGACCATGTTTGATTTTCAAAAGATAGTTTATACCGATAATAGTCGTGTTGAATATATTGTAGTTCTTCCCAAGCTTTGAGACGATTTAAAAGTTCGGTACGATCGATCACCCACTGGGGTGTTAACTGCTCGTTCAGTCTGGTTAATTCTCTTTCCATAAGATTCGAGTTCTGTCTGGCGGCCTTTAACACATCGTCCACGGTTCCCTCATCGATGCCGTCGGGTGTGATCGACTCCATCAGTCTCTCGCGTTGCCGGTCATCAAGCTGGCCGAGAATTTTTAGCTGCATACGATCGTCGGTAATGCCCGCCGTTGCCATACGGTCTACCAGGGCCGAGTCACGTTTTTCAGCCAGCGTTCCTTCTAAAATTAGATAGTAGGCGGTAACATCGGAAACTTGACCCAGACGGGCTACCCTCCCGTTTCTCTGCATTAAAACCGCAGGATCAGAGCTAATATCCCAATGTACGACTTTGTTGGCAACTTGAAAATCTAACCCCTCATCGGCGGCGGATGTAGCTACAAGAATACGATAATTCCTAGTGCGGTCGTAAAATTTCCTGATAACTTCCTTACGTTCATCCGAGTTCAGCCCGCCCGTGAGAGCGAGACTTTGACGGGGGAATGTGGCCGTGATAATGGAAGTGGTTTGTAAAACCTCGGTAAAAACGAGGAAACGAGAATCCGGGTGTGCCTGTAACATAGCTTTCAACCAGTTCAATTTAGCATTTTCCACGGTGGAACCAGAACTTAATAAACTGAAAGCAAGTTGAGTTAGCTCGACGATTTCTTCGACTGTGGCTTCTATATCCGGGTCTTCGGGGTCGTGATTATTTTCGCGTCTGGCCGTGTCCAATAATTGTTTCTGAAACTCGTAAATAGCGGGTATCATCCCCTCTCCTAAATTACGCGAGGTGAATTTAAAATTTCCATCCGAGGGAAAATTAACCTCCTCCGCGTATTCCACGTTTCTCTTTTCATCGTATTGTGCTAAACGCCTGGAGATTTCACGGATTAATGCTCTTAATTGTCTGGTGTCGTCTCCCTTATCGTCCTTGTAAAATTTCTCGCTTTGCCATCTGGGATGGTGTCGGACGCACCAACGGAACAGCCAACAAGCACCCGCCAAGGAACTACTCGTTAACCTGGTTTCTAAATGTGCCGTGGCGAATCCACCGAAAGATCTCCCTCGCTCGTGATATATTTGCTGTACTGTCCTTTTAATCCTCTCTAAGGTTTGTAGATAACGATCGTCCGTTGCCTCTAAGGTAGGCTGCCCCTCGCGATGGGGACGAACGATCGTTAAATTAGGAAATAGTCTTCTATCCGACCAGTTACGCACTTCATCCTGTTGTCTCCACACCAGGGTTACTCGCCCGTCACTGTTTTCGATCGCTTCCAAAAGTTGTCTTTGTCCGATATTATTAGCATACGCGTTTTCCATGACCGTTTTGTGGGCCAGTAACCGTAACAAGTTGGTGAATTGAGGGGCGGAACGAAAAGGGGTGGCGCTCATGAGGATCACTAAATCGGGAGCGGTCGAATTATGCCAGAACTTACCCGTTATCAATTGATGTGCCGCTTTATAAGCTTGGGTTGTGGATTCGGACGAATCTACCGATTCCCCTTCAAGACCGTCTCTACTGGAGCAATGATGGCACTCGTCGATGATGATAATATTGGGTCTGACACCATCGGGCAATCTTCTCTTACCTGTTAAATAAAGCCTGGCGGCTTGTAAACTAGCGATGCGAATTCCATTGGTGCTAATAGTATCTCCATAATTTTTAAAAGAATCGACTACCGTGATGAGACTTCGATCGCCAGAATCTTTAATGACGCTTTTTAGCTTATCCCTGACATCCTCCTTCAATCCGGCAGATGTCAAATAAAGACAGCGAAATTCATCTTTCTGGGTGATTAATTTATCCCGTAAGATTAGTCCTACCTCGATAGTTTTCCCTAAACCCACCTCGTCAGCTATAAGCATCCTCTGAATCCGTGATTCATTAGCTTTTACGTATTGTTGTAATGCTAACTGATGTGGGAAAGGATCTTTATCACTAACGGTAATGCGCCCGGAGTAAATATTAGCCAACAATTCCAACGCTCCCAGTTTTAAAACTGTTTTAACACGGTGTTGCGGATTGATAGCTTGTGCTTCTAACACACTCGCCCCCGGATAGTAATAGTCCTCTCCCGTGATTATTTCTTGTATTTGAGGATAATTATTTTTAAGCGCCTGCCAATTTCTTAAATCTCTAAAAGAAATCCCTCTATTGTCTAAGATATTGTCTTTATTGCTAGTTGTTTCCATCACATAGGCGAGATGATTGAAAGCAAGTGCATTCGGATTTTGTGTATCTGCCAAAACTATATCGGCGCAAGAACTAGCCCTTTCGGGTACTTCGATGAATTTATAAGCCATAGGTAAAACTCGCAGTATTTATTGAACTGGTTAATCGTGTGAGAGTTTGTTACGGTGGTAGGAACCGTTTAACCGGATTTATTTATATTTGTCCGCTCGACCCAATGATCTGCATAAGTTGTCAATCAATGGGGATAGGTTTTAAATTTTTTCATGTCCCTACTATAATGGACGGCTATCATAGATGAAACTGGTTTAATGCGAACAACAAATTTTTAGGTTGTCAAAAAAGACTATAAACAATTTGTTGTCTCCGAAGGTAACTAGATAATTGTCGTGATATTTTTGAATTATATCGATCGTGCATAAATGATAAGCGTCTCAAGGTACTTGTTAGATAGAGCGATGGTTTGAATAAAGCAAGGAAAAAGTTAGATTCCCTTTAACTTGTCAACTAAGCTCTACTGTTCTTATCCTATTCCAAGCACCCTTTTGGCGTAATCCCCGGTTGTTTCCACCTTGGGCGAAAATAAGTAGAAGGTTTTTTCTACCTCCACCACGGAACGACCCATTTTAATATATCCTGTTAGTTTCCCCGTTTTCGAGGGAATTTTAAGGTAGAGGTATTCACGATCGGTTTCCTTTAATATTTTCCAGTCGCTCTCTTTCGGCTAACCGCTCATCAACGCTTCTTCTCAGGGCCGCAGAAATATAAGTACCACTCATCAGGCCCTGCTCAGGTAAGGGAGACTTCCCGCCTTGAGCATAATGATAAGATGTTCTATGCGCTCATATTCGTCAAGCTCCTGCTGTTCGGAAGGGGTCAGTTCTCCCGCCTTATTACGGGAAAGTAATACTTTAAGGCGATCGCTCATATCGGGGCTGGGGCCGAAAGCTAAAATTTCTTCTCTTGTCGGCCCGGTAGCCAAAAAATCCAAGATGTAACGGTAGATATGGGCGCTGAGGGCGGGTTGTTGGAGACTCAGAGCTAGTAGTTCAGGTAAGCGCTCACCCACCCGGGCAAGTTGCTCTGAAAGTTCGTCGGGGACTTCGAGGATAATTCTAGCCATAATTTAAAAGGTTCGCTCTCCTGATACCTGGGAACACATATGCTTAATATATCCTGTTAGTTTCCCCGTTTTCGAGGGAACTTTAAGGTATAGATACGAGAACTGGCTATTTAATTGCAGAACGGGAGTTAGAAGCAATGCGCTGGGAAGACTTTTTACGGAAAATGGCTGACGAGTACGCACTCACCCGCACCCAGTCGGAAATTTTTCTCATCAGATTGAGCGAAGAATATAAAAGTTACGAAGAATCAAAATTTTATCCCTACCTCGATCGTGATGACCGCTTAAAATATATTGCCCTGGCGAATTACAAAAAACAGTTAACAGAGATTTACGGTAAATTCGAGTTCAAGGAAAGGAACGGTAGGGGTTGTAAGGAGATTAGCAGATCGAGTCGTGATAAATTCCAAAAATTACGTCAGTGGCTCGAAGGACAGTACGCCATGGAAATATCCACTATCGAATTCACTAACACATCGGTCAGTCTAACCGATGACATGAATGATGATTCACGCACCGATTGGGATCATGTTTGCTCGCAAATGCTCTCGATCGATACTGACCGCGCCATCCATAATCTGAACCTGTACAAAATACCCACCGTATCCAGCCGATTGAAATCTGAACTTACCGATTCTCAAGGACATAGATATGAATGGGAAGATACCGGGTTTTTTGAATTTTTATTAGACGATAATCGTCATAAAAATATAGTTATATCAAGCCAGTCGAGCATCGGCAAAATTTTATTCATGCAAAAACTTGGCTCTTACATCCATAGCGCTGATAAAGGCTATCCCCTTTATATCTCTACATCCGAAATTGCCGAAAAATCCCTTCCCAATTACCTAGTACAAAATTGGCTACAAAGTTCCTTAACTTATATTCCCGATCGATTAGAATTAACACCAGAATTAAAAAATGAGTTTATCAACTTATTTAAAAATCAAAATGTTTGGTTATTAATAGACGTAGATAAATTTATCAAAAAGCCGAAACAAGTCATCTCCTCAATATTAAGTAGTCGGGCTACCGGGTTTTTGCGCAAGGCTAACATTGTCTTGAGTTGTAAACCTAAAATCTGGAGGGCTTGCCAGTACCGTTTTGATGATTTAGAGTTCGCCACTTACACCATCTTGCCTTTAACCCCCGTACAGGTGGAAGACTTTATCAAACGACGCTTTAGAAAAAATCCTCAACTGGGCGAGGAACTACAACACAAATTGACTCAACTGGACGATCGACGCATCGGTCAGTTAATTCAAAATCCTTCTTACCTGGTGCGTCTCTGCGAGAATTGGTCAGCCACCCATCGTCAATCTATAGACGATTCCGATAAATTTTTTCAAGGTTTTCAAAACACTTATGCCTATTGGAGGTTCTTAATTTTGGGTAATTAAAAAATAGTCAATTTATAGTTTAAAAACCTTCCGTGTTTCCCAATAATATAAGTTAGGTTAGCTCTACAATTTTCTGAAAAGCCAAGAATTACCGTTAATTCAAATAGAAACAGGTAAATCCTTCGCGTAACTTATAAATTTAGCTAAAGGCAAAGTGAACCAGAATTGAGAACCCACATCGGGAATGCTACTAACTCCTATATTACCCCCGTGGGCTTCGATAATTTGCCGACATCGATAACAACCCAAACCCACCCCCGTTAAATGTTGGTTATGTAAACTCTTGACGTAGAGTTTAAAAAGATGCTGACATTGGACATCGCTCATGCCCTGTCCATTATCGGTAAAAGTACAATAGAGCATATCCCCTTTTACCTGGGCATCGACGCTTAAACTCAAGCCTGGTTGGTTATGTTTTAACGCATTATTTAAAAGTTGCTCGAAGACGCATTTTATCGCCCGACTATCTACTTCGATCGGCGGCAGGTCATCGGCTATTAAATTGTTAGCATTCGCCTGATTCTTTATCAAATTATCGGCCCATTCATCGAGCCAATTCTTGACCATATCTTGTAAATAAACCTTTTGACGATAGATACTCAGGGGGCGATGTTCGGAAAAATGATTTTCCGAGATGGCATTGATCAAAGTTAACTGTCTCTCGGTACTTTGAATGATTTTATCGAGGAGGGGTTTAGCGAGGGTAACTCCTTCCTGACAGCGGCCGGAATTATTTCTCAATATCATTAACAGTCCCATGATGGCGGTACGCATATCGTGAGATACCGCCTGTAAAAACACCGTTTTCATCTCGTGAAGATTCTGTAACTCTGTCATCTTCTCCGTTAACTCCAGAGTTCTTTCTGCCACCTCTCGCTCTAAATTACTATTTAATCTTTCCAGGGTCGATCGTAATCTCTTGTCTATCTCTTCTTTTTCTGCCACCGCAGCGGAGAGAAATAAAGAAGTAGTGGTGATGATGATCAAGAATATCTGTAGCAGTAATAATCCATCACCGAGGTTAGGTGACTGTACCATGAAAGGCCCGACACCCTTGGACATACCCACTAAAGCCAGCAGGGAGATGAATAAATTAGCGATTACTGCGCCCCAAACGGGAAATCGTAGCGCAGCCCAAACCAAGAAGGGAAAAGGTAAATATTCAAGATACTGAACATTAGAAAGGTTGTCCCCGCTAAGATTGGGTTTGATACCTTCACAGCCGAAAACGAGCCAACCGATGCCCAATAGTAACCCATTACAGATAATTGCCTCTAGTAAGTGACTTTTCGTGCTTTTCCATAACGGCAATGAATTATGGATTGACCTTAATAACAAGGGGGTAAGTACACAAATTCCCGCCACATCTCCTAACCAGAGAATCCCCCAGTGTTGTCGGAATTGTTGCCACTGCAGTCCGCCCATATAAAAATGCGCCAGACTATCGATCGAAGCATTGACCGTCGCCGCTAAAAAACCCGCGCCGAATACCAGAATTAACACGTCGCGGATACGATTTAAGCGGCGAGAAAAATGACCCTGGCGCAGTAAACGGCCCCCTAACCCGCCAGACAAACCACTACCGAGGGCTGAGGCGATGATTATACCCCAATTGTCCGATAAAGTCAGTCCCAGAAAAAAATCACCGAGGAATATACCTAAAACTTGTCTTTCACCCCAGAGCAACACCGCGCTTAAACCTATGCCCGCGGGAAACCAAATGGGTGAAGGGCCTATACCTAAATGTAATAATTGATTGCCCCACCATCCCGTGGCAAAATAAACGATCGTCACTACAAATATCTTGAGCGGGTAATTAAGAACCGGCATAGGAATTAAAACACACCACTGGGGAAAAACAGCAGGGTCAAGAAAAACTTTTACTTTATCAGAATTGTTTCCCTTTATAAGATTGCCTAAACTACAATTGATTTAACTTCGTGCAGATGGGTGAAAGCTCAATATTTGATTGTTATATGCGTATTTTAATAGTTGAAGACGATCCTTTAATGCAATTGGGCTTGGAACAAGCTTTAAGTGAGCAAGAAGGCTTTGAAATAGTCGGCATGGTGGAAGATGGTTTCGCAGGGGTACAAATGGCTTTGCATCTCAAACCCGATTTGATCGTCATGGATATAGGTTTACCCCGTCTCGATGGTATCGCGGCCACGAAAGAGATTAAAGAGAAATTGCCCGATGTCCATATTGTCATGCTTACTTCTCACACCATAGAGAGTGAAGTGATAGCTGCCCTAGCCAGCGGTGCGGATGCTTATTGTATCAAAGGCGTTAGTCTCGATCGACTGCTGGGTGCGATCGAAGCCGCTAAAGACGGGGCCACTTATCTTGACCCAGGGATTGCCCGCCTCGTCATGGATAATCTCAAATCTCCCGCCCCGGCAAATCAAGTCAATCCCAATATCAATCTGCTCTCGGAACGAGAAACGGAAGTTTTAAAACTGATCGTCGAGGGCAAAAGTAACGCCGAGATTGGCGAGCAATTATATCTCAGCACCAATACGATTAAAACTCATGTGCGGGGGATAATGAATAAACTGGCGGTGGACGATCGAGTGCAAGCCGCAGTGATCGCCCTTCGTTCCGGTTTAGTTTAGCTTTTTATTCCGGGCCAACTCCGCCCCCAACTCAATCGCCGCTTTCATACTATCGGCTCTAGCGATACCTTTACTGGCAATATCAAAAGCCGTACCATGATCGGGAGAGGTGCGGATGAAGGGTAAACCGATGGTAGTATTTATCGCCTGATCGAAAGCCATTAATTTCACCGGTATCAATCCCTGGTCATGATAGAGGGCTAGATAGGCATGAGCTGCATTTTCCGTATCGCCAGATCCGAACCAAGCCATACCCGGTTTCACCCACATGGTATCTGGAGGCACTAGACCGATTAAACGTACATCCCGATACTGTTTTTTTGCCCCTTCTAACCAAGGTAGTAACCACTCTTGTTCTTCTACACCCAATTGCCCTTCCTCACCACTATGGGGGTTTAAACCAGCAATTACAATAGTTGGGTTCGCTATTTGAAAATTATCTCGCAAACACTGGAGCAGTAATTCCAGTTTCAAGGACATTAACTCTGGGTTTAAAGCGGTCGGGACTCGTGAGAGGGGAATATGGGTGGTGGCCAGTAAAGTCCTCAAAATCCAACCCGTATGGGGTGAGCGCGCTACAAACATCATCCCGTATTTTTCTACCCCCGCGGCCCGGGCTAAAACTTCCGTCTGTCCTGGATAGTTATATCCCGCTAGTTGCCAACAAGATTTAGCGATCGGCCCGGTGACTATCCCGGCGAACTCCCCCTTCAGGGTTTTTTCTAGGGCCGCTTGCAGATAGAGAAAGCTAATCCGGCCGCTAACTCCGTCACCTTTGCCAGGGGTGATCTTCCCGTCGCAGGGAATATCGTAGAAATCCACGCCCGCAGGAAGAGGGCAAGGTAATAAATCGGCACTGCCGAATACGGTGAGGTGACAAGACTCGGTAATGGTAGGATCTTGTAAAGCTTTGAGGACGACTTCGGGGCCGATACCGGCCGGATCACCGATCGTTAGGGCTAAATGGGGTTTCATTAGTTTAAAATACTCAAAGTCTATCTTACACGGTAACTGATCATGAGCGCAGAAAGTATGATGTTTAATGGGGCGATCGTATCCAGCGTCCTAGTTTTAGTCGGTTTAGCATGGGGTTTCTTACTGCTGAAAATCCAAGGCGGCGAAGCGGAATAAACTTCAACACTGTTCATGGTATTAACCATGAACACCCTTTTTATTTATCAGCGACCATTTATATGAATCCTAAAATAGAATTTTTCGTGGGACTTTCCGAGGAATTGAGCAACGTTAGTTTACGGAAAAGTAAGTCCACGGGTATCCGTAATGTGTTATTTACCTTTAATTCTTTAAAAGCTATAGAAAAGTTTCAAAGTTTCACCACCCGTACCTACGGAGATTTGCGTTTGATTGACGATGAAGGAGTGATTACAGTCCAACCTTCCGGGATTAAATTTATCTTCGGAGGAGATGAAGGGGACGAGGTAAAAAGAGTAGAGTGTAGCTTCGAGATAGAAAACGATGACCACTGGAAGCGTTTCATGCGGTTTATGAATCGCTACGCGGAAGTTAACGGTATGGGTTATAAGGACAAATAATATGAAAGTAGTAATTACGGGTGGAACAGGTTTTGTCGGTACTGGATTAGTCAGGAAACTGCACGAGTTAGGAAATCAAATAACTATCCTGACTCGCAATCCCGAAAAGGCCAAAAGATTATTTCCAGAATCTATCTATCCTGGAGTTTCCGTGACGGCTTATAAAATTGGTGAGTTGACTCCTTTAAAAACTTCTTTAGAGGGGGCCGACGCGGTGATTAATCTCGCGGGTGAACCTATATCCGAACGTTGGACGACAGAATATAAAGAAGCTATTCTCAAAAGTAGGGAAGGGGTGACGGCAGATTTAGTCGCGGCTATTTCCCAATTGGAAAATAAGCCGGAGACGATGATCAGTGGAAGTGCGATCGGTTACTATGGCACTAGCGAAACCGCTACCTTTGATGAAAATAGCCCTGCCGGTGAAGATTTTCTCGCCAAGGTGTGCCAAACTTGGGAAATGAGCGCGCAAAAAGTCCGAGAGTCTGGCGTGAGGTTAGTTATCCTTCGCATCGGCATAGTTTTAGGTAATGGGGGCGCTCTGGCGAAGATGATTCCACCGTTTAAAATATACGCTGGGGGGCCTATAGGTTCCGGTCGTCAGTGGTTTTCTTGGATCAGCAGAGAAGATTTAATCGATCTGATCATCTACTGTGTGGGGCATCCTGAAGTTAGCGGCACTTATAACGCGACCGCGCCCAATCCGGTGAGGATGAAAGAACTGTGTCAGATTTTAGGAGATGTTTTAGGTCGTCCCTCTTGGTTGCCGGTTCCAGATTTTGCTTTAGAATTACTTTTGGGAGAAGGGGCGAAAGTAGTTTTAGAAGGACAGCAAGTATTACCGTCAGCTACCCTGAATACCGGATTTACTTATAAATATCCCACTCTTAAACCAGCCCTAGAAAATATAATCGATAAAATGTAAAAAATTGATATTGTTGAAGCGATCGAGATTAGGGTATCTAGATAAACTATATGAGCAAGTATAGCTATTGTTTTTGCACTTTAGCCATGGGTGAAAGATACCAATTAATGGCTAAAGATTTAGCTAGCGATTTAGAAAAATATGCACCCGATGCGATCTTGATAGTAGGAACTGATGACAAGAGAATTTTAAAAAATTGTCCTAACATTCAAAGTTTCCTGCACCAACAAACAGGACTACTACACTGTTATAACGATAAAAGATTCGTGATGGCCAGAGGATTAAAAGATTACCGAACGGCTATTTACATCGACGCTGATAGCCGAATTACCGGGCAGTTGCCTGCGGATTTAGAATTCCCTATCCCTATTATTGGCCCCCACGAAAATTTATTGGAACATTTAGAAAAATATCGCCCACGAGATGTGGAAAAAATTAAGATATTAGCCCAAAAAATAGATGTTCCCATAGAAGAAGTTCAGTGGGTGGGAGAAGCTTTATTTATGCTCACTAGAGCCGGTGGCCAAGAAGATGAATTCCTAAAAAATTGGGGTTTGATGGCTAATTATTTAGAAATGAAAGGAATGCACGGGGGAGAAGGCAGCATATTGGGTTTAGGGGCGGCTCAATTGGGATGGCAAGTACAAAAAACAGAATCATGGAACCAAATCGCTAATCTATTCCAGCATCTAGACGCGTCTGCCAGCAAACCTCGCCCTTCTTGGTGGGCATCCACTCAAAAGCGATTGGGATACCATTATCGCTTGAATAAAACTCGTTTGAATGCTTTGAGTGATTACGACTTTTATTATCGCTAGTTAAGATTTTTGATGGCTACTGCTAAGCCCTCACATACGCGGGACAGGAAATCTAAATCGAGAGTAGCGATCGTATCTCCAGGAGTATGATAATAGGGATTCCGCATATTAGCGGTATCCGTGACCATCATAGCCCGATAACCCTGACTCCAAAAAGGGGAATGGTCACTGCGCCGCGTATCGGGTACGATATAGCCGCCGAAGACCACTGGTAGCCACTGGCAATCAACTGGCGTTTCCTTAATTTTCTTACTCAGGGAAATTAAATCGGGAAGAGTTTTCAGATTACCGATAAGGGCGATAAAATCACCCGTATCGGGATAGAAATACTTCAAACCGAAAGGATAGCTTTGGGATTGCGGTCTACTATCACAGTAACCTAACATTTCTAGAGACAGCATCAATCGTAAATCTTGCTTTTGTTCCTTTAAAAATTTGGCATAAGCCCTACTGCCCCATAAACCATATTCCTCCATATCAAAAGCCACTAAACGGATAGGATAGTTAGCCTTTTCGGTGCTGAAGTAGCGGGCTAATTCTAACAAAACCGCCAACCCCGTACCATTATCGTCCGCACCGGGTGACTTGGGAACTGTATCATAATGGGCCCCGATTAATATAGGTGGTTTACCAGTTAAATCATGGGGTAAATCCACGATAATATTGTCGTGACTCCGGCCGCGCACTTCAAAAGATTGAATCGTTACTTTCCCCCACTGTTGGAATTCTTGTTTCAAGTATTCTTGCACATAAAAATGTCCTTGAGGCGACAGAAACGGGTCTCTTTCTCTGACTATTTCTTGTAAGTGTCCCTCTAAGTTATTACGAAACGAGTTAATCATGAGCCTAGGATTGCTTCTATAATAATGTAGTAATTGTGAACCATTAGCTTCGATCGCCCTCCATGATCTTTACTGAACTTATCCTACAAAATTTCGGCCCTTATCGTGGTCGTCATGTTATCAATCTAACTCCTGAAAGCGGTCACGATAGTGGGTCTATCATACTTTTCGGAGGTATGAATGGCGGCGGCAAGACGACCTTGATGGATGCTATCCGTTTAGCTTTATACGGTGCGAGGGCCCAATGTTCGAGTCGTAATAATTTAAGCTACAGCCAATTTCTCAATCAGTGCGTTTATCAACAAGCCCAGTTATTAGAACCAACTCGTATTGAATTAGCTTTCCAGCATATTGTCGGGGATGAGTGGCGAGAATATAGAGTCGTGCGTTATTGGCACAAAAAACCACAAGATAATAAAGATACTTTGGGCGTATTGGATGAAAACTGGCCCGATTCGGCTTTAGCTAATGTTTGGGACGAATATATAGAAACTTTACTACCTTTGGCAATTTCTAATTTATTCCTTTTCGATGGCGAACAGGTCAAAGATCTAGCAGAACAAGATATACCCTCTCCCACTCTCGTTAAAGCTATTCAATCTTTATTGGGTTTAGAACTTGTAGAAAAATTAGATATAGATTTGGATGTGCTTGTGGGACAAAAACGCCGAACTATAGCTGATGCCGAGCAACTATCTACTATGGCGGAAATTGAAAAGCAACTTTCTTTCTATATACAGGAGTCTGAACAAGTTAAAGCTGGCTTAGAAACCGGGCAAGAAAAATTAGCTTTCGCCCAGAAAAAATATGAAAATATGTTGATTAAATTGAAAGTCGAAGGGGGTAAGATAGCGAACGAGCGG
This sequence comes from Chlorogloea purpurea SAG 13.99, assembly GCA_016903695.1. Classification (GTDB taxonomy): domain Bacteria; phylum Cyanobacteriota; class Cyanobacteriia; order Cyanobacteriales; family Microcystaceae; genus Chroococcopsis; species Chroococcopsis gigantea_A. The sequence goes on from JADQBB010000018.1 coordinate 67,844, forward strand.
CACCGCCTAGAATCCCAAAAGAAAGAATTACAAACATGGGTTGACGAAACTCGCAGACAACTTTGTGAACTAGCCGAGAGTTGGGTCTGTTTATATTTAATTAATCCTCTCCTCTATCAAGCTCAAAAGGAGGGCAAAAAAGAAATACTAAAAAAACAAGCTAAACTAGCGCAAGCATTATTAGAGGAGAGGGAAGATAAATTAGTTCAATATCTTAATACTCTATCGTTGACAGGAGAACAATTAAGCAAGATCGAGCATTTTTTAAGTTTAGAGAATCAAAAGCTGTACGAAGAACTCAAGGTAGATTCTTTAGCTTTTCTCGATATAAATGAAGAAGAATTACAAAAACTAGAAATAGTTATTAATACTGAGATACCCATAAAATTAGGTCAATTTAGCACTATATATGAGGGTTTGAAAAATTGGCAGATAAAACTGGAAACGGCCAATAAAGAACTAAATCTCGCTCCCTCACCCGAAGAGTACGATCGCCTGAATCAAGATTTGAAAATAGCGGAAAAAGAATATATCGAGGCTCGTGTAGCCTACGATAATATCCAGACTGCTTATTCCAACGCCCAAAAAAATATTGAGAGAACTAAAAAAGAATTGAATGAATACAGTGAAAGAGAAATCGATCAGCAAACCGATGAACAATTATTGATCTCCGCCAAAAAAGTCAAGCAAACTTTACAAATATATAAAGAGCGTTTGAGTAGTCAAAAAATTGACAGATTAGAAAGAGAGATAACAGAATGTTTTCGCTATTTATTACACAAATCTAACTTAGTACATCGTATAGGAGTTGACAGGAAAAACTTTTCTCTTTCCCTTTACGATACTGATGGTGAACCCTTTCCCAAACAGCGTTTATCCGCGGGAGAAAAACAACTATTAGCGATCGCATTTCTGTGGGGATTAGCCAGAGTTTCCGGGAGACAACTCCCCATAGCTATAGATACACCATTAGGTAGACTCGATTCATCTCACCGTCAGAATCTGATCGAAAGGTACTTCCCCTCTGCATCCCATCAAGTTATTCTTTTATCCACCGATACCGAAATAGCCCGAAAAGAAGTACAGTCATTGAGAAATCAGGGAGCTATATCCAGGGAGTATTTACTGGAGTATAAATCAGAAACCAAAGAAACCCTGATACACGGGGGGTGCTATTTTTTTTGAGAAAAGAGGATAGAGGAAAGTGATCACTCACGCCTCTATCCTCTTCACTAGTTTCTAAAATCAGGCTTCATCTAAAGCGGCGATACCTGGTAACACCTTACCTTCCAATAACTCCAAACTAGCGCCGCCGCCAGTAGAGATATGGCTCATTTGTTCAGCAACACCCACTTTTTCCACCGCGGCTACAGAGTCGCCGCCGCCGATGATAGTGGTGGTGCCGGTTTTGGTTAAATCCGCTAGAGTATGAGCGATCGCTTCCGTACCGGCAGCGAACTTATCGAACTCGAACACACCCATAGGGCCATTCCACAGAACCGATTTACAGGTAGATAAAGCCTCTTGGAACACTTTAATCGCGTCGGGGCCGATGTCTAAACCCATCCAGCCATCGGGAATATTTTCCACGCTAACGATTTGAGAATCGGCATCTGGTGCGAATTTATCAGCTACCACCACATCGGTAGGTAATAGCAATTCTACGCCCTTCTCCTTGGCTTTAGCTTCCAATTCCCGCGCTAGATCGAGTTTATCTTCCTCCACTAGAGATTTACCCACGCTTAAACCTCTAGCTTTGTAGAAAGTGAAGATCATACCGCCGCCGATGAGTAACTTGTCGCACTTTTCTAGTAGCGTCTCGATAACACCGATCTTACTCGATACTTTAGAACCGCCGATGATGGCAGCCAGAGGGCGTTGGGGACTTTCGATCGCCGCCTGTAGGTAGTTTAATTCTTTCTCGATCAAATAGCCGGCCACAGAAGGGCTAAGATAGTGAGTAACCCCTTCGGTAGAAGCGTGAGCGCGGTGGGCGGTGCCGAAAGCATCATTCACGTACAGATCCGCATTCGCCGCTAATTGCTTGGCGAATTCCGGGTCGTTGGCTTCTTCCTCGGCGTGGAAACGGAGGTTTTCTAATAAAGCTACCTGCCCGTCACTCATGCCGTCGATGAGCGCGGTCACTTCTGTGCCCACGGAATCAGGGCACATGATCACATCTTGTCCTAACAATTGGGAGAGACGTTTGGCTACCGGGGTAAGACGCAAATTTTCTTTAACTTGACCGTCAGGACGACCCATATGACTGCATAAAATAACCTTAGCACCCTTTTTTGTCAGCTCCGTGATCGTTGGCAATGCTGCCCGGATACGTGTATCGTCGGCGATTTGGCCGCTACTCTTATCGAAGGGTACGTTAAAATCCACCCGCACTAAAACTCTTTTGCCCGTCAACTCGGCGCTCGATAAATTTCCTACGCTTTTCTTTGGCACAACCGATAACCTCCTAGATTGCTATGTTTACAAACCAATTAAATCAGGGTGTGGCTACTTCCGACAATTGCTTCTTTATGATTATTTCAGATTGTGGCCTTTAATAAACCCAGAGCCATCGCACTATCGACAGTAAATTCCTTCTTTCATCAACCTATGTTCAAAACCGTACTTTTTCCCATCGACCAAACCCGTGAAAGCCGAGACGCGTCTCCCGTCGTCGCCAATATCGTTAAAACCTACAACAGTAAGTTAATTCTCCTCTCGGTGGTGGAGAAAAATACCGGGGGGGAGAATCCAAACCCCGATAACGTCATGGCTTCGGAAGAGGAAGTGGCGAAACTCCTACAGGCGGCGCAAGCTTTGTTCTCCAAGGAGGGCATACAATCAGAAGTGATAGAAAGGGATGGTATGCCCTCTTTCGTTATCTGTGACGTGGCCGACGAAGTGAGCGCGGATTTAATCGTCATGGCTTGTCGGGGTTTGGGTTTAACCGATGAGGGCGTTCACGATAGCGTCACCAATAAGGTGATCAATCTTTCCCCCTGTCCGGTTTTGATTGTTCCCTGATAAATAACCTCGAAAACACTAAAGAATCAATGAATACTCAAGGGGAAGTGAAAAGGCACTGCTACAATGAATCTGATTAATTTACATTTTTAATATCAAATGCGAGTATTAGCCCTTGTCCCCGGAGGAGTTACCGAGCAACTCCTTTTCTTCCCTACTCTAGAAACATTAAAACAGAAGTATCCTTCCGTAGTGATCGATGTGTTGGTAGAACCTCGTTCTAAATCTACTTATCGCATTTGCCCATTAGTTCATGAGGTACTGATGTTCGATTATCGAGATCAGAGCGGATTAGCGGACTATCTCAACGTTCTAGGCATCATTAGAGATAGAGAATATGATGTGGCTATTAATCTATCGCGGAACTGGACTTTATCTTTCCTCCTCTGGCTCAATGGTATCCCCGTACGTGTCGCCTACGGCACCACCTCTTCTTGGTTTGTTTCTAACCCCGTAACTTGCGGCGAAGATTCTTACCTGGCCACGGTAAACCACAACATATTAAAGGGATTGGACATAGACAGCAACTGTCCCCCCCTGAAAATATCTCTACCCAAAGAAGATATAGAATGGGCACAAAATCAACAGAAACTTTTGGGCCTCGACGGGGGTTACATTATCATTCAAGGCGACTCCGGTGATAATGAATACCCCGTCTCTTCATGGACGCGAATTATCGACGATATTAGACAAAAACAACCCCATCTCTCGATCGTACTTCTCCCTGGCGTGATCGATCCCAATTGGATCGGTCAGATGCAACAAAAGAACCCCGATGTCAAAGATATAGAGCCTCCAGACATCGGTAAATTAGCTGCCCTGATCGCCGGTGCTAATTTACTATTATGCGGCGACAGTGTGGCCCTACAACTAGCAGTAGCCGTGGGTACTTATACAGTGGCTCTTTTTGGTGATACATCTAAACAAATATTATTGCCCCCCGCTCACGATCGCTATACCGGTATTCAATCGCCTAGTTATAAATTAGGGGATATTACACCGGAAGCGATTTTACAACAAATGTGGAAAAATTAACAATCGCTAGTATCTTGAAGACAATTAACTCAATCTCTTCAAGATTTTCAACTATTTTTGACTATTATTTTTTTGGCTCTAATTCTCTTCCCACTCGGTTCGGTCTCGAAGATTTTAAAACTAACTCTTTTTGGGAGTTGACCATATAATTATCCCCCACGTAACCCGACCAATAATACATTAATTGATGTATATAGCGGTCTAATTCCACTTCGTCAGAGATTCGAGGACGGTAGTAGTCTTTAATTTCCTCCTCGAAACCCAATTCTTGTAAGCGCTCGTGTAATCTCTTCCTGTTACCGCTCGTGAAAGCTTCCATCGCTACAGGATCTTGTATGAACCGAGTGATCATGGAAGCCGGAATGCCGCCTACCGTCATCATTCCCGTGGATAATAATAACCCCGTTCCTCCTATTAAACCGATCGAGCTAGCTAAAATTAAGAAAAATACCCAAGGCAACTTGAATGAGAATTTTTTCTTTTTACGGGCGGGGTCACTTAAGTCGAAATACTTTTTTTTATTCGATTTAGAACGACTTTTCATAAACTTTTAAGGTTTAGCTAGTGCTTGTTCGCTTGTCTTCACCATTATCTACCTGCTCACTCTCTCCATAGACACTGCCAATACCTCTAGATTTTTCCTAAAGGTAGCATATTTAAGTCTCGAAGTCGATCAAAGTCTTAGAATGTATAATGGCGGCGACGATCACTAGATCGTCTTTTATTTGATAAATGATGCGATAGGTGTAGGCAGCTTTTTCTAAAATCGAGTGGTCAGCAAATTCAGCGATCGGTTTACCCTTGTCCGGGCATTGTTGCAGTAATCGGGTATTGTCGATGATTTTCCTGACTACTGCCGCCGCGTAAGAAGGTGAATCCCTGGCGATGTAGGTGGCTATCGCCTCTACATCGGCTATTGCTTTTGATGACCAAACTACTCGATAAGCCATTTACTTAGAAGTCCCTCGACTTCTTCCTGTTGGAGAGTATTCTCTAGATTAGCACCGTTTAAACTCTGCCGTACTTTCTCCAATACATAGAGATGGTACTGTATATCTTCTATGGAACAATCATCGGGTAATTGATTTAAAATCGAGGCGATTTTTTCTTTGGTGGTATTCATAAAAATTATAAGTTTTAATTATTATTAAGTAGAGCCGTGTTCGGGCTTGGGGAAAAATTAGCTCTATCAAAAAATCATAAATCATTCCCAGTCAAAAAGCAGGCTGATTAAATGTTAATAAATGTTACTGTCTTCTATCCGGCGGATGGTTTTTAAAAGATTAGATTGACTTTTCGATAGTGCAGTTACCCACATCTCACCCCGGAAACGAAGATTTCTGGCCACATTATCGATCATTTCTCGATCTCTCTCATGTCCGTTCAATTCCCAGGCACTACTGCGGCGCACGATCGCCAGAATATAAAACGGCACTTCGGGAAAAATCTTTACCATCTTCCGCACTAAATAAGCTTCTTTGATCTCCTGATGCTGGGTTAATTGTTGACGTAAATCCTTGATGATCTCCCAAGATAGATCATGGGGCAAGAAGCGATCATCGGGACGCACACTCGAGCGCTCTTGTTGAGCCAATAATATCTGTTCGTAGTGCTTTTCCGCCTTTTGTCGCAGCCGGCGTACCTCTTGGGTTTCCCCTTGGAGCGCGAGAAAATCACAGAGCAATTGGCAGGCATTAATATAAATATAAGGGTCTTTAGCCATCGCCCTCTCTAAATAATCCCTTCCCGCCCCATCCTGTTGAGAGAGTAATATTTGCCCCAGTAGATAATTAGCCCCAACATGATTTTCATCCCTTTTTATCAAGTTTTTTAATAGGGAAACAGCGGCGGATTCACTCCGCACCTCATGGGTTAATTGTGCTTGTTCCCAAGCTTCCTCGATCAATAAAGTACGGCCTCGCGCCCCCTCGTCCAACACTTGTAATCTTTGTTGATCGATTTGAAACTGGCTGTGTTTTTCTTTCCACTGGAACCTGACGGCGATTTGCCATTGCCGGTTCAATTCTTCTGTCAGGGCCTGTAAATTCTCTCCCAGAATACTGGCGGCAGTTTGGTTAACCGGTGAGAGGAGTATGGGGGCGGTTCGAGGGTCAACGCCGAGGGCGGTTAAACGATCGCTCAAACAGGGATGGGTATCGGCGAAATCGGTTTTCAGATTGAGAGACGATTCTAACCACTCCCTCGCCCGATCGAATTTCAGGTCTTTCGCCAACATCTGACCCAACAGATAAAAAGGTTGCCCGGGTGGCTCGGATTCGATTTTAACTTGTTCGTAAATACTCTGCCAAAATTCTTGGTTTATCCACTGGGATTTAACGCTGACATTCACTAAAGCGCCCGCGGTAGCCGTCGTACTCGTTAATTGTACCGCACAGCGATCGGCTTCATACTCATCGGCCCTTGCCAGTACGAAAGAGTAGGCGTTAAAAAAAGGAATATACCAATTAAAAAAAGCCCACATCAGGGATGACCAAAAACCCCTGTCTTGTTGAGCGCCGTTCATCCTCTCCAATAACAACAGCCAAGTTTGCCGCACCTGATAGATCCATCCCTTGAATCGGCTATGATTACCGGATAAATGACCGAATTCGTGGGCTAGAACCGCTTCAAACTGGGATAGAGATAAAGCTTGCAGTAGGGGTAAGCCGATGAGCAAATAATTCTCATTCCACCCCAACACCCCTAAACGGGGAACTTGCACCACCGCCGCGTTAAAGTCGGATGTTAATTTCACATGATTGAACTGGGGACAATCTAAAGCTTTCTCCAGTTTATCGATCAGGGCGAATAATTGCGGTGCGTCATCCCTGGACACAGCTAAACCCTCCGGTGCGGGAAAACTCACAGTAAAAGTACGACTGAGAGATCTAATCGTGATCACCACGGGAATGAGTAACAGCAGCAGTAATTTTACCAACAGATAATTAGCCTGACGGGTATAAATCATCAGTATTACCAGACCAACGATCGAGCCGATTGACCCCGCCAGAATTAAACAAATGTAGCCATAGCCACCCAGGGCTAATAAACCCACTTGCAGTTTGTAACCCGTGGGATTACGTCTGGCGGCAATTTCCAAGCGTCTTATCAGGTTTTCAAATTTTTCGTAATTCATGAGGTTTTAACCTCTTTCGGGCCTAGATTATTATCAGTATAACTATTCTTTGAGCTTGGGTTTATAAGTGGAACTAACCTGTAATTCTTTCAACTGTTTGGCATCTACAGATGAGGGAGCCGATGTTAATAAACAACTAGCCTGCTGAGTTTTTGGAAAAGCGATTACATCTCTGATCGATTCCTCTTTAGCTAACAGCATGACCAACCGATCTAATCCGTAAGCTATGCCACCGTGAGGGGGTGTGCCGTATTCAAAAGCTTCTAATAAAAAGCCGAATTTATTGTAAGCTTCTTCCATCGATAAACCGATCGTGGAAAATACTTTTTCCTGTATCTCTCTCTGGTAAATACGCAGGCTACCGCCGCCTATTTCTATCCCGTTGAAAACCATGTCGTAGGCTAAAGCCCTCGCCGTTGGTAAGTTATCCACATCCTCGGGATGGGGGGCGGTGAAGGGATGGTGTAAAGCTTCCAGACGTTGTTCATCGGCATTCCACTCGAACATCGGGAAATCGGTTATCCAGAGAAGATTGATTTTATCTTCGTCTATCAACCCTAACTGTTCTCCCAATACCAACCTTAATCGACACAGGGATTTATTCACCGTTTCCCTATCCCCGGCACCGAACAATAATAAGTCTCCGGGTAATGCCCCTGTTTTTTCGATCAAAGCTTGTTTTTGTTCTTGGCCCAGATTATCTTTGATAGCACCGATCGTATCTAGTTCGTAATTTTCCCGCACCCGAATATAAGCTATCCCTTTCGCTCCGGCTTCTGCGGCTTCCCTGAATAAATCTCCCCCTGGTTTGATCCTCACGTTAGAGATAACATCATTACCCCCTTGTATACAGATAGTTTTCACCACACCGCCGCTATTAATTGCGCCGGAAAACACTTTAAAGCCCGAATCTTTAAAAATTTCACAAACATCGATCAACTCTAGACCGAAACGGGTATCGGGTCGATCGCACCCGTATCTATCCATCGATTCTGCATAGGTTAAACGGGGTAAGGGACGGGGTATATCGATATTTTTGACCGTTTTGAATATATGACAGATCAACGCCTCGTTTAACGCCAATATCTCGTTGAAGGAGAGAAAACTCATCTCCATATCCAACTGGGTGAATTCCGGTTGTCTGTCGGCTCTCAAGTCTTCATCCCGGAAACAGCGGGCGATTTGATAGTATCTATCCATACCCGACACCATCAGTAATTGTTTGAATAACTGGGGCGATTGGGGCAGGGCGTACCATTGTCCAAGATTAACCCGCGACGGCACTAGATAATCTCTCGCTCCTTCGGGAGTCGAGCGGGTTAAGATGGGTGTTTCCACCTCGATAAAGTTTTCCTGGTCTTCTAAAAATCTCCGCATCGCCTTGACTACCCCATGGCGCAGTTGCAGATTCTGACTCATCTTCTCCCGTCTTAAATCCAGGTAGCGGTATTTCAACCGCACTTCTTCCCGCACCGATTCCCCTTCGCCCGTGGAGATGACAAAGGGTAATTGCTTACTCACGCCGTTGAGAATTTCGATATTCTCCGCGTAGATTTCGATCGCTCCGGTGGCTATTCTGGTATTTAATGATATTTCTGGACGTTGGCTCACCTTGCCTGTTACTTTGATCACATACTCGTTTCTAACCTGTTCTGCGGTAGCGTATGAAGCGGGCGTGCGCTGAGGGTCACTGACGATCTGCACTATACCTGTTCTATCTCTCAAATCGATAAAAATCACGCCGCCATGATCCCGATGGCGATCTACCCAGCCGTATAATGTTACTGTCTTTTCTATTTCTCGCTCTCTTAGCTCACCGCAGTAATGACTTCTCATATTACTTATATTACAACTTGTAGTATGCTAGCATAGGCTAACAAAATTTTGACGCATTGTTTATTATCTAGTATTTAGCATCCCGATCACAGCGAATCTCAAGGATAAAACCGTCCGGGTCGTAAAAATAAATACCGCGTCCGGTGGGTCTGGTAACGGGGCCGTGATCGATCGGTATATTATTACTTTTGAGAACTTCTACAGCCCGATCGAAGTCTTGGGGGTCAATATCGAAAGCGAGGTGATTGGTGCGGGTGAAACCCTGAGTCGGGTCGTCGTGGGGAGGTGATAGATCCGGTTCCCAGAATAAATCGATCACCGTACCATCGGGAGTGACGAAATTAGCCACTTTACCCGCTTGTACCAAGTCTTTCAGGGTTTCGGGAATCCGATCGCCGGTCAATTCCACCAATCCCAATATATGGCCGTAAAAATGCTTAGAAGTTTCCATATCTTTGACGTTAAAAGCGATATGGTGGACTTTTTTTAAATATCCACTAGGAATAGTGAGGGTCATGGTTCAACAGGGGTCTACTTCCTTAAAATTGTAATTAAACCTATTTTATTTGCATCATCATGTCGATGGATTTATCCGAAGGCGCTTTATCGGTAGTGGGGTTAACTCAATATATTGGCTCTTTGCTAGAGGAAGATCGTTATTTAAAAAAAGTGGTTGTCACGGGGGAGGTATCGAGTATCAGCCCCACTGCCAAAGGGCTTTTTTTCACCCTTGCCGACCCCGACGATCGGGCGAGTATCAAATGTGTCATCTGGTACAGTAACAGAACGAAAATCGCCCAATTACCTGGAAGGGGAGAGCAGGTTATCGTCACGGGGGCCCTACGTCTCTATCCCAAAAGGGGTGAATATCAGTTGACCGTATCCCAATGCGTGCCCACGGGCGATGGATTACAAGCCTTGAGGTTGGAACAATTGCGAAATCGTCTCAGATCCGAGGGCTTATTCGATGGGGCGAGAAAACGTCCTCTGCCCCACCACCCGACCACTATAGCGGTAGTCAGTTCTCCTGGCGCGGCGGCCTGGGGGGATATTCAGCGCACTTTATTACAGCGGTATCCAGGTTTGAAGGTGTTATTCTCTCCCGCGATCGTCCAGGGTGCAGAGGCCCCTAACTCCATCGGGAAAGCGATCGCCCGTGTGGCCCGGGATGGGCGGGCGGAAGTTTTAATTTTAGCCCGCGGTGGGGGTTCGAGCGAGGATCTAGCCTGTTTTAACGATGAGCGAGTAGTTAGGGCGATCGCTGAATGTCCCATTCCGGTAGTCACGGGTATCGGCCATCAACGAGACGAATCCCTCGCGGATCTAGTGGCGGATTACTGCGCCCACACTCCCACGGCGGCGGCGGAAATAGTCGTGCCTTCTCTAGACGGTTTGCTCAACGAGCATCATCAGCGAGTGGCGCGCCTACGTAGAGTTCTAGAGTACAATATGGGCGGGGAGATCGATCGCTTCCAAAGTTTGAAAGAACGTTTAGTTCGTTTTCCCCATCAATCCAGGCAATTATTGAACTGCGCCAACGGGTGCGAGTTAATACGGCAGAAGTTGATCGCCCTCGACCCGACGGCGGTGTTAAAAAGGGGTTACGCTGTGGTTAAAGAGGAGGCCACCGGCGATATTATCAGGGATTCTCACGAGTTGAAACCAGGACAGGTGATAACCGTTCAATTGGGTAAAGGTGAAGTGTTAGCGACGGTGGATAAAGTTTATGAGTAATATCGGGGATTACGAAAGCAAGGTGGCCGAAGTGGAAAAGATCATCGATGAGATCGAGAGCGGTAGATTACCTCTAGAGGAAGTGTTCGAGAAATTCGCGATCGCTGTTCAAGGTCTAAAACAATGCGAATCGATCCTCACCGAGGGTCAAAAGCGGATGAATTTATCGATCGAGTCCCTAAATATAGAAGACAGCGAAGAATTTTAAACATCCCATTCATGCCATAACCAACCCGGAATTTATTTATGGTTTGATACCCCGATTCGGTTTTAACTGAGATCTTGCACCGATGTCAATAAGACGCAAAAACCAAAATCTCATAACGTCAATCTCAGGAGTGAAAGTGAAACCCGACCGGGATTTAAATCCCGGTCTAATAGCAAAAATCGGTTAAAACCGATTGAAATTGTGGATTTAATATTAGTCGTTTTTAACTGAGATCTTGCACCATTCTTAATAAACCCGACCGTAGTCAATTGGAGTCGTGAGATCCCTTACCAGACCGGGATTTAAATCCCGGTCTAATAGCGAAAATCGGTTAAAACCGATTGAAATTGTGGATTTAATATTAGTCGGTTTTTAACTGAGATATTGCACCGATGTCAATAAGACGCAAAAACCAAAATCTCATAACCTCAATCTCAGGAGTGAAAGCGAAACCCGACCGGGATTTAAATCCCGGTCTAATAGCAAAAATCGGTTAAAACCGATTGAAATTGTGGATTTAATATTAGTCGTTT
>JADQBB010000009.1 GCA_016903695.1 Chlorogloea purpurea SAG 13.99
TTGAAGATGGGGTTTTAAAGCTTCCTTCAATAAGTTAATCTGGTTCATAGGGTTTCAGAGAATTGTGTCGTAACTTTCTATGAAACCCTTTCCTTGTCAGCTTTGCAAGCCCTACACCGATTTTTTGTCCTGTACACAGGGTAAAACCTCATTATTGACGAGGATCGTTAATAAAGGACAAGCTTTGAATTACCGCACTGTCCACGTCAATTTAAAAAGTGTAGAAACTGGAATTATTAAAAATCTTGACAAATTTCTTCGCTGGTTCTGTTTCGTCGTAGGGCGGGAGTTAGGGTTAGAAAATAGGTTAAAAGAGCTATGGGATACAGAAATTTTAGGTAGTAATGACAACTGTACCGTTTATTTTGAAGAATATTTATTACCGGCTATAAATCGCCCCCTAGTTTTCGGACTCGATGATGTGGACGCAGTTTTTCCTCACACGGAAGTAGTGGAAGATTTTCTGGGAATGTTGCGGAGTTGGCACGAGAAAGGAAAAGATTCCCCCTATTGGAAACAGGTCAGGTTGGTCATAGCTCATTCCACCGAATGTTATGTGCCTCTTGACATGAACCAATCACCCCTTAACGCGGGGATTCCTATTCAATTATCGGAGTTCGACGGCGATGATATATTAGCTTTAGGACGACAATATGGTTTATCTTGGCAAGAATCGGAAGTTCGACAGTTGATGAATATGGTAGGCGGGCATCCTTATCTAGTGCGTTTGGCAATGTATGAAATCGGTTCCGGTAAAATCACTTTAGACCAACTATTGCGGTCAGCACCGACGGAGTCGGGAATTTATAGTAATCATTTGAGGCGGCATCTAGAGGTATTGCAACAAAATCCTGAATTAGCCGGCTGTTTACAAAAAGTGGTCACGGCCTCGAAACCCGTCGAGTTGGATTCGATGCAGATATACAAGCTACACAGTATGGGTGTGGTGCATCAGCAGGATAATCTGGTCACGCCTCGCTGTGTTTTATATCGGGAGTATTTTCGACGGGTCTTGTCAGGTTAGTTAATTTGGTTATCATGTTCGTGAGAGGCATTATCTTGGAGTGATCAATATGCGCCTATTACACACCATGTTACGGGTCAATAATTTAGAAGAATCCCTGAAGTTTTATTGTGACTTTCTGGGGATGAAATTACTACGACAGAAGGATTATCCGGGGGGTGAATTCACCCTCGCTTTCGTCGGCTACGGCGATGAATCGGAGCAGACGGCGATCGAATTAACTTATAATTGGGGGGTTGATCGCTACGAGTTGGGAAACGCTTACGGTCATATCGCGATCGGTGTAGATGATATTCACGGCACTTGTGAGAAAATCAAATCCATGGGCGGAAAAGTCACCCGCGAACCGGGCCCCATGAAACACGGTTCCACGGTCATCGCTTTCGTGGAAGACCCGAACGGTTATAAAGTAGAATTGATACAGAGTAAAGACTAGTTGGTAAAGAGAAGAGAGGCGACTACCACTCTTCATTTTTCACTAACCCCTCAAATTTTAGAACCTCGATAAATACGTTGAGCCTGTTCGGGGGCTAAATGGCCATAACCAGGCAATTGTGGGTTATTAGAGGTTTTAGCACCGTTACTGTTAGAGGTTTTAACGGTTTTAGCCGCTGTAGATACCTTCATTTTTTTCGGTTCTGCTGACGGTTGCTGTTTGATATATTCCTCAGCTATTTTAAAAGGGGCCACATCCGGTAGATGACAACTCGGATGTAAAGCGTGTAAAGGTTCAACATTAGAAATACGGCTGAATGGATAGACGAAATCGTGCAAAGTCGGATCGTAAGAAACGATCGCCCCCGATTCGATGCGATAGATCCAACCGTGTAGAGCCATTTTACCCTGATGTAAACGAGAGCGAATAATGGGATAGGTTTGTAAATTATCTAATTGATTTAAAACATTTTCGGCTACGGTAATTTCGAGCAAATCTTCGCCTTCTAAATCTTTATAATTATCTTTTATCAATCTTCTAGTGGCTTCACCCTGCTTTAACCAGTCATAAACTAGAGGCATATCTTCCTGTAGGGCTTGTAATTTTAACAAGCCTTTCATCGCCCCGCAGTGGGAGTGTCCGCACACTATCACCTGCTCTATTCCTAATGCTTGGACGGCGTATTCTATAGAAGCACCTTCGCCGCCGTTAGTAGCGCCGTAGGGAGGAATCATATTCCCCGCGTTACGAATAACGAATAACTCGCCGATTTGGGCTTGGGTGATTAAATTGGGGTCGATGCGGGAATCAGAACAGGTTATGAATAAAATTCTCGGTTTTTGTCCGTGGGCTAATTCTTCAAATAGTTCTCGATGATCGTGAAAATAACCGGACTGGAACTTTTCTAGTCCTTCTAGGAGCTTTTTCATATGAGGTCTTCTTTAACGGCACGATCGATGTGTCATTTCATCTAAGATAGAATTATGGGCTACTATGACCCTTTTGTATAGACTCGCGGCACTACTTATCTTGAGCTAACGTCTATAATCAAGAGAAACGCAATTGGTGTGAGTAAATGGCTGTTCAACTTAAACAAGCTTTGAGCGTTGGTTCTTATATTATTAAGCAACGTCTTTCCGGTCGTAAGCATTTCCCTCTAGTTTTGATGCTAGAGCCTCTTTTCCGTTGTAATCTAGCTTGTACCGGCTGTGGCAAGATCCAACACCCCCCGGAAATTCTCCGGGCCCATCTAACCCCTGACCAATGTTTCCGCGCCGTGGAAGAATGCGGCGCACCCGTGGTTTCTATACCCGGTGGTGAACCTCTCCTGCACCCCCAGATCGATGAAATCGTTAAAGGTTTGGTACAACGTCAAAAGTTCGTTTATCTCTGCACTAACGCTATTTTATTAGAGAAAAGTTTAGATAAATTCACGCCTTCTCCCTATCTTACTTTCAGCGTTCATCTGGATGGTTTAAAGGAACATCACGATAAGTGTGTCGATAGAGAGGGCATTTTTGATAAAGCAATATCAGCTATTAAATCGGCTAAAGCCAGAGGATTCAGAGTTACCACCAATACCACGGTTTTTGAAGGTGTTGACCCGAGAGAAATGCAAGAATTTTTCGATTTCCTAGAAACTTTAGGTATCGATGGCATGATGATCTCTCCAGGTTATAGTTATGAGTGGGCCCCGGATCAAGAGCATTTTCTGAAAAGAGAGCAGACTAAAGCTTTATTCAGAGAAATATTACAACCTTGGAAATCGGGTAAGAAAAAATGGAATTTCAATCATAATCCCTTATTTCTAGATTTTCTCATGGGCGATAAAGACTATGATTGTACACCCTGGGGTAGTCCTAGTTATAGTTTATTAGGATGGCAGAAACCCTGTTATCTTCTCAATGAAGGACATTATAAAACTTATCGGGAATTGATCGATAACACCCGTTGGGAAGACTACGGGCGAGAAAGTGGTAATCCCAAATGTGCTGACTGTATGGTGCATTGTGGTTATGAACCCACCGCGGCTACTGAAGCTTTTAAACCCGCTAATATGGGGCGCGCTTTAGAAAGTATTTTGGGTGCATAAGGACGGATTACCTGAGCGCCGGCCGGGAGAGGGGATGATTTTGATACAATTAAATTGCTGACAGCTTGTAAAGTGTTAGCGATTGATCGGGATTGGGTAAATTATGGCGGTTAGCATCGGGCAACTTGGTAAATGGAAGGAACAGAGAAGACCGATCGTGGCTCTCACCGCTTGGGATTATGCTATTTCCAGTATTCTCGACGCGGCCGGTATAGATATAATTCTCGTGGGTGACTCTCTGGCGATGGTAGCCCTCGGCTATCCTAACACTCTGCCCATCACCCTCGATGCTATGATCCATCACGCCTCTGCCGTATCTCGCGGGGTCAAACAAGCTTTAATGGTGTGTGATCTGCCTTTCCTTACTTATCAAGAAAGTCTGTCCCAGGCGATTCACTCCGCCGGGCGAATTCTCAAAGAAGCTGGGGTGCAAGGGGTGAAATTAGAGGGAGGTTATCCCCTGATTGTAGAGACTATCAGCCATTTAACCACGATCGGCATCCCCGTTATGGGACATATCGGTTTAACCCCCCAGTCGGTGCATCGTCTCGGCTACCGACAACAGGGAAAATCGCCCGAAGAAGCTAACCGTCTGATCAGGGAAGCCCTACAATTGGAAGGGGCGGGAGTTTTCGCCCTCGTCCTAGAACATATCCCCTCGGATTTAGCCGAGGAAATCACCTCGAAGTTATCGATTCCCACTATCGGCATCGGGGCCGGGCCTTTCTGTGATGGACAGGTATTAGTGACGGCGGATTTATTGGGCTTAACCCCTAAACAGCCCCCTTTCGCCACTCCCTATGCTAATTTAAGGGATACGATCACTCTTGCTGTTAATGATTTCGCAGGCGATGTTAGAGAAGGAAAGTTCAACCCCGATAAAACCTGATAAGGCTACTTTCGGCGGCGGTTGTTTTTGGAAGGTAGAAGACTCGTTCAGGCGCGTTAAAGGGGTAATCTCTACCTCCGTCGGTTATATGGGCGGTCATTTTCCCGACCCTTCCTATCTCGATGTGCTATCTCGCATTACTGGCCACGCAGAAGTGTGTCTGGTGGAATACGAGCCATATTTAGTGTCCTACGAGGAGTTATTGGCTGTTTTCTGGAATCTTCACGATCCTACTCAATTAAATCGTCAGGGACCCGATCGTGGTGAACAATATTGATCGGTCATTTTCTATCACGATGAAGCCCAAAAGTTGGCCGCCACTAAATCCAAGAGACAATTACAGCTATCCGGGCGATTTTCTCAAGATATAGTCACCCAAATAGTATCAGCTACCGATTACTATCTAGCTGATGCCTATCATCAACAGTACCTAGAAAAGAAACGACAAAGAATATAAACTATTAAATATTTTTATCATAAAAACATAATAAAATTACCTCTTTATTTTTTGTTAACCAAATATAAAAAAAATCAGAGTATATTAGATATGGGGTGATTTTGGTGATAGATGTTAAAAAGTAACTTACTGATAGGTGAAGTAGTACGCACCGGTCATTACCACATAGACACGGAGGTTTAGTTCTCATCTCTGCTCAGTCAATACATTCAATTTAAGAAAAGAACATGAAAGCTTTAAAAAATCTCAAAAAAATTATATCTACAGCTCTGTGTTTGGTACTGATCGCCCCTGTTGCTGCTTTAGCCGAAGGGGAAGTGACCATCGAATACGCCAACGGCGATGATAATACCTATTCTAATGTGGAAATTCATAACACGGATAACATCCTTTATCTAAATCCTCCAGAAATGGATACCATGCTGATGATCTCTAAAAAAGAGTGCGGTAAAGAGGGAGAAATATTAGTGTGTAACAAAGCCGTTTTGGGATTAGATACGCAAGGAGTATTAGAAGAATTAAAAGTTAAAGAAATTCATTTATTCATCAATGAGACTAAAAATCCCCAGCAAATTCAAGGATCAACAGTGACATTAAGCCCAGGTACGATGTTGTTGGAAGTTCTCACGGAGAAAGGCACTTATGTTAACGCCTTGGGTAAAATAGATTCCACCAGCAAGCCAGAAGGAGCATCTCGATGAAAAAATCTTCAGCGTTAATTTTAATTTTGAGCTTGTTGCTGCCTTTCAACGTCAGTATTCATCCCTCCGTGAGGGCAGAAACTTTAGGGAATAATGGAGAAGGTGTTATCATAGCTCAGGGCAGGGGCAATCGAGGTAGTGGCGGAAACCGTGGCGCCAATCGCAACAGAAGCGGAGGTGAAAGAAGTAATCGCTCAGGTAATCGGGGAAATATTGATCGCTCTCGCATGGGTGCCAGCGGTAGCGGTCGGGTTCAACGGGACAGAAACGCCAGTCGGGATGTGAACAGGAATAGAGCGGCGAACCGGAATATCGATCGCAATCAACTACAAAATAGAGCCAATAATATCGATCGCAATCAACTACAAAATAGAGCTAATAATATCGATCGCAACCAACTACAAAATAGAGCCAATAATATCGATCGCAATCAAATACAAAATAGAGCTAATAATATCGATCGTAATCAAATACAAAATAGAGCTAATAATATTGATCGCAATGACCTTAATAATCGCATCAATAACATCGATCGTAATAATATAAGCAATCGTATTGATAATATCGATCGAGATAGAGTGCGTAATAATTTCAACGATCGCAATTTTAACATCGATAACGATCGGCGATATAGTAATCGGGTTAATCGCAATCTCGTTAATATCAACAATCGTAATATCGTCGTCAATCCCAGGGGTAGCTACTGGGGCGGCAGTGCTTGGGGCTGGAATAGTGGTGTTATTTGGAGACCCAATTACGGTTATTGGGGAGGAGGTTTCTGGGGTGGCTTCGCGGTAGGCGCAGTGGCTACGGGACTTACTACTGCGATTATCAACGCGGCTAATCAACCCAGTACCACTTATGTGGTGATCGAGAGAGGCACTCCAGGTTATACTCTTTTCGAGAGTTACGGTTTGCAACAGGTGCGCTGCGCGGAGAGTGAGTCGATGGTGTTCATCTACGGCCCGGGGGACAGTTTGATGTGCGCTATTCCCAATGATTTAGTCTGGGCGGGATACTACGATGTCGATCCCGAAACTTTAGCTCTCGTCGCCCGTTAATTAAACTATCCCCCGTATACGAGCAGGGGATTTGTCCTATTAATTACACCGATAATCGTAACCATTGCATCGATAGTTCCTCTGGCGGTAATAGGGACGCTCGTATCTTCTATAGTTAGAGCGATCATAATAATTATCCCGCTCTTCATAGTAATTACCCCGATGATCATAATAATTATCCCGATAGTCAGGACGATCGTAGCCCCGCCAATTACCATTATCGATGACAAATTGAGCGCGACAGCCATTTCTGACCGCAATTCTCTGCCCATCGTAATTCCAATTTCCATCACAACTGGCGTTAGATAGTTGACGCACAGCTTTAATCCTGCCTCCTCCCACGTAACAGCTATTATATCTGCCGTTTCTGCTATCACAAGTGATAGTGTCGTAGGCAGAAACGGAAGCGGGGATCAGCCCGATAGTAGTTAAGCATAAAGTGACAATAGTAACTGTATTGCGAAGATTCATAACCTCTTCCCCGCGAGCTAAAAAACTATTTTTATATTAACGTACCCCAATAGAATCGTAGTAGGCATGATATTCGTTCCTATATACCCGGCTGGTAATCCCAAATTATTCTCTATTTTTACCAGATGAACTCGCCGTTATCAAAACAAGAGTTATCGGGAACATTTATAGGAAGAATGGCGACGCAGATTAATTATTATTTCCAGAAAAACAAGAATATTTTGCGGGCGCTGGAATTAATAAGCTTCGTGTATACAACTGCGGAAAAGATATAATCGATCTTGGCTTCAAGCGTCTACATTTTGTGTACTTCTTGACACTTTAAATGAAACATCACAAGAAATCCCCGATATTTTACGATCCCAGACAGCGACGGTGGAAATGGTTCAGTAGAACTTCAAAAACGATCGCTCTGGTGCTGACCACCATAACTATAGTTTTTTTGGTTAGCATGGTCATTAATCCCGACTTACCGAATTTAGGATTGTCATCGTTGCACAATTTAAGAAACTCTCATCTTGCCGTAGCTCCAAAAGGCAAAGACAGTTTACTCAACAGATTTCACGATTACTTTTCCGGTAGAGAGCGATCGTATTTAAAGGTGAACGAAACCGGCTCAACCCGAGTAGCCCCGGAACATATAGGGTTTTACGTCAATTGGGATGATAATAGTTTCACCTCCCTAAAACGTAATATCGCCAATTTAGATAAACTCATGCCAGAGTGGATACACCTAGAGGATGCGTCTGGAGCGATCGCGCTCGACGACCCGGATAAGCAAAAACAGACGTTACATTACGTTCGCGCTACCCGTGAGAATCTGCCGGTTATTCCCCTGATCAACAACTTCGATAGTAAAACCATGAGTTGGGACGGGGCGAAAGTAGGGGCTTTACTAGCCGACCCAAGAGCGAGAGATACTCTCATCCGTAACCTATTCCGTTTAGTCAGAGATAACCATTTCAGGGGTGTCAATATCGACTTTGAGAGCATTCCTGCAGGGAGTCAGCAAAATTTATTAACTTTCATGGAGGAAATAGGGGCCAAGTTCCACTCGGCAGGATTGGAAATATCGCAATCGGTGCCATTAGACGATCCGGCTTTCGACTATTCACGTCTGGCTGAGGTGAACGACTATCTGATATTGATGGCCTATGATGAGAATTCAAGCGTTGATGATGTGGGGCCGATAGCTTCTCAAGATTGGTTCGTCAAACATTTACGTAATCGCGTAGGGGGAGTTCCAGCGAATAAACTAGTGGTCGCTATCGGTAATTACGGCTACGATTGGACGGGAGAGCATCCCCCCGCCGAAGAAATAGCCTTTCAGGATGCGATCCGTATCGCCAAAGAATCAGAAGCCCAAATTAAACTCGATCCTGCCAGTTTAAATGAAACCTTCGATTATTACGACGAAAAGCAGCGTTTACATCATGTCTGGTTTCTAGACGCTATCACGGCATTCAATCAGGTAAAAGCGGCGCAACAATACGGGGTGAGAGGGTTCGCCCTCTGGAGAATGGGATCGGAAGACCCTTCCCTGTGGGAGGTTTGGGAGAAAGAAGAACGTCTCGAGCGCTCCACGGTGAAAGAATTAACCAAGATTCACTACGGTTATGATATTGACTACGAGGGTAGCGGGGAGGTTTTGAAAGTGACGGATACCCCGAAAGATGGTGAGAGGGAAATTAACTACGATGACAAGTTAGGCTTGATCGTCGATCAGACTTTGCGCTCTTATCCATCCTCCTACGTGATCAACCGCTGGGGAGCGAACGATCGCCATAAAATCGCTCTCACTTTCGATGATGGCCCGGATAGCGATTACACGCCCCAGATTCTCGATATTTTAAAAGAACGGAACGTTAAAGCGACGTTTTTCATCATCGGCATGAACGCCAGCCTCAATACCGATTTGCTGCGACGTATCTACGATGAGGGACACGATATTGGTAGTCATACCTTCACCCACCCCAATATCGCTATCACTTCTCAGGAACAACTTAAATTAGAATTAAATGTCACAGAAAGACTGTTAGAAACGCAATTAGGCAGACGCACTCTGATATTCCGCCCCCCCTACGCCGAAGACGTAGAACCGGAAACACCGGAGCAGGTAGCCCCCTTAGAGTTCACGGGGAGTATGGGCTACTATACGATCGGGATGCAGATCGATCCCCTCGATTGGAAGAATCCTGGAGTGGAAAAAATAGTCGCCGAGACGATCCGACAGGTGGAAGCGGGACTCGGTAACGTGGTACTGCTTCACGATAGCGGCGGAGATCGATCGCAAACCCTGGCCGCCCTACCGCAGCTCATTGATGCTTTACAGCAGAGAGGCTTCCAACTGGTAACGGTTTCCGAATTGATCGGTCTCCCCCGCGACAAGGTGATGCCCGTCGCCACTAAAAAGGATCGGTTTTTACTGGATTTCGATTGGTTGGGATTCTTCCTCTTCCAGCAGGGAAATAGCCTCGCGCGGTTCTTATTCCTCATCGGCATCGGCTTGAGCCTGATCCGACTGCTCTTCATCGCTTCTCTCGCTCTCTACGAATGGTACGGGCGACGCGGGCGACGCTACCCGGACGATTATTATCCGACCGTTGCCGTTATTGTTCCCGCCTATAACGAGGAAAAGGTGATCGTGAAAACGATCAATTCTATCCTACGCTCCCATTATCCCAATTTCCATATTTTAGTTATCGATGATGGGTCTAACGATGGCACTCATCAAAGACTGTTAGAAACTTTCGGAGAAGAACCACGGGTGCGCATATTGTGTCAATCTAACGGGGGCAAATCAGAAGCCCTCAATCACGGTATTTCTAAAACCGATGCTGAAATCATCGTTACCCTAGACGCGGATACGGTTTTACGCCCCGATGCGATCGGTAAATTAGTCCGTCATTTCCACAATCCCAACATGGGAGCGGTGGCCGGTAATGCCAAAGTGGGTAATCGCATTAATATCCTCACTTACTGGCAGGCTCTAGAGTATATTACCAGTCAGAACTTGGAGAGGAGAGCTTTCGGTTTTCTTAACTGTATTAGCGTCGTACCAGGTGCGATCGGTGCCTGGCGGCGGGAATTACTCCTGAAAACGGGAGGTTTCGTTAGTGATACCCTCGCAGAAGATACTGACCTGACTCTGACGGTATTGGAGATGGGTTACAAGATAGATTATGAGGTGGCGGCGATCGCATTAACGGAAGCACCAGATACTGTAAGAGCTTTTTTAAAACAGCGTTTCCGTTGGATGTTCGGTACTCTACAATCGGTGTGGAAGCATCGTTACGCGCTGTTCAGGGCTAGATACGGAACGGTAGGATTCTTCGCCCTTCCCAACCTGTTGATCTTCCAGATACTTTTCCCCCTCGTTTCTCCTTTGTTAGATGCGTTCATGTTATTCTCGGTACTCTGGTTCAGTTGGTTGAAGGGACAGCACCCCGATGTAGCGATTTCTGGAGATGGTCAACGAATTATGGTTTACTATCTTCTCTTTCTTGCCCTCGATCTAACGGTCGCTTTCATCGCTTTCGCACTAGAACCCAAAGAGGATTGGAAACTCGTGATCTGGCTCTTACCCCAACGCTTTTTTTATCGCCAGTTAATGTATTATGTGGCTATTAAATCGGTCCTGACGGCGATTCACGGCCAGATTATCGGCTGGGGCAAGTTAGAGCGAAAATCCACCGTCACCGATGCAGGTACGTCCTTTTAACACATGGGTAAGCCCGATGATTCACTGTCGCCTAAAAAAGAGAGAACTATTGGGTTATACGTTCTCTCTTTTCTGGGCTTCACTTTTTCCCTCTTGGCTTTCTGGCCGGGATTTATGGAATTTGATTCTCTAGAGCAATACGCGCAAGTTAGAGGCATAGTACCTCTAGATAATTGGTATCCGATCAGTATGGCTATTCTCTGGAGATTTCTGCTGCCTATCCACGACGGGCCGGAGCCACTGTTAATCCTACAATTGGGTTTATATTGGGGGGGGTTTCTCTATCTCGCTTTACGATCGTACCGACGTACCTCCAACTTTCTCTTAGCCATCGTCGCCGTTCTCGTTCCTTTCGCTCCCTTCCTGCTTAATTTTGTCGGTGTGATCTGGAAAGATGTACACCTCGC
Source organism: Chlorogloea purpurea SAG 13.99 (assembly GCA_016903695.1). Classification (GTDB taxonomy): domain Bacteria; phylum Cyanobacteriota; class Cyanobacteriia; order Cyanobacteriales; family Microcystaceae; genus Chroococcopsis; species Chroococcopsis gigantea_A. The sequence continues at coordinate 11,260 of JADQBB010000009.1, forward strand.
CCTGTGTTTTTTCTGGTCTTGTCTGCTGTTATGCTTCGATAAACCTTCGAGAGCCAAGTTAGTTATCAGCCTCGTCTTTATCTATTACGGGATTTCCGTTAGATATAACGGATTGTTCGCCGCTCTACCGCTCGTGGTTCTTTGGAGCGATCGCTTTTCTGCTTTCACGGGGATTAGGAATAAATTTCGCTTACCCCTGCTGACATTCTCGGTTATTTTATTCTATTGGCTTTTAAGTTCCACACTCGCTGCTTTTATCCCCTTTGACAAATATAGCCCCCTCAATGCTCAATTATTGAATGAGATCACATATATTCAATGCCATTCCACAAGGGATGATTTCAGTTTTCCCGTCAATTATTATGGGGAACGATGGCAAAAATTGAAGTCAAAATATCGTAAGAAACAGATTTGCGATCGGGTTATCTCCCTAGCGAGCAGCGCCGATACTAATATTATTTTCGATGAGGAATACTTACAACATCCCGACTATAAAGATCCAGACATTAAGCGGCTATGGTTTCGGACTGTTATAACCCACCCCTTACAATATATCCAGTATAGATTTATAGTCTATCGAACTTTCCTCCGTCCATTCAAATATGAACAAACCTATTATTATATCTATGATGCTCTTCATCACCAAGACAATGACGCTGATTATTTCCGCCCCTCTATGCAGGTGGTTAATCCCTTGGGAATTACGAACTACCTCATTCACTATATAACTTTATCCTCTCGAATAGTTTCTATTTTCTTTCGTCCCCTGTTTTGGCTGATAGCACTTTTTTCCCTTGTAGGTTTTTCAGTTTATATGACGAATAAATTCGTCTTTTTAGTATCTTTATCGGGCCTCTTATATCTCTTAATGTATTTCTTCTTTTTACCGTCTCCCGATTTCCGCTATGCCTATTATTCTATCTTGGCGGCAACTGTAGGGATTTTTCTCTCCTTTAAAGATTTACACTGATTACAAGTTTTTAACTTATGGGTAATTCCAAGCGTGATTTTTCACCTAAGATCGATCGAACCGTATGGCTCTACATTGTCTCTTTTGTAGGTTTTAGTTTCTCTCTCTTGGCTTTCTGGCCGGGATTCATGGAAATTGATTCTTTTATGCAATACGCGCAAGCAAAGGGCTTGTTGTCTTTAAATGATTGGCATCCGATCAGTATGGCTATTCTCTGGAGAATATTACTTTATATCCACGATGGCCCGGAGGTGATGTTAATCCTACAAATATCCTTATATTGGGGGGGATTCCTCTATCTAGCCCTCGGACTATACCGCGATACCGCTAATTTTCCCCTAGCTCTCGGTGCGATTATCATCGCTTTTTCTCCTTTCTCGATCAATTTTCCCGGAGTTATCTGGAAAGATGTAGAGTTGGCTATCTCCTTTTTCTGGGCTTGTATACTCTTGTGCTTCAAACCGTCGAGAAGCAAACTGATTCTAAGTCTCGTCTTCATCTATTACGGCATTTCCGTCAGACATAACGGCTTGTTCGCCGCCCTACCGGTTGCGGTTCTCTGGAGCGATCGCTTCTCCCGTTTCGCCGGAATTAACCATAAATTTCGCTTACCGATTCTCACATTCACTGTCTTTTTATTTTATGAGCTTTTAGGTTTAACACTGAGCCAGTTTATCAACTTTGAAAAAACTAGTCCTCTCAATGCTCAATTCTTAAATGAGATCACATATATTCAATGTCAGTCCCCACGGGAGGATTTGGCTTTTCCTATTACTTATTACGGGGAAGCATGGCAAACATCAGAGCCAAAATATCGCAAGAAACGGATTTGCGATCGGGTTATCGCTCTTGCCAGCACCACCGATACCAATAGTATTTTTGATGAGGGGTATTTAAAAAATCCTAGCTATAGAGATCCCGATATTAAACGATTATGGTTACAGAGCGTCATGGGTTCTCCTTTGCGGTATCTTCAATACAGAGCGATCGTTTATCGAACTTTCCTCCGTCCCTTTAGTTATGCAGAACCTTCCTACTATTTATATGACACGATCGAAGGTCAAGATATTGTCCCTAATTATTTCCGTCCCTCGATGAAAGTAATTAATCCTCTAGGAACCACTCAATTCCTGATCGATTATGTAAATCTATCCGCTCAATATCTATCTATTTTATTTCGCCCCTTCTTTTGGCTGCTTTTACTTATTTTCATTGCGGGATTTTTCCTTTATAAAAAAGATAGGTTTACTTTTTTTGTATCCTTATCTGGATTGTTATATTTATTAATGTATTTCTTTTTTCTACCTTCTCCTGATTTTCGCTATGCTTATTATTCAATCTTCGCAACGATTACAGCAATTTTCGGGATATTAAAAACTTATGTTAATTAATATCCGCTCTATTTTTGCCTCGTAGACCATACCTGTACAGTTGGTAACTAACGCTTCATCTCCGAGATAGCGCCTCTGGCCATAGAAGCGATCGCCTGATCCGTAGCCCTCGGTAAATGATAGTATTTCCCCCCCGCCTGTAGCGCCAATTCTTTAGCAAAGCCGGTGGATACGAATTTCTTCTCGGTATCGATGACTAATAATTTCATCCCCAGGGCGCGCAGTTTAGCCGCTATATCTAATAACTCGGCTTTTATATCGGGTTTTTCCCCATCGGTGATGGGTTCACCCAGGGATTTAGCGAGGGGGATATTACTTCTCCCGTCGGTGATGGCCACTATGACCACCTCGCCAATATCCCCGGATAATTGGGCGTTGCGCCCCACGTTCACCGCTTGGGTCAAGCCGTGGGCTAAAGGCGAACCACCTCCACAGGGTAGGGTTTCTAGACGTTTCTTAGCTAAAGCGATCGATCTCGTGGGCGGTAATAGTACATCAGCCCTATCCCCGCGGAAAGGAATCAACGATACTTGGTCGCGATTCTCGTAAGCTTCCGTCAACAGACGCATCACCGCACCTTTAGCCGACTGCATCCGATTTAACGCCATAGAACCGGACGCATCCACTACGAATACTATCAATGAACCGGCTTTGCGGGCCAGTCTCTTCGATCTTAAATCGGACTCCTCAACGATCACATTCCTTTCGGGATTACGGAGGCGGCGGGCTTTTTGATAGGGGGCGGCGGCCCTTAACGTCGCATCTACCGCCACTCTTTTAACTTTTCCCTTGGGCAACATGGGTTTAATATAACGGCCTCTATCTTCGGAGAAGATTAAATTTCTTGCGCCTGATTTGCCCTGTCTCTGGGCCATCTGGGCGAAATACAACACGCTGGGATCTAAAATCACTCCCTCCGGGTCGAAGATGAATTCTTCCGGTAGGTTCTGGGGTTGTTCTTCTTCCTGTTCTTTCTCCTCGTCTTCTTTCTCTTCCTCTTCTTCCTGCTCCTCGGAATTCTGATCCGGTGGCGGCGGTGGTGGTGGGGGCGGCGATTGGGGTTGTTCTTCCTCCGGCGGGGGGGCGGTGATGCTCGATCGAGGTATGATCACTAATTCTACTGCTCGTTTGAGATCGTCGGCGCTGACGAAGTTTCTTCCCTCTAGGGCGGCGGCGGCTTTAGCCACCCGCGCCGCAAATAGTTCGGCCCTGTGTCCCTGGACTTTTCCCCGCAACGCTTCTTCTACTAAATAGCTGATCTGGTCGTGGGTGATGCCCACCTCTTTCAACCATTCGCGGGCTAGGATGATTTCTGTTTTCAAGTCGTCGATTTGGGCGTTGTATTGCTCTAAAAATGCCTTCGGTGACGTGGAGTAATCCAGGGCCTGATTCACCGCTGTCACCCTTTGATCGAGGTCGAGGACTCCATCGGCGGAGAGTGCGATCGCCATACGATCGAGGAAATGGGGCCTCAAGTCTCCCTCATCCGGGTTGTAGGTGGCGATAAGTAGGGGTTGACAGGGATGTTGAAAGCTGATGCCTTCCCTTTCTATAAGGTTACGCCCTTCGCTTAATACACTCAATAACGCGTTAACTATCCCGTCATCGAGTAGATTAATTTCGTCGATGTATAATACTCCCCTGTGGGCGGTGGCTAACAGTCCAGGTTGAAAAATTGGTTCACCTCGTTTCACCGATTCTTCCACATCCACCGAACCTAAGAGACGGTCTTCCGTAACGCCGAGGGGAATTTGTACGAAAGGGGCGGGGATGATCTCCGTGGGTATATCCGCCCCGGCAGTCCAGTCTTCTTTAGTTAGATCGTCCCATTGGGAAGGGTTAGCAGGGTCGCAACGATAAGGATTACCCTTGATGATCTCGATGGGGGGCAACAGGGAATGAATCGCCCGCGCCATCACCGATTTGGCTGTACCTCTCCTACCCGCTATGACCACGCCCCCTAAATTGGGGTCAATCGCCGCCAGCAGTAACGCCAATTTGATCGCCTCCTGTCCTACTACGGCGGTGAGGGGAAAATTAAGATTCACATAAGGGGAAGTGGTAGACATAGGGGGAAAATACGATCGATGAAAAGCGGGTGGTACGGAAGTCGATCTTACCAAAGATTTCGTGCCAAGATGCTTTTATCTTCAAATCAGGGCAGTGATAATCTGGCCACCGCTTCAGGATATGGATTTTATTTTTTTGGGCAGGATGATTGTTTTTTCCACCATGCCACTACTAGTTTAATCTCGTCATAGCTAAAACCGTCACCGAGAATTTCTTTTAAATTCACTAGGTTAATATCATCCGTTTGTTTGATGACTTTCAGGACTAACATTTGTTTAGCAGGTAATACTAATTTGTCTAGATCGATCGATTCACCGGTACTAATTAAGCGAGCTAAGTGGGTGTATATTGTACTGATAGTTAAATTTCTTCTCAAGGCGATTTCTTCTATCACTAAACCCTGTTGGTAGTATTGAAGAGTAAGAGCGTAGGTATTTGATAATACTTTAGGTGATTCCTGAGTTATAGCTTGAGGCAGGTCATATTCTTGGCAAAAATTCCCGATTTCTGCGACAAATATAGCGCCATACTTTTGAATTTTACTTTGTCCCACACCAGAAATATTACCGAATTCTTGCAGATTTTTAGGTCTGATCTGTGCCATGAGTTTGAGTGTGGAATCATGGAAAACCACGTAGGGGGGAACACCCACTTCATCAGCGAGGGATTTACGGAGACGGCGCAGACGATCGAATAACAATTCTGTTTCCGCCATCATAATATTAGTATCCTCTGATACCGGCTCGGCAGCTTTCCGGGGGACGGCGATAAAAACCGAACGTTGTTTTCTCAGAACTTCCCAACTCTTTTGATTCAGCTTCAAAATACGATAACCGTCATGGCTTTCATCCACTAATCCTTGATGGACGAGGGAGCGCGCTAAAAGTTTCCATTGTTCGGGTGTCCTATCCTTACCGATGCCGTAAGTAGATAGGGAATGATGACCGTATTGTTCGATTTTTTTGTTTTTTGAACCCCTCAATACGTCGATGAGATGAGTCACGCCGAATTTCTCGTGACAACGGGCTACACATGAGAGAAATTTCTGCGCGTCCACCGTCCAATCTTCTTGTGGTTGAGGATTACAACAATTATCACACAGCCCACAATTACCCTCGTATACCTCACCGAAATAGCGTAGAACGATCGTGCGTCTACACTCATTTCCTTCGGCATAATCCACCACTTTCCGTAACTGTTGACGGGCGATTAACCGCTCATTATCATCGGGTTTCTGGTCGATGAAATGTTCGATTTTCTTTAAATCACCAAAGCTGAAAAAGAGCGTACACTTAGCCGCCTCACCATCTCGCCCCGCCCGCCCCGATTCTTGATAATAACCCTCTAAATTTCTCGGTAGATCATAATGCACGACAAAGCGCACATCGGGTTTATTAATACCCATCCCGAAAGCCACGGTAGCCACCATTATCTGTACATCATCCCGGATGAATCGGGTTTGATTTTTACTTCTCTCTTCATCGGACATCCCGGCGTGATAGGGTAGGGCGGAAATACGATCGTTTTGTAAACTCGTGGCGATTTCGTCTACAGTTTTGCGACTCGTACAGTAGATGATACCCGCCCCTTTTTCTTTACGGATATAATTCAATAACTGCTCGTAGCTTCTCCTCTCTTTGGGGACGATTTCATAATAAAGATTGGTGCGATTGAAACTGGCGATGTGAATCATCGGCTTTTTCAATCCCAATTGTTCCACTATATCCACCTGCACCCGCTTGGTAGCCGTCGCCGTCAGGGCCAATAGAGGTATTCCTGGATAGCGGCGACGTAATTGGATCATTTGCCGGTACTCAGGGCGGAAATCATGGCCCCAGTGGGATACACAATGGGCTTCGTCCACGGCGAAAGCGGAGACACCGATATTAGCCGCTATCATATCCAGGAAGCCTAGAAATTTATCCGAGAGAAGTTTTTCCGGGGCCACGTAAAGGAGTTTGATCTTTCCCGCTAAGATATTCTCTTCTCGATTGCGAATTTCCGGTAGACTGATACTGCTATTAATGAAAGTGGCCCCGATACCATTGTCTCTTAAACTATCCACTTGATCCTGCATGAGGGATATTAAAGGGGAGACTACGATCATCACTCCTGGTTTCATCAATGCCGGTAGTTGAAAACATAATGACTTACCGCCGCCGGTGGGCATGATTACTAATAAATCCCGATTTTGCAAAGCCGATTCTATGATTTGCTCTTGTCCAGGTCGGAATTTATCGTAGCCGAAATAATATTTTAATGCCTGTTCGAGGGTTTGAAATCTGGGCATCGTGGTAAAAAGCAGTCAATTTGTATTACTTTAATTGCTGATCATACCACAGGGCACAGGGCGGTTAAATTATTACGGGTAAATCTCTTAACCAGATTTTAACTTTAGCGGGCGAGATGTTTACGCTAAAAAAGCACTAATAGCTAAGACAGATTACCGGTTAGGTTTACTCGATAAATAACCTTTCCTGTTCGCGGTACAAGAAACTTCCACCTTTGCTTTAGATGTGATGCGGTGTTATTTTAATCGCCTTCGTCAACTTAAAGAGTTAGTTTATCTTTAAAAATTTTTTGATTAGATTGCCCGAATCAAGACTTGAAAGGCCCTATTCACTACAATTTTTATTAGGAGGGCGAACGACGGGACTTGAACCCGCGAGTGGTGGAACCACAATCCACTGCCTTAACCACTTGGCTACGCTCGCCATAGACCTTTATTAATATAACACAAACTCTAAAAAATTAGGATAGATTTGATTAAGGGTGAAGTGAACATAAATAAAAAGGTAGGGGGGAGAATGAAATTATTAAAGCTGGCAGCGGTCATAATAGGTGGTTTATTAACGGGATTAGCAGGGATGATGGTGATTAATAATCCAGGGCAGGGCGACTACGAAAAATACGCTACCAAGGAGTTAACCGGTTATCTCAAAGAAGATGTGTGTACGCAAGTGCGCAGCGAAGGGGAAGTAAAGGCTTTACTGACTGGGTATTGTAAAACCTTGGTGGATACCGGACAACCTTACTTGAAGAATACGATCGCTTTATCCACCAAAAGAAGTAATTTCCTGATATTTAGCATTTACCAGACGGAATTATCCTTTCCCGCACCCGTACCCAGTTACCAATTCGGTACGGTAGCGGTGATGAAACAATTTTATCTATACGAAGCTCAAGAACTATAATCCCACTAAAATAGTGGTGATAACTCACGGCAAGAGATTATGGATGAGATCACTAACAAGGCCACGACCGAACAAGAAGACATTGAAATGATGCGAACCCCCCCCTGGGGTACTGTAACGGTCTTAGAAGAAGGTAATCACTATCGTATTAACCGCATAGTAGTGAAACCGGGGCATCATATCAGTTGTCAAATGCACTATCATCGCAGTGAACACTGGGTGGTAGTAGCAGGTACGGCTAAAGTTATCTGTAACGACGAGACCACTTTACTGAAACAAAAAGAATCTACATACGTGCCGATGAATACCCCCCACCGGGTGGAAAACCCCGGCTCGATACCCCTGGTGATGATCGAAGTCCAGAACGGCGAATACTTGGGGGATGATGACATCATCCGCTTCGGTGACGAAGAAAGTTACTGAATTTGAAACTGTTGGGCGTGGAAATGAGCATAACGTCCGTTGTGCGCCAATAATTCTTCATGGCTACCCGATTCGATAATCTCCCCTTGTTCTAAAACGATGATTCTATCGGCTCGTCTGACGGTAGCGAGACGGTGAGCGATCACGAATACGGTTCTTCCCTCCATAATCCTCTCTAACGCTTCTTGTACCAAGCTTTCCGATTCGGAATCCAAAGCCGATGTAGCCTCGTCTAATATGAGTATCCGGGGATTGGAAAGAACGGCCCGAGCGATCGCTATGCGCTGTCTTTGCCCCCCGGATAAATTCACACCTCGCTCGCCCACGTAGGTATAGTAGCCCTGACTTTGTTCGATGATGAACTGATGGGCGTTAGCTATTTTCGCCGCTCTTTCCACATCTTCTAGCTCGAAGTCAAATTGACCGAAGGCGATATTTTGAGCTATCGTACCGGAAAATAAAACATTCTCCTGTAACACCATCCCTATCTGTTGTCGTAAACTTTTAATCGTTACCGATTTAATATCCACGCCATCGATGAAAATTCGTCCCCCTGTAGGGTCATAGAAACGGGGTAGTAGATTTACCAAGGTGGTTTTTCCCGCACCCGATGGCCCCACTAAAGCGATCATCTCCCCGGGATGGGCGATGAAATCGATATTTTTCAACACGGGTCGATCGCTATTGTACGCGAAACTCACCCCCCGATACTCCACCTTGCCGGTGATTTCCCCCAAGGGTGACGCGTCGAGCGCCTCTACTATAGCCGGTTTAATCGTCAGTAATTCAAAAATCCGATCGATCGAAGCCTGTCCCTGTTTGAATTGATTGTAATTACTGGTAATGTGGGCGATAGGGTCAATCAACATAGCCACCGCCGCCACATAACTGACGAAATCAGGCCCCGTGAGACGCTTCTCGGAAATCTGCCAACCGGCTAGAAAGAATAGGAACACTACCCCCATAGCCTGCAAGAAGCCCACCACTACATATTGTAAAGCTTTAACTTTCTCCGCCAGAAATTGAGCTTTACGATTGTGTTCCGCTTCTTCTGCGAACAATCGCGTTTGATAATCCTCGGCGGCGAATGCTTGCACGACTCTAATACCGCCGAACACTTCCGTCAACAGAGAAGCTATATTAGAGATTCCCTGCTGACTGCGGCGAGAATACTTTAACAGTAACTCCCCGAAATATCCCACCAACACCCCCAGGAGAGGGGCGATAATAATCACGGCGATCGTTAAACGCCAATTGACAAAAAACATATACCCGAACACCACGATCAACTGTAGTGCCGAGGGGATAAAATCATGAAAGAACTTATTAACTACCTCCCCGATCCTATCTACATCTTCCGTTAAACGATAGGCAAGATCTCCGGTTTTCGCGGTTTCAAAATAACTTAAACTCAGGGTTTGAAGATGGGCGTACACTTTACGCCTCAAAGCCAAACTGATCTTTAAAGCCGCGTTGGCCATCAAAGAATCCTGACCGTATTGAGAAGCACCCCTGAGAAAGAATACCACCGCGGCCACACCCGCTAGAGAAGCTAAAGCGTCTACATTGCCTTCGCCGATATACTTGGCCATACGACCGGCCAACCAAGCTAAAACTGGCCAGAAAAAGGTAAATCCTAACGTACAGATAAAAGCTAAAAATATGGTCGTGGCCTGAGGCCGCAGAAAGGGCACTAACTGCCAATAACTAGAACGAGATTTCAAAATAGATTGATAAAAATAGATTTACTCAAGTATATTACAAGGCTTTACTAATTCCCCGACAGTTGGAAATTATCCTCGAAGGCTTTTCTCGTCATCGGTTGATCGATCATTAAGCCATGACTCTCACCTAATAATTCTAAAGGTTGACCGCCGACAGAAATCCAAACCTTGGCTTCAGGGTCTAAACTGGTAGCGGTGTAAATCACTTGGGCTAAACGTCCGATTAAAACGTCAGATCCGTCATCGGCGGTGAATTCTTTCGATAAATCCAGTTTCACTCCAGTTTTATCGGCTTTGATGTGCAGCAATTTGGTGCCTTCGGGCAACATGGTACTATTGCCTGGGTCGCTCGAACCCTGTAACAATGTAGTGAAAGCTTGTTTTAATGCTACAGTTTTATCGCCCGATTTTTGTACTTCCAGTGGTTGCGCCACCAATCTCGTATCTTTATCGGTGATTTTCAACCAATATACCCGCGGCGATTCGGTTGTGATCGGGGTAGTTACCTGGTTCGGCTGGCTGATCTCCACGGGAACCGGTGAGGGTTGCGGCGAGGTAATCGCGGAGGGAATTGTCTCTACAACTGGAGATTTAACGGTGGTAGGGGCGGAACTAGATCTATGGAATGTTAACCAGGCCGTAGCACCACCGGCCGCGAATAAACTTAGACCGACGGCAATTAACCAGCCTAGAGAAAAACGATTATTGTTGCGATTCTCTTGCATAATTTTTAATTTTAACGCTCCCAATGCTTCTAGACAGTTTTTATAGCTCTAGGTGTTCCCAGATCAGGGGGTTTTCGCCACCCGCAGGAATCCGGCTAATTCTAGGGTATCTTCATCGTTGCGGAATTGGAGAATCCTCGCCGTAATTCCCGATTTTTCTAATCTTTGCAAATCTAGCTCTTCTGTAAAACGATCTGTGAATCCTTTTAAAAGGCGCGTCGATAATCTCCGTCCGTTGAGCTTACCTTCAGGGTCACTTAGTTGGATCGATCGACCGTTAACCACTTTCACGCTCACTTCTAAGGTTAAGTCCAAGGGGTCAGTAGGGACATTTTCCGCCATGAAAGGTTGCGCTTGTATTTGTAGGTTGAAGCGACGATCGGGCAGAAATTGCAACTGTACTTTTTCCAGTTTATAACTTTGTACCGCCATTCCTTCCTGTTTGGGTATCAAACCATCGACGATCTTCTGTAACCTGGCTTTTATATCGGCAGATTGTAAGGCTGTATTGATGTCCCTCTCTTTTAATACCAAGCGGAAAGCCCCGCTAGCGTCACGCCGTAGCGCTCGCGATATGGTAGTGTTCTTCTCGCGTAGGGTGGCGAGATCGATATTTATCGGGTCGGTTTCCAATTCAAAAGTTTCTATGCGGGCGTTGGCAATGGGATAAATACCCCTGGCCCCTATGCGAATTCGATCGACCTTCCCATCTATAATTTGATAGCTCGGAACGTTATCCACCCGCACTGCTAAAACTTCAGTTTTGTGTAGCTGACTTCTCGCCACATCTCCTAACACTTTATCGATGATCAAACCGGCGGGAGCCAATAGTGTCAGGAAACTCGAAACAATAATCGTTAACCATTCCATAGAACGAATCTCTATAAAACTAAAAAAGAGGGACGCGCCCTCTTTTTTTTTCCATTTATTCCTCAGCGGCGCTGACGAGAGCTAATTCGATTTCGTCCACTTCTTCAAGGGCCGGTGGCGCTTCGATTTCTTCCTCTAGGGGGATGCCTTCCGCTTGCGCTCTTAATTTCTCTCTATATTTCATCGCCATCTCTTCGGCTTTTTCAAACACTAGAGGGCGATTTTTCAACATATCTCCCGGTTCCGGTTCTAATTGTTTCGTCGATAGGGAGATACGTCCTCTTTCCGCGTCTAAGTCGATGATCATGACTTTCATCTCATCGTTAACGTTGAAGACGCTGTGGGGTGTATCGATATGGTCGTGAGAAATTTCGGAAATGTGTAGCAATCCGCTCACGCCGCCGATGTCGATGAAAGCACCGTAGGGTTTGATACCTCTAACGGAACCGATAACCACTTGTCCCACTTCTAAACCGTTCATCTTGCGTTCTACTAGGGCGCGACGATGGCTGAGGACGAGGCGGTTTCTATCTTCGTCTACTTCTAAAAATTTCAGGGGTAAATCTTGACCTACTAAGTCTTCTTTGGCTTCTCTGGTGCTAATGTGAGAGCCTGGAATGAATCCTCTCAGTCCTTCGATGCGGACTAGGGCCCCGCCTCGGTTGGTGGCGAAGACGTTGGATCTTACTGTAGCGTCTTCTTGTTGTAATTGGCGGACTCTCTCCCAAGCGCGCATATATTCGATGCGGCGGATGGATAGGGTTAATTGTCCGTCTTCATTTTCATCGGTGAGGATGAAAAATTCGCGAGTTTCGTTGGATTGTAGCACTTCACCGGGATCATCGACTCTATTAATCGACATTTCCTGTACGGGGATGAAAGCTGCGGTTTTGGCCCCGATGTCGATCAGCGCGCCTCGCGGCTCCATGCTGAATACTGTACCCGCTACAATATCCCCAGGGCTGAAATGATAGTCGTATTTGTCCAGTAAGGCGGCAAATTGGTCGTGCGTGAATGCGATCGTTCTAGAGTTACTGTTTTTTTGCGTGGTCATGTATGTTGTTAGTTCCTAAGAGTTGTCTCTATAGGTTTTTTCCTCCTATTATTGTACAGTTCCTTTTTTGGTTCCCAGGTTCTTATCCCGGCGGACAAACTGCCGTGCCCAGACTATTTATCTTCTCGCTCAATAAAATTATCAAACATAGTTTTGATACCTTTATTTTCAAGATACAGATATATAATTATAACCCACGGTGGTTAACTTGACTTGAGCGCTTGGGAATCTTGAGCGTAATCCCAATTATCTTCTTTTCTCTCTATGCTTTGAAGTTCGTTGAGAGTATCTACGAAATCCCTGATGCCCTGGAAGTGTCCGTAGACGGAAGCGAATCTTACATAAGCTACTTCCGATTCGTCCCGGAGATATTCTAAGACCATTTCCCCGATCGATCCACTGCTGATTTCCTGTTTCGGTTTCTGTTGTAGTCTCGCTTCGATCTCATCGACGATACTCCCCAATCTACCCAGACTCACCCCCGTTTTCTCACAGGCCCGCACCATCCCTCGCAACAGTTTCGAGCGATCAAAAGCTTCTTTTTTGCCATCCCGTTTCACCACGGTAATCGGCACGAATTCGATTCTCTCGTAGGTGGTGAACCTGTGTTTGCATTGTAAACATTCTCTCCTTCTACGGATACTCTGCCCGTTTTCTGAAGAGCGCGATTCTAATACACGGCTATCGGTGTGCTGACAGTTGGGACATTGCATAGGCTCAAGAGATAGAAAATACAAAAACCTGAGCCGGTGAATATCCTTTTGGGGGGATAAACGGCTCAAAGTTGGTTTGTGATTACTGACTCTACTTTTCGATGCGGGGAGGTTCGCGAAAGGCGATGGCAAAGAAAAGCACTGATAAAGCCATAATTAACACTAAGATGTAGGCTACACTTTCCATGTTAATAATTCCTGAAATTGCATTACCTTTTTATGGTATCAGCAAATGAGGGTTTAGGAAAACGAGTCTACTATTTAACGCTAACTTTCGCTCCCGATTCTTCCAGTTGTTTTTTGATGTTTTCGGCATCATCTTTAGTGGTGGCTTCTTTAACGGCTTTAGGCGCTGCTTCTACTAAGTCTTTAGCTTCTTTGAGTCCTAAACCGGTGATGGTACGAACTACTTTCAAGATAGCGATTTTCTTATCGGCGGGTACGTCTTCTAAGATCACGTCGAATTCGGTTTTTTCTTCGACGGGTTCAGCGGCGGCGGCCGCGCCACCGCCACCGGCTGCGGGGGCCATCATCATCATGCCGCCCGCGGGAGCAGCGGCGCTGACTCCGAAAGCGTCTTCGATTTGTTTAACTAATTCGGAAGCTTCTAACAGAGTTAAAGATTTTAACTGTTCTAAAATTTCATCGGTTTTAGCTGACATGGATTCGTCTCCTGATAATGGTTATAAAGGTTGAAAAGTTTAAGCTGCGTTGTCTTCTTGAGCCGCCATCGCTCCTAATACTCTGCCCAACGAAGATGGTACTTCGTTGATACCGCGTCCTAGGGAGGAAGGTACTTCGTTGATAGTGCGAGCCAGTCCCGTAGCTACGGAGTTCAGCGCTCCCGCTACTTGTGCGAGTAACTGTTCTTTCGACGGTAGATCGGCGATCGCTTTAACCTGTTCTTCGGTGAGAAGTTGGCCTTGCATCACGCCGCCGCGGAACTCGGTTTTTTTACTTTCTTTCTTGAAGTCTTGATAAGCTTTATAAGCCCCACCAATATCTTCTTTCACCAGTAGAAAAGCGGATGTACCTGACAGTAATTCTGTCATCGGTTTCCAGTTGTGATCCTCTTCTACTGCCAATCTCATCAAGGTATTTTTAGTTACCTTACACACCGTTCCCACGGGAATCAAGCGCTTTCTGAGGTTGGTTATCTCGGCGACTGTTAAACCTTGGTAATCGATTACCACGGCTAACTGTGCCTGTTGCAAAAGCCCTTTCAGATCTTCGATGATCTCGTCTTTGCTCTCTCGGGTTCTCCCCATCCTTGTCTCACCTCCTGTGCTTGGGGACATTAATCAGCTATGCACAAGCTAAATTCACCCCTTGTAGCGCCGGGGTCGGGAAGACACAACACTCAGAGAATACCCTGATTGCTTTTTCGTGTTTCTCGCTCCAACCTCGGCAGGATATTTAAGCTTAGTCGCACCTGCTGTCTTTGGCTTGAACCAATAGACTTTTAATTATATCACGTTTTTGGGAATTGGGAACCGGGGGTTAGGGGTTGGGGGAAGAAATAGCAATTCCTAATTCCTCACTCCCAAATCCCGCTCGCTAGTCGCCCAGTTTTAGATCCCGCAGACTGTTAACGTCCACTTGTATTGAAGGCCCCATCGAGGAGGAAACGAAAACAGTGCGCCAGTAACGACCTTTAGCCCCGGAGGGACGATTACGATCGATCGTTTCCTGTAAGGACTTCAAATTCATTAACAAGTCTTCCGCCTCGAAAGAAGCCTTACCGAACATGACGTGAACAATCCCGCTACGGTCAGCGCGGAACTCCTGTTTACCGGCTTTAAACTCGTTAATCGCCCCGGCGAGGTCTGTCGTCACCGTACCACCTTTAGGCGAGGGCATTAAACCGCGGGGGCCTAATTGACGACCCAACTTAGCCACTTTCGGCATCATATCGGGGGTAGCGATGAGGACTTCAAAATCCATCATCCCTTTGGCGATTTCTTCGATCAATTCTTCAGAACCAACAATATCAGCGCCTGCATTAGTAGCCGCCTGTACTTGCTCACCGCGGGTAATTACAGCGATTCTCACGGTTTGACCCGTCCCTTTGGGAAAAGTCACGGTAGTACGCAGTTGCTGGTCGGTGTATTTCGGGTCTATCCCCAATCTAACGTGGGCTTCCGCTGTTTCATCGAACTTGGCGGTAGCGGTTTCTTTCATTAACTTCAAGGCTTCTAAAGGATCATAAGCCTTATCTTCTACCTTAGCTAGTGCGTCTCTTAAACGCTTGGAAATTTTCTTTGCCATCTGTTGATCTCCTTGGGTAATAGCGAAGTTTCCTTCTCCCCTATAATTGAACGATTAGTCTTTGATACTGACACCCATATTCCGGGCTGTGCCGGCCACGATTCTCATCGCCGCTTCGATGTCGTTAGCGTTGAGGTCTGGCATCTTCGTTTGAGCGATCTCTCGCAGTTGGGCGTTAGTGATGGTGGCCACTTTTTTCTTATTCGGCTCGTTGGAACCTCTTTCCACACCGGCCGCTTTACGAATTAAAACCGAGGCGGGAGGAGTTTTGAGAACGAAGGTAAAACTTCTGTCTTCAAATACCGAAATTTCCACCGGGATGATCATTCCCGCCTGATCTGCGGTTTTAGCGTTGTATTCCTTACAGAAGGCCATGATATTCACCCCGTGTTGACCCAGGGCGGGGCCTACCGGGGGCGCTGGGTTGGCTTTACCGGCGGGTAAAGCTAATTTAATTAACGCGACTACTTTTTTTGGCATGATTTAGTTTTGTTTTTCTACTTGGTTAAATTCCAGTTCCACGGGTGTATCCCGCCCGAAAATCGAGAGGAGGGCTTTAAGTTTGTTTCTTTCTGGACTGACTTCGATGACTTCACCGGCGAAGTCTTTGAAGGGCCCCGAAAGCACGAGAATTTTATCGCCCGCTTCCATGTCGATTTTGACTACTGGTTCTTGTCCCTGTACTTGTTTGAAGATGCGGTCTACTTCTGACGGACTCAGGGGTACGGGGCGGACGTGGCCTCTACCTCTGCCTGAATAACGTTTTTGTTCGGCACCGACAAAGTTGATAACGTTGGGGGTGTTTTTGACTACCTGCCAGGCATCATCGTCCATCAGCATCCTCACCAGTACGTAGCCGGGGAAGACTTTCTCTTCTCCGTGTTGTCTGGATCCGTCTTTACGGACTTTGATCGTGGCACTTTGGGGGATTTGTATTTGAAAAATTCGATCGGCCACGTTGAGGGTGTGAATGCGTTGTTCTAAGTTGGACTTGACCCGCTTTTCACATCCCGAAGCTACCTGCACGGCGTACCAGCGCGATTTCGCCATGTTCTGTTCGATCTGGCGTTCTACGTCTAGAACTACTGGCTCGATGGGAGTTTCATCTTCTTGGCTCATTTGAATATCTGTCCTGCGCCCCAAGTGAAAAAGTTATCCACCAGATAAATTAAAGTGGCGACTAGAGTGACCATTAGCATGACCGCAGCGGATTCGCTCAGTAGTTGTTGCCGACTGGGCCAAACCACTTTGCCTAATTCTTCTTTGGTCTCGCTGATAACTTCACTCAGTTGGAACTTTTTCTCTGGTTCTTTGTTATCGTTGGTCTCTTTTTTTTCGATCTGTTGCTCTTTTTTGGCCACGATTTTTTAATCCTCTCTTTAGGTTTCGTTATTAATAACTTAACACCTAAACCACTGGCTATTACTCCCCTTTTCTTGTCCCTCTACGGGTCTGGAGAGCTATTGACTTGGGATAACCCACGCGCCCTGGAGGACTTGAACCCCCGACATCAGGTTTTGGAGACCTGCGTTCTACCAACTGAACTAAGAGCGCATTTTTTGCTCTTACTCATTTTAGCGTAGTTTGAGGCCAATTGCTCTCAAGGGGAAAAATGCCAATGAGTTTAGAGAGGTCGATCGAAACGTTCTTGCACCCTGGTGGCTTTACCCACGCGGTCACGAAGATAGAATAACTTCGCCCTGCGTACTTTACCCCTACGGATGATCTTGATATTGGCGATTCTGGGAGAGTGTAGTAAGAATACTCTTTCTACTCCCACGCCTTGGAAGATACGCCGCACGGTGATGGTTTCATTGATACCGCCATGACGTTTGGCGATGACAACTCCTTCATAGGGCTGTATTCTTTCTTTACCGCCTTCAACGATCCTGACCCCGACTTTAATCGTATCACCGACGTGAATCGTGGGTAGGTCTGTTTTCAGGTATTCGGCTTCTATGGATCTGATGATTTCTTCTGTCTTCATCGCTCGTTGCCAAACTCACAATTTTTTATCATACCCCATTTTTATTTTCTTGGATAGTCTCAACTCAATTTATTTGCTCTTGACAGGATGTAGAGCGGGTTAGTTGCAGCACGATAGCATCGATCGTGTTTACCAGTCTCTGGCCGGATTCGGTAGGGGCGTTAGCGATGATACTGAAGACCAATAAGCCGTACTGGGGATGATTCACGTACCCCGATAAAGCCCTCACGCCCCATAATGTGCCGGTTTTGGCCATGACTATTCCTTCCGCTTGGGTGTTACGCATCCGGTTTTTCAGAGTGCCACTAATCCCGGCGATGGGCAGGGAAGCATAAAATACGTCACGGGTGGGGGCATAATACATGGCCCTTAATAATTCTACCAAAGCTCTAGGGGTGGCGATATTACGGCGGGATAATCCTGAGCCATCGGCGAGGCGAAAACCGTTGGGGTTGATTCCCATACCACCTAAAACCGATTGAGCGGTTTTTCTACCGCCGATATATTTGAAAAGACTGTCGGCATAAGCGTTATTACTTCTCTGGTTGATAATAGTCACCCAACTCCTCAAGGAAGAAGATTTGATCTGGGACTCCGGGCTTAATGTCTGTAAGGCTGTGGCCGTGGTGAATAGCTTGGTGTTGGAAGCGGGGATGAAATAGCGATCGCTGTTATGACTATAATAAACCGTGCGATGATCGATCGATTCCACGAGGATTCCCCATTGCTTGGGGGCGTTATTGACAATGCGATCGATGCCCGCTTCTAACTGGGCGCTACAGCTATGGGGACTGTTAGCGGGGGGACTATCGGCGGGGTCCCCATTTTCCGGTGGTGGGACGTGAAGTTCAATCGGCCCGGTCGGGGCGATAACGTTAGGATTGGTGGAGAGAACTTCGGAAGCTAAGGTGGGAGTTATCCAGGTCAATGACGAGACAGTCAGAACGACCAAGGTGTTTAGAGTGGAGGAGAGCTTGTTCATGATCTTATCTGCTGATTTCTGGTTTGCTCTTAAATCGTTTTATTGTATCAGCTTACGTTTCATCGGCAAGTCCACCCGGTTCGAGCCCCGCTTGACGCAATTGCTCTAAAAATCGTTCCGCTCTATCACGCTCTCGCTGGACTTGTAGTCGTGCTTCCTCGGCTTGTAATCGTGCTTCTTCGGCTTGTAGTCGTGCTTCCTCGGCTTGTAGTCGTGCTTCCTCGGCTTGTAGTCGTGCCCTTTCAACACTTTGTCTCTGTTGTTCTACCGTTTCCTCGGGCCATAACAACATTTCTCCGGCCGAATCCCACCATCTCAGCCAATAGGGATTTTTATTTTCTCTCACGCCAGACCAAACCCCTAGAAAAAGATCTAAGCCCCTGATGAAATATCTACCATTATCATCTGGAGACAGTGGATCGTATCTCCCCTCTTTTTCCAGATTGAGGTTATAAACTTCTAAGACTCCATTACCGGGGTTGAAAATCACGTAATAGGGTACTTGTAAAACTTGTTCGTAGAAAAACCATTTACCGGGGGGGTAGGAGGGTTTGATAGAATATTCAGTCCCTTCTGTATCGGAAAGAAATTCCATGACTATTAAAGGTGTCTGTCCCTGTAAATTAGGGGTGTAGCTACGGATGATCTCCTGTCTATCCACAGTAATCTCGGCTACATAAGCCCAATCGGGTGCTTTGACAACCGTTTTGCCGTTGACAGTGGCACAGATACCGTAGTTAGTAGAAGTAAAAGATCTATCGCCCAGTTTTCCGGCTAACAGTAATGATTCGGTTAAGGCGGCCGCTAATGCGGGTTGATTAACGTTATCCACGGGGTCATCGGGTAGAATATAGTCTTCTGGGAGTTTATCCCAGCTAATAGTTAAAGGTATTGTAGTTTTTAACATGGTTTTATCTAAATATAATACAGTTATTTTAATTCAATCCATTAGCAGTCATTAAACTTTTCAGGACATTTTCCGTCATCACGGCCAGTTGATCCAATTGTTCTTTTAAACTGATAGCTTGCTTTTTCGCTTCGTGTTTTCGGTAGAGGGCCGAGCGAGCTAAATCATCCCGATTTTTTTCCAAGGCTGATACCGCTACTTTGTTCCAAGTTTCCACATCTTTCAGCGCGGCTTTATACTTGGGTTGTATCTCATCCCAACTTTCTTTAATATGACCTAAAGCACCTTGAAGAAGTGTTTTAGCGTTATCGGGAGCCGTGCCGATGAGGGCTTCTTTAATAGGCTCGTATAATCCGGCGCTTTTTAGATGGGTGATGATCGGGATGAAGTCTTGTATTTGTTTACTATCGCTCACTCCCGTTTTACACCATGTGGCTAAATGCTCACAGTTATTAAATAGTAAATTATATTTTTGTTCTCCCAATCTGCTTTCTGCTCTTTGAACTACTACATCGGGTATAAAACAGAATCCCACCGGGTATTTGCATATATATAGAGGTTTACCCATCGAAAATGTTTCAAGAGAAGTTCTTTCGATCTTTTCGCTAGGTTTCCGGTAGTGGATAACTGTGCCATCGCCACAATCGATGCCGTGATGTTCGTACACTCCCTGTAGGTTCATGAGTTCCCGATAAGCGTAAATTTGATCGCCTCTTGCCATTGTTTTACTGTTAAATATTTATTTCTTAATTTTACCGGAAGCTTTTACTATTTGGGTGCGAATATCTTTATCATTGATGTTTTATCATTGATGTTTTATAAGAGATGATATCGCTTTTGGTCGCTTTAGTTTCTAGTCAGTTTCGTCGTTCCGAAAGTCTCTCGCACCAGCGATTTAATGCGGGATACTCCATCCAAGTTAAGGGAAACCAGTTGGAAATCTAGCCCTTTCTCTAATAAAGCTATCCAGACGCGGCGGGAATTGAAGGAAACAGGTAAATGATAAAGTTGGCGCATAATAGTCCTTTTGGTGATAGCTAAAGTATAGGAGAAGGAGTTAATGTAAAAGATATTTACAAATCTTTATAAAACGAGAGAGCGATGACTGTACAAACCAAGACACTAGGCAAAGATGGGGTATCAGTAACTGCGTTGGGGCTGGGCACATGGGCTTGGGGGGATAAGTTATTCTGGAATTACGGCGATCGATACGGACAGGAACAAGTAGAATCCGCCTTCACCGCAGGTGTAGAAGCGGGTATTACTTTCTTCGACACGGCCGAGGTATACGGACTGGGAGAATCGGAAAACCTATTGGGGCGATTCATGAAAAAGACGGCCCAGCATATCGATATTGCCACTAAATACGGCCCGGCTCCCTGGCGTTTCGGGGGGGACGCGGTACACGATGCCGTGACTAACAGTTTAAAACGCCTGCAACTGAATCAAATTACCCTTTACCAAGTCCACTGGCCCTTTACCTTCCTGATGAGCCAAGAAACCCTCTTGAATGCTCTCGCGGAAGAAGTGAAGAGGGGTAGAATTACCGCCGTGGGAGTCAGTAACTACTCGGCGGAGGCGATGAAGCAAGCGGCGGATATTCTCGCCAAGAAAGGTGTGCCCCTGGCGGTCAATCAAGTGCAGTATTCATTACTGTATAGAAATATAGAGAGAGAAGGCATTAAAAAAACTGCCGATGATTTAGGCGTGACCATATTAGCTTATAGCCCTCTCGCTCAAGGATTATTAACGGGTAAATATAAGCCCGATTATAAACCCGATGGAGCGAGAAAGTTAGACCCTCGATTCAGTGAGGGTGGCTTGAAAAAAATTGCGCCCCTCCTAGATTTGTTGACCCAATTAGGGCAGAAATATGGGAAGACACCCGCCCAAGTATCTCTGAATTGGCTGATTGCCAAACCGAATGTTATTCCTATACCTGGCGCTAAAACCGCACAACAGGCGAAAGATAATGCCGGGGCGCTGGGGTGGGAGTTAACGGGAGAGGAGGTTAAGCAATTAGACGAGATCAGTCTCCGAGTTTTATAAATTTGGTCTTAGAGAGGGTGCGGGGTAATTCTAGAAAAAAACGAGAAAAGAGCTTACTATAAAGTAAGCATTTGTTTTGATGACAATCGCGATCTATGACTCCAGCATCCTCTCAAAGAAAGCCGCGCCGTCTTTCAACTTCAGCGGTTTATGTAAATAATAATGAAATATCCCACAACATCAGCGACACAGAGCTATCTAATTTTGATTGTCGTTCTTATCAACTTTTTGAACGACTACGAGATTCTCTAATCGATAGTCACCGAAATTGGTTTTTGATAATCGAACCAGAGAGCGAAGATTATTTTCTCGATGAAGATGAACTCAGCGCTTATCATAGGGCTAGAGAAAAATACCCGTGGGGGAAATTCTTTTTCTTTCGAGTCAATGAAACTGGTGCGAGTGGCAGAATATGATCGTGGGCTGGTTTGATGTAGAAGGTCAACTCCGGTTTGAAATAGAGTTAGTCGATAAATTTGGAAGGAAAGGTATTTTTAGATGGAGTTGAGTTCGATATTCCGGTGGTTGCTAGTTCCTTTATGGAAGATTATCTCATCGGCCTTCCCTGGTTAGTAAACAAACGATTAGTTGTAGATATGAAGGCGGGGATACTAACTTTAGCCGATGTAGAACAATGAAGGTAAAGGAAATCAGCGGTTTGAAGATGGGGAAAAAAGTCTTAGTGGTATCCAACCCGGAAATATTCAGTCATTACGGCGAAACCGTCCTCACCTCTCTCGAATCAGCGGGTTTTGAACCTAGTACCCATTTAATACCCGCAGGAGAAGCTTATAAAACCCTTGATTCTATCTCAGGAATCTACGATACCGCCCTTGATTATCGCCTCGAACGATCGTCAACCATGCTCGCTCTAGGGGGCGGAGTCATCCGCGATATAACGGGTTTTGCGGCGGCTACCTGGTTGAGGGGCATCAACTTCGTACAGGTGCCCACCTCCCTACTGGCGATGATAGACGCTTCTATCGGCGGCAAAACGGGAGTCAATCACCCCGATGGTAAAAACCTTATCGGCGCTTTTTATCAGCCCCGTTTAGTATTCCATCGAGTATAAAGTGATTAGTAAAGGTTAACCATGACTGTTGAAAACAATCTTCGATCGCTCATACCTGAGATCAATATTATTCTCTCCAGAGTAGTTTCGTCTCTAGCAAATTCTGAAGATATTTCCGGCCCCGCTCTCGCGACTGTGCGGGATGATTTGCAACAAGCGCAAATTTATCTGTTGCAGTGCCTCCCCGCACTACAACAGACGGGAATCGAGCCGGTCAATGAACAATTGCAAATGGAATTAGAAGATTTACGACAGCAAAAACGATCTTTACTGTCAGATATTCAGCAATTACAGCAACAACGGCAGCAAATGCTGTCAGAATTCGTCAATTTATTGAGTACAAGATTGAATGAAGTTTTAAGTCAACAATTGGGCGCTCTTTCCGTCAGCCAAGTGGATTCTACTTTTCGAGCTGTTTTCGATTCTCTGGAACAGGATTTACAAAGTTATTATGAGTCTCTATCTCAGGGATTAGAGAGAATGCACCGCCTCGGACAACAGGGAGAAACGAAATTATTGGCATATGTTAATCAATTAAGTCAATACTTGGAATCTCAGGAAAAGGTAAAAATTATTTGGTATCTGGGCATGGAGATAAACCCCGATGGATTACTCATGGTTTTCTCGAAACAAACGGGGGACAATCTAGAGCTTTATCCCCTTTCTTGGACTTTAGAAGGTGGTGACGAATTGAGAATGCCTTTATCTTTGATACCTGGTTCTTTTTCCGATTGGTTAGGCAGTTTTAAACTGACCGCTACATCTTGGTTAAAAGAATCCTTGCTGGCAACAGAGACGGTTTTTATCAGCGGTGAGGGAGCGGATTTATCCCCTATGGAAACGGGTTTGCTCGATGCGGGAATCGTCAGCGCACCCCAACAGATTCTGTCTATAGAACCTGGTGTAGCTACTTTAGTTTCTTATCTTCCCGTAGAAACTATCGCCCCGCCCCTAACGACTTTAGTAGTTTATGGCGGCAGGGAAACGATCGAATTAATTTTAGTAGACATTCCCCCCTACCCTCTCTCTCTGCCCCGTGAGTCTATATCTTTGTCTCGCCTCGCTTACGGTGATACTTTTTACGAGCAAGATATTCTCCGCCATTTAATCTATCCCGCGTGGCAAAGTTTCCTTACTTCATCCCTGCCGCCCCTGACAACTTCCCGCCCTGGGATTCCCGATAAATTCGCCCGTGAGAAAATTAAAGATGAACTTCTCAACCATGCCCTCGGTGAATCTTTGCTAGAAGCTGCGCAATTGGCTAAGTTAATCTTGGCTTGCGAATCACAATTTACTTGCCAATTAATGAATCATGATTGGACTATCGATCGTGAAGATCTTAATACTCGTATCCTCGAGCCTTTAAGTAATAAATTACAAGAGGAAATACAGGGTCTTTTAGAAAAGCGGGGACAGAATTTCAAGGATATTCAACAAGTTCTAAGCTACGGTAAGTTACTACCTTTTGTTTATCCCTATTTCACCGGTAAGTTAGGGAGGATACTCGCTCCTGATGCGATCGTTCATCCTTTAGATGAAACCGATGGACGTATCGGTATGGGTTTAGCTCGTTTACCTTTATTCACCCATCTTTATAGGAACAATAAGAATGTTATGGAGACGACAACACTGTAACTTACCCGAAAGAGGAAATATTCCTCCTGATTAAAAAAGTCATGCTTCCACTAGAAACAAAAGCTATACTAGCCGGGACCACACCTATCCACCAACCCTCTAAAAATAGTAAAAAACTTAGCCCTATCAAGAAAAAAACCAAGCTCATAGTAACTATTATGAATAGGGGTAATCGAGAGCAACGCCAAGCTAATCCTCCACCAATTAATGCCCAGATAGAAACCCATAAATAATCTACCCAGAAAGGGCAGGGAGAGAGAAAAGGACGACCATCGGCAACGGCGCTTAGTAATTGACTAATAATTTGAGCGTGAACATCAACGCCATAAATTTTTCGCGCGGGAAAACCACTGACGGGGGTAAGGAAACTATCGAGAGGAGAAGCAACACGGGTAACACCGATCAAGACAATTTTGCCTTTAAATAAATTGCTATCTACTTTTCCTTCTAACACGTCGCTCAGTTTT
This sequence comes from Chlorogloea purpurea SAG 13.99, assembly GCA_016903695.1. Classification (GTDB taxonomy): domain Bacteria; phylum Cyanobacteriota; class Cyanobacteriia; order Cyanobacteriales; family Microcystaceae; genus Chroococcopsis; species Chroococcopsis gigantea_A. The sequence continues at coordinate 35,761 of JADQBB010000009.1, forward strand.
ACTTTAGGAGCGATGTTATCGAGATTGCGGTAATTGATCAACATTTGATAACCTTTTTTATCCTCTTCGGTAAGGGATTGATAGCCGCCTGCAGGATAAATTAAAGGCATTAAATTAACCTTTCCTACTTGCAGGTAAGCCCCATACCGCGATAGATTGGTTTGGATCTTAATACCTTGTAGCTGCCAATAATAACGACTCAATAAAAGCGGGAAGGATTCTTGAGACGTACATAGAGAGGGACGGTCAAAATTAGCAATCCATAGATAACGGCGCAACACATCGTCTTCATCTTTGATGACATCGGAAAAGCCTATTTGACTGTCATCCATTTCCGGGGGCGGTGCCGTACCTTGACTTTCAGTTAAGAGATTACTACCCCGACAGATAGCAAAGAAATTATTACCCGTTTTTAGTTGTCGGGCTAGGGTCGAGTTAGTAGAGGGATAATCGCGCAACAAGTCCAAACCGATAACCTTGGCACCGTCTGCTTGTAATCTGGTCAGTAATAGGGACAGAGCAGAGTCAGATAAAGACCATTGACCCTTCATGTTTTTCTGTCTCTGATATTGAATATCCGCCTCGGTTATTTCGACGATCGTTAAACGATGATCCGGCCCTTCACCAGGGCGCGATTCCAGGAAACGATCGTAAAAAGATAATTCCCATCCCTGTAATAAACCTAACGCCCTTACTCCCATAATTACCGCCGCGGTTATCAAGCTTGCGCCCACCGATAACACTTCCCGACGGCGATTAATAGCGATCAAGTTACCGTAACGTAAATCGTGCCATTTAGGAGGGGTAGCGGTGACATTAGAGACGATGACGGGCAACCAACTGGCACAGGGATAATCTTTCTCCGTACCGTCGCCGTGTAATTTATTTCTCGCCCCTTTGACGGATAAATATAAACTTTGTCCCCCCGCGTAGGCGGCGAGAAAATATTTAAGGAAATTTTGGGCTATTACATCGGGCACCGGTTGACTCATGACTATCACCTGGGGGATGTGCAATTCTTGCAGTTGCCAGGCTAAACCCAAACCATCACAGGAATTGAATATGGCTAGTTGTAAACCTTTTTTAATGGCTTTCCTGAGACCGTGTTTGAGTTCATCTACCGTCAGGCTATCTTCTTCGTTGATATAGATTCTGCCCCGTCGATCTTCGGTTTGACTGTGACCGGCAAAAAATAAAATCTGCCAGGATTGTTCCCACAATCGATCGTTTATTTCCCTCTGTCGGGGTCGATCGAGGAAAGTAACGGCCGCACCCTGTTTTTTAAAAGCCGAGAGGATAGCTCGATCGTGTTCGATATTAATCCCGTTACTATCGCCGAGTATAGCGAGAATTTTCACGCCATTGTCCTTGGTGGATTGTATAGAGGGTATTCGTTGGGAATTAGGAGTCGATAGGGCTACTTCTACATTGTCCGAACTTTCTATTAATTGCCAACGATGCCAAGGTAATTCGTATAACCTAACATCATCGGCTTGAATTAAAATTCTGATTTCTTCTTCGGGCAGGCTGGTAATTTTTAGAAGTTTATCGCGAACTGGTCTAAATTCTTCCCTTAGTAACCACCCATTAAATAGTATTTCTAATTCTTGAGCCGACCTTTGACAGTGAGCTTTCACTTCTGACAGGGAAATATTAGTCGGCTTGTTTTTATTAACTCTGATTCGCTTGGGATTATCTAAAGATATATAACTCGATTTCCAATCCTCTAAAGCCTGTAATAGTTGGGGATTAAACGGTAAGTAGGCGTTAATTTCTGCCTCGATTACTGCCCCCGTGACTTGACAATTAACGTACAAAACTTCTTCGGAGTTTCCTGTTAGTCTCAAAGTGACAACTTTAGTCATATCTCGAAATTTTCTGGGAATCGCTGATTTCCGTAAATGACGATAATTTGAAATTTTTCTGCGGCAATGGCGCTGAATTCAAACTGAATTAAATCATCTTCCAATCCTGAAGTAGTCTCCTCTACGAAGTTACCATCCTCATCAGCTATGACTAACTTTACCCCCTCTGGCAATATCGTATCAGGGGCGTATACTTGAGCGAGGATATTAGTTTCTTCGCCCGTAATAGGGGTCAAACTCAATTTTAAATAGAGAGACATATCGGGAAAATCCAGGGATTTAATGCCGCCGATAACGGGGGATTGAAGATTTCTGAAACCTAAAGCTAATTGGGGTGTATTGAGTAATGGGTCTAAAAGTTGCCAACCCCGATCGAGCTTTCCCACTAACCAGCCTCGTAAATTAATTGTCGAATCTATCTTTTCTCTATCGAGACTTAAGAGAAAATCCTCCAAACTGTTCAAATCTCCTAAAGGTATTTCTGCTTCGGGAAGAGCGATGAAACCCAAAATTTCCGCTTCTTTGAGAGAGGCATTAAATCTGACGAATAGATAGGCGATTCTTCCATCCCAAGTTTCAGGCGGGATCACACCAACTGTAGCATCGGGTAATACGGGTCTGCACTCCACTTTCCCCTTATTCACTATCATCAAATCACCCACGTCCATAAATTGAAAAAGTACCGGATTGTAACTATCGCAAGATTGCCAATCGGTAATGAACCCCAGACAGGTTAGATAATAATTAACGGCATAAACGGCTAGAGTGTTGAGATAAACCTGCTTGGCTTTTTTCCCGTCGGCAATGTTCTCATAACAACTTCGGGCTTGTTCGTGGGCTTCGTAGGCGAGAGGGACGGTGAAGGTTAAAGGAGAGGCGAGGTGATTCATAATTTATCTTGTATACGATCGATCATGGGTAGAGATATTTACGAAAATACCTTTCCAATTTACGCAAACTGCGCTGATAAAAACTGGAAAGGGTGGGTATGGCAATACTCAACTCGGCAGAAATTTCTTTCCACTTCTTATCCTCCACATCTTTTAACCATAGCAATCTCTGTAATGTGACATCGGGATGGTCTTTGATATGTTCGGCCGCCAAGAGATTTTCCGGGTCATCGTTGATAAAATCCCGCACCTGTTGAACTTCATTTTTATCCTCTTCTGCCGCTAGGGGTTTATCTAAATCATCGAGGGATAATAAACGTCCTTGGTAGTTTTGATGTCGTCTCACGGCATCGATGAAACGATTCTTGAGAAGGAAATTGACCCAAGCCATGACGGGATATTGGGGATTATATTTATCGAGTTTCTGACAGATCTCCATAAAGGTTAAACCCAGAGCCTCGTTATATAAATCATGGTAAATATAATCGGGCCACATTCCCCTTTGAGGATGTCCGAGTTTTCCCGAAGTTTGGATTTCTTTAATTAATTTATTCAGGGCAATTCTTCTCTGGGAGCTATTCTGGGGATGACCGAGAGCTGATTGCATTAATTGAGTTAACCTTTGATCGATCGCTGAGTCGGATTGGTTCATATAGGTAACTAGCGATTAGCTGGAAGATTTAGAAGACTTGGAAGATTCTAGAGCTGTTTTCGAGTTGTTAGCTAATACTTTAATCGCTTCCTTGAACTCCACGGGGGCTTTAAAAATTGCTGTTTCAAAAAGCGGACCCGCTTCTTGATGTTTACCCAGTTCTTGTAATACGATCGCTTGGGCTAATATGGGGCGATAATCATCCCCGTCTAACTTGGCCGTCGCCTGATAAATCTTCATGGCTTCGTCAAATTTTTGGCTGGAATAGTATATTTCTCCCAATAATAATCGGGTGGAAATAAGATCGATTTGGCTCCCAGGTTGCTCCGCGGCTTTCAGACTTTTTTGTACCGCGTCGATCGCTTCTCCCGTGCGTTCATGACTCATGAGAAAATCCACTAAACCTTTGAGAGAGCGAGGGTCTTCGGGATGAGTATCCACCAAGTCACGGTAGGTACTCAACGCGCCTTCATCGTCTTGTAATACCGTTTGGGTTTGGGCCAGCAGTATGGTGTAATCCGGGGCGTTTGTTAATTGGGCTAATTTTTTCAGGGGTTCGATCGCTCCAGATATGTTACCTTGTTGTAAGCGAATATCTAACAACGATCGCCAAGCGTTTTGATTATCCGGTTCTCTTTCTAAAACCAATTCATATCCCAGGGCTTGATTTTCTAATTGTTGCTGTCGGCCATCGGGGATTTTACCTTTAGCGATTCGATCAGCCGCGATGATGCTGCTCACTAAAGGCACGATCGAAAAAGAGAGGAGAGCGATTAACATCACCACCACGGTGACGGTAACAAAGCGTTTTTGATTCGATTGGGAAGCTTTCATGAGTTTTTGAGCCGCTTACACGAGATTGGGGTCAATAATCTAGAATCACCCTACCCTTTGATCGGGAGCGGGATTTTTTAGATAATAGATGATTAAATTGATAGAGTTGCCCTATGGGGCTATTGTAACCCCCTTGTTAGTCTTGGTCATTAGGAGTGTGTATGAATGTTCCCGTGAATCGGTCTTCCGAATCACCTCAAACCCCTTACCAGCCCGATACGGTCGGCGAAAGTCTCACCATTCGGCAACCTATCCCCCTGCCGAATCATCCCCGTCAGTATCGGGCTATCGGTCTGGTGTATGGACAGTATCAACCTTCTGAGGAACAATTAACTAGGGGCAATATCATCACTGCCGAGGGCACTTCGATCGAATCCGTACTTTTAGGGAAGATTATCAGTCTGGTGAAGAATCACCTCGACCTCGAGCGCTCTCATCTCTGGGTAGTGTATCCTCGCACCCGGGGCGAGGAAGATAACTTACACTTGCAAATAGCCGGTGTCTGGGAACCACAAATCTTGAACCAAGATAGAACAGGAGTATTATATTCATCTCCCGTGGATTATCAAACGGGAGATTTTTCGGTGCGGGGCGAAGTGGCTTTCGTCGTGCCAGAACAGGAGACTGTAGTGGTGAAAGTCCGTCAAGGAGCTAAAAAACAGGGGGAGAAAGCCAAATTTTTCAAGGTTAAACTCAAGGGGACTTTACCCAGTAGACCTCTGGGTAACTTCTGGGATTTTCAAATACAATTGCGTGGGGATTGTCTCTATATCCTCCAAGGTTTAAATCTCGGCCCGGCCCAAAAGAAAAAATCTGGCGACGGCAGAGGCAATTTTAAAAGTCAGAGTCGCCCCGGGTCATCTCCTAGAAATCCTTCCCCCCGTCCCTTTAAATCTCGTCCTCTAACTTAATTTTTTGAACACCATGGCTAAAACTCTCGACGATAAAACCATTGTTAAAGACTATTTTAATGCCACGGGATTTGATCGCTGGCGGCGTATCTACGGCGATGGGGAGGTCAATAAAGTCCAGAAAGACATCCGCGTCGGTCATCAACGCACGATCGATACCGTTATCGGTTGGCTGGAAGAAGATAATTCCTTGACAAATTTGACAATATGTGATGCGGGTTGTGGAGTGGGTAGTCTCAGTATTCCTCTAGCCCTTGCCGGTGCCAGGGTTTACGGCAGCGACATCTCGGAGAAGATGGTCTGTGAGGCGCAAGTCAGGGCGCAGTCCGCTTTAGGATATAAGATCGATCGTCTCAGCCTCAGCACCCAAGATCTAGAATCTTTAAGCGGTAAATATCACACGGTTATCTGTTTGGACGTACTGATCCACTATCCCACGGCAGAAGCCAGAGACATGATCGCTCATCTAGCTTCTTTAGCTCGATCGAGATTGATCATCAGCTTTGCGCCGAAAACAGTTAGATTATCGATTTTAAAGAAAATCGGTGAATTTTTTCCCGGCCCCAGTAAAGCAACTCGTGCTTATCAACACAAGGAGAGCGATATTATCCCTATTTTGCAGGAGAATGGTTTCACTATCGCGAGAACCAGCATGACTAGCACAAGCTTTTACTACTCTAGGATTTTAGAAGCGGTGAGGCTCTAATTTGTAGTGAAAAACTATCATCGTACCGGTACTACTGTCACCGGGGCAATCCTACCGCCCCATCTTCAAACTAAAAATAGAGAAAAACTGAAATGAATAAATTGATTACTATTTTTGCGATCGCTGGTCTCCTTACCAGTGCCGTTACAGTTCCGAAATCATCTTTCTCTATCAGCCAGGCGGCGGTTAAGGAATGGGTATTGTTGGGAGAACGATCGGTGACGGATAAAATCGATCACGATATTATCCCCGTTACCGTTACCAGACACAATTTTCGCAGGATCAGGCTGGAGGTGAGAAATCATCCGGTGCGTATTTCCCATCTGGTCGTCCATTATGGCAATGATACGTCGGATAAACTGCAAGTGAGTCAACTAATCCCCGCAGGTGGAGAGTCGAGAGCGATCAATCTTCGGGGCGGCGATCGGGTTATCCGTAAAATAGAACTCTGGTACGAAACTAAATCCTTGGCTGGAAAACAGTCGCTGGTTAGAGTTTACGGTATCCGTTAGGTAATTATATTCTTCTTGTACTCGTAAGGTTCGCTCATTTATGCTCCTACCCCTAGACCCTTCTTATATTTTTGTTATTTTCATGCTCACTCTCGGGCCGATTAAAACCGTTCCCAAGTTTTTCTTCTTGACCAGAGAAGCTAGCCCCGCTTTCCGTAACCGGGTGGCTCTTCAATCGACTTTATTGGCTACGGGAGTGTCTTTGTTCATCGCTTTAATCGGGGTCTACGTTCTTGGGAAATGGCGTGTATCCCTTGATGCTCTGCGCTTATCAGGGGGTTTGATCCTTTTACTTTCCGCTCTCAAAGTGGTAACGAACCAATCTCCCATTAACACGGAACCGAAAAACAAAATTACCATCGATACTCCTCTGTCTGCGTCTCTATCTCTAGCTTTTTCCCCTATGGCGACTCCTATTATCATCACTCCTTATGGAGTGGTGGCGATTTTGTTTTTTATGAGCATAGCCAAGAGTGATGACACTTTTAAAGGTGAGGTTATAGCTTTAATATTTTTGATGATGGTCTTGAATTATGTGGGGATGTTATTAGCTAAGAGGATCATGAAAACCTTGGGTTTTCCTATTCTTGGTCTCATCGGTTGGATCTTTGCCGTCATGCAATCGGCTCTGGCGATCGATGTTATGCTCAGCGCTTTTAAATCTCTGGGGGTGATTAAAAATTTTTCTTAAATTATTTCTTTTGGCAATACTAGCCCTATTTATAATCTCTTATTCACATACGACAGTTATGGCTAAAGAAAATCATGGCGTTATTCTTCCTTCTTGGAGCGATACTACTACTAAAAAAACGATTATTAATTTTGTCAACCGTGTAAATACGGAAAATACTTCAGATTATGTCCCGCCCGGGGAGAGAATCGCCGTTTTCGATAACGATGGCACTCTCTGGTCGGAAAAGCCCTTTTACTTTCAAGCATTTTTTCTCATCGATAGGTTAAAAGCGATGGCTGTTGACCATCCCCAATGGCACGATACTCAGCCCTATAAAGCAATTTTAGAAGGAGATAAACAAGCGATCTCTCGGTTAACGGAAAAAGATATTATTCAAATGCTGGCGGTAACTCATACGGGGATGACAGTAGAGCAATTTCAGTTGATCGCCGGTAGTTGGCTGAAAACCGCTAAACATCCGCGCTTTAACCGTTTGTTCACCGAATGCGTATTTCAACCGATGTTAGAACTACTGGACTACCTACGGGATAATGGCTTCAAAACCTATATCGTTTCTGGGGGCGGGGTTGAATTCGTTCGCGCTTTCGCTCAGGAAGTGTACGGCATACCCCCGGAACAAGTTATCGGTAGCAGTGTAAAAACAAAATTTGCGCTAAGAGATGGAAAGTTCGTTCTCGTAAAAGTTCCAGAATTGGGAAGTGTTGACGATAAGGAAGGCAAACCGGTTAATATCAATTTACATATCGGCAGAAAACCCCTACTGGCTTTTGGCAATTCTGACGGAGATTTAGCCATGCTTCAATACACGTCGACGCGAGATAAAGCCAATTTAATGCTACTACTACACCATGACGACGGGGAGAGAGAATGGGCATACGATCGAGAGTCGAAAATCGGGCGTTTGGATAAAGCTTGGGATGAAGCTAGGCAAAAAGGTTGGACAATAGTGAGTATGCAAAAAGATTTTCAACGTGTATACCCTTTTGACCCCTAGCAACTAAATTTTTGAATAAATTTATCGCCTATTTCTATGATCTATCTTGACTCTCTCGTTTGTCCCTGTTGCACCGCCGCCGTACTGCAAACCCTTGCTGAAAATGGTACGGGGTGGCTCAATCCTAAATTATTTCTAGAGGTTGGTAAAGGAGCTTTATTCACCAGTATCAATCGCTCCAGTTCAAAAGCTTTGAAAATATCCTATAACCGGCGTGATGCCGGTTAGTTTTCTAGGATAACTAAAAATAAAAAATCGCCCAGGCTAGGGCGATTCAATTCATTTGGCAAGTCAATCTTACTTGGCTACAGAAGCGATTTCCGGTGCGCTAACCTTTGCGTAAATATCGGGCTTAACAGATGCTATTTCCGTGTAGGAGTCTCTAACTTGAGCGTTTACCGCGACAGTAGTGACATCGTACAGGTTAGTGGCCAGCTTCGGATATAAACCGATACCGATGATCAGAACCAAGAAGGAAGCGGCGATAAATACTTCCCTAGGTTTAGCGTCGCAGTAGAAGGATTTGTTGGGAAGTACACAACTGGTTCCGAAACATACCGCTTCTTGGTCGCCTTTGAAGGCAATGTTGCCATTGTTTATATCACAGGTGGGGGAAGAGCTAGAGCCGTAGAATACCTGTCTCAACATCGAGAGAAGGTATACAGGCGTTAAGATAAGTCCGACGGCTGCCAGGAATACCGTGACGGTACGGAATGTAGAGGTGTAGATGTCGCTGCTGGTGAGACCGACGAAAACCGAAATTTCACTGGCGAAACCGCTCATTCCAGGTAGGGCGAGAGATGCCATCGCACCGATGGTGAAGAGGGCGAATACTCTGGGCATTACTTGGGCTACACCACCCATTTCATCCAGGGCTAGGGTGTGAGTACGATCGTAAGTCACACCGGCGAGGAAGAATAGTAAGGCGGCGATCAATCCGTGAGAGATCATCTGTAACATCGCACCGCTCACACCCGCATCTGTAAAGGAAGCGATACCCAGTAGGACGAATCCCATGTGAGAGACGGAGGAGTAAGCTAAACGGCGTTTCATGTTGTTCTGTGCCAGACAGTTGAAAGCACCGTAGATGATGTTAACCACACCGAGGATGGCTAAGATGGGAGCGAAGTATACGTGAGCATCGGATAGTAATCCGAGGTTGAAGCGGATCAATCCGTAACCACCCATTTTCAGTAATACACCGGCTAATATCATCGATACGGGAGCGGAAGCTTCACCGTGAGCGTCAGGCAACCAGGTATGTAGGGGGAAGATTGCCAGTTTCACGCCGAAGGCTATTAGTAAGCCTCCGTAGAGCAATACTTCTAAAGCGAGAGGGTAGTCTTTTAAACCTAGTTCGGCAATGTCGAAGGTAATGGTATCGCCGTAGAAGGCCATCGCTAAACCGGCGACGAGGATGAAGATAGAAGCGAAAGCGGTGTACATTAAAAACTTCATGGCAGCGTATCTACGCTTCTGCCCTCCCCAGATGGAGACGAGGAGATAGACGGGTACTAGTTCTAATTCCCACATGATGAACAGAAGTAGCGCGTCTTGAGCTACGAATACGCCGATTTGAGCCGCGTACAGTAGCAACATCAAGAAGTAGAAGAGACGAGGTTTATGGTCAACTTGCCATGCAGCCAGGATTGAAAGCGTTGTTACTAAACCGGCGAGAAGTACGAGGGGCGCAGAGATTCCATCTACTGATACCGCCCAGTTGAGTCCTAGGGTGGGAATCCAGGCGTACTTTTCAGTCATCTGAAAAGCTGCGCTGCTAACATCGTAATTCTTCCAGAAGGCGTAGCAGATGAGAACAAAGTCCGCGATTGCTACGCCCAGAGCATACAACCGTACGGTTTTACCATCTTTATCGGGTATCACGGGTATGAATGCAGAAGCTATTAGAGGTAGCAGGATTATCGCAGTAAGCCAAGGGAATTGATCCACCATAATGACAATAAGAAGAAATACTTATTTGGGTATGTGTCTATTGTATTAAACTTTGTAAACTTTTATTCATCAATCTTTATATATTTGTGTATTGATTTTTATCAATGGCTGTGGCGGTTTATATATAGATAAAATAATAGGGAGTAGCGGATTAGCGCTACTCCCTATGAAGTTAACTATGGCTTAAAGAGCTATTTCTGTCCGCCAGTGGTGTCGTGGCTAGGGGCTGCACCGCCGGTGGTGGTGCGTTTGAAGGTACTTGTGGTGCCGGTGTTGTCGCTACCGCTGTTCATACTATTGGAACCGGTGTTACGATTCATATCACGTCTTTGGGGGTTGTTATCATAGTTGTCGTCCATGCGATTGCGAGAGCCAGCAGAGGGAGAATCACTGGTCGTAGGTATGCTGTGCATATTTTGGCTAGTACCGGAATTGGGGACGTTAGTATTAGTAGGTGTTGTCTCACTGGTGCTGTTATTCTTCTGACATACCGGGCTACGATTGCCGGAGGTTTGCATCGCTGAATTGGGAGAACAATCTTTTTCGCTCATACCAGCGCTACCGGAGTTATTGGAGTTACCACGGTTCATCTCAGCATTAGCACCGGCGGTAAAGCTCGTTAATCCTAATAATAAACCGGTTACTACTGCGCTTCCTAAGACAATTTTCTTATTCATAAATCCTCTAAATTTCGATTAGTTTTTGATGTTAACGGTTGAACTTGTTATTAACGCTTTGTTTCACAAGGTATATTAATACTATAAAGACTTATTTTCTTAATAGTGTCTAACTCAAGTTCTATTTGAATCCTCTAACTATCGGAATAAAAAGAGTAGCGACATTGCTACTCTTGGCTTTTAGAGGGGCTTTTAGAGTCCGATCGACTTATCCTGTACCGCTTCTGTAGGATCTACTCCCATCGGTGACACGTAATCTCGGAATAAAGACATTTGCTGAGAAAATTCCAAAGCTTTAATCTGTTCTAATAATCCTTTAGCCGAGTCCGATAACTGATAGTCCTCAGGAAAGGGGATGATTTCAGAATTAGACATTCCTTGAGCCAATAAATACCAGAATAATAATTTGGTGGTGTCGCTCAAAGCTCCGTATTCACGAGTGATAAGAGTGTTTTTGTTTTGAATTAAATCTCTTTGAAGTTGTAATTGTTCCTCGAAAGATAATTCTTTAACTTGCTTGAATAAGCCTTCAGCGATCTCTGGCGAAGCGGTGCTGGCCCCTGGGGCGGCGGGAGTGATTGATTGTCCCATCTCTGTATAAATATACCAGAACAAAGCTAACTGCTCGTCGGTACTTAATTGCTGGAACGATTGCAGTAAAGGAGATTGAACACCGGAATTAGTTAAAGTCATAGAATTTCCTGTTATTAATGGGAATACTTAAAAAAGTAGCAAAGATAACAAATATCCATAACTAACAATGGAGATAAACTGTGCTATTTCTTAGGGTTAGTATTGATGTAAATCTATCCTTAGGCTGATGTAGGCAATGTGTAAAGTTTCTTGAATAGTTTTAGATAACATTTTTCACACTATGTCCCAAGCCACCTCGATGTCATCGCTCTCATCCCCGGAAACCCCGGACAATGCTTTAATATCAGGGTATTTCGATAGTATCAATCGATGCCAATTCCAGAAAACTTCTGCCCTGTTCAGCGAAGACGGAATTTTATACCCTCCCTTTGATAAACCGGTTAAGGGTCGTCAATGTATAAACGATTACCTTGAAAAGGAATTTAAAGGTTTTTTAGCTTTTCCTCAAGAATCGATCGAGCAATGCTCTGAAGACGAAAAGATAAGGTATACCGTATTGGGAACGGTGGCGAACTCTTTGTTCACGGTAAAGGTCTCTTGGGATTTTGTTATCAATGACGCTCGTGAAATCGAGAGTGTTGCCGTTAAATTATTAGCCAGCTTTAAAGAGTTGCTGAATTTAACTTCAACACAGATTAATGAGTGAGTCGGTTATCTTTTTTCCTGCTATGCCCATAATGTCAAAGCCAATTTTTTGCTATCTAATGTTTGTGTAATCCGCTATTGATCCGTAAAATAACGTCATTTATCACAAATTTAAACCATGTCTCGGAATACTGGCACGAAGAAGCAAAAAATGAATACTAACAGCTTGCCCTTAACAATAATGGCTTATTTCCAAACCCTGAACAGCGGTAGGTACCAACAAACGGCGGATTTATTCTCCACCGATGGTGCTTTGTATTCCCCGTTTGAAAATCCGGCTAAGGGGAACCGGCAAATAGTTAACTGTTTACACAATTTCGCCAAAGGATATGAATTCGTACCCGAACGCATATCTATAGAGTGCGCTAATTTTAGTAAGAGCAAATATAAAATTATCGGTGAGATGCGAAACAAAAACTCGAAAGTTGGAATGGGTTGGTTTTTCCTATTGGATAAGCTGGGTAAAATTATCAGCGTCAACATGATAGTTCTAGCGGGCTTCGAGGAATTACTCCAAATAGATAATTGTTATTTGGACTCAATTTCTAAGTTGGGTAAACCTTCTAATTTCTCCGCCAGCGGTGGTTCCTCGTTATCGGGAGTATAGATCGTTAAGCCACCCCGAAGACATTCAAGAACGATCGGTGTAGTGCCGATCGGTTCTCCATCCACCACCACCTTCTGGGGCGGCTCGGTAGTGATCTTCACCTTACTAGCCCGCAGATAGCCCACATCGGGGCGACTACTAGCCTCTCCCGATAGGGCGGTACTGAGAAGGTCGTAGGATGCGGCGATCGCACCCACCATATTAGCGGGGGCGACGATCGTAATATCTAATAAACCATCGTCGAAGATCACCCCCGCCGGACCTTGGGCTAAGATGGACGTGGGCGGGGCGGCGTTAGCCACAGTCACCGCTACCGCGGTAGTACGAATGATTTTCTCTTCCGTTTCGATCTCTACGTCGAAATGTTGCAAATTGCCCAGTTGCGCTATTCCCGCCACTACATACGCTAACATTCCCAGGCGATCTTTGGTGGCGCGATCGGCTTTCTCCACCGTCTGCGCTTCAAAACCTATGCCCGCTAGTAGGATCATCGGTTTCCCGTTACATAAAGCCGCGTCCACCTGTCGCGTCACACCCCCCAGTATATTCTGACAGGCTAACCCAATATCTACCGGTAAGTTGAGAGCGTTGACGAACGCGTTGGCCGTGCCTCTAGCGATCGCACCCAGGGGAATATCGGTGCCGATAAGCGCTTCGGCCACCGCCGATAATGTACCATCTCCCCCGGAAGCGATGATACACTCGGCCCCACGGGCGATCGCTTCTCTCGCTAATTGCCCCGCCTCGATGTCCGGGGTGGTCAGAACTAATTCAATATCGATCTCTGGATTTAAAATCGATTGGATCAGGGCTAGATCTTGTTCGGGATTGCCCTGACCGGCGGAAGGGTTGAAGATCAAACAAGCGGACTTAGGCATGATTTAGAAACTTAAGAGGGATTTAGTGGTGTTTTGTAAGGTTTTCCAACCCGATACTAGGGGGCGGAAGAAAGACTCTTGAGTGTGGATGAAAACACGGGCGGAGTTGCGCCCCGGCATACCGGAGATCGCACCCCCCGGATGAGTTCCAGCGCCAGTAAGGTATAAACCTTCGATCGGCGTTTGATAGTTGGCGATTTCCGGTAGGGGGCGGAAGAGTATCATTTGTTCTAAGGTCATATCCATATGATAGTAATTACCTTTGTACGCTCCCAAACGCACACCCAGTTCGGCGGGACTTTCCACTTGGCGGGCGATGATAGCATTTTTCAAATTGGGCGCGTACTCGGCTAATTTATCTAAGACTCGATCGGCCACTTTCTCTTTTAACTCATCGGTCCAACCGGTGCCGTTCAAACCGGTTCCCTCGGCATTTTCCACCTGATAGGGAGCGAAGAACTCGATCCAGAGGGTGTGCTTACCTTCGGGGGCCATGGAAGGATCGAGCATGGTGGGCACCACCGCGTATAGAGACGGGTTTTCCAGGGGAATTTTCCCTACATTGGGATCGTTGTGCGCTATCTCCACGTCTTTCACCGAGTCGGCGATCAGAACCGAACCGATGAGATACTCGTCGCTATGTTGATGGTTTTCAAAGCGGAGAGGTTCGGATAGGGCACAATCTATTTTCAGGATGGTCTCGTTATTATTGACGATCCTGCGCTGTAGGCGTTCCCGCAAATTGGGGTCGGCGCTATCAATGTCGGCGGGGTCTACGGCTTGTAAAAATAGTCTTCTCGCGTCGATATTAGAGATCACCCCCCGTTTAGCACGGTATTCTTTGCCGCCCTCCACGGCGACACCCACGGCACGACCGTTATCTATGAGGACTTTTTTAACGCTCTGATCGCACAGGACTTCCCCGCCTTCGGCTTTGATCAGGTTTAATAAAGCTTTCACCAGTGAGCCTGTACCACCCTTGGGCCGGGCCATACCGGGATGATGGCGCATCGACATCATCATCGCACCGATCGAGAGGGTTTTCTGTGACGGGGGCGCACCTAATTCGGAGGCTAATCTCGCCAGCGGTGCTTTCAGGAATTCGCTGTCGAACCACTCGTTCAGCATATCTTCGGCAGAGGTCAACATGGTACGGATCAGGTCTAGGGTTTTATTAGTACCGTTGATCACCGATAGGAGATTTTTAGCGTTATCCAAGTCAAAATTGCCGATTATGTCTATCAGAGATTTTGGCGGGGCATTAAATACCGGGACGGTAACGCTGATCAGTCTCTGCCAGAAGTCCATGAATTCCCCGTATTTCTCCGCGTCTCTCTCGTTGAAACGGGCGATTTCTTTTTGGGTGGCCGGGATCGATTTTCTACCGAGAAAATAACTGCCGTCGGGATGGGGGCAGAATACCACCGGATCGCAAAATAGGTATTCTAAACCGTATTTTTCTAATTGTAGTTCTTTGACAACGGGGCCTAAGTGGATGAATTCATGATCGATCGCACAACGGTTAAAGTTAAATCCTGGGGCTTCCCGGGGCATGATTTCTTCCGTGGTGGCTGCCCCGCCAGGCACCGATCTTTTTTCTAACACTAAGACGCTATAACCAGCTTTCAATAGATAAGAGGCGCAAGTCAACCCGTTGTGTCCCGCACCGATAATTATTACATCGTAAGTTGTCATTATTTCTCTTTATTAAATTACTGGGCAATACCGTCAATTTCTCACACTTTTTACAAAACTTCATCATACTTTTGAGAGACGGAGAATCATTCTAAAAGCTTATTTGTACGGGGCGGGTTCTCCGGGATAAAAAAATTCTGGTGAACCGGACTAAATCTATCATCGGTGGTTTTAATTTTCAACGAATGCGGGCTATAATGGCACACTAACTAGATATTTTAAAAATTTTTTATGGTTGATATTTATATCCTCAATTTAGCATTTATCGGACTATTACTATTAGCCGTTACCCTGGGATCTGGTTTAATCTCCCGCCTACCTTTATCTTTTTCCATCATCTATCTAGGGGTAGGTATCGGACTGGGGCCCTACGGTCTGGGATTGATTAATTTACGGCAGACGGGGACGTTTAACGCGGAATTTTTAGAAAGATTAACCGAGTTAGTGGTGATCATTTCTGTTTTCGGCTGCGGTTTGAAAATCGTTCGCCCCTTACAGTTTAATTATTGGAAAGTTACCACGAGATTATTACTTTATTTAATGCCCTTTTCTATCTTGGTTCTGGCTTTAGTGGCTAGATTCTTTTTAAATATGAGTTGGAGCGAGGGGATATTATTAGGTGCGATTCTAGCACCTACTGACCCGGTTCTAGCTTCGGAAGTGCAATTAACAGATGTGAACGATCGCGATGAATTGCGTTTCGGTTTAACTTCGGAAGGGGGACTCAACGACGCGCTGGCTTTTCCTTTCGTTTATTTCGGCCTCTACGGCGTGAAAGATAGCGACTGGTTCAATTGGTTAGGGTCTTGGTTATTGGTGGATTTATTCTGGGGGATATTCGCGGGCATCGCCATGGGTTTATTGATCCCGCAGGCGATCGTCTTGATCGATCGTAAGGTGCAGAAACTTCATAAAGCCGATGAGTTGATGGAAGATTTCATCGCCCTAAGTATCATCTTACTAACTTATTCCCTCACGGAAATAGTTAACGGTTACGGATTCATAGCCGTATTCGTGGCCGGGTTAGTGGTGCAGAGAGGTTATAGAAAAACTGAAAAGGGTCACAATCAATTAAGGTTCGTGGAAAGATTAGAGAAGTTATTAGAGATCGTCACCATTTTAGTGCTGGGTTCTATATTATTATTCGAGCCGATCGGGACTTATTTCCAGCAGTCTTTAATAGTCATGTTCTCGTTATTTTTGATAATTCGTCCCTTGGGCGTGTGGTTGAGTACCTTCGGTAAGCTTTCCCAAAACCCCCAGCGCCCCCGTTTACACGGTGCCACCCGTCTATTATTCGGTTGGTTCGGCATTCGGGGTGTCGGTTCCTTATATTATTTAGCCTACGCCTTCGGTCACGGATTGAAAGATAAATCCGGGGAACAGATAGGCTGGATAGTTTATACGACCGTGATGGTGTCCGTAATACTCCACGGTGTAACAGCCACTCCCTTGATGAATTGGTATGAAGCGAACGTGGTAGGAACGAAACCTCCGGTGAAAACCTGATGTGAAAGATGTTAGATTATTACATGACTTCATAGCTTCTAGGCTACAAAGTTAACCAGATGAGCGAAACATCGATACAGCCAGCTAAAATCAGCAGAGTATTACCCCATTCGATCGCCCAAGAGATAGGATTCGAGTCGGGCGATTCTCTCGTATCTATAAATGGTATCCGTCCGAGAGATCTTATCGATTATCAATATCTCTGTGCGGACGAAAATCTCTCCCTGGAAATCATCGATGCCGGGGGACAAACCCACGCAATCGACATCGAGAAAGATTATGAAGACGATCTAGGGCTGGAGTTTGAAACCGCGCTATTTGACGGGCTGATCCAGTGTAATAACCGCTGTCCCTTCTGTTTCATCGACCAACAGCCGCCAGGTAAACGTCAAACCCTATATCTCAAAGACGACGATTATCGTTTAAGCTTTCTCTACGGCAGCTATCTCACCCTGACCAATTTAACGAGTAAAGAATGGGAGAGAATCGAGAATCTGCGGTTATCGCCCCTGTACGTTTCCGTCCACGCCACCGAACCGGATATAAGAATTAAATTACTGAAAAATCCGAGGGCGGGGCAGATTTTAGAACAGTTAAAATGGTTCCAAGAAAGACGATTACAGATACACACTCAAGTCGTAGTTTGTCCTGGCATCAATGACGGTATACATTTAGAGAGAACTTTACTAGATTTAGTATCGTTTCACGAGGGAGATATTCCCGCGGTGGATTCAGTGGCGGTAGTGCCCGTGGGTTTAACTAGATTTCGCCCGCCGGAGGATCAGTTAATCCCCGTCAGTAAAGAGAAAGCCCAAGAAGTTATCTTTCAAGTGCAACAATTACAAGCGGGATTCAAACAACAATTCGGCAGTAATGTTGTGTGGCTTGCCGATGAATGGTTCTTGATAGCGAGAACTCAATTACCCCGACAATCTCACTATGAAACCTATCCACAAATCGGTAACGGTGTCGGTTCGATACGACAATTTATCAAACAATTCCAAACCACCGCTAAAAAGTTATTGCCGAAAAAGATCGGTAAGCCAAAACATCTAGTATGGCTGGTGGGTAACGCGGTAGAAATAGCTTTCGAGCCGTTAGTGAAACAGTTAAACGCCGTGGAGGGCTTACGGGTAGATTTAATCGCTTTAAATAGTGTTTACTGGGGTCAAGAGATTACGGTCACGGGACTACTCACCGGGGAAGACTTACTAAAAGGATTGAAAGGCAAAGATTTAGGCGAGGGTATATTATTACCCTCGGTAATGTTAAAAGCGGGAGAGAATGTATTTTTAGACGACTTCACCCTAGAATTCGTGGAAACCCAGTTAGGCGTGAAAATATATCCCGTCGCCGGAGTCGAGGAATTGATCGCCGCTTGTTTATAATGGTGCAAGATCTCAGTGAACACCAACTTGAGCTATTAAACCCAGAATTTATTCTAGATAAGGGTCTACTCTATCAGCCTGGTAATTTCTTTGAGGAAGATATAACTAAAGGGATTATCTTCACCTAGATCATACTGTTCGATCGAGCCTCTCACCTGCACCCTCACGGATTGACCCTGTTTGACGATCAAAGCGCCGTCTGGTAATAAATCCCTGCCTAACGCCATTTCTGTCGGGGTGGGATTATCGAGAATGACCAGATTACTACCGTTATAAGCCATCCCCTCTATCTCGAATATATCCTCGCTGTATTCGGCTATCAATAAATCCAAGCGGGGATGGCGCAGAAAACTGGTGACGCTGCTATTGTAGTCAAAGTTAACCCGTCTCTGGGAATGATTCAGCCAAACCCCCTCACGGGAAACAGTGCCGATCGTCCATTGGGGATGATGTAATAGGATATGGTTGATAATCTGGTAAATCTCCTCTTTCTCCAAGCGGTTGAAAGTAATAATAGGTACGCGGCTAGGGGTAGAAGGGGGGAAAAGATAATCCAGTATCAACCCTGGCACGTCTACACTCTCCCCGATAGCCGGGTTGAGGTGCATATAGACTCCAGGGGCCGAATTGATCTCGATGATGCCGAAATTACCTTCTTTCCAAGACACCGATAAATCTTCGGCGATCACATCTATACCCAAACACACTAACTGTAAATACTGGGCGATTTCTTGGGCGAGGATCATATTATCGGGGTGAATCGTTTTAGTAGCGTCGATACTGACTCCCCCCGATGATAAATTGGCCACCTTGCGTAAATAGACGAGTTCACCATCTTTCAATACCGTATCAAAAAACACGCCCTGTTCTCCTAAATACTTCTCCATCACTTCATCGGTGATGATTTTCCCCAGGGGAGAAGTGGGAGTATCGAGTCGGGCCGGGGTTTGATTTTCCCTCTGGATTAATTCTTCCACCGTAGACACACCATCACCGGTAATATAGGGAGGACGACGCTCGACGGCGGCGGCGAATTTTCCCCCGACACATAGTAAACGATAATCTGACCCTTTGATACTCTGTTCGACGATAATGGCATCGTGTCCCTCTAGCAGTGCTGATTGGGCGTTTAAAAAAGCGAACTGTAAACCTTGGTCGTCTTTGACGTTAGCTGTAACGCCGATGCCTTTATGGCCCACCACAGGTTTTACAGCTACGGGATAGCCGAGAGTTTCCGCCGCAGCTAAAGCGCCTTTGAGAGTGTAGACGATACGCCCTTTCGGTGTGGGAAAGCCGCAGGTTTCCAAGAAGGCTTTACAGTCATCTTTTAAAGTAGTGAAGTCCGAGTCCAATCTACTGTCAACGGAAAAAGTGGTCGCTACTCCCCTCACTTGGTATTTACCATAACCGTACTGGATTAATCTTTCATCCCGTAAATACAGGGTGGGGATATTTTTATGCCAAGCCCTTTGTAGTAGGGAGTATACCGTCGGGCCTCCGTATGTGGAAGCCCGGAAGATTTTCTGTATTTTGGCGATTTCTTTTTGTATGGCAAAGGATTTATTGGCGCTGATATATTCGAGCCAGTCGCGTACTAATTGGATGACTTCGTAACTGGTTTTTTTATGGATGGATTGGAGGATAATTCGATCGCTTTTTTCCCCTTTCTCCACGCGATAATCTTTCACGTAGAGCTCCATATCTAGCTTACTGATTTCTAAACTTAGTTTAGCGAATAATTCTGTATAGGACTCGGCGCTCAATCCTTGAAGGCGTGGTAAGTCACGAGAGACTTCATCACAGTAAGCTTCTACGGATAGGGGCCCGGCGGCTAAATCAACGCGAAAATCAAAGACAACGGCAGATGAGCCTAAATAAGGGTTCGCACCGGGGTAGTGCTTAAAATTATAAACTTCAAATATTTGGGGAATGGTCACGACTTAACTGTTTCAACATGAATAAACTTTTCTTTCACGGTACACCGATCGTCTCGCCCCCTACACTAACCTAACGGTAGAATTCTCGCCTCAATTGGCCAAATAAGCTTAATGTAATGTAGAAGTTTTTACCGAAATAATGTATGATCTGCGTTATTGTAACGTTAGACTACACTCATACAAAAGCGAACTCTTAATATGCAGACACAATCACCTATACGGATAGGGTTTCTTTGCCATGGGGATGTTTACGATCAGTCATCTATGAGCGGTTCACCAGCTTCGGCTTGGAAAGCTTTATCAAGGCATAACGTTAAATTATTTCATATTAATGCGGGTTTAAAAAAACAGGATAAACACTCATCATCCTTTAGCTATTTAAAGCAACCACTTGCTCAAAAATCTCTGAATTTATTTAATAAGATTTCCCAAAAAAGCCAAAAAATTTTGTTAAGACCTTTTGAATACAAAATTGTCTTAAATAATGCTATTGAGGAAGGAATCGCATTAACTGAAGTCATCAATAGGTTAGAATTAGATGTGATTGTTGGCGTATGTGTGAGTAGAAGTATATACAATATAACAACTGAAGTTCCCATAGTCCATTCCAGTGATGCTACAGCTCTTTTACTTAACTCTACTTACCCGGATAGATTAAACGCATCACAAGGCCACCGTAGAGCTTGCGAAGAGATAGAAAGAGGGGCGATGCAAAAAATCAGCGCCGGAGTTTTTCCCTCGTTGCGAACCTTAGAGTCGGCTATAAAAGATTACGGCTTGCCACGAGATAAAGGGTTTTTAGTACCTTTTGGAGCTAATGTCTTGCCACCTGAAAATATGGTTATCACTCCCGATCCTCCTACTAATAAAAACCTGAAATTAATTGTCATAGCCTCTCAACCTAAACGGAAGCGGGTAGATTTTTGCTTGGAAATTACCGAGATATTAGTGCAGAAAGGTATTCAAGCAACCCTCAATTATATTGGCTCCCCTGATACGAAAATAATAAAATCACCATTAGTAAATTATTTAGGAAAACTCCGGTTATCGGATGAAAAAGATAGACGTATTCATCAGCAAACCCTAGCAGAAAGCCACTTTTTACTACTGCCTTCCATCGGGGAAATGTACGGCATCGCACCCTGTGAAGCGGCCCATTTTGGTAGACCTAGTTTAGTAAGTGACGTGGGCGGATTATCGACGGTTGTGGTTAATAATGAAACTGGCTTCGTGATGCCGCTCGATGCTAAGGCCGAGGACTATGCCAATATTATTGAACAACTTTGTTACCAAACCCAAAGATATATGGAAATATCCAATAATGCGCGCCGTAGAGCGGTTAATGAGCTTAATTGGGATAGTTGGAGCGTTAAAATGATGGACATCATTAGCCAAGTAATAGGTCAGAAATCAGTAACCAAAGTAAACTGATAAACCGCATTTGATTAGGTTGGCAAAATTTACCTGGTGGCGAA
Organism: Chlorogloea purpurea SAG 13.99; assembly: GCA_016903695.1. Classification (GTDB taxonomy): domain Bacteria; phylum Cyanobacteriota; class Cyanobacteriia; order Cyanobacteriales; family Microcystaceae; genus Chroococcopsis; species Chroococcopsis gigantea_A. The sequence goes on from JADQBB010000009.1 coordinate 57,237, forward strand.
TTATAGATTATTGACCGATTAAAGTAAACGCGGCCCAATCTTTCGGGGCGGGATGATCTTTCATGGTCGCCAGCATCGCCTGTCTCAGCGCTTGACCTTTATCGGGATTTTTTGCCAACCCGCTATAAAATTGTGTCATCAGTTGGGATGTGGGCGCATCGGGCACGGCCCAGAGCGATACCATGACATTTTTCGCCCCCGCCGCCAGAAATGACCTGGATAACCCGATGACTCCATCGCCGACAATTTTTCCCGCCGCCGTGTCGCAGGCGCTTAAAACTACTAAATCCGCTTTCAGTTTCAAGTTAATAATTTCATCTACCGTTAACAATCCTTTATCTTGTCCCTGGGGTGCTAGTGCGATCGCACCTCCCACGCGATAACCCGCATAGCGAGTATTGAGAGTGCCATCGGCATCCACGTCCAATAATCCATGAGTGGCCAGATGGACAATATCGCTGTTTTGCATTTTCGGGAGGATGTTAGCTTTACTGGCTTGGGCCCCTAAAATCGCTTGGGTGTTAAGGAGATTGGCGATCGAGCGGGCCTCTTGTTCAGCCCCCGGCAGGGGTGGTAATTGTTCGGGTTTACTACCGGGCCCGCTCAAAAGTGAAGGCATGGTGGGATTACCCACTACTAGGGCGCTTTCGAGTTTATAATCCCTCTTGGGAGTATTTCCTAATAATTGTAATACTTGGATACTGGGTGCGCCCAAGATGGTGTGATCTCGTATCAAGTAATTATTACCCCCTGAAGATAGGGCGGGGAAGGGTACTAAAAATAATTCTTCGTGGGGGATAAAAACGATCTTAGCGTTGGGGTCTGAGGGTAAACTGGCGGCTATAGGCGAGATCAATAATTTATATAACTTCTCTAAACTCTCCTGTTGATTGGCGGCCCCGGTGCCTCGTATGGCCAAGCCTCTACCGCCTACGCCTATGGCTGACCGACTATCATTAATCAATTGACTTAAATTAATTCCCTCCCCGGCTAAATCTACTTGTTTAAAATTGATTTTACCATCGGGTAAAACCACCCATATATATAATTTTCCATCTTTATTTTTGGCTTCTTCCTTATCGTAAACCACCGAGTATTCTATCAAGGTAATCTGCTTATCGACGGCAATTTTTTTAATCTCGGCTAAAGAGAGGCTATCCACTTTTTGCTGGGTGTTCTTCTTGGCGAGAAACTCGACGAAGATTCTCGCCCTTCCGGCCTCCGCTATTTCTAAAGCCGATTCGGGTCGCTCGGATTTCACTAATACCTGCTGTAGAATACGATAGCTACGTACCTCTCGATCGAACAAAGATAACTCGTCATCCTGCCTACTGGCTCCCTTTTCCCGTAGGGCCAATAAAACTCGAATACTCTCCCTGAGATTTTTTTCCGCGTCGGGTAGCTGATTCAATTTCAATTGCGCCGCGCCGACATTAGTTAACATCAAACCCACGCCGCGAGCGTAGTTAACTTCTTGGGCTATCTGTAAACTCTGCTGATAGTAACTAAGAGCTTGTTGGTAATTTTCCTGATAGTAATAGGCATCACCGAGACTACCTAACGCTTGCCCCTCCGCTTGCCGTCTTCCCAATTTCCTTTGAACCGCTAAATCCTGTTGTAGATAATCGATCGCCACTGCATAATTACCTAAATGAACCTGTACTAAGCCAATATTACCTATTAACTCCGCCACACTATCTTCGCTGTTTAAACCTTTAGCTATTTCTAAACCCTTCTCATAGGAATCTAAAGCAATTTGAAATTTCCCCTGACAGTAAGCTGCATTACCACGATTTTGTAAAAATCCTAACTGACGTTGGGGGTCATTTAAAGATTTTGCGGTTTCGTTGCCCCACTCATAAAAAGCCTCAGCGTATTGACAGTTACCCAACAGGTAATAACTATCTCCCAGATATTTTAAGCCCGTGGCTAAAATTTTCGGATTGTTAGTTTTTTGGGCGATGATTACCACCTGTTGAAACACGGTAGCGGCGGCGGAGTAATTTTTAAGGTCATAATAAATAGTCCCTATATTACCTAAAGCTTGTATCTGTCCCGCTGTATCGTTCGCTTGTCTGGCTAAGGCTAAACCTTGCTGATAATAATTAATAGCCGAGGTGTAATTTTTTAACTCCGTATAAGCTTGAGCTAGGTTTAGTACAGTCGATTGCAGTAACTCTTGATTTTGAGAGTTTTTTAAGAGAGAGACGCTACTTTCTAGAGCTTGAACCGCTTGTGCGTACTGTTTTAACTGTAGGAATAAAGACCCGAAATTAGACAGCAATCTTCCCTCTTGATATTTGTCACCTAACTGGCGATAGATGTTCAGGGCTTGTTGCCACGCCGCTAATGCTGACTCTAACTGTCCCGCTTGTAATAATTGAATTCCTTGTCTTTCCAATTGGTCGGCGCTGGATTTAAGAGAACTAGCATCCTGAGCGTAAGTTTTCTGAACCGTAAAAATGCTGGTTTCGTTAACGGGAATAAGGCTCAAAAAACTCAAAACCGCCAAGGGGCAGGCGAGTCTAAAAATCGCTGTAGAGAACACGGTTTACCTCTGCAAAGATCAATGTTCTTTAATGATGGCTAAAAAATACCGAAGATCATCATAATTTAAGTATTTTTTACAAAAGTAGGTTAGCCATTAAAACGCCATAACAACCAAGCGCCGAGGGAAAGTCCCATCAGATTCGGTATCCATGCCGCCAAAACGGGAGTTAATACCCCGATCAAGCCTAAACTGCCGATCAAGAAACTCAGTAGATAATATAAGAATACGATCGATACACAAAACCCGAAACTTGTACCCCGCCCCATTTGTTGCGGGAGAGAACCGAAAGTGGCACCGATGAGGCCGAATATGAGACAGACGAAAGGAAAAGAAATTTTTTGCTGGATTCTCACCTGAAACATTCTCACTTTTTTTTCATCGCCGCCCAATTGTAAAAGATGTAAATATTGGCTCGCTTGTATAATATTCATCTCGTAAGGGTCACGGGCCTGACTGGCAAACTCGAATACTTCTTTCGGTAGGGAAAAGGTTTTATGCTTGAAGGGAATAGTTCGCTCGTAGGATGAATCTGGTAAAGTTAGTAAATATTGTGTGCCGTTAAAAAAATCCCAATTATTCTTCTCTGGGTTCCATGAGGCGGAATCAGAAATTACTATCTCTCTTAACTCTTGTTTGAGCCAGGTTAATATGGTTAAAGATTTCATCTCTTTTCCATCAAATTCTTTAGCGTAGAATAAGCTTTTGAGAATACGCTCGGTACTACCGTCAGCTAAGGTGTTAATCTCGTAGTTAGGATAGAAAATGTCTTTATTCTGCCAGAAGTTCTGCTCGGCTTTGATAGATTTTACTAGGATAGCAGTGGCCCGAAAGTTCGCCGCCGGCACTACCAATTCGTTAAATAGAAAAGTAATCCCCGTCACGATCAAACTCATGACCAAGGCGGGTATTACCAAGCGATAAAGGCTGATGCCACAACTGCGAAAAGCGATCGTTTCGCTGTCGCTACTGAAACGCCCGTAAGTCAACAGAGTAGATAGCAAAATCGACACGGGTAAAGCGTAAGAAACGAATTCGGGAACTTTTAGCAGGAGGATTTCTAAAGCTTCTCTGATGGGTAGATTGGAGTCAATGATTTTGTTAGCCAGGTCGGAGAGATTACCCACCGCTACCCCCAGGGAAGCGAATAAACCGACGCTAAATAGGAAGGAGGGCAGTATTTGACCGATGATATAGCGATCGAGCAGTGATAGGCCGTATTTTCCTACTTTCCACTCCTTATATCTGGATTTAACTAACTTGATCACACTCATCGCTTACTGACAGGCTCTATCTTTTATATCATGCCCCGCAAACGGCGATTTTTGTTCCCATTCAGGGTGTAATTTTTTCTCATCAACCGTTTATCAACGGCGATGACTTTAACTGGCTTTTTTATACCCCCAAGGGAATTCGAATCCCTGTCGCCTCCGTGAAAGGGAGGTGTCCTGGGCCACTAGACGATGGGGGCTTGGACTTTCTTTTCACACGTTTTCTACTATAACCCGGTTTTTAATATCCGTCAAGTAAGTTTTTCAAGGACATATTTAATGTAGTGTGCCGGTTTTAAATCTGTCCTAAGACGTATTGCGACTAGGCATAAATGCGTTATATTAATGGAGTGTGAGGAGAGAATAGTAATAGAAAAGCCTCTGGGGTCGAAACACGGCAAGACTCCCAGAGGTTTTTCATTGGGAAGATCCCATTTTTGCGACTACAGGCAGGGAATTTATTCCCTGCCTAATAACTCAAGTCGTCTTAAGACGACTTCTGCTATGAGACCGTGATTAAAATCACGGTCGGGTAAGGGATATATTACATAATTGGGATGCTCCCTTTTTCATTGGCCGGGCGAAAAAACCGGCGCTCGGTAAGGACGGAGGGGTGTGACAGTTTTCACTTCAAAAAATACATAAAATAAAGTCAAATACAATACACTAGAAATAGATAATCTGTCTTTTGTTATCATATAAGTTGCGAGATAGGCAACATATTGGTTATTTAGTTGTAAAAAATTGGACGGTCTGCCCTGTGGTTTCATCAATTTCTAAGCCTAGTATCCCATCAACCACCGTCCCCCAGCGCTGTACAGGTGCTTATGCTTTGATTGACAGCCTAAAGCGTCACGGCGTTCAGCATATCTTTGGCTATCCTGGGGGAGCAATATTACCCATCTACGATGAACTTCATCGAGCCGAAGCTAGAGGAGACATCGAACATATATTAGTTAGACACGAACAAGCAGCAGCCCACGCGGCCGACGGTTACGCGCGCGCCACGGGTAAAGTAGGCGTATGCTTTGCCACTTCAGGGCCGGGAGCGACCAATCTGGTGACGGGCATAGCTAACGCTCACATGGACTCGATTCCCATGGTGGTGATCACCGGACAGGTAAGCAGGGCGGCCATCGGTTCCGATGCTTTCCAAGAAACTGATATTTACGGGATCACTTTACCGATCGTCAAACACTCTTATGTCGCCCGTCACGCCTCGGAAGTAGCCCGCATTATAGCTGAAGCGTTTCATGTTGCCAGTACCGGCAGACCGGGCCCCGTGCTAGTGGACATCCCGAAAGACGTGGGACAGGAAGAATGCGATTATGTACCGGTAGAACCGGGTAAGGTGAAACTACACGGTTATCGTCCCACGGTGAAAGGCAATCCCCGTCAGATAAACGCGGCGGTGCATTTGCTCGAGGAAGCCCAAAGACCTTTACTGTACGCTGGCGGTGGTGCGATCGCTTCTAACTCCCACAGCCAAATCCAAGAATTAGCCGAACGTTTTCAAATACCCGTCACCACAACTTTAATGGGTATCGGCGCTTTCGACGAACACCACCCCCTCTCGGTAGGGATGCTAGGAATGCACGGCACAGCTTACGCTAACTTCGCCGTCAGCGAGTGCGATTTACTCATCGCCGTGGGTGCTAGATTCGATGACAGGGTAACGGGAAAATTGGATGAATTCGCATCGAGAGCGAAAGTGATCCACATCGACATCGACCCCGCCGAAGTGGGTAAAAACCGCGCCCCGGAAGTACCTATAGTGGGTGATGTGCGTCATGTATTAGAACAACTACTACACCGGGTGAGAGAGTTAGATTATCCCGCCACTCCTGGGAAAACTTCTGCTTGGTTGGAAAGGATCGATCGCTGGCGGCAGGATTACCCCCTGAGTGTACCCCATCCCGAAAATACCCTTTCACCCCAAGAAGTGATCGTGGAAGTGGGCAGACAAGCGCCCCACGCTTACTACACCACCGATGTAGGTCAACACCAGATGTGGGCGGCCCAATTCCTGAAAAATGGCCCCCGCCGTTGGATTTCCAGCGCCGGACTCGGTACGATGGGCTTCGGTTTACCTTCGGCCATGGGTGCTAAAGTGGCCGTACCCGATGAGGAAGTTATCTGTATCAGCGGCGATTCCAGTTTCCAGATGACTTTACAAGAGTTGGGAACGCTATCACAGTATGGTATTAATGTCAAGACGGTTATCATTAATAACGGCTGGCAGGGAATGGTGAGACAGTGGCAACAGGCGTTTTACGGTGAGCGTTATTCTTCCTCGAATATGGAAGTGGGTGCGCCGGATTTTGAACTGTTAGCTCAAGCTTATAACGTGAAGGGAATGACGGTGCGCGATCGATCCGAGTTATCCGAGAGAGTAGCCGAGATGCTAAGTCACGAGGGGCCGGTAGTGATGAACGTGTTCGTTACCAGGGATGAGAACTGTTATCCCATGGTGGCTCCAGGTCAAAGTAACGCTCAGATGATCGGTTTACCCAAACCCCTTCCCCATCTCGGTAACGATCTTAACTGTCCCACTTGCGGCACTACTAATGAGGTGGGACATAAATTCTGTGGCGAGTGCGGCACTAAGCTATAACGGCCCGGTAATTCCATGTGCGAAGCTCACGGGATTCCTCGAAAGAATCTCGTGAGTTTCTCGATAACCGACAAAATTTAACGAGAGCGTTTTTTAAGTTTGGAAGCTAAACCCAAACCGCCGAAGACCAGTAAGCCCACCATGGAAGTAGGTTCCGGTGTACTTAGAGTATTGATCCTTGCATCCTGTAGGAAACTATTTTGGAAAGAGGTGATGGGGCCGCCACCAGCTCCCCCTGACGTATAGGTATTGGAAACCGCTAGCGATGTTGGTGCGCCGCCTATGAGTGATACTTCAGGAGAGCCACCAATGCTAGTTAAGGTAACGGAAGACCCTGGCGTGTTGCCCACGAAGTTCGTCACTAAAGTTTCTGCCGGTGGGAATGTAGATACGGTAGTATCAGAATCTACTGCCTTGAAAAAACGTGTTACGTTGGGATCGCTCTGGACTACATCTACGGTGTAATCTAGCGTGAAAGCGGTAATACTCGACGGGGGTACGAAATTATAGTTGAGGAAATATTGATTGGTGTTGTTGTCATCTTGAATGAAGCTAACAGTATCCGTCGGTGAAGTGGGCAAATTGCTGGAAGTACCGTAAGTGAATAATTTATCACCGATCGTGACCGGGGCGGCTTGCCACTGCGCAAAAGTCTTGGTAATGGTTCCGGCTTGCGCTGATAGGGAGAATACAGCCGAGCCGACAATCATACCGAGGGTAGAGGTTCCTAGAGCGATTTTGCTAGAGAAAGGATTCTTGAGTAAATTCTTCATGAGATATCAAGTGTATGAAATGAACCTTATCGGATAAATGCCATGTACTTGAAACATTTTAGATAAGTTACTATGAATTATATACAAATTTTTCATAATGACACCAAAAATTTCCTTATCTTCTGATAAATTTACATCGACGCAACTTTCAATATGAAGTGCCTATTTCCTTGAATATTCAGAGCAATATTTATATTTGACTTCGTTTATAGGTTTCAGATAAGGCTTTCGTGGCGGTGATTTCCAATGAGGGTAGATTTATTTTGATGACTCCAAAAACAGGGCAAAATAATATTCTGGTGGTGGATGACAATCCCGATAATTTACGCCTGTTAGCGGCGATGCTATCCGATCGAGATTATTCGGTACGCAAAGCCCTGAGCGGGCAAATGGCTTTAAAAACCGTGGAAACCCGGCAGCCGGATTTAATCTTGTTAGACATCAATATGTCTGGCATGAATGGGTACGAAGTTTGTCAAAAGTTAAAACTGAATGAAGACACCAAGCATATTCCGGTTATATTTATCAGTGCGATGGATGATGTGTTAGATAAGGTGAAAGCTTTTGAAGTGGGGGGGGTCGATTATATCACCAAGCCATTGCAGGCGGAAGAAGTAATAGCGAGAATAGAAAATCAGTTAACCATATGGCGGCAAAAGCAACAATTAGAAATGGAAATTCTAGAAAGAAAAAAGGCGGAAGAATCGCTACAGTTGTATCTACACGCCGTATCCCATGACCTGAAAAATCCGGTGATCGCCATGTCGATCATCTTGAGCAATTTACAGAAAAAGGGCCGGGAGAGAGAGAAAGAAATATCTGTACCCTTGTCCTTATTAAAACAGATGGAAGAGAGTTGCGATCGACAGTTGCACCTGATTAATTCCTTGATAGAGACAAGACAGAATGAAATTTGGGGCGTATCTCTGGATTGGCAATTTTTCTCTTTGCACGAATTAATCGAAAAAATGACTCATGAATGGCAATTACAGTTAGAGAGACACGAAGCGAAGTTAGTAAATAACATACCCGTTGAATTACCGAGGGTAAAAGGGGATTATTATCAAATACTGCGAGTCTGGGAAAATTTATTAGCCAACGCGCTCAAGTACAATTCCCCAGGTATCACCATAACCTTAGAAGCAAAACCGCTCGAATCCGGTCGAGTCTACTGTAGCGTTAGAGATAACGGCATCGGTATTAGTGAAGAACAATTGGATCATTTATTCCAACGTTATCAAAGGGGAAACGGTAGGGGCAAAAGCTTGGGATTGGGATTGGGTTTATATCTTTGTCGGCAGATCGTGAACGCCCACGGGGGAGAAATAGGGGTAGATAGCCACCCCTATGAAGGATCTCGTTTTTGGTTTACTTTACCAACGGATTAGGATTTGCTAATAGAGGAACTAACTAACCAAAATGTTTTCATAAGTAAAATTCAAACCATTGCTTAAAGTAGCCAAAGTAACGGGAGCATTTGTCCCATTACCGTCTTTATCGAATAAAAGAGAGCCTGTAAGAGCATTATAAATGAATCGTTGATCTGGGGTATTAGCACCAATACCTTTGATGAATCTATCCGGTGATATAGTCCCCCTGATAAGACCGGGATCGAAAGATGAGCCTCTAACGGAGATCAGATCATTGAAAGTCCTAAAATCCTTGATCGAATCCCCACCTTCATTGGGATTCTGATAATCAAATACATCGGCGCCCCCGCCCCCGATGAGAATATCCTTGCCAAGACCGCCATAAATCACCTCTAAGCGATTAGTACCGGTAATGATGTCATCACTTGCAGTGGGAATAGGTGAGCGAGTGGCATTAGAGTTGATGATCGTGGCCACGCGCCCTATGAGCGTACCCGTGTTATAGGATGACCCCGGAGTTATCTGGATCGATAAGTCTTTATTAGGCGTGAAAAGATTATCGTTTTTAGGAGCGATCGTGATTTGAGCGGTAGCTGAACCGGGGGCGAAAGTTACTGTACCGTTAGTGTTCGTAAAGCTGCTTGCGCCGCCGACAACGGTGTAGTTAACTCCTAGAGTAGCCGCGCCGCTAACGGCAAAATTAACGGTTAAAGGAGCGGTTAGGGCAGCACCGGTACGGGTAAAGGTATAAACGAACTTATCTGGACTATTTTCACTTATGCCTTTCCAGTTAAGATCGATCGCCACCTCAGGGGGGAGGGCTACTACAGAAACGTTATCCAAGGTAGCGCCGTAGGAACTATTGGCCGGCTCATTGGACAAACTATAAAACTCTAAATTGGTGGCAGTAGAATTAGCGGTGAATGTCCAAGTTTTGTTCTGCCATCCCATGTTGGAAACGGTATAGCCAGTAGTATCGAAAGAAAAATTAGCTGATTGACCGGCTGCCGACACACCCATCTTTTTAACAGGAAGTCCGGACTCAGGATTACCCGCCATCGCGAAACTGACTCGATACCGCTGCCCCGCCACCGTTTGCAAAGTTTGGGCGATGCCACCCACCCCCGGTGAACCATTCAAGTCAACACTACGCTGTCCACTGGCACTGGCCCAATAAGTGATGTCATAGTCAATTTGGCCTCTCGTTACCGTCCATCCAGTTATCGCTGTAGAGCCAACATTTAGCGATACGAACGGATACGGCGCATTCACTCCGTTCTCGAAGCTGCCGTTAGTGATCAAGTTAATATTATTAACATTAGCCCAATTTGAATTCGTTTTAGGATTGGAGTTGATCGCGACCAGGCTCGGGGGTTTCTTGGGAATAAATTTTCCTTGCCCATCAAGAGAGAAGTTGAAAAAATCGAGTTTGGTTAGGTTTTTAAGAGTCATCAGATATATTCCGTTGTACTGGCGACCGTTCCTCTATAGTATAAAAATACCAAGGAAGTGGCTAGGCTCTTCCTAAGACGCTAAAATACGATCGATAGTTTCAGAAGCCGAGGGAAATCGGGCGGCTTAAATACTAGTATCTTGATGGTTCTAAAATATGGACTCTTTCCTGTATAGTTGAAAAAGCAGTCGGTTCAAGACAAACAGAATGGTTACAACGGGCGAACAAGCAGTAGATATAAAACAAACCGCTAGTTTTTCACTGGCCAATTATCTGCAAGAAAAAAAGGTTTTAGTTGAGTCGGCACTGTCAGACTCATTAGCGATCGGGAAACCAGAAAAAATTTACGAGGCGATGCGTTATTCCCTGTTAGCGGGAGGCAAACGCCTACGCCCCATTCTCTGTCTGGCTACCTGTGAGTTAATGGGCGGTACGATTTCTATGGCTATGCCCACTGCTTGCGCCCTAGAGATGATTCACACCATGTCTCTAATTCACGACGATTTACCCGCTATGGATAACGACGATTATCGTCGGGGTAAATTAACCAATCACAAAGTTTTCGGTGAAGATATAGCCATCCTTGCGGGTGATGGTCTGTTAGCCTACGCTTTTGAATACGTGGCCACTCAAACCAGGAATGTACCCCCGGAGAGAATTATCGATGTAATCGCCAGATTGGGGCGCACCGTGGGCGCAGCCGGCCTCGTCGGTGGTCAAGTTCTAGATTTAGAATCGGAAGGTAAAACCGATATAAACGCTCAAACACTGAGTTTCATCCACAGTCACAAGACGGGCGCTCTTTTAGAAACGTCAGTAGTTTCGGGGGCGATTCTAGGAGGCGCTAAAGCTGAAGAAGTGCAGCGTCTCTCCCGCTACGCTCAAAATATCGGTCTCGCTTTCCAAATTATCGACGATATTCTCGATATTACCGCCACTGATGAAGAGTTGGGTAAGACCGCAGGTAAGGATTTACAGGCGCAGAAAGCTACCTATCCCAGTCTCTGGGGAATCGAAGAATCGAGGAAACAGGCGCAAAATTTGGTAGACTCCGCTATTGAGGAATTGCAAGGATTTTCTGATTCGGCCAACCCCTTGAGAGCGATCGCTCAATATATCGTTACCCGTAAAAACTAAACAAACATCGAGATTATGCAGGATTTTGGGCAAATATTTAGCAATAATGTACTGCTAGTCTCTCTTTTGGCTTGTTTTATCGCTCAAGCTCTAAAAGCCATAGTAGAACTGATCCGTAACGGTAAGGTAACTATCCGCTATCTAGTATCGAGTGGCGGTATGCCCAGCGCTCACTCGGCTTTAGTGGGCGCTCTGGCTACGGGGGTAGGCTTGAAAACCGGTTGGTCTAGCTCGGAATTCGCCATCGCTGCTTTATTCGCCGTTATCGTTATGTACGATGCCGCCGGGGTGCGTCAAGCGGCGGGAAAACAGGCGCGGATTCTCAATCAGCTTCTCGATGAAATGTTCCAAGAAGGTAAGGAGTTAAACGAGGAGCGTTTGAAAGAATTGATCGGTCACACTCCCTTTCAAGTTCTCGTGGGCTTATCCCTAGGAATCACGATCTCTATTTTCCTCTTATCCTCATTCTAATTTTATGGAAGCATTGCGACCGAGTTGGGATGAATATTTTCTGATGATAGCCAAATTGGCGGCCACTCGCTCTACTTGTCTGGCTTTCGGAGTAGGTGCGGTCATCGTCAAAGACCGTCAAGTATTAGCCACGGGTTATAATGGCTCCCCGTCAGGGTCGATTCACTGCACTACTCAAGGTTTCTGTTATCCAGGTTTGAATAATTGTAGTGAATCGGGTTCTCTGCCTTCGAGAGCGATTCACGCTGAGGCTAATGCGATCGCACAAGCCGCCAAACACGGTATTTCTACACAAGGAGCGAGTATATATGTTACTTTAGAACCTTGTTTATCGTGTTTGAAACTTATCATTTCATCGGGGATAAAATCGGTTTTCTACGAAACGGATTTTAATAGCGGGACGAAAGTTTTAATCAGAGATAGTTTCATCCAAGATGGATTGGTAAAAATGGAAAAGATCTCTCTATCGACCGCGATCGCTCAACAAGCTGCTCAATTTTTACTGAATCCCACTTCCGTTATGCAATGAATTGAAGGTAACGATTATTCACCTCATCCCAATTAAGCACATTCCACCACTGCTTTAAGTATTCCGCCCGTTGATTGCGATATTTAAGATAGTAAGCGTGTTCCCATACATCGTTACCCATAACCGGTTTATATCCGGTTAATAAAGGACTATCCTGATTGGGGGTAGTGATAATCTCTAATTTCTTGTCCGGCGATAAAGCCAGCCAAGCCCAACCGCTACCGAAAACTTTCCCGGCAGCTTCATTAAACTTGGTTTGAAATACTTCAAAACTGCCAAATTGTTCTGTAATTGCCTTATTTAACTCTCCCTTCGGTTTCCCTCCTCCATCAGGTTTCATGATCTGCCAGAACAGGGAATGATTGAGATGGCCCCCGCCATTATTACGGACGGTTTTTTGTATTTCTGTTGGTAGAGAATCGAGAGATCGAAGTAACTCCTCTACAGTTTTCGTTTTAAGTTCTGGATATTTACTAACAGCAACATTAAGATTATTCACATAAGCAGCGTGATGTTTATCGTGATGAAAACGCATTGTTTCTTCATCGATATAGGGTTCGAGTTCTTTGTAACCATAGGGAAGAGGCGGGAGAGTAAAGGGGCCGGAAGGCTTATTATCAGCCCGAGCGGGAGGCATAAAATTATTAACGCAGGCTGTACCAACGCCAGCACCGAGGAGATAGAGAAAACGACGGCGATCGATCTGCATAATAGTAGTGAATAAACTTTATTACATTACAGTTAAATTTATCACAAATATTCCCGTCATTTAGCGAGCGTATTTGACTCGTAAACAAACCCTTTGAGAAAGACCCATTATTGGGGGACTATGGGATAGGTAAAGCGAAAAGTTGCTCCCTCACCTAGGTCAGACTCCAACATGAGCGAGCCGCCTTCAGATTCAATAATTTTTTTGACGATCGATAATCCGATTCCCGTGCTTTCTTGTCCGTTCCGCCCTTTGAGCGTGTGAAAGATTTTAAAAACTCGCTCGTGGTTTTCGGGGGCGATGCCAACACCGTTATCGGCGAGCGAAAATTCGTAGTATTCTCCTTTTCGGGTCGCTGTAATTTGAAGTCTTCCGTCGGGGCGATCGCAGTGCTTGATCGCATTACCGATCAGATTGGAAAATACCTGAGAGAGTAGCAATCGCCTGGCGACGAGAGTTGGCATCTCCGATTGTATAGAGATAATAAAGCTAGGTGGAGGCATCAAGGAATCGAGAATCTCGGCGAGCAATTCGCCAACATCGACCTTTTCCGTTGGTACTTCAATACGTCCGACTCTCGAGTAAGCTAATAATCCTTCGATCATGGCTTCCATGCGAGATACCCTAGATTGCAAAAGCTCTAGTTGGTACTGGTATTCTGCTTCGAGTTGTTCTTTGAGGTCGTCGCAGAGCCATTGGGAGAGATTAGCGATCGCCCGCAAGGGAGCTTTGAGATCGTGGGAGACAGTATACACGAAACGATCTAACTCTTGATTTCGTTCGCTTAATTGAGATGAAGTTTCCTCTAGTGCCTTATTCAACTGTATGAGTTCAGAAGCTTGTTGCCGTAGCTGAAGTTCGGCTTGTTTGCGATCGTCTATATCGATCACCGAGCCGATGTAACCCTTGAATTTACCGTCTCCGCTAAACCAGGGTTTTGCTGCATCAATGCAGGTTCGATAGCGTCCGTCCCGGTGCCATAGGCGGTATTCCAGTTGAAAGGCTTCTTGACGACCATTAGCAGCCAGAAAGATAGCTTGAGCGGATTCACGATCGTCTGGATGCGTGACATCGAGCCATCCAAAACCCAACCCCGTTTCTTCGGTCTGTCCCGTGAAGTCATACCAGCTTCGACTGAGGTAGGTGCAGTAGGCTGTAGTATCCGTGACCCAAACCATCATCGGAGCATTGTCTGCCATGTTGCGGAACCGTTCTTCACTTGCTTGGAGTTCAACTTCTACCGCTTTAATGTCGGTGACATCGACCGAACAGCCGACGAAACCGAGAAAGGTGCGATCGAGTCCGTAATGTGGCTCACCGACGTTTTGAAGCCAGCGATAGTCGCCATCGTGTCGCAAAAATCGGCATTGAAATTCGTAGCGCTTCTGGCGCTCGAACGCGGCTCGATAAGCACCGACGTAAGCGGCCGCATCGTCTGGATGCAAGAAGTTCGCCCATCCCATGCCCCGCACGTCGTCTAAAGCCCGGCCGAAGAACTCCAGATAATAGCGGTTCACGAAGATGACACCCGTCTCGTCGGTCTCCCAGATCAGCACGGGAGAACTGTCAGCCAGATGGCGGAACTGCTCCTCGCTCTCGCGCAATGCCGCCTCGTAGCGTTGACGTTCCGACAGGTCGTAGAAGTGGCACACCACACCGAACCGTCCGTCCGGGAGCGTGATGCGCTCGATCTTCCAGTCATAGGATTCTGTATCGAGGATGTCCTGGCGGCGTTCAGTCATGCTAGGCGCGTGATAAGGTTCGCCTGTCTCGAGCGTGTGCCGGAAGAGGGCGATCGCTTCACTGGCGAACGGCTCCGTCCAGATCAGGCGTAGCGTTTCGGCGAAGTCACGCCCAATGAGTGGGCGGACGTTTTCAAACACTTTCTGCGCCCCCGCGCTCACCTGCGCCAAGCGGAAGTCCGCATCGACGACGTACACGCCGAACGGTGAGTTTTCCACGAGATGGCGAAAAGTGTCGTAAGATGCTCGCAACAGTGCTTCTGCTTGTTTGCGATCGGTAATGTCTTTGACCCGCAGTTCGGCCAACTCTTCTAATACCTGTTGGTTTAAGGCATCATCCTTTACCTCCAAGTCGTTGAGCAGGCAAGCGGCAAGCGTTTCATTGGTTGCCAGTAGTTGATTAATGTCATCCTCAAAGCGCAATTCGGGATGGCTCTCCGTCCAGTAGTGAGCCATACGCACGAACGCGAGGAACAGGTTGAGAAATTCCAGCCCCGCGGAGCTAAATACCTGCCGCAGAGCGATGATCGCTCTAGGTGCGTCGGGGGTTTGCAAAAACACATGGGTAGCGCAGGCAAAGATAGCCTCTTCTTCCGCCGTGTCGGGATTGGGAAATTCAAAGCTAGCTGGAAGGGAGGCAACACCGAGGGAGATCGTTGCTTCTAATGCCTCACCGCGCGGGAGCGGACGCTTTAGTAGCGGCAGCACTTGCTCGACCGTTTGAGACCGGCATTGCCGATCGCCAGATGGGTAGCCTAACCCCACCAAAAAACCAATATGCCTGGCGATGCAGTACGGCACCTCACAAAGGTGCGAGAGGTAGACGAATAAGCGTTCCTTGAACAGGGATGGCAACGGGTTATCGAGGTAGGCAGATTTGGCAAATCCCCAGAGATTCGCCGTGATCTCTGGAGTGTCGCTAGCAAGGAGGAAAAAGTTGGGTAGAACCCCGAAGCGTTGCTCGATCTCGTTGTTTAGAGGCATTTCTACCATGTAATGACGGCTTCCACAATTGGCGAACTAATTCCGGCTCATTAACAAGCCCTCGGCCCGGAAAAATACTTCATTAGAAGTTGTTGGCTGGCGTTCCGAGATAAAAGCTTGTTCGTATGCACTTTTGGCAGGTTTCATGGCGTTTGAGTATACGGGATCTATCATACTCAGTCTACCAGACGAAACAGAGGGAGCGATCTATCTCGCGAGATAAGTCAACAGACGTTAGTGTAATTTTGTTATGGCTGCCGATGAAGCTAGTTAATTTTTACAAATTATAGATATGGAAGAGATTGTAAAAAAAAATTAAATTTGCGCTCCACGAGAAAAAACCCTGTGAAATTGTGCTTTTATGAGGTTAATAATAGAAATACGTCAACCCACTCATGTCTATTAATCTTTCCGGCAAACTCTCCGCGATTACAACCGATGTTAATGGAACGAGTCATGTAGTCTGGGTTGAGGGAGGGAATATCCAACACGCGGTTTATGACCCCAATTCAGGCACTTGGAACGAGGCTAGGACGATCGCTGAGATTGGCACTGAATCGGTCAAAAGCTTAAATCTTATCGCTAACGATCGTTTAATTCTTGAATCAAATTCTACAGCCACCACACCGGGATTAGCGATCGTCTATCAACAGGGAACGAATAACGACAGCGATTTTTACTATACCGCCGCCCGCTACGATAACAACGGCGATTTACAATGGTTAGCCACCCCGCAGGCTCTGAGCGCGGATAACGTCGCTGATTTAGAACCGAGAGCGATCACCTATAACAATAATGGCACGACCGAGGTTGTCGCGATCGGGCAGAAAGCCGATGTAAAAAAAGCCGACAATCAGGAGATCCGGGAAGATACGGATTTATACTCTCAAAATTTCAGTATTTCCAGTAGTCAGTTCACCACCCCCACCGTCACTAACCCCGCCGCCCCCTATTCGCCGCGAACTTCCATAGATGGGGTGGTCAGGGGCAATTACCTTACCTTCGCCACCCCAGTACCGGCGGCCAATTATTCGCCTTTGAGTCGATCGGAAATTCTCGCCGCGTCCAGTAGTTTTAACGGTTGGGGAACTAACTGGAGCATATCTCAATCCTTCGACACCGATATGAGCGATGTTGTCAGCGCCTTTAAGGGAGATGATGACGATGATGATAACGTCCCCGCGTTATTGCTCAAACCGATTTTTAACAAGATCATCATATCGGGCAGCTTACAGGCTTCGGAGGGGAATAATCCCAACTTCAGCCTTTTCGGGGGAGGTGTGGATACTAGCGGACTACAATTAAACGCGGCGGCGGGGATTACTTATAATACAAGCCTAAGATATAGGAGGTTGTTACAGAGCGCCCCCGCCTTTTCGGTCACGGGAACGGCCGCCACTCTATACACCTTCGCCAACGACCCCGCTAATAATTATCCCCTGACGGTAGAAACGGGAAGTATAGGAGTTACCCTAGGGGCGAAATTTCCCATATTTCTCGATCCGCCTTTAATCGCGGTAGATGCTCTGGGAAGTGCCGGTTTTACCACTCAATGGCAACTATCGCCCGTTAACCCCGATCAGTTCGTCGCTCCCTTGAAACCCGTTCTGTCCCCTACCACCACAAGCGGTCAGGTGGGTTTAGGGTTAGCCATCGGTATACCTCCGGTAGGGTCTTTAGCGGCGATCGGCGTGGCGGTACTTTCCGATATTGTCGAGGTTACAGATGCCATTATCGGAACGGTTAACCCCGATAGTGGTCAGGCTCTCAATTTAGAATCTGTTCTGTACGGTATTCCAGTTTCGATGGGGGTGGAGGGGACGGCGAAAATTCCCCTGCTCGCTAAAGCTACCCTATCGGGGCAGTTGTTCGCGGATGGAACGATCGGGGAAGTTCAAGATCAATTCGATGGCACTATCACCCTGGGCTTTTCCGTGAATCTGTCGGTTAAATTCTTGGGATATTTAAGCGCCAGCGTCGGCATCTTTCCCACTTGGACTTGGGGGGTAGAACCGACTACTACATCTGTGGCGACGGCGGATGTAAGCGTGACCACCGCGGGTGTGAGCGGTTCTTTACTTACGATTTCCTTCCCCACAGGTCTGAACACGGCAATTAATCCCACTCCCGCTCAATTCACCGTCACCGTCACGGACAGCAAGGGTAACACGGTCAATGTACCCGTATTCGGGGCGATCGTTCAAAATAGCTCGGTCATCCTCCGTTTAGAAGGCCCCATACCCTACAGCACCCTTAATGGTGCGAGCGATTCTAATATTAAGGTTTCCTATACTCCCGACGCTGACCAGGCGGATAACCTTCAAGATAGTGGGGGGAACTCCATAGCCGGATTCAGCGATTTAGCCGTAACTAATAACACGCCCCAAACCTTCGTTTATACCTATAATCCGGTGGGGGGTACGGGCGATAACTACAGTAGCGGTAATAGTAAACAAGTAATCCAGAATATAGCTCAAGATCTGGCTCAGGATAGTCCCCCCGGTCTCGCACCTACTAACAATGGGCAGATTTTACTAGCTTGGAGTAGTGACGCACCACCCCTGACCCCGATTTCGGCGCTGGTTTCCGGGGAACAAATCCTACTTACCTTCGTTGAGAACCTTAACCCCGGTTCCACTCCCGCCCCCTCTCAATTCACGGTTAACGCCAACGGTAGCAACCCGGCAGTTACTAATGTAGATATTAATAATAATTCGATCGTCTTGAATATCGAGGGTGCGATCGATCCTGGCGTTAATGTGAGCGTTAGTTACGGACTCGATCCCGATGACTATAGTAATAATCTGTACCTGACCGATGTCACTAATACAAAGCTATGGATACCGGCTTTCGCCGATCTTGCCGTTAGTAATCCGGGTAATAGCGATACCGCCCCGGTTAATCTCGCCGCCGCCGGGTTATCCAATCTATTAACTTTAACGTTCGATCGCTTCCTAGAAAATAATAATATCCCCGATCCCTCCCAGTTCCAGGTTATCGTCAATAATAACCCGGTCAATGTAACTAACGTTCAAGTTAGTATTAATTCGGTGGTTTTAAGCCTATCCGAAACCATAAATCAAGGGGATGTTATATCGGTTAAATACTCTATAAATCCTAACGATGCTATTAAAAACTTACAGAGTAATAGCGGTCAAATAGTTAATAATTTCACCAATAATGGGGTTATCACCACCCCGATGAACTCGAACACCGTGATTAAAACGGCTTTCTCGCCCTTCGGCGATAGCGGGATTTCGAGTATATCCAGTATTATCGGCACGACAGGATTGAACTCGGACGCAGTAGCAGTTCAGGACAGCAAAACCGGTAAAAATGTAGTGGCGTGGGTGAACACTGATTCTAGTAGCGTCACGGGGCTGAATATTCCGGGTCAGAACTATAGCGCCGATGACGCAACGCAAATTAATAATAGTGTCGCCGCTTCCGATATTTATTATTCAGTTCTGGGGGCTGATAATCAATGGAGTATTGCCGCCCCTCTAGCCTCACTGAGCGGGCAGGATACTAACGTGACTCTCGGAACCGGGCCGAACGGCGATTTAATGGCGGTTTGGCTCAATACTACCTTGGGCGAGAATAACGCCACCACCACCGGGATTAAATGGTCGAGTTGGAACGGTAACACCTGGACAACGCCTAGCCTATTGTTACCGGGCGCTGCTCCCGATGCCTTCTCGGAGCTGACTATCAGCTCCTTGAACGGACAACCGGCGGTATTCTGGACGGAAAGCCAACCCGTTTCCTATAGGGACTCGGTTCTAGATACCGATCCGGTGCTTTATCTACGTTTAGGGGAAACGGACGGCACTACAGCGCAGAATATCGGTAACTTACAAGGTTCGGCTAACGGAGTCTATAGCGGTGCTTATACTTTAGGACAGACTGGTGCTTTAGACGATAACGGTTCGGGCGATCCCGATCCGGCAGCATTGTTTAACGGTGGCAATGTTACCCTGGATCAACCGATACCCGTATCGTCAACCGGTTTTAGCGTTGAGGCTTGGTTCAAGATACCGAGCGCTCCGGGTGGAGATGTTAATTTAATTACCCTATCCGGGGTATTCACTCTCGGTCTATTCCTTAATTCCGGCAACACGGAAATTTTCTGGGAATTGAATAATAGTAATTTCAGTCAGCTCAATTCCGGCCCGGGGTCGGTTCAAAATAACACTTGGTATCATGTTGTCGGAACCTACGACGCGAGGCGTGAAGTTTTAAGCCTCTACCTCGACGGCCAACCGATCGGAACTTTAAATAACGTCAGTTTTAGTAATATACCGGCTCAAGGCAACTTGACTTTAGCCTGGCATAGTGGTTTCTCGCTTTATCTAGATGAGGTTGCGGTTTACAATTCGGTTCTTTCTTATAATGATGTTAACTCTACCGATTTAACTACAGATAATTTTCAGAACCTCACATCTACGGAGTTACTGAATATTCTCACGGGGACGGATCAGATCGGTAATCATTACAACGCCCGTTATGTAGACCCCTTACCCCCGGAAACCAATACCCATTATAGTATCTGGGACGCTGATTCTAATAGTTGGAAAACAGGAAGTCAGATACAACCGGAACCCCAAGTTATCCCGACTCAATTAGCGAACGCTAATAGACCGGCCGCGGATATTGTTTCCGCTACCGCCGCGACGGTTAACGGGAATATCGCCCCCAACGGCAACGATGACGCTGTTTTCCAGATCACCCTCAATAATCAACAGACGAAAATCATAACGAGTATTACCGTCACCGCTAATGGCAAAACTTGGACTTTAGGGGGTGATTCCGGTAATCAATTGGGGGTGGTACTGGGCAATACTCTACTCAATAGTTTGAATCCTTCCGCGTCCGGTTTTAGCCACACGGTTCTAGGTAGCGCGGAAACCTTGACCCTGTATGTGGATACGGGCAACACCACGCCCCCATCTAACGCCACCATAACCGTTAATTTCCAAGGTGGAACCTCGCAGGTATCGAATAACCAAAATCCTGTACCCATATCCAGTGAACCCCTCACACTAGGGAATACTACTGTATTGGGGACGGCTATCGTCACCGAGGCTAACGACGCTTCTTTATCCTTGATCGATAGCGGTTTTATCATCGATACGGATAATCCGGTGATCGGTTCCGTCATCGCCAGCGGATTTAAGCAGGGGAATTTATTTTACGTAGCCGTAGGTAATCGGGGTTATACCGATATTAACGGCAATCCCGTCCAAGGCGGTACGGTTTCGGTGCTGTTCAAAGGCAAAGCTACCCTTGATAACGGGGCTACCTCTCCCCTGACCACCACTGATCTATCGGGTAATCCTGGCGGGGTTCTCATTACCGGACTAACCGACGCGGGAGAGGCGAAGAATAATCTGGCAGTATCCTTGGCGACGGGTGATATTGATGGAGACGGTATAGACGATCTGGTTATCGGTGACGCTAACGCTAATAACAATAACGGGGCTATATACGTTATTCTGGGTAGTTATCTGAATTCTGTTGGCACATCCGGGGCGACGATCGATGTTAACTCCCTCACTTCGGCCCAGGGATTCCGGGTTAACGGTGGCGACGCGGGAGGGTTCGCCGGTGTCTCGGTAGCGGTGGGTAATTTTAACGGCAACAGCAAAGCCGATATAGTTTTCGGCGCGCCTGGAACTGGTAGCGGTAGCGGTAAAGTTTATACTCTCTACGACGGTAATCAAACACCTACCCCGATATACACCGGGGGGGCTAATAACGCGGCGGGATACGCCCTGGGTGTATCCAGGCGGGAGACTAACGGGGCGGTAACGTTTACCGGGAGTACCGTCAGCGATGACTTGATCATCGGCGCCCCGGGTTATCAGGTGACGATAACTAATCAATGGACGAATAAAAGCGGTTTACCCCAGCAGAATCAATCGAATTTCCCCGATACCAGTACCGTCGCGGCGGGTGCGGTTTACGTTTTCGGGAGCAACACGGGCGGCATTTCGTCTAATCCTTTCGCTATATATACCGGCCCCGATACAGTTGATAGTAACGGTGTGGCGGTTAATTATCTGGCGGGAACCCAAATCGCCTCCGGGGACGCGGACGGGGACGGTTTTCAAGATCTGGCGATCACGGTTGGTGGGATAAATAGTAATACGGGTTCGGTATACGTTCTCAAAGGTAAGAAAAATTCTAATCCTACGCCCCAAGCTCTGAACACGGTGAGCGATCTGGTTATTAACGGCGGTTTGCCTGGTGGTCAGGCCGGTTCGGTGTTGGCGTTTCCAGGGGATCTGAATAGCGATCGCTACGAAGATTTCTTGATCACCGCACCTCAAGGAGCGAACGCCACCGGCCAGAGTTACGTTATTTTCGGCGGTTCCAGTTTTTTCAGCGATAACACTCTCGATCTCAACGTCACCGCCAACGATACTAAAACTACTTTCCTGCTCAACGGTAGCGCACCTTTTCAACTATCCGGGGCCGCGGCTACCGGAGTGGGGGACGTTAACGGGGATGAGGTGGATGATTTAATGTTAACCGCTCCGGTAGCGCAACAGATTTATACTGTCTACGGGCATCCCTGGTTAGCCGATGATGGCAGTATCAAATTATCGGATATATCCAGTGATAACGGTTTCGTCATCGATGGTAATAGTCTGAGTTTACCCGGTAGCGGTGATCAAGTCTTGTTAGGCGATATAAATGGCGACGGTTTCAGCGATGTGTTAACGGGGGGAAACAGTACCGGGGTCGGTTTAGTTTTCGGTGCTAGTACGAAAGATTTACTCGATGCCGCCTCTGGAACCGATGACATTATTTTCAAAACCTCCACCTCGGCATCGGTGGTGAGGGTGGTAAGTTTGGGCGATTTTAACGGGGATGGTCTAGCCGACTTCGGGATCGTCACGAGCGATAATTACCTGTATCCTATCTTCGGAAATAATGGGTTGGGACAACAACGGGGAACCGTACAACTGTCTCAGAATAAATCGACGATCGCAAATGCTTTCTCGATCGGCGATTATAATGGCGATGGTTACGACGATGTGGTATTGGTCAACAACGTTAACAATGCCTATCTACATCTAGGGAATCAGCAAGGTAGTCTCGATACCGGTTCCTATCTCAGTAATCTATCATCTTCTCCGAGTATGGGCGGGGTAGATAGTAACGGGGATGGTTACAGCGATATAATCGCCGGTCAACCTGGCGCGAATAATAATAATGGAGCGGTGGCGATCGCTTTAGGTAACTCGCAGGGTTTAGAAAATTCCCTGGTTACTTTAAACCCCTTAAACTATAATCCTTCCCAAAATATTAATACTAATAATTGGTCGGCAACGAGCATTACGAACGAAACAACCGGTCAGGCTAGTTCCTTCGTCGCTTTGGATGGTTGGTTATATCAAGCTTATTTGGGTGGAACGAGTTATAGTGACGGCAATGTTTTCATTCAGAGAAGCCGGGATGGAGTGAATTGGAGTGACATCTCTCAAGTCCCTTTGGTCGATATTAATAATAATAGTTTCACCGGCTACTATAACCCTTCTTTAACCGTATTTAACGGCGTTTTGTATTTAGGTATTAGAGATAGTCGGGGTAATGTTTACATAGCCGATAATTCATCTCAAAATACCACCAGTAGTAATCCTTTAGGCCTGAAATTCGAGTTTTGTGACATTCAGCAAGACTCTTCCACAGCACCGGTATTAGTACCATACAATAACGAGCTATACATATTTTTTACAGATGGGATAGCGTCTAACGGTGACTATATTAAATATGTATCGAGCGATGAACCCTATAATCAAGCTTCTAGCTACTGGTCTGACCGGACTGTAAGCAACGTGGGCGGCAGTTCTGACAAGCAATATACATTGAGCGGTGTTACGGCCACAACACTGGGAAGTAATCTCTATGTCGGTTTTCAATCGGGGGATGTTTTTGATACTAATCTGATAGTAAGTAAGTTAGATAATGGTTCTTGGACGCAATCCCCTAAAATCGATGTAGACAATCTCGATGGTAATGCACCTTCTTTAACCTCCGTTGATGATACTCTTTATCTTTTCTATCTAGACGGTGATAGGAATATTCATTATCAAACTTCGAGTGATGGCAGTAGTTGGCTCACTAATGCTTACTCACCCCTATCCGGTCAAACAGCTTATTACCTATCCGCCACCTTTTTTAACCAAAGTTTGATCGTTGGTTATATGCCCACTTACACCACTTCCCAATCAGAATACGGGCAGTTATTTTATACTTTTTCTCCCCCCCTCTACCAATTAAATTCAGCCGCAGGCTTAGGGCAAGTAGTGCGATCAACGGGAGATTTTAACGGTGATGGCATAGAAGATATAGCGGTTCTTGCTGCCGATTTTCGCTATCTGCAAGGTTTTAATATTGGTGATACTCAAAATAATCCTAGTAATAGTCAAGGATTAGTCGCTATTTATTACGGTAGTAAAAATGGTGTGGTTGCCTCGGCTGTACCTAATGTAGTTTTCAGCTCCCCCAGTCTGGTAAAAAATAATTTTCAACTAACACAGATTAGTCTAGGTGGTGATATAAACGGGGATGGTTTCGATGATCTATTAATCAGTTCTCCCAATACTACTTTAATCGGCAGCGCTAACCCTTCAGCGAACGGGAATCAAGGAATTATTTGTACGGTTTTAGGTGGTACTAATTGGGGGAATACCTATCAAATCAATAACCCTTTTAATCTGACAAATCTTAAAAATAATCAGGAAAATTCTGCTAATGCTAATGGGTTTACCATTACGGGATTACCTAACTCACAGGCTGGTGTTTCTATAGATGGGGGCGGTGATGTTAACGGCGATGGTTTCGGTGATTTCGTTATCGGCGCACCGGGGAATAACGATAGTTTGAGTTTCGTTGTTTTCGGAAGTGATTTCACCGAGAAAATCAATCAAACCGGTACTATAGGTGACGATGTGATGTTGGGTAGTCCTACCGGAGAAAGTTTCGTCGCCGACGCGGGAGACGATCGCATTTATAGCAACGGCGGCATAGATACGGTATATGCCGGGACGGGTGATGATCTAGTTACCGTCAGCGATACTTATTTCCGCCGCTTGGATGGGGGCGCAGGCAACGATACTCTACAACTGGGCGGTTATAACGGTCAATCCTGGGATGTAACCGGTCTTTCACCAGGCTTACGCTTACGAGATTTTGAGGTTCTCGATATTCGTAATTACGGCGTTAATATTCTCTCTTTAAACGCGTTAAGCGTAGTTAATTTAACCAGCGTTAATACTCTCACTATCTTGATGGATGAGAACGATCGACTCAACCTGAGTGCGGATTTTAGAGCGGACGGAACTGTCTATACTAATGGAGAGAAATTCTCTCAGTTTACCTCTTCTAATTCGGCCGCTAAGATTTTAGTCAATCAATTGTCCCCCGGTGTTAGTTTTACCACTCCGAGTATTAATAATGCCGAGCCTTTGAATTTAGCCGCATCAGAAACCGTCGCCGCAGCGGTTGAAACTACGGTAAATCTTGATGATAATCTGGATGGGCCTACCCGATTATTCGTTTCTAATCCTAATGTTTCCGAAGCCCATGGGGTAGTTAATTTCACCATTCAAAGAAACGGTAATATTAATAAATATACTTTGGTGGGTTACACATCTCAAGATGGTAGCGCTAAAGGAGGGGATAATTATTCACCCGTCGCCGGACGGATTTTATTCCTACCAGGTGAAAAGCAAAAAACTATCAGTGTGAAAATTGCCGACGATGGGGTTTATAGGGGGAATAAAAATTTCGGTCTTCTCGTGTCCCTATTAAAAGAAGGTTCGACAACCGAGGGAATGGAACCCTTATTTAATGTAGAAGCGAACGCTAACGGCGAACAAATCCGACGTTGGCAGAATACGATCGCACCGGATGCTAACAGTCTTCTCAATACGGCTTGGCAATTCGATACATCCACTACTGAAGGTGAGGCGAAAGTAGATATTGCCATCGATAATGTGGGAGATTATAACAGTTTTTCTAGTTATAATAGCGAGCTAAATAGTTACGATGAATTCATGTTTGACGGCACTACGGGCGCTAAGTTCTCTACTAAGAATGATACTAGAACTGGGATTAGTTTATCGTTAAAAGATAGTGCGAGGGGCGATACGGATAATACTACTAATGGAGTTGTCAGAGCTAACGGTTATTTAAGTCGAACTATTCCGGGGTTGATCACTAACAATAATCAAACTTTTTGGGCCCCTAGTTCGGGCGATAGGCAAATACAATGGCGGTTAATCGGTGCGCCCCCGTCTAACTACGAGTTGGGCTGGATTCCCGTGGATGATTATAAAGGCACGATCAACGGTTTAAATCCAGGTGATGAGGCTTACAATGTACAGGCTTTGAGTCGTAAGCAGCCCATTTTTACCGATCGAATGGGTGCTTCTGATAAATCTCTGACCCGTGAAATCGCCCGGGATAGCTTCATCGATCCTGAAGATTTAATCAATACCGAATGGGAGTTTTTCGGGGATTTCGCTACTTCTAATTTAGAGACGAACCGTTACTATATGCTTTATAGTACCCGTGATGGTCAAACTCAGCTTTCTACTATTAACCCCGCAGGAATTATCAGCGAAAGCCGGGGTTATCATGGGTTATCTTTCAATGGCATCACTGCTGAAATCGGTTCTAGCGTTATAGTGGTGCCTGGTTCGTTAAATCAACCCGTTCCTGTGTCCGCTTCTTTAAGTCGGGCGGCTCTATATAATAATCTCATCGCTCTTTATGGCGTTGACGATCTAACCGGTGGTTTAGATACTGACGGGGATGGTTTAATCGACCTGAAACCCGGTGATACAGGGTATAGTAACGCCGCTCTCGCACGCGCTAAAGATCCGGTCAAAGGGGTTATTCTGTCAACGCCAGAAAATTTTAGTACGACGAAGCAAACCGTTAATTTGCTGGGCAATAATATCTACGGTGTGGTACTGATTCCCAACGCTACTATTGACGATGTATTGAATAATCCTCAAAATATAGCCGATATAGATAAACCTCACGCTTTATTTTCTTTCGGTGCGGCTAATCCCGATAATATATCTCATATGGCCCGTTTGGGTGCTAATCTCTTCGGCTTCGAGGATAAGTTAGGAGGCGGAGATCGTGATTACAACGATATGATTTTAAGTTTGGATAATTTCCTCTAAACCGAAGCGATGGTGAAATCCCTAGACCTTTTGATAGACGATCGACGTGACGAAATTGGCGAGAATTCTCAAGCCGTTATCACTCGATTTTTCCGGGTGAAATTGTACGGCGGTGAGATTGTCAAGAGCGATCGCCGCACACACGGTTTGACTACCGTGACTCACACTGGCGGCGATCGTATTTTTATCTTCCGGGTCTACATAATAGGAATGGACGAAGTAAACCTGGGTGTGATTATTTAAACCCCCCCATAGGCGATGATGGGGTTGCTGGAATTGTAATTCGTTCCAGCCCATGTGAGGGATGGTAATATTAGGTTCCGACTTAAATCTCCTCACTTGACCTGGTATGATGCCTAAGCCTGGTTCCACACCTTCCTCGGAACCGTCGAAGAGTATTTGTAAACCTAAACAGATACCTAAAAAAGGTTTTCCCGCTTCGATCGCTTTTCTGATGGGTTTCTCTAATCCTCTGGCCCGAATCTGCTTTACCGCGGGGTCAAAAGAACCTACACCAGGTAGAACGATCGCGTCGGCTCTTTCTAGATCCAAGGCGCTATCGGTAATCTTGGGTGTCGCCCCCACTTTTTCCAAACCCTTACAGGCGGAGTGTAGATTACCCATGTCGTAATCGATGACAGCGATCAAAGTCATTTAATTTTCAGTGCGTGATGAGACAAATCTATTTTAAAAGAAAAGAGAAGAGAGTAGCCAAATACTGACCACTCTCTTCTCACTTCTCGAACCTGGCTTCTATAGTTGAGGTACGAATTGTTCTTTTTCAGGTACGTGGGTGTATTCAGAAACGATCTGACGGAACTCTTCGCCGTTGATAGTTTCCTTATCGATGAGCAGGTCAACCACACGATCGATCACCTCACGATTTTCGCGGATGATCTGACGGGCTAACTTGTGACAATGCTCGACTATCGATCGCACTTGGTCATCGATTCTGGTGGCCACTTTCTCCGAATACTCGGAACGATTCATCAAACCGCCACCGAGGAATACTTCGCTGTTGGGGCTTTCTAAAGATAGGGGGCCGAGGTCGCTCATGCCGAAGCGAGTCACCATCTGACGGGCCATCTCGGTTACTTGTTGTAAGTCGCCGCCAGCACCGGTGGTTACTTCGTCGTAGCCGAAGATTTCCTCTTCTGCGGCCCTGCCACCTAACGCCCCGGAAATACGCGCCATTAATTGCGATTTAGTGGTTAATCCCTGTTCCTCATTGGGGGTAAACCAGGTTAAACCTTGGGCTTGGCCTCTGGGAATGAGGGTAACTTTCTGTACGGGGTCATGGTCTTTGAGGATAGTACCGATAATAGCGTGGCCCACTTCGTGATAGGCGATGAGACGTTTGCTCTTACTATCTACTAGAGGAGTGCCTTCCATCCCGGCGATAACCCGGTCTACCGCGTCATCGATTTCTAAAATAGTGATGGCTTCTTTGCGACGGCGGGCGGTTAAAATCGCCGCTTCGTTGAGCAGGTTGGCTAGATCAGCACCGCTGAATCCTGGGGTGCGGCGAGCGATCGCTTCGATCGATACTTCCCCGTCTAATTTTTTGTTGCGGGCGTGAACTTCGAGGATTTCTAAACGTCCTTTGAAGTCGGGCGCGTCTACCATCACCTGACGATCGAAACGACCTGGACGCATTAACGCGGAGTCTAATACATCGGGGCGGTTTGTAGCCGCGATGATAATAATTCCCGTATTGCCTTCAAACCCGTCCATCTCGGTAAGTAATTGGTTGAGGGTTTGTTCTCTCTCGTCGTTGCCACCGCCTATACCGGCTCCGCGCTGACGACCCACCGCGTCGATCTCATCGATAAATATCAAACAGGGGGCGTTTTCTTTGGCTTTTTTGAACAGGTCACGGACGCGAGACGCACCGACACCGACGAACATTTCTACGAATTCCGAACCGGAGATGCTGAAGAAAGGTACTCCCGCTTCACCAGCGATCGCTTTAGCGAGTAAAGTTTTACCTGTCCCCGGAGGGCCTACTAATAAAACGCCTTTAGGAATTTTCGCACCTACTGCGGTGAATTTTTCCGGCTGTTTCAGGAAGGTAACTACTTCTTGTAGTTCTTCTTTAGCTTCATCGATACCGGCTACATCATCGAAAGTGATACCGGTTTTCGCTTCCATTTGAAAGCGGGCCTTGGACTTACCGAAGTTCATCGCTTGACCGGGGCCGCCAGGAATATTATTAGAGCGACGGAAGAGGAAGAATAATCCTGCTATCAATAAGAAGGGGAAGATCAAGTTACCCAAGAAGCCCCAGATTAAACCGTCGTTACGCATCGGATGAGAATCAATACTGATGTTTTTATCTCTGAGACGGGCGATCAGATCAGGAGAACTAGCGGGTAAGTCTACTCGTAGACGTTGCACGCGATTTTCTAATTCTGGGTCTACTGCCTGCACTATAGCGGTTCTCCCGCCTTCATATAGATCCACACTCTGAACTCTACCTGTCTCTAAGTATTCTAGAAATCTGCCGTAGGTCATGCGGGTGCTGGCGGTGTTACTACCGATGCTTTCACTGGCCGTGACGAAGGAACCCTGCCAGAGAAAGAATCCCACTATCAAAGCTGGCAAAGACCACAGTAGAATAGTTTTCCAAGATATTTTCATGTTTTCTCTTATAGATAAGATTTTTTCTTTACTTTATTTAGCGGTTTTTGTCAAGGATTTTACCAGAAAAAATCTAAATTTCTCCCGACAGCCATACTAATCTTAACTAAATGTAACGTAATTCTCATATTTCTGACAATGTTAGGCCCAGTGACCAGTAACCAGTAACCAGATACTAGCCACCAGCCACCAGCCACTAACCTTGAGATTTCTTGATATGTGCCTGTATCTGGCTTTTACGCTTATCTTCTTCAGATTTGGAAGAAATTTCGCTGAATTCTTTACTACTCAGGGAAAGATGATCCAAGATGCGCCGTTTCCGATTCTGTGAGGATACGGGCGTGGGCGAGGGAGATGAAACAGTCGGTTTAGGGGCCTGTGGGGACGTTACGGGGTCTGAGGTAACGGGAGCCACGGGAGTAGGAGAAGTGGTTTTCGGTACATAAGTAGCACCTTTGGCACTTTGAGAGAGATGATCTAAGATTCGACGTTTACGATCGTCTGTGGGCATATAATCCTGATAAAGTTTTGTAACCTGTCCAGATCAGGGAGCATCCCATTTTTGCAACGACCGGCAGGGAATTTATTCCCTGCCTAATAGCTCAAGTCGGTTTAAACCGACTTCTGCTATGAGACCGTGATTTTAATCACGGTCGGGTGAGGTGTATATCGCATGATTCGGATGCTCCCTCCAGATCAATTATATTTACTTATTTATAATTATCATTAAATTTTTCTATGGTCGCGCTTACTCGCCCCACCAAATCCCCGGCATCGCTGTCGAACCAGTGGATTTGGGGATCGGCCCGGAACCATGTATTCTGGCGTTTAGCGAATTGACGGGTATGCAACACTGTTAATTCTTGGGCTTCTTGTAAGGAGATTTCCCCTCGTAAATAATCTTTCACTTCCCCGTAGCCGAGAGTCTTCAATAGGGGTAAATCGGGGCCGTATAGTTTTCCTAGCCTTTCTACTTCCGCCACGAAACCTTGTTGGAACATCAATTGAGTTCGCTCTGCGATACGTTCTGTCAATCTGTCCATGTCACATCCTAAACCTATTTGTAAGATGGGATAGGATGGTGGGTCTTCCCCCTGTTGGGCGCTGATGGGTTTTCCCGTGACGTAATATACTTCTAAGGCTCGAATAGTACGAGTTTCATCGTTGCGGTGAATTTTTTGCGCGGCGGCGAAATCAACTTGACGCAACATCTGATAACGTTCGGTTTGTGAGAAACCCTGTAGTTGGCGGCGTAGTTCTATCTGGGGGGCGACGCGGGGGATTTTCATACCCCGGACGATGGATTTGATATATAAACCAGTGCCGCCCACAAGAAAGATATTACCGGAGAACGATCGAATCAAATCTTGTGTTAGTTCTTGATAATGGGCTAAGGTGAGAGTCTCTGTAGGTTCGCAAATATCGATCAGGTAATGGGGTACAAGTCGTCGCTCTTCGAGGGTAGGTTTAGCCGTACCGATGTCAAAACCTTTATACACCTGCCTGGAATCGGCACTCAAAATAACGCTATGGAAATTTTGACTCAGTTTTAGGGCTAAACCAGATTTACCCGTAGCGGTAGCCCCGCAAATAACGATCAAGCGAGGTGTCATGAATTTAATTTATTTCCAAGGCAATTTTACCCGTCACCGAACCGGTTTCGAGGAGTTGATGGGCTTTGTTAGCTTCTTCGAGAGGGAAAGTTTGGCCTAGATGAATTTTGATCTTGCCTGCGTCGATCCAAGTAGCACATTGCTTCAAGATAGAAGTTTGATGCTTTAAAGCTTCTGTTAAACCCAGTAGGGCAGGGGATAACATCAATTCTAAACTGATTCTCAGGTTACGATCGCGCGCCGTTTTCAGATTACCCACACCCCCATCAGGTTCGAGAATGGTCACTAAATCGCCGTAAACCTTCACGGTGGGACAGGTATCGAAAAAGGTTTTACCCCCCACGGTATCGAAGGCTATATCTACCCCTTGCCCCCCCGTCCAATCTAAAACCCCGGCAACGAAATCGGTTTGAGTGTAAATAATCGGATGGTCAGCGCCTAATTGACGTACCAGACGAGCTTTATCGGGAGAACTGACGGTAGTACATACCTCCGCACCCTTGAGTTTGGCTAATTGTACGGCTACGTGACCAACACCCCCGGCCCCTGCGTGAATGAGAACTTTTTGATCCGGGGTGAGATTACAACGATCGAACAGCGCTTCCCAAGCGGTGATTAATACAAGTGGTGCGGCGGCGGCTTCTGCGAAAGTTATACTTTCGGGTTTATGGGTGATTAAATAATCTTCTACCACGGTATATTCAGCATAATTTCCCGTCTTGGTTTTACCCAATCCGCCGCTACAGAAATACACTTCATCGCCGGTTTTAAAATCTACCACATTGGGGCCGACGGCTTCTACTATCCCCGCACCGTCGCAACCAAGGATAATGGGCCTATCCTGCGCTTTAAACGTGCCTTTACGTCTTAGTTTAGTGTCCACGGGATTGATGCCCGCCGCTTTCAGTTGGATTAATACTTCTGTAGGTTTTTGGATGTGAGGCTTTTTTAGTTCTTGCATCTGCAAGACATCAGGGCCACCAGTGGAAGTCATGACGATCGCTTTCATAAATCTCGTGAGAAAACTCACTTTTTATAATAATCTCAATTTTCTTTCAATAATTGAGTTTTCCATATTTTCTCAACTTCATCGATACCGTAAAAGTGTTTCCAGAAAGCATCCGTCACCGATGTAGGCATGAGTTTCGTCATCAAGGGTACGAATATTTGTCCGCCGGTGGCCGCGTAATAACGGGGGCGGGGATTATTACTCGTTAAAGCCCGAATCACCACTCTCGCCACTTGTTCCGATGTCCACCCCAGGGCTTTTAATTGTTTATCAATGCGCTCTATTTTGGCGAAAACCGGAGCGTACAGGGTGCTTTCCGGGTCGGGAATCCCTTTTTTAACCTCTTTCCAAGCGGCTTGAAAAAACTCTGTCACCACCGGGCCGGGTTCGATGACGCTCACTTTAATATTAAACCCGTTCAATTCCATTCTCAGCACGTCGCTGAGGGCTTCTAGGGCGAATTTGGAGGCGCTGTATAACCCTCCCCCCGGAAAAGCCATCCTGCCCCCCAAAGAACTAATATTGATGATTCTACCGCCGCCTCTGTTTCTCATCCCCGGTATTAAACTTTGTATGAGGGTGAGAGGCCCGTGGAAATTAACTTGAAACTGGGTTTTGGCACTTTCGGGACTCATTAATTCGATCGGCCCCATTTGCCCGTAACCGGCGTTATTGATTACGGCGTCCACTTGCCCCCAGCGATCGAGTACAATTTCGCTTAGCCTCTGAACTTGTTCGGTGGAGGAGAAGTCTGTGGGCACAACTAAACATTCTGCCCCTTGGCAGAGATCGGCGACCCCTTGTAATTTATCTTGCCGTCGCGCGGTGAGGGCTAAGCGCACACCGGGGAATTGTTGGGCTAACATCAGCGCTAAGGCCGCCCCGATTCCAGAAGATGCACCTGTGATGAGAATAATTTGTTTTGATGGGTGAGGAGAGTAAGTCATGCGAGATCTAGAAAAAAGTCTAGAAATAGGTTTACAAGAGAAGTTGGGGTCATCCCTTCCTTTACGGGTCACTTGTTCCGTTGCCGGCGATACTCTGGCAGTGGTGGTTCACGCCGACGCATCCCTGGGATTGTCTTCTACTGATGTTCTGCTTTGGACTAAAGATATTCTGGCACGAGATCCGAGTTTATCGGGTTATCGTCTTAAAACTTATTTGATGTTCCACGATGACGATTCTTTAATTTTAAGTCCTCTAACCACCTCCACATCTCCACTTTTGGCCTTAAATCACTGGTGGGAAAAAATCATCCTCCCCCGTCTATCGCCCGGATTATTATCGGCGGGTTTGGCTTTGAGTTTACTGGTTGCAGCTATTTACGCGCTTTCTCGTCCCTGCGTCTTGGGAAGTTGCCCCCATATCGACCGCGCCAGACAATTAGCTAAGGAAGCGGTGACGTCGATCGATCTTTCCGCTTCCGATGAAGAAGTGAAAATAGCCGGTGAAACCATCGCCCGGTCTATGAATATCTTACGATCGATCCCCCCTTGGTCGCCCTATCATGATAGGGCGCAAACGCTACTGTTTGATTATGCCAGCTCGTCCGACCAATTAAGCTTGCTGGAACAATCTTTAAGTCATGCCACCCAAGCCCTTTCTCTAACTCGAAAAAGTGGCAAATCGGTGGAGCAATGGCACAAGGTACAAAGTCTCTGGCGGCAGGCTGTATCGCCTCTAGCTAAATTCTCTATTGATAGTTCTTTTTACGGTTTTTCCCAGGTGAAACTTTATCAGTATCGTTCCTTTTTATCCGCAGCGAGTCAATCTCTACAGGTAGAGCAAGAGAGTCTCTCGTCTCTTACGAAAGCTGAAAGAGGGGCCCAGATCAATCACATCAAGCACAGGGCGGCCCAATCCCCTCAAGAGTGGGAATCCGTTCTCGAACAATGGCAGGATATTACTGGCATCCTCCAACGTATTCGCCCCGAAACCACATCGTATCCAAAAGCGAGACAACTATTAAATCTCTATCTACCCCTACAAGTGAGCGCTCAAAAAAATTTCGAGCGGGAAAAACAAGCTTTATCTTTTTATAAAGACGCTATTAACCTCGCTAGACAAGCCGAAATTGCTACTGATAAATCCCAATGGACGCAGGGAGCGCAATTATGGCAGAAAGCTTTAAATGTTCTGCAACAAGTCCAGGTTAATACTTTTCAGTACCGTCAATTA
Organism: Chlorogloea purpurea SAG 13.99; assembly: GCA_016903695.1. Classification (GTDB taxonomy): domain Bacteria; phylum Cyanobacteriota; class Cyanobacteriia; order Cyanobacteriales; family Microcystaceae; genus Chroococcopsis; species Chroococcopsis gigantea_A. The sequence goes on from JADQBB010000009.1 coordinate 91,485, forward strand.
CCGGCTTTAATACAAGGCTATAATTCTGCTTTAAAACAAGCTCAGAAAAATATCGGCTTGGTGACTCAACAGGAAGGGATCGAAAGGGATGTTAAAACTATATGCGCCAATGTTTGTATTTTTACCGTGGGCGATAATGTCATCAAACTGACTTTAAAGCAGGACTATACTAACCAAATTCAACGAACAGCGATCGAAGCTCGAAAACAAACCAATGTCGAAACTGAAATCGACCTATTAAATCATCTGTCCCGATTGGAAAGTAGCTTGCAGACCATCAGCAATAACAGCTATAAAGTGGTTCAAGTCTACAATTCTCATGGCTCTTTAATTAGTGTTTACGAACCGGAAAAATAGATGATTAAAACATTCACAGAGACCGCTCGACTTCATTAGCCCCTGTGAACGTTACGGGTTAACGAATAATTTAGTACAGTTCTTCTTCTTGGTGGGTTAAGATTACACAATTACTGGTAGGGTAAGCTACACAAGTGAGAACATAACCTGATTCGATCTGATCGTCATCAAGGAAGGATTGATCGCTTTGATCTACGGAACCAGACTCGATTTTACCAGCACAGGTAGAACAAGCACCGGCGCGACAAGAATAGGGAAGGTCTAATCCTTGTTCCTCAGCAACGTCAAGAATATACTCGTCATCGGGTACATCAATTTCATGAACACCGTCGGGAGTTTTTAAAGTAACTTTGAATGTCGCCATATTTTGTTCCTCTTGATTACATTAAAGTAAAGGGCAGTCTTTATATCGCTAAGCTTATTCAACAGCAGGTGGTTTCGATCCTACCGAACTCGTTTAATAAGCTTCATTTTTGATACTACGAGAAAAGTTGTCTCACTTTGACTCGCATTAGTAATGAGATTCTTAATTAAACTTAAAATAAGTTTTCTTTATATTTAAATTGAAAATTCAATCAGAAAACTTTGTAAATCTACATAAGTAACGATGGCAAGGAATTGTCACTCAATAACTTATCAATTATGATTAGCTATACTTATAGGATTGTCAGTTATGGTAAATGAGGAAAGATTGCTAAGGGTGGGCATCATCGGTACGGGATTCGCCGCATCGAGACGGGCTGAGGCTTTTAATAACGACGAGCGGGCGAAATTACTTTTCGCTTCCGGTTACGATGAGAATAATCTGACTTCATTCTGCGGCCAGTACGGGGTTGCCCCTCTAGAAAGTAGTGAAGCTTTGACCGACCATCCCGACGTTGACCTGGTGGTAATCGCCAACGTCAATGAAGAACACGATCGTTTAGTGCGGCGGGCCCTAGAGGCGAAAAAGCACGTAATTGTAGAATACCCCCTGAGTTTCGACCCGGAATCGGCGGAAAATTTGATACAGTTAGCGAAAACAGGGGAGAGATTACTGCACGTAGAACATATTGAACTTCTAGGCGGCCTACACCAATCCCAACAAAAATATCTCTCGGAAATAGGGAATGTCTTTGCGGCGAATTACGCCACTGTCACCCCAGCAAGGCCCGCACCCCGTCGTTGGACTTTCCATAAGGGCTTATTCGGCTTCCCTTTAATCGCCGCTTTATCCCGTATCCATCGCCTGACAAATTTATTCGGAACGGTGGAGTCGGTATCGAGTCACTGCCGTTACTGGGATGCGCCGGAAGAAGAATATTTTATCGCCTGTCTCTGTACGGCACAATTGCGGTTCCATAATGGTATTATCGCCGGAGTGGGTTACGGGAAGGGGGAAGTTTTCTGGAAGGACGATCGCACTTTTAGCATACACGGCGATCGGGGTAGTTTAGTATACGTGGGTGAAACCGGGCATCTAGTACGGGACTCGGAAGAAAAACCCCTGGAGGTGGGTACGAAACGGGGCCTCTTCGCCAAAGATACCACTATGGTACTGGATCATCTCTACAATGGTTCATCTCTGTATGTCAGGGCCGAAGAAAGCCTGTACGCTCTCAAGGTCGCTCACGCCGCCTATCGATCGGCCCTTTCCCAAGAAACGGAGAAAGTTTAATCCAAGGCTGATTCCGCCAGTTGCATCATCACTTCAAAATCAAAACTATCGAGTTTTTCTTTCAAAGTCTCGGCTATTTCTTCGTACTCAGGCGGAATTTTCTGCAAGAGAGCCAGTAATTTTTGTGTATCTAAATTGATAGCGTTGTCATGAAAAGATTGAATCCAATCACGGGGCATAATTTTTAGAGAATCGGGGGTCAGGCTTACTCTATCATGGGGTTCAGATAGATTATCTTCCGCATAAATATATTCCAAGTTAAGCCACCGAGCTATTTTTTCTAATAAAACCGATTCTTGAAGAGGTTTAGTAATAAAATCATTACAGCCTACAGATATAAGACGATGTTTATCCTGTTCAAAAGCACTAGCGGTAAGAGCGATAATTTTGCAGGGAGTTAAGTTTAATTCTTTCTCTTTGCTTCTAATATATTCAGTCGCTGTATAACCATCCATGATCGGCATCCGAATATCCATCCAGATGAAATCCGGTTGCCAAGTATGCCAGAGATTAATCGCCGCCTGTCCATTATTGGCTTGGGCAATGGCAAAACCCAGCGGTTCGAGGATTTCCACTAACAATTGACGATTAGCCGCTTGATCTTCCACTATCAAAATTTTGTATTTAGGTTGATTCGGCGCTAGACTTAAGATTTTATTAGAGTAACCATAGGATTGAATATCATTTTTAGCGACCACCGTGACCGGAATAGTAAAGGCAAAAGTCGAGCCTTGATTTACCTCGCTTTTTGCTATTAAAATTCCTCCTAGTAAATAAACAAATTGTTTGCTTATAGATAAACCCAAGCCTGTTCCTTCTTGGGCTATTTTATTTCCATGTATTTGTACGAAAGGTTCAAATATACAGTCGAGTTTTTCTTCTGGTATACCTATTCCGGTATCTACTACTTCAAAGCCTATTAAAGCAGTCGAGTTTTTCAGGTGTTTCAAAATTACTCGTAAAGTGATTTGTCCCCGTTGGGTGAACTTGACAGCATTACTCAATAGGTTAATCAATATCTGCTTAAGCTTATTCTCATCTGTATTAATAAACCTCGGTAAATTATCCGGTTTTTCTATGGATAGAATTAATTTTTTATTAATAGCCCGGAGTTCAAACATTTTATAGATATTGTTTAATAACCTGAATATGTCAAAATTATTATTGTTTAAAGAACTCCGTCCCGCTTCTATTTTAGACATTTCCAAAATGTCGTTAATTAAGCTTAATAAATGCTCGCCGCTACTATGGATGATATTGAGCCATTCGAGACGTTGTTTTCCTAAAGAGTTATCCCTGGAAAGAATATCACTAAATCCTAAAATTGCATTCAAAGGTGTTCTCAGTTCGTGACTCATGTTGGCTAAAAAAGTGGTTTTAGCCCGATTGGCTGTTTCTGCTACTTCCTTGGCCTGCTGTAGCTCTGCCGTGCGTTGAATAACTCGATTTTCTAACTCAACTTCCATCCGCCGCCGTTGAGTTTCTCTTTGTTTAACTTCGCTAATATCCCGGAAGACGCTAATCCCCCCCAGTAATTCCCCTTGAGGGTTGCGGATTGGATTGGCGGTTACTTCTATATAACAGCCTTCGGGAATACGGGAATTACGCAGAAATTGTTCGGCCCTGCGGATAGATTTACCTTTTAAAGCTTGGACGAGGGGGATGGATTCATAGAGAATAGGAGTAACACCATCTACTTCAAAAATTCCGTAATGATCGGTCCAAGATAAAGGATCGGGGGAGTTCTCAATTAATTCTCCTAGCATTTTCGTGGCGCTGGGATTGATGAGAAACATACTACCCTGTAAATTACAAGCTACTACCGCGTCATCTATACTGTTTAGAATAGTTTGTAATAATTCGCTTTGTTGTTCTAATGCTAAAGTTCTTTCTTTAACGCGCATTTCCAATTCTTCGTTAATTTTTTTGAGATTTTCTTCTGACTGTTTCTGTTCTGTTATGTCAAAAGTGATCCCCAAAAATTCTTCAAATTGATTGGATTCATTAAATATGGCACAGCCTTTACAAAACAACCAAACTTGCTTTTCGGGGTTAAATTGGTAGCGATATTCTACTGTAAAATCTGTTTTAGTTTCCATCGCTATCTTCATGGCGCTTTGTATTTTTTGCACATCTTCTGGATGAATACGATTTATCCATATATCGTGCATATTTTCCGCATCTTTTTCTATATTGACGATGCTAACCATATTGTCGTCCCATTCGTGTTCTGTTGTCTCTGGATTCCACGACCACGCACCTATTTTTGTTGACTCCAAGGTTAATTTCAGTTGGGTCGTACTGCGCTGTAAAGCGGAGGATGCTCTCTGTCTTTCGATCGCTATACCCGCGAACTGAGCCGCCGTACAGAGAAATTTTATATCTGCGTCCGTCGGGCTGTTCGGCGTGGGGTGATACACCCCAAATGTTGCTAAAACTTTATTATTACTGGCAAAAATAGGCGCTGACCAACAAGAACCTAATTTATATTTGCTGGTTATCTCTCGATAAGCAGCCCATTTTTCATCGGTAGAAAGGTCGGGACTGATCACTATTTCGCCCGAATAAGCCGCTGTACCACAACAACCTACACCGGGGCCTATTTTCACTCCGTCTACTGCTTCCACGTATCCTTCCGGTAGGCTAGGGGCAGCCCCGTGTCTTAGTTGATCGTTTCTGTCGAGCAGTAATATGGAACACATGGAACCAGATATTTGAGATTCGATCGCTTTAACGATGTGAGTTAACAAATTACCCAGGTCGGTTCCTTTAGCAATTTTCTCTAATATCTGATTTTGTAGATCTAGCAATAATTGCGTTCTCTTTTTCTCCGCTTCCAATTGTTTCGATTCGGTAATATCAACGATCGTACCGATAAACCCCATCAATTTTCCTTTTTTGTTTCGATGGGGTACTACTTTGATTCTCGTCCAGATACTCCTATCATTATCCCCGGTGAATTCATATTCCCCTTGAAACTTAGTAAAATTGCCCTGTTGATTATCGCCGATAAAATTTATCCATTCCAAAAAAACTTTCTGCCGTTGTTCTGACTTTATCCATCGCCACCATCCCTCTGTCTGAAACGTTTTTATATCTATTCCCGTTATTTGAGATATTTTTTCGTTAATGTAGGTACACTGACCGTACTGATCGGTTCTGAATATCCCAGCGTGGCTCATCTGGGCCAGGGTCGAGAATTTATTTTCACTTTTAGCTAATTTTTCACTTTTGAACCTTAGCTCGCTCAATAATAATTCTTTTTCTTTTAAATGATTCCAGATTATGGTCGCTGACTCGCATAAAAATAGTAATTGTTCGATTTGTTGCGGATTTAGTCCTGGCGCTGGCATTTCTACATATAACAGATCATAAGATTTTTCATTGATATTTAAACCAACATAATATTTATTTATTTCTTCGCCATTTTCAACTAAATAATTATGCTTGCTCACCGATTCCCCGATCTTAGCATGAATATCCAAATACTTTTCTTCATCTGCTTTGATCGATGTGATGGCTTCGTTGTTTGTTCCCAACAAGAACACTTTCCAGCCTTCTCTCGTTGAAGATAATATACATACCCGTTCTGCCGAGCAAATTTTTAGAGCAGCTTCAACCAAAATATTTCCTATACTTTGACGGTCACGGCATCTAGAAATTTTTAAAGCTGAATTTAACAGGGCTGAACTCTCGATCAAGGACAAATGTTTCATGGAAAAATCAAGGAAATATTAAATTAAAACTTATTATTATTAAAGTTACTTCCTATGTAAGAGGCAGGTAATAGGCGTATATAGTAACTTTCAATCATTATCTGCCTTTCCAATTTGTACCACAAAATTTATAAGCATGGTTACTTGTCGTCAGGAGAAAAAATCGTTATCATGGGATGAAGTGAGGCTACCGCGTTGGTGACTGCTATTCAAGTTTTTTGATCTATGCTTGATTTTATGCGGGAACTTAGAGCATTTGTGTGGTAGTAGACCGAGCTTGTACTCGGAAACAGAAACGCAAAGCCGAATGTGCCCACCTGGATAACCCCAGGTCATAAACTGAGGTAAAACGGCGTGGTGGTCTCACTTTATATCACGTAGTGGCACTTTGGCACTTTAGGTAATAATGTCTCCAGACTTCCTCGATAAGCTTAAGACTTTCTAACTTTCTCTGGCGGGATCTCCTAAAAAATCGGACAATTACTCTAGAGAAGCCGTACTAAAGGAGTAGAGAATATGTCCGATAACGTGAGAAGTCGAGTAGTCACAGGGGGAACCCAGCGTAGCCCTAACCGCGCCATGTTGAGAGCGGTAGGATTCGGGGACGACGACTTCACTAAACCCATCGTCGGCATCGCTAACGGATACAGCACTATCACGCCCTGTAATATGGGTATTAATGACCTAGCCCTGCGGGCCGAAAAGGGATTGAGAGAGGCGGGTGCAATGCCCCAAATGTTCGGAACCATCACTATCAGCGATGGTATTTCCATGGGTACGGAAGGGATGAAATATTCTCTCGTATCGCGGGAAGTGATCGCGGATTCCATAGAAACCGTCTGTAATGGGCAAAGCATGGATGGAGTATTGACCATCGGCGGATGCGACAAGAATATGCCAGGGGCGATGATAGCGATCGCTCGCCTGAATATCCCCGCCATCTTCGTCTATGGGGGTACGATCAAACCGGGGCGGTACGACGATCGAGACCTGACCGTGGTCAGTTGCTTTGAAGCCGTGGGTCAGTACAGCGCCGGGAAAATCAGCGAGGAAACCCTGATGGGCATCGAACGTAACGCCTGCCCCGGCGCTGGTTCCTGCGGGGGGATGTTCACCGCCAACACCATGTCATCGGCCTTTGAAGCGATGGGGATGAGTTTACCCTATTCCTCGACGATGGCAGCCGAAGACGCAGAAAAAGCAGACAGTACCGAGGAAGCGGCTAAAGTATTAGTAGAAGCGATTAAAAAACAGATTCTGCCGAGTCAGATCATCACCCGTGAAGGGATAGAAAACGCTATCGCCGTGATCATGGCCGTCGGCGGTTCAACTAACGCGGTGTTACACTTTTTAGCGATCGCCCACACGATGGGAGTAGGGTTAACGATCGACGATTTTGAAACCATCCGCGAGCGCGTACCCGTATTATGCGATCTCAAACCCTCCGGGCGTTACGTTATCGTGGATCTGCACAGGGCGGGCGGTATTCCCCAGGTGATGAAAATGCTCCTCGTCAACGGTTTATTACACGGGGATGCCCTGACGATTACCGGACAAACCGTGGCCGAGGTTCTAGCCGATGTTCCCGATACACCCCCCGCGGGTCAAGACGTGATCCGTCCCTGGGATAACCCGGTCTACAAAGAAGGACACTTGGCCATACTCAAGGGTAATCTAGCCAGCGAAGGTTCCGTTGCTAAGATTAGCGGCGTGAAAAATCCCGTCATCACTGGCCCCGCCAGAGTGTTTGAATCGGAAGAAAGCTGTCTCGACGCGATTCTAGGGGGTAAGATCAACCCCGGTGATGTGATCGTGATTCGCTACGAAGGCCCTAAAGGCGGCCCCGGAATGCGAGAGATGTTAGCGCCCACCGCCGCTATTATCGGTGCTGGTCTGGGCGATTCGGTGGGCTTGATCACCGATGGACGTTTTTCCGGTGGCACTTACGGGATGGTAGTGGGACACGTAGCCCCGGAAGCGGCCGTCGGCGGCAATATCGCCCTAGTAGAGGAAGGGGATAGCATCACCATAGACGCGCCAGGCCGTCTGTTGCAACTCAATATTAGTGACGAGGAGTTATCGGCGCGCCGAAGCCGGTGGCAACCGGGTAAACCCCGTTATACAAGGGGAATTCTCGGTAAGTACGCCTATCTGGTTTCTAGTAGTAGTATCGGCGCTGTGACGGATAAGGACTTGTTTTAAGTAGTGATTAGAAACGAGGATTGATACCAAATCCCGTTATTAAATACCCCTTGAGAACAATACGCCCTACCGTGATTGAAATCACGCTCTAATAGCAGAAGTCGGTTTAAACCGACTTGAGCTATTAGACAGGGAATTTATTCCCTGACGGGTTGGTTAACTTTTTTGTTTTTACCCAGTGAAAGATTCCATGTCTTCGATCACCGTTGTTATTCCCGCTACTACCGCCAATATCGGCCCCGGTTTCGATTGTTTGGGGGCCGCCTTAACCATCTACAATCGTTTCACCTTCAGAGTAGATGGGGATAAACCTTTAGAAATAAGCGTTCTCGGTAATTCAACTCAAAAGGTTAGCACCGCCTCTGATAATCTGATCTATCGGTCTTTTCTGCGAGTTTACGAAACTATCGGACAAACTCCCCCACCTCTGTCGATTTCGATCGACCCTGGTGTGCCTCTCTCTAGAGGTTTAGGCAGTTCCGCCACGGCTATCGTGGGGGGTTTAGTGGCCGCCAATCATTTCGCGGGCTATCCTTTGGGCATTCACGCCCTTCGAGACCTCGCTATCTCGATCGAAGGCCATCCCGATAATGTCGTCCCCGCTTTATTGGGCAATTGTCAATTATCAGTTAGTAACGGGGCAAAGTGGGAAATTTGTCAAGTGCCTTGGAACGATCGCATTATCCCGGTGGTAGCCATTCCTGATTTTGAACTATCCACAGAAGAAGCGCGGGCTGTATTACCGAACCAGATCAGCCGTCAGGATGCTATTTTCAACGTGGCGCATCTGGGCCTGTTGTTACGTGGATTAGAAACGGGCGAGGCCCAATGGTTGAGAATCGCTTTGGCCGATCGAATCCATCAACCTTATCGTCAGAGTTTAATCAAGGGGTATAAAGAAGTAGAGTCGGCAGCGCTCGCCGGTGGTGCTTACGGTATGGTAATCAGCGGTGCGGGGCCGACTTTACTAGCTTTAAGCCATCCCAATCACGCCCAGGGAGTAGCGGAGTCGATGCAGTCAGCCTGGAATGACCAGGGGGTGACTGCCACGGTGCGTATCACCTCGTTAGATACCCAAGGTGCGAGGATTCTTACTTGTAATTAGCTCTCGTATCCTGTACCGCCCACCAGAAGGAGAGGGCGGTTAAGGGTATACTGAGGGCTAAAATCGCGCTCGTGGTGGTAGCACCTAATTCTGGTTGCCCTGAAGTCAGTTCAAAGACACAACCGACTGCGGCGATAGCGGCCACACAAGATACTAATAGCAAAATCCCGCTTTTTGGTGTCACCCTGATTGCTCCCTATTACTTAGATTTTAGAGGTAGGTTTAACAGCTTGTACTGAGAAACCGTGTTTTTTCAATTCTTCTGTGAGAGCGAGACTATTGTCAACTCGATCGACGAACATCACCCCCTGTAGATGATCCATTTCGTGCTGTATAACTCTAGCGAGAAGTCCATCGGCTTTCATTTTCTTAGGTCTACCCTGTTCGTCTTTATAGCTCACTTCGATGGCAGAGGGGCGGATGACATCCATATACACGCCTGGAATACTCAAGCAGCCTTCTTCGGCTTTACAGATGTCTTTGCTATAACTTATAATTTGCGGGTTGATGAGAGCGATCGGCTGATTGGTCGCCTCTTCGGGTTCACAATCGATGACGATGAGTTGTTTATTGATAGCTACTTGGGGTGCGGCCAGACCGATACCATTAGAACTGTACATGGTTTGTAGCATCTCCCGGATCAATTTGCGGATGCTCTCGTCTACTTTGGCGATGCGCTTGGCTTCTTGGCGTAGCACTTTATCGCCCAAGGTATGAATATCTAGGGGAGGGGTTTCTAATTTAACTTTTTCTACAGCTATGGTCGCAGTCATGGATTTAATTACAGTTCTCTATATCTCTTCTCGATCTTAAACTACTCTTTATATTATTATCGTAGTTAACCCCAGGTGATTTTACAGCTAGAAATCAATGGCAGTCCAGAGAATTCGCATACCTAAAGATAAAGCGGGATTAGTGCAATCCTTGGTTGATTTTAATGAAGGTGTCGGCCCTTTTCAAACCTACGCCGATGTAATGGCCTTCGCCGCTACCGTGGGAGCTAATTTAAATAGACGCGTACTTTTAGATACTGTTGCTAAAGAGCCTAGTCCTATTAGCGTAGAAGTGTTTATTTCTAGGGGTTATGACTCCCTGATCAAATTATTAGCCGTGGTAGCCAATAACGACCCTAACTGTCTCTCGCCCTACGAGACCGAGGCGGAAGCTTTGAGAATATCGATTTTCGAGGAGTATGCTAACGCCGGATTGGAACATTTACAGAATGAACTACGGGGGGCAGTAGATTATACAGAGAGGTTATTGTTAGTTCTAAGTATGGAAAGGTTCCAGGATTCTTCTGTTGGAGAAGATTTCGATTTAACGAGATTTTTATAAGGTTTTATTTTGGGTCAAGCGCCCATTCCCGAATAACGTTTTAACCCCCGATTCCACAACCAGCGATTCAGGCAGAAGAAGAGAACGAACCAGAATATCATCACGCCGATACCCTGGAATAAATCCACGGGTAAGCCAATAAGTAAAGCCGAGGGAAAATAGATGAGATAGGGAAAGGGAGTCCAGAGGACGATCGATTTTAGCAGGGGCGGGAACACATCCAGGGGCGCGATCATCCCGGAGAGGAAAATATAGAAGAGAAACCAGAATTGCTCGATCGCGCTGGCCCTTTCCGTCCAAAAACACAGCATGGCGAAAGAATATTGAATCACGAAACGCACGCAAAAAGCCATCACCACGGCGAGGAAAAACAAGCAGATATTACCAGCGCCTGGCAACCAGGCGGCTTGGGGGTAGAGAAGGAAAAATAACCCGATAAAAACGATAACCACCGGGAAACGAGTTAACTTTTCCGAGAGATGGCGGGCGAGATGATGCCAAACCGGATCTATCGGTTGTAGGAGACGAAAAGATAAACGCCCGTCTAATATCTCCTGTTCAAAATCCCAGATTACCCAGATAGTAGTAAACTGACGCACCAGAAACACCGCGAAGAAATAACGGGCGAATTGAAGAGAATCCAAACTGAAACCCTGCCCTTTCCCGGAAGCCTGTATCCAGACACCCATGAGAATCAGGGGTAAAGTGCCCGCTAACGCCCAGAGGAAAATTTCCGCCCGATACTCTAACATATGGGCGTAATAAGTCGATAATAAAGTCATTGCTTGGCGATAGAATCGGCGCATCGGTATCCTCATCATGAAAGTCTCTTTTCCCATCCTTATCTTAACCGCCTCTGTTTTGTGTTTTTCTGCCTCCGTGGATAAGGTTAACGGGGAGTCGGGCAGGAATGGAATGGTGGTAACGCCCCAGGCCCAAGCGTCAAGGGTGGGATTAGATATTCTCAAGGCGGGGGGTAACGCTATCGATGCGGCAGTGGCCGTGGGTTACGCTTTAGCGGTGACAGAACCTTGTTGCGGCAATATCGGCGGCGGCGGTTTCATGACGGTGCGTTTCGCCAATGGCAAATCGGTTTTTATTAATTTTCGCGAGAAAGCACCAATCGCCGCCCATCCCCGAATGTATCAAGACACTGCGGGAAATGTGATCGAGGGTGCCAGTGAAGATGGTTATTTGGCGGTGGGAGTACCTGGGACGGTGAGGGGATTAGAATACGCTTTGAGGCAATACGGTACATTATCGCGGCCCGAGGTGATGGGGCCGGCGATCGATCTAGCGGTGCGGGGATTCATCTTACAGCCCGGAGACGTGGAGATGTTAAAGAGAAGTCGGCGCAAGTTAACCGGTGACAATGTGGCGCGGATTTTTTTAAAAGACGGTGGGCGGGATTACGAAGCGGGAGATAGATTAATCCAGAAGGATTTAGCCAAAACGCTGAGTTTAATATCTACCGGGGGGGAGAAGATTTTTTACGAGGGGGAAATCGCCCAGAAAGTCGTTTCGGCAAGCCAGAAAAACGGGGGCGTACTCTCGTTAAAAGATTTTGGAGAGTATAACATCTCCGTGACTGAACCTTTGGAGTGTAGTTATAGAAACTATCGGATTTTGACTTCACCTCCTCCTGGGGGCGGCACTACCGTCTGTCTGATGTTGAATATCGTGGGTGGTTACGATCTAAAAAAACTGGGATTCAGGAATACCCAGAGTTTACATAAAATTCTTTCTTCGATGTTGCTGGCTTACGTGGCGAGAAATTATTATCTCGGTGATCCAGATTTCGTGAAAATACCTTTAGATAAATTACTTTCTCCGGATTACGCTGATCGATTGCGGGGGCAGATATTGCCCGATCAAGCTTTAGATCCAGAGAAATTATATCAGCCGATCGTCACCGAGGGCAATAATACCACTCACTACTCGGTTATCGATCGAGAAGGTAACGCGGTTTCCGTCACTTACACGATCAATTCTAATTTCGGAGCGGGGGTGATAGCCGAAGATACGGGATTTGTACTCAATAACGAGATGGATGACTTTACGAGTAAGATAGGCGCGCCCAATCAATTCGGATTAGTGCAGGGAAAAGCGAACCAAATTGAACCTCGTAAACGCCCTTTGAGTTCCATGTCTCCTACTATTGTGCTGAAGGATAATCAGGTTTTTCTAATTACTGGCAGCCCCGGTGGTTCTACGATTCCCACCACGGTTTTTAGCGTCATCAGTAATGTTATCGATTACGGAATGACGATCGATGAGTCGGTGAATAGGGCCCGGTTTCATTATCAAGGTTTGCCCGATACTATCTTGATCGAACCCGATGCTATTGATAGTAAGGTGAGGCAAGGATTGGAGGGAAAAGGGTATAAGTTCAGGGATTTTCCCCGATGGGGTGCGGCGGAATCTATTTTAGTTGACCCGAATACGAGAGTATTTTATGGGGCGAATGATGGGCGGAAAACTGCAGGTAGGGCGATGGGTTTTTAGGGATATTTAATAAGTAACTAAAAACTTTATCGAGGAAAGTTGGCGCCTCAAGGCAGAAGTCATACCAAATCCTGTTATTAAATACATTTTCAGAAATTATTAAACAATAAAATGGGTTTTGCTCAATGAAAAAGAAAACAAAAATTGATAAATTGATTTTATTAGTGACGACTGTAGTTTTGACGATCGGTATTAACTCGGTCATCAATTTCTTAACGATTCCTTCCGTTTCCAGCGCCCCCAAAGATTTACTAGTTTCGGCAGCAGCGAGTTTGAGAGACGCTCTCGAAGAAATTAAACCGGTATACCAGAAAGAGAATACAGCTATCGCGTTAACCTATAACTTCGGTTCTTCCGGTTCTCTCCAACAACAGATCGAGCAAGGCGCACCCGTGGATGTGTTCATCTCAGCTGCTAAAAAGCAGATGGATGCTTTACAGACAAAAAATTTGCTAGTGGATAACACCCGCAAGAATTTACTGAAAAATCGGATGGTCTTGGTCGTGCCCAAAAATAATACAACTATTAGATCGTTTCAGGATCTAGGAGGAGGCGAAGTAAAAAAAATAGCGATCGGTGAGCCTGGGAGTGTCCCAGCGGGGCAGTACGCAGGAGAAATTCTCAAAGCGATAGGATTGACCGATAAAGTCAAAGATAAACTCGTTTACGCCAAAGATGTTCGCCAAGTTTTAAGTTATGTGGCGACGGGAAATGTAGACGCGGGTTTTGTCTATATCACCGATGCGAAAACCTCCAACAATGTAAGAGTAGTGGCGACGGCCCCGGAAAATACCCATTCACCGATCATTTATCCGATTGCGGTGATCAAAAACAGTAAATCCGCCGACAGTGGTAAAAAATTTCTCCAGTTTCTCTCTAGGGGCAAAGCCAAAGCGGTCTTTGAAAAATACGGTTTTATCCCCTTATGAATTTAGATTTAAGCCCTATTACCATCTCTTTAAAAACTGCTACCGTCGCCACGGTGATCACCTTCTTTGTCGGTGTCGTGGCGGCGCGGTGGATGTACACGTACAGGGGATTGGGGAAAGGATTGATCGACGGTATTTTCACTGCGCCTCTGGTCTTACCCCCCACGGTTGTCGGGTTTCTATTGCTGTTACTGTTCGGTAAAAATGGGTTTCTGGGCCAATTTTTAGAGCGGTTCAATTTCAGTATTATATTTACATGGTACGCCACGGTGATCGCTGCCACGGTGGTCGCTTTTCCCCTAATGTACAAAACTGCGTTAGGGGCGTTCAAACAGATCGACCCTAATTTAATCGCTTGTGCTAGAACCTTGGGGGCTTCGGAATTCCGAATTTTCTGGCAAATATTATTACCCCTGGCGAAACCGGGCCTGATTGCTGGGGCGTTGCTGGCTTTCGCGCGGGCTTTGGGTGAGTTCGGCGCAACTTTGATGTTAGCGGGCAGTATTCCAGGTAAAACCCAGACAATCCCCATCGCTATTTTCTTCGCCGCGGAAGGTGGGGCGATGGATCAGGCGCTGTTCTGGGTTTTACTGATTTTAGTTATCTCTTTCGGGGTGATCATCGCCGTTAATTATTTCTCGGAGGAAACCGGGCAATACCGGCAACGCCGACGGCAAAAACGCAAAACTAAAATATCTGTCGGGCAATCTTCTCCTCTTTGGATGGCTTCACGGGATACTAGGGTAGAACCTCAATTGAGCATCGATATTTCCAAAAAATTCGCAGATTTTTCGCTGGATGTTGCCTTTTCAGCCCAAGAGCGTCCGCTAGGTTTGCTGGGGGCTTCTGGATCGGGGAAAAGTATGACTTTACGTTGTATCGCCGGTCTGGAAAAGCCCGATCGAGGTAGAATTATCCTCAACGGCAGAACTCTATACGATAGCGATCGCCAGATCGCTCTACCCGGGCGTGAACGTCGCGTCGGTTTCGTCTTCCAGAATTACGCTCTTTTCCCTCATCTAACCGTGAGTCAAAATATAGCTTTCGGTTTACCGAGAGGACTTTCTGCCCTTCGAGTTAAACAGGAAGTGGAAGGGCATCTGCTGGCCATCGGTCTAGGGGAAATGGGCGATCGCTACCCCGGCGAACTTTCGGGAGGGCAACAGCAAAGAGTAGCGATAGGGAGGGCGTTAGCCAGTCGCCCCGAAATTTTACTGTTAGATGAACCCTTTTCGGCTTTAGACACCTACCTGCGCGATCGACTGGAAAAACTTCTACGTCTGAGTCTGGCTCAATTTTCCGGCGTGACCCTGTTCGTCACCCATAACCTCGAAGAAGCTTATCGAATTTGCCCCGATCTATTAATCATAGATAGGGGCAGAATTCTCGATCAAGGCCCCAAAGACCATATTTTCGAGCATCCCGCTACCGCGAGGGCAGCCCAGATCACGGGTTGCAAAAATTTCTCCGGCGCGGTTGCCCTGAGTGGTCAAAAACTGCAAGCCACTCACTGGGGATGTGTTCTAGAAACGATCGAACCTATCACGGACGATACCGACTGTGTGGGGATTCGCGCCCATCAGTTTATCTTCCCCGATGTAGAAGAGATCACCAGCGCCGTCAATATTTTTCCCTGTTGGTTAACCGCTACAAGTGAAACCCAACACCGCGTCACTCTATATTTGAAGCTGAATAAGGCTTCTCATGGCTTGGGAGATTACCACCTCCAAGCGGAAGTTTTTAAAGAGAAATGGCTGAAGTTAAAAGATCACCCCCGGCCCTGGCGGGTGCAACTTCACCCCCTGCGCCTTATGCTCTTTCAGAATTCAGACGGGTTTCATTAGTTTCTTGAAAGCATTCTGACGATAATCGGGGGTTTCGGTGCCGAAATTCCAGAGAGATTCGTAAAAGAAAAACGATACTCCCCCGAAACCCCCATCTCTAGCTTTCCCGACTTGAGTAACTATCTGTTGCATCGGCACAGGACTACCTTTTAAGCCGCTGAGAATGCCGACAGCGGTGGGTATATGTCCCTTAGCTTTTTGTAATTCGGGTTGGGATAATTCCCAATCATAGGCGCTCATATCGTTTCTATACAATTGCACTATCAATTCTTCGACCAATCCTATCTCTCGCCATTTGTCCCAATCTAATAGGAAGGATTCTAGAGAGAACTTTTGGGGATTAGGTGATAAAGAAACGATTACTTTAGAGTTCTTAGCTTTGATAGCGTGGAATAAATCGGTCATGTAGGCGGTAATCTTATCGGCGCGCCATTGTATCCAATCTTTATCGTTGAAATCATCGGGGGGCGATTGCCCGTTATGCTCGTTTTGGTATAGCTTGACCGTGTAGTCATCATAGCCGAAATCCACGGGATAGCCGAAGTGATCGTCGAATTGGATGCCGTCTATATCGTACTTACTCACTATTTCTTGGACTAAAGCCGTGATAAAGCCCTGCACTTCGGGATGGATGGGATTTAACCACACTCTCTGGTGTACTTTGCCTTCCCACCAGATCGTACTTTTATCCTGACGTTGGGTTAACCACCGGGGGTATTTTCGCGTTAATTTGGCATCACTCGGTAACATGAAACCGAATTCAAACCAAGGTATTACCCTCATTTTATCTCGGTGTGCGCGATCGATGATTTCCTTTAAGGTATCCCGATTTTGTAACCCTTCTGCGGGATCGATTTTAACGCCGAAATAACTTTCGGCCACCCCGGAAGGATAAAGAGTATGGCCCCAATTCCAGACGGTGGGATAGAGGGTGTTAAAGTGGAGATTCGAGAGAGTATCGATCGATCTTCGCAATTTTCCTTTACTGAACAACACATCACTATCTACATTAGTCAGCCAGACTCCTCTAATTTCCGTAACCTTGAAATCCGGTTTAGAATTAGCCCCCGTACCGAGCATTAACGCTACGATTAGGGTGAAGAGCAGCAAGAAGACCAACCAACCCCGTCGCCCGTATCTCTGACTGTATAATACTAAGCGATCAGCTAGATAGTTATAAACCCAGTTTACTTTCTGCATGATTTAAGGATTTAGCGTGGAGAATCGAGAGCGTCTTTTAATAAATTAAAACCTAAAACGGCAACAGGACTCGTTTTACTTTAAATTTCAGTCAACGGATTAGATTCAGGGAAAGAATCATTAAAAATGAGAGTCTATTTAGATACCAGTGTGTACAATCGTCTTTTTGATGACCAAAGCCAAGCTAAAATATACTTAGAGACCCAAGCAGTCATCATTATCTTATACCTGATTGAAACCCGGCTACTCGAATCCGTTCACTCATCGGTACTGGCTTATGAAAATCAAAAAATCCCTTTCCCCTTAAACAAAGAGCCATTGAAGAACATCTCAAAAAAGCTACCTTTAAACAGCCTATTGGCGAAAATATCAAGGAGAGAGCCAAAGAACTAGAAAATCTGGGTGTAAAAGCCATTGATGCCCTTCATGTAGCTTGTTTTGAAGCTTCTAGAAGTGATTATTTTATTACTTGTGACAAACGATTACTAAACCGTTGTCAATCTCTAGAAATTTCAGCTCTTAACCCGATCGATTTTATCCAGGCATTAAATAATGAAAATTAACCTAGATACGGATAGAGAAATTATTCAAGAAGCTTTTCAAGTTTTAACCGAACACTTGGAAGCTTCTAAAGTGATACGATTTTTAGCAATTTGTAATTTAGAGATAGGAGATTATTTAAAACTCAAAGATAAATTATTTGCAGGTGAAACTGTTGATAGTCTCTATGAAAAAATTAAATTTTTAGAAAAAGAAGAAAACTTTTAATCCTAACTAAATTTACTTAACTGCAACACCACCATCAGCGAGAAGAGCAGCAAGAAGACCAACCAACCCCGTCGCCCGTATCTCTGACTGTATAATACTGAGCGATCGGCTAGATAATTATAAACCCAGTTTAGTTTCTGCATAATTTAACGATCTAAGGTGCGAGGATCGAGAGCATCCCTCAAACCATCGCCTAATAAATTAAAAGCCAATACAGTGAGGACGATTAATAAAGTTGTGGGCCATATCAGCCAAGGCTGTAAGACGATAATAGAAGCGTTATTAGCTAGAGATAATAAATTTCCCCAACTGGGGTCGGGTTGCTGAATTCCCAAACCGATCAAACTTAAAACCGACTCGGAAACGATAAAACCAGGTATGGCTAAAGTGGCGGAAATGATAATATAACTGGCGGTTTGGGGCAGAACGTGGCGGACGATAATATATAGGGGATTGGCTCCTAAAGCTTTAGCAGCTTGAATAAACTCTTGCTCTTTCAACGATAAAACCTGTCCCCGGATCACCCTCGCCAAACCCGCCCAACTGATGAAAGAAGTAATTAATACTATTAAGAGAAATCTTTGGGAACTGGATAAGCCGGGGGGCAAGACAGCGGCTAAAGCTACTAATAAATAAATCCCCGGAATGGTCATTAACACTTCTACGAAACGCATTAACACCGCGTCCAAAGGGCCGCCGAAATAACCGGAAATACCCCCTACGAACATCCCGATAGGAAAAGAAACTAATATTCCCACCAAACCGATGAACAGACTGATTCTACCACCGAAGACAATGCGACTGAATTGATCCCGCCCCGATTCATCCGTTCCCAAAAGATGGATGCTTCCTTTACCTACCGTACCGAATAAATGAAGATCGATCGGTATCCCCGGAAATAAAGTTACCTCATCCCATTTCGGCGGTAGGGGCAAGCGCACCTGAAAGAGATTATAGGGTTGACCCCTGACGAATAATCTCAGGGGGGAAGGTTGGGAAAAATCTTCCTCCAGTAATCGCTCACCCGTATTAATATCCGTGGCACTGCCGATGGTGGGGTAAACGTGAGGCCCCAACCATTGACCTTTATTGCTTTCTGCCTGTGAGCGCCAATAGACTGGCGTGGGCGGTAATAATGACCCATCAGCCCAAGATTTATAAGGGTCGTAGGGAGCGATAAAGTCAGCGAAGATTACCGCCAAGTAGAAGATTATCAGTAATATCGCCCCACCCCTTGCCAATCCGTTATCCTTGAGTTTATGCCACCAGTCCATAAGGTTAAAATGGAGACGTTACATCTATCATAGTTCACTAAGTCAATCTAATGTCGATAAATAAACTAATTTTCAACAATTTAACCAAATATCAAGCTATTTTTAACAATGCTAAGCCTTTCAAGCACGTTGTTGTTGATAATTTTTTAGACCATGATCTGGCTTTATTACTATTGCAAGACTTCCCCGAATTCAATACTCGTAAAGCCATGAGCGAAGTGGGCACAGTCGGAAAAAAAGCGGTTAACGAAGATTTATATTCTATCAGTGATATTTATAATTATTTTGCTAACTGGGTACAGTCAAAAGAGTTTTTAGATAAGATTACTGAAATTACAGGTATAGATCATCTTATCCCCGACCCCACATTTTATGGAGGCGGAACCCACGAAAATTTACACGGTCAAGAGTTAGATCCTCACGTTGACTTTAATATGGATGAGCGGCGTTGGCATCATCGCCGTTTGAATATTCTGATTTATCTCAATCAAGAATGGTCGGAGGAATGGGGCGGTTTATTAGAATTACACTCCGATCCCCGCAGTGAAGATAATGAAATCATATCTTTTTTACCGTGTTTCAACCGCTGTATAATTTTTGAAACCGGTGAGTATTCATGGCACGGTTTCAATCAAATACAATTACCCGATGAGCAACAAGATCGATCGAGGAAATCTCTATCTATTTATTTATACACCAAAGAAAGACCCGTAGAGGATCTAGCACCATCCCATACGACTTTTTATGTACCTCGTCCCTTACCCGATAGTATTCAACCTGGAGAGATATTGAAGTCAGAAGATTATGAAGCCATGCGTATACTTTTAAAAAGACGAGATGATTTAATCCTGTTTTATCAAAAGAGAGAATTAGAAGACTCAAAAAGTTTGGTATCTTTGAAATCTCACATTAAAAGATATATATCTACTCAATACCCGCAGGTGTGGCGCTATTTAAAAATATTCCTGTTAAAAAATAAATGAAGTTTGAATTCACTTCTTTAATATAAGAATGTTAAGGCGTGGAAACCGTACTTATAAAATGAAGTTACTTTAACTAGATAACTTTAAAATAGGGATAACATAGCAGAAGAGATAACGACAAGCAACCGTGAGCCAGACACCCTCATTACAGGAAACTCATTACAATCAAGCCCGCGCCAGCTTACAGCAGGCTTTATCCTGGTATTCTAGTGTGCGCAGACACTGGAACTATCCGCCCAATCCCAGTTTACAGGCAGCGGTCAAAACCGATCTGCAAAATTTGAAAGGGGCTTTAGATAAACTGGAGGGGACGGTAATCAGGATAGCAACTTTCGGTTTGGTGAGTAGGGGAAAATCGGCGGTGATCAACGCTTTATTAGGGGAAAAATTATTACAGACGGGCCCTTTGAACGGCGTTACCCAGTGGCCTCGTTCGGTGCGTTGGACTCCCCCTGGCGGTAAGGTACAGGTAGAATTGATCGATACTCCAGGACTCGATGAAATCGACGGGGAGGCAAGGGCGAATATGGCGCGGGAAGTGGCGCGCCAGGTGGATTTAATTTTATTCGTCGTGGCCGGAGATATTACCCGCACCGAATACGGGGCCTTATGCGAGTTAAGGAAAACTCAAAAGCCCTTGATATTGGTGTTTAATAAAATAGATCTGTATCCAGAAACCGATCGATCCGAAATTTTCCGACAATTACAAATATTGGGAACAGGAAGTCGTGCAAAAACGTTAGATGATGTGTTAACTCTCGATGAAATAGTCATGGTGGCAGCCGAACCGCAACCGGTACCCGTGAGGGTGGAAAAAGGCGGGGTGATAACTCTTGAGTGGGAAACGCCCCCCCCGCAGATAGACGAATTGAAAGATAAGTTGTTGATGATCTTGAACCGGGAAGGTCGATCGTTGTTAGCGATCAACTCTCTCATGCAGGCACAGTCCGCCGAACTCAATATCGCCCGAAAAACCCTCTCGCACCGTCAAGAGGAAGCGGAAAACTTGATCTGGAACTATGCTAAATATAAATCGATCGCAGTAGCGGCCAACCCGATCGCCATTCTCGATTTAATCGGCGGCACGGTGACGGATTTGGCAATGATACGCAATCTGGCACGTCTGTACGGTTTACCTATCACTAGTTACGAGGCGGGGAAACTGTGGCGTACCCTACTTATCAGTACAGGTGGATTACTCGCCGGGGAAATCGCCAGTACCGTGATTATTGGCTTGGGAAAAAGCGCCCTCGCTTTCGGCAGTATGTTTGAAAGTCCGGGTGCGTTGACTCTTTACGGCAGCACGGCCCTATTACAGGGAAGCATCGCCGGTTACGGCACTTATATCATCGGCAAAGCGGCGCAAGTGTATTTAGAACAGGGCTGTAGTTGGGGTTCTATAGGCCCCAGTACCGTCATCAAACAAATCTTGAGTGGGGTACAACCCAACACCATCCTCTATCGATTACAACAGCAAATGCCGTTATAATGCCCCTAATCGTCAACACACACATTTTTTAAGATCACCCATGTCAGCATCTCCTCAACCCCTGATTTCCCGAGAAAGCAACGGTTACAAACGTTCTAGAAGACGCGAAAATCTTCGTTCCAGGACAATTCCCCCCACCTTGGAACAGCCGGTGGTGAATAAAGCGGCAACGACGCAAGTGGATGAGAAAACGACCCTACCCTCTCATCTGCGCTCTCTTAACGCTTTACAGAAAGGCTTATCGGTCGTTACTCTATCTCTGATGACTTCGGCCCTAGGTGTGTATGCTTGGACGGTTTATGTGCCGAAAGTTTGGCATCAAGAATATTCCAAACTAGAAACCCTACAACGTTATGAGAGGAGTCTTCTCACCACCAACGAAACTTTAAAACAGCAGTTGGCCAAACAGGCAGAAAAGCCAGAGACGGGATTGACCATCCCCAAACCGGAACAAGCGATCTTTCTCCCCTTGAATCCGAAATCCGTAACAATTAAAGCCAAAAATAGTCTATCTAATGAACAGCCTCTCAAAGTAACTCAACCTCTTGCTTATTAAGCCTAATGATCAATCCCCGGCCCAAAGCTAACCATTCTCAGCAGAAGCGACGCGATCCCAAAAAGTCTGCCTCGCATTCCTATTCCCAGAAGCGCGTTCGCGGGAACGATCGAACCCAATCCAAACCCTCACCTCCAGGTAACGGGCGCTTGGTGACAGTGTGGGCCGTGTTGCTCTTGGGTATGTTGGGCCTGGGATGGCGCTTATATCAATTGCAGGTGGTACAGGCAGAGGAATTACAAAAGCGGGCGAAACAACAACAAACTTTCAGGATCAAGCCCTACGTACCCAGAAGACCGATTATCGACAGCGATCATAACGTCCTCGCTACCGATCGCCTGGTGTATACTTTTTACGTCCACCCGAAACTGTTCGATCGACCCAAGGAAGAAGTAGCCCAGAAACTGGCCCCCATATTAAACACCACTTCTCAAAACCTGTTGGCTCAATTCAACAAACGAGAAACAGGGGTTCAATTGGCCAAAGGAGTCACCGAATCCCAAGCTGCCGAAATTAAAGGCTTAAAAAATCCTGACGGCATACCTTTGGCAGGTTTACAACTAGACGAAGAATACACGCGCTACTACCCGCAAGATGAGATGGTAGCGGATGTTATCGGCTACGTGGATCGCTCCCAGCATCAAGGGCAGGCGGGAATCGAGTCAAGTCAAAAACAACTTTTAGAGAGAGAGGCTTTATCCCTAAACACGAGACGGATGGGAGACGGGCGTATACTACCCGCTTTTGTACCCGAAGGTTTATTTCAAGCCGATGATCTACAATTGCAGCTAACTTTGGATTTGCAATTACAGAGGGCGGCCAGGTTAGCTTTAAAAGAACAATTAAAAAAATTTAACGCCAAACGGGGGGCGGTATTGGTGATGGATGCCCACGATGGTTCCATGCTGGCGATGGTGTGCGAACCTACCTTCAACCCCAATCAATACTATAAACACAATGTATCCCTGTTTAAAAATTGGACGGTTTCAGATCTATACGAACCTGGGTCTACTTTTAAACCGCTTAATATCGCCCTCGCTTTGGACTCTAAAGCGATTAATACCAATAGTATATTTTACGATTCGGGATCGATCGCCGTGGATAGGTGGACGATTAAAAACGCATCTAGAAGCGGTAACGGTTCTATGACCCTGGCTAGAATATTACAAACTTCCAGTAATATCGGTATGGTGCAGATTATCCAGAAGATGAAACGCCAAGATTACTACGATCGTCTTCTGGGCATAAGTTTAAATCAGAAAACCGGGGTGGATTTACCAGGAGAAGCCACGGGCCACATGAAGCCGGAAAAACAATTCCTTCTGGGCGCGATCGAATCGGCCACCGCGGCTTTCGGACAGGGATTTTCTCTAACTCCCCTCAAATTAATCCAACTTCACGGCGCTTTAGCCAACGGCGGCACTTTAGTCACTCCCCACTTAGTAAGGGGGTTAGCCGATGGCCAGGGGCGACTGCACTGGCAACCCGCCTATCCGAAAAAAGCCGTTTTTTCACCGGAGGCGGCGAAAGAAGTGCTTATGATGATGGAAACGGTGGTAACGGAAGGCACGGGGGAAGCCGCGCAAATACCTGGCTATCGCATCGGCGGTAAAACCGGTACTGCCCAGAAGGCTAGTGCTAGAGGGGGGTATTTAGCTAACGCTAAAATCACCAGTTTCGTTTCGATCCTGCCGGTGGAATCTCCCCGTTACGTGGTGTTAGTAGTGGTGGATGAACCCAAAGGAGGCAATACATTCGGTTCCACCGTGGCCGCCCCCGTCGCTAAATTAGTCATGCAGGCTTTAATTTCCCTGAAGGGTTTACCTCCCGCCACTACCCCCAAGCCTACTCCCTCCCCGACGGCGACCACATCACCCAGACACGACTAAGATTAAGTTAAGATATATAACAGATTTGCGTTCTGGTGCCCCCTCATGAAACTTGTTCCTACTCCAAAAACACATCCGGCCCTACAGATGTTGCAGTGGATACTAGACCCACTCAACTATATGGAGAAGATCAGAAAACAGCATGGGGAAGTATTCAGGGCAAAGCTTTCTAGTATGGATGTAGTCATGGTCAGCGACCCTAACCTAGTACAGTACATCCTAACAAACGATCGCGGTATTTTTTCAGCCCCCGGCGAAGCTAATAATATTTTTCTGCCTCTACTGGGGGACTATTCAGTAATCTTGCTAGACGGGGAAGCCCACAGGAAACGCCGTCAGTTATTAATGCCACCTTTTCACGGCGACAAAATTAAATCCTACGGGGATTCGATCGTCTCTATCAGCGATCGCACCATGGGTTCAATTCCCCAAGATAAACCTTTCGTGGCGCGCAAAGCCATGCAACGTATTTCCCTCGCGGTGATCATGGAAACGGTTTTCGGCATCGCCCAGGGTGAACAATACGATATTCTCAAGCATCATATCTGTTCGATGCTAGATACTTTCGAGGTGCCAGCTACCGCCGCAGTATTATTCTTCACTTCTTTACAGAAAGATTTAGGCCCTTGGAGTCCCTGGGGTAAATTCATTCGCTCCCGTAAGATCGTCGATGATATTATCTACAGAGAAATTGCCGCAAGGCGCGCCAATCCCGATAATACTTCTACCGATATTCTCTCCCTGCTGGTATCGGCCACCGACCCGGAAGGAAATCCCTTAACCGATAAAGAATTAAGGGATGAATTGATGACCTTGTTGTTCGCCGGTCACGAAACCACCGCTACAGCTATGTCATGGGCCCTCTATTGGACTCATCGTTATCCTGAAGTCAAGGAGAAAATCCGCGCCGAGTTAGAAAGTTCGGGCGACAACCCCACACCTTTAGAGATTACCCGTCTTCCCTATCTAAGTGCCGTCTGTCAGGAGACATTACGGATTCATCCGGTGGCGATGTTGACTTTTCCGAGAGTGGTGATGGAACCCGTTAATCTGGGAGGATACGACTTATCCCCGGGCACTGCGGTAATGGGTTCTATTTATCTCACCCATCATGACGAGAAAATCTACAGCCAGCACGATCAGTTCCAGCCGGAAAGATTTTTAAATAAACAATATAGCGCTTATGAATTTATACCATTCGGCGGCGGCTCACGGCGTTGTATCGGTGAAGCCCTAGCTTGGTACGAATTAAAGTTAGTTTTAGCTTATGTTGTCTCTAATTACGAGTTGTCTCTCGTACACGAAGACGAGGAAAAGCCTGTCAGGAGGGGTTTGACTCTCGGCCCTTCTAGAGGGGTGAAAATGCAGTTTCACGGGAAAAGAGTTAGAGCTAATACTATCTCGGAACCTGCTTTAATTTCTGGCTAAAATAATGGGAGCATCCCAATTATGCAAGGTATACCTGACCCGACCGTGATTAAAATCACGGTCTCATAGCAGAAGTCCTCTTAAGAGGACTTGGACTATGAGGCGGGGAATTGATTCCCCGCCGGTCGTTGCAAAAATGGGATGC
>JADQBB010000016.1 GCA_016903695.1 Chlorogloea purpurea SAG 13.99
CGTCACCGGATTATGGATGAGTGCTGTAGGAGTAGTGGGCCTCGCTGTTAACCTCCGCGCTTATGACTTCGTATCCCAAGAATTAAGAGCGGCAGAAGACCCCGAATTCGAGACTTTCTACACCAAAAATATTCTACTCAATGAAGGTTTGAGAGCTTGGATGGCTCCTCTAGACCAACCCCACGAACAATTCACATTCCCTGAGGAGGTTCTGCCCCGTGGTAACGCTCTCTAATATGTCTGTTGCCAGCGGACGTGACCAAAGTTCTACTGGATTCGCTTGGTGGGCGGGTAATGCCCGTCTGATCAACCTCTCCGGTAAACTGTTAGGCGCTCACGTCGCTCACGCTGGTTTGATCGTTTTCTGGGCCGGTGCGATGACACTGTTTGAAACCGCCCACTTCATCCCCGAAAAACCCATGTACGAACAGGGTTTAATCCTTCTTCCCCACTTGGCCACCCTCGGTTTCGGTGTTGGCCCCGGCGGTGAAGTCGTGGATACTTTCCCCTTCTTCGTGGCTGGTGTTTTACACTTAATTTCCTCTGCAGTGTTAGGTTTCGGTGGTATCTACCACGCCCTCAGAGGCCCGGAAACATTAGAAGAGTATTCCAGCTTCTTCGGTTATGACTGGAAAGACAAAAACCAGATGACCAACATCATCGGTTATCACCTCATCCTTTTAGGTTTCGGTGCCTTACTATTGGTGTTTAAAGCCATGTTCTTCGGCGGCGTTTACGATACCTGGGCCCCAGGTGGCGGTGACGTGCGCGTGATCACCAACCCCACTTTAAACCCAGCCGTTATCTTCGGTTATCTACTGAAGGCTCCTTTCGGTGGCGAAGGTTGGATCATCAGCGTCAACAACATGGAAGACATCATCGGCGGTCATATCTGGATCGGTCTGATCTGTATCGCTGGCGGCATCTGGCACATCCTCACCAAGCCTTTCGCTTGGGCGCGTCGTGCTTTTGTTTGGTCTGGTGAAGCTTATCTTTCCTACAGCTTAGGCGCTCTTTCCCTGATGGGCTTTATCGCTTCTATCTACGTATGGTTCAATAACACCGCTTACCCCAGCGAGTTTTACGGCCCTACCGGTATGGAAGCTTCTCAGTCTCAAGCTTTTACTTTCTTGGTACGTGACCAACGCTTAGGCGCTAACGTGGCTTCCGCTCAAGGCCCCACCGGCTTAGGTAAATACCTGATGCGCTCTCCTACCGGTGAGATCATCTTCGGTGGTGAAACCATGCGTTTCTGGGATTTCCGCGGCCCCTGGTTAGAACCCCTCCGCGGCCCTAATGGTCTCGACCTCGACAAAATCAGAAATGATGTTCAACCCTGGCAAGTACGTCGCGCCGCCGAGTACATGACTCACGCGCCTTTAGGTTCCTTGAACTCCGTGGGTGGGGTTATTACAGATGTTAACTCGTTTAACTATGTATCTCCCCGCGCTTGGTTGGCTACTTCCCACTTTACTCTCGGCTTCTTCTTCCTCATCGGACACCTCTGGCACGCTGGACGCGCTCGTGCTGCTGCTGCTGGTTTCGAGAAAGGGATCGATCGTGAGACCGAGCCGGTATTGGCAATGCCCGACCTAGACTAGTTCTAGATTCGGACGGAGAAGACTCTCGTAAAAATTACGAGAGTCTTTTTATGTTTTAAATCCAAAAAGGTTCCGTGACAGACCGTTTGTTTACATAAATAACCGTGGGGGGAGTCCAAGCGATCATCGCATAATCAACATCTTTCATTAAATGGGCAATGGGAGAATTGATTAATTGGTGGATGTCATCATTTAATTCTTCAACTAAAACTAATTCTGGTCTGTATTTATCCCAATTATTAGATTTTAAAACTTCTAAATCGTGACCTTCTACATCTACTGATAAAAAGCTAATTTCTTGATTTGCGGGTAAATATTTGTCAAGAATACTATCTAACCTCATAGTTTTTAATTTGATTTCATTAGGCTGACGTTTTCCTTCTTGAACATATTTTTTTACCAAATCTTCTGATAAAGTGTTGAGGGCAGATTTACCCCAAGAATAAAACACTAGTTCTTTTTCTTCATCTGAAACTGCTAGGTGTAGATTGATGTCTTGAGGTCTTTTGCTATCGAATAGCTCTTTTGTTTGCGGATTGGCATCTATATTAATCCCTCTCCATCCTTTTTTATAAAACCAATACGTATTGGATATATTAATGGGATGGAAGGAACCAACATCTACATAAAAGCCATTTTTAGGATATTTACAGTTAAGATATTTCCAAGCTTTACGATTAAAATACCACTGCACAAAAGCATCTTCACCAGAATAGCTAAAAAATTCTCTAACTTCATTTTCTACTATTTTAAGTCCTCGTTTATTCAATAATGAACGAATGTTATTTTTGAAATTAGATGTAATTAGTTGTTTCATAAAATTAAATTTTGTTGCCATATAATACCTTTATTGTCTCTAATTAAAACCTGTAGTGGTTTTTAAGGATCTTGAAATTTTTACTATGAAAATTTTAATGACTTTTTGATAATAAATCAATAATAATAAAATTTATTTGGCGATTTTTCCATCCTTTACTAAATCGATCCAGTATCCATGCGCTTCTGGGATTCCCGCGTCCTTTGGTTAGAACCTCCCTACAGCCCTAACAGTCTTGACCTCGATACGCTAGATGCGCCGCCGCCGGTTTGAAGAAAGGGATCGATCGTGAAACCGAGCCAGTATTAGCAATGCCCGACCTAGACCAGTTGTAGACCCGGCCGGAAAAACTCCTGTAATCCCTACGGGGGTTTTTTCGTGCCTCTCGCTTTCCAAGTGCCCCCGTAACGGTAATAGGGATTATCGCCACTCAGGAGAGTCCAGCAATCGGGACACACCAAGCGCCATTTCTGGCTTTCATCCTGCTGGATTCTGTAACGAATATTTACAATAGCTTGACAATTATCACAAGGTTTCAATTGCATGGAGGAGTTTTTCTGTCTTTGATAGGTCAGGGTAGTCTGTAATGTCTTTAGCGTCATCTAATTTTTTATTGAACTCTTCTGCTTCATGATTTTAATTAGAGCTTGAATTTTGGCTTAATATATTGTCGAGACTCAACAACCAATGATAACAAGGCTCGTCTATGGGGGCGATTTCCCTGCGTTGTTGTGCTAGAGATTCTACATAAGCGGTTATCCAAGCAGTTGCCAGTTTTTCTTCATCGGTCGCACCTGTTAACAAAGAGCGTTGAAATTGTTCTTCAACCCATGTGTCAAAAGTTAATATTTCTATGGATATTCCGTACTGATTTTCTATTTCTTCACATCTAGCTTTTAGTTCATCTACTCTTTCAGGAGTAACGCTTGTCACAAAACCCGCCCTCTGTACTGCAGGATGAATTTCTAATTTTTCCGATAACTCTTCAATCTCATCTCTTAAATAGGCTTTACCATATTTAGCATCCCAAGCTTCTACGATTTGTCTATTATTTAAAAGTTCTATATCCGCTATGTTTCCGTGTTTTTTATTCGCCGATCGCATCTGAGAAAGCTCTTTCAAAATTAGGTCGGAAAAAACTTCTTGTTCCTGCATCGCTTGCATTAAAGCGTGGATGGATATTTCCATTAAGCGGGCGGCATAATTAGAGATTTCTATGTGACGGACGACGAAATTATAGACAAAGCTTTTATCGATAAGCTCTCTTTTTTTACATTCCTCTAGCTTAGCGATCGCAGAAATAGCTAACTTTTTAAAATTAGTAGCCTGATTTAACAGTTGTGAAAGAATATATTGTAAAGCTATAGCCGTTATAATTTCGTTTCTTTCTATAGCTTCTACTAAATTTATCCATTCTAACTTCGCCCCTCTCAGATTGGCTTTATATACTTTCGTATAGGGGTAATTTTCCGCTAGGCTACGTGTCATCATAAAACCATCGGCGTTAAGCGTCAACAATTCATATTCTCTCAATACCGGGGTGATGAATTGCTTATCCAGAGAACGCATGGAAACCCCCTCGCACCAAGAAAAATCTCTTGTACTGGAGCTACCTTTATGTAATCTAATACTTTGTTCGGGTTCGATCGACTTGACACATAGCTGTAGTATGCTCAAACCTATCAACGCCCGCCCGACTTCACTCGTTACCGAATTAACCAGTTTATTCAAAATAAGTCTATGTTCTTGGGTTAACCTTGAAAAATCTATATTAGTGAAATTATCCCTACAAAATAAAATCTGATTTTTCAGATAGCAGTTACCAAGTTGAGCAACTATCCTCTTATACCTTTCCTTGGCGGCGGTACTCATTACCCCTTCGCTAAATTCCTCTACTCCGCCCTCAGCTAGTATTAACTCACTTCTATCGCTATAGACTTTTAAATGTATCTCACTCATAATCTAGCTACAGTTTTTTACGAAGTTGGACACTTTGAGGCTTTAACGTCGGAAACACATAAGGGATTAAATATTCGTCTCTCGGTATCTGAGGGTTAGTGTTATGACTTCTCACCTCATAACCTATATCTTTTAAGGATTGAAGGTACTCTAATACATCCCCTTTATTAACCCCCCAAAGTTCCGCAAACTCTTTTGTTGTCAGTTGGGTAGAAGTGGCGATACCTCTGACAACAAGTTGAACAATTCGCCAGAAAGAACTTACTTCCGATGAAAGATTAAAAATCAAACTTGATGTAATGCGCGACTTATACTGATAATAGCCCGATAGTTGTACTAAATCCACTTTACCAGTTAATTCATATAGCTTTTCTTCAAAAAATTTCCATAAAGAAGTTAATAAGTAGGGATCTAATTGTTTAGCGCATAGCTTAACCATTTTTGTCTTGAGGCACCAGTCTTCATATCCATGACAAGGATAAATATCTATACAAAATTTATATTCATCTTCTTCATTATTTTCTGTACTGGCGGCAATATCCCAAAACTTACTATTTAATTGATAATTCAAGCCAACTTTCAGACAGTTGGAACTAATAGTCTGTGTCCAAGCAAAGTTTTTTAGTGATAAAAATCTAACGGAATCAATTAAAGATTCTGTTTCTGATTCTCGGTCTAGCCTTGCCAGTTTTCCGGCGTTGCATAGTTCTTTAATTGCTACTTGAGCTTTTTGATGATAAATTTTCGTCAGGTCTTTTTTACGTTGCCTAAAACTTAAATTTTTAGTTTCAGGCAGATAAGGAATATTAAAAGGTAAATTTATCCCGATAACTTGCTCCAATATACTGAGGGCTAAAATTCTTCCTAATTGAGGGGGGACGGAATTACCTATCTGTTCGATCGCTACCTGTTTATTACCTACTATTTCGTAATCATCGGGGATAGTTTGTAAGCGCTTCAACTCCGCGAGGGAAAATTTCCGGTTTTCCCAACTGAAAGGCCCGGTATATTGCCCCCCCTGCGCTTTTATCGTTCGTACCGGTGTATCGGGATCTGCTTTATAGAGATAGTCGGAAAATTTAGACCTCCAACTGAAAATAGGATTGGGATAACCCATCTCTCTCGTATAAAAACTGTAGTTAAGCCCCGGGGGAATATCTTTGAGTAAATAACCGAACCTACCTCCTAAACCGATTTCCACCTCTGAAATATCGGCACCTTTAACAGCTTCCGTCGCTGTGTAATAAGGCCGCCCGTCGAGGGAGTCAAAACCGTGAGTGGGATAGGGAAATAAATATTTCCCCCCTTTCGAGCCAACGATAAACAAACGCTCCCGATGCTGGGGAACCCCGTAATCAGCCGCATCTAAAACACGGTAATGAATACTGTAGCCCGCATCTCGAAACGCCTCTTGAATCTCCTGCCAAGCTTTCCCCCGTTAGCCCCGGTGATTCCATAAACATTCTCGAATAAAAAACCTTTGGGTTGAAGTAGCTTGAGAATACGAATGTATTCTTGAAATAGGGTTCCCCTACTATCCGTGATTCCCGATACACCCGCCGCCCTCCTTCCCGCAGCGGAAAAAGTTTGGCAGGGTGGCCCGCCAATAATGAAATCTATTTTTAAATCGGGTTCGGGTAAATAGTTTTTTATATCTGTAGCGATTGGCAGAGAGCCTTCTAGCCACTTTCTGCGCCCTGAATTTTTCTCTAGAGTTTGAATATATTTACTCTCTACTTCGATCATCTGAACTATATCGAAGCCGGAATCGTGAAAAGCAATATCTAAACCGCCACCACCAGAAAATAAGCTGATGGTTTTCAGCCGGGGTATGCCCTGCCCCTCCAACCAAAGGCGGAGAGCTTGACCGAATCTGTCGGGCCATGCCGTCTCTGTTTTAACCCCTAAAGTATTTAATATCTCTTGAAACCATCGTTGATTGATAGTGTCGTTTTCAGGTAGTTCGAGAGAGAGAGATAATTGTTGCATTGATTAATATGACAGAAAATAATCGAGGTTCACACGTAGAGATCGACTTCGGCTAAACTGGCGTTATCGAAGTCGGCACCGTTCATATTACAGTTTAATAACTCTTCAAAGGTAATTGTTAGCGAATCCCTCGTCATAGTTCCTGTTTTCTCGATCGTGCCTCGATAATATTTTACTGGACTTTTCGCAACCGCTATAGCAGTGCGATCGCAGTATAGCTTCCATCTCATTATCATACGAGCCATCGAGGTTTTTCCAGTTATGGCGAACAATTTTTTCAGAAGCGCAGACGCAAGAAAAGGGAAAAACTGAGCGCCTGTTCCCTAGAACCGTTCTCATCCTCCTTGATAGCTATTAAAGGAACCCCCCAATCGAGTCTAGCAACGATCGCCTCTTGATACTGCCACTGCAAGCCCAAACCGAGAGAGGCTAGGGTATTTTGTGACGGGGAGTTGAAAGAGGCGACGGGTGCGTTCCAACCCACGCCGAAATCGAAAAAAGGAACGAGTTGTAACACCATCCGGGGTTCATTCTGCCGGAACAGAGCGATCTGTGCCTCGGTGTTGATCACCAAACCGTTATCATCCAGTACCGTATTGGGCACGTAACCCCTGACGCTACCGAATCCACCCAGGGCAAATTTTTCAATAGGAAGGAGGTTCTGGGAACTTAATTGTAAATCGCCGCGGACAAAAAACAGCGTATCCGGGGCCAAGGCCCTTACCCACTGCGCCTGGCCCCGCCACAGGAAATAGTCACTGCTTGGGACTACTTCATCGGGGGTGACACTTTCCGCTTGCGTAGTTCCGAAGGCATCGACACCAACGTCAAAGGAAGAACGTAGGGCTATCACCGAGACGGCATCTCGCTGGAACCACTCTTGGAAAAAGCGCAGCGTGGTGGTGTTGGTCTCGCCGTTATTGTTGGCTCCCGGAGATAGGGGATAACCGAATCCATCGATGCTATCGAAACTGAGTTGGCGATCAATCGTCACCCCCAGCGCCAATTCCTCTTGCGGTTTTTGTATGAAGGGCTGGCGTAGGATCAACTTGTACTGGGAATAATCCGATCGTATATTGAATTTATCCAGTGGCTTCGTAATAATGCGACTGTTGACGGTGCGATAATAAAATCTGAAAGTACCGTTACGGGCGTTGAAAGGAATTTCGTAAAAAGCATCTATCTCATCGCTACCGTCGGTACTACGGTAGTCGAGGGAAAAACTATCGCCCCACCCCGACACATTAGCCTCGGTGATTCCCAAACCCCTTTCCACCTCGCCGATACTGACGGCACGATAGTTATTGAGATAGGTGCGGGCGTTGAAAGTCGGTTCGGTGGCGTACTGGACTTTTAAAATACTCTTACCCGGTGCGGAACCGTCGGTTAACTCCGCAGAAATACGGGAGATTAACGGGTTAAGTTGCAGGAGTTGTAACGCCTCTTGGATGCGGTTAACGTTAAGCGGTTCTTCCACGGCCACGGCTATACGGGAACGCACGTAACCTGGATTCAGTCGGGACGAAGTGAAGGGGGCCACCTCCAAAGATTCTAATTCTCCCTCGATCACTCTAATCTCTACCGGGCCCCGGCCACTGCTTTGGGTTTCCGGGGGTAGAACCACGAAAGCCCCCGAGGTACTGTAGCCCGCATCGGCATAACGTTGGACTACTTTCGAGGCAACTTCCAATAATTGAGCTAGAGAAAGAGGGCGATTCAATAAATCGGCGGTGTAAGCGGCTTGTAATTCCATTTCGCTGAATACCTTATTCCCCTTGAAAATAAAGCGCGTTACCGTGATGTTCTCAAAAGGGGGGGCTTGGAGGGGTGTGATGGGCGGCGGTGAGGGAAGTAATTCTTCCTTTGAAGGTGTGACCGGTAGGGGGGTTGTGGGAAGAGTAGGGGCGGGAGTTGTGGGCACTATGTCCCGCAAGTTGGGCGGTATCGCCGTGGGACGATCGAGTCGGGTTTGGGCGTGACAGTTATTTTTAATAAAAATAATCGTAGCAGTTAAAATAAGCGCACAGAAACCCGATATTTTAAAAATTTTCATCATCCACCCTTCAAGAAGGCTTTCAATTTAGAATTCGTAGATTTTAACTACTATCAGCACAGTGGCGGTTAAAATCTTTTTCAGAGTATCATTATTGATTTTTAATTTTTTGTCAAGTATTTTTTATCCTAGGGTATTATACTAAAATATAGCCAGTAAAGATTTCCGAAAGTGAGGATTACTTATTAGACAAACCCTTGTCTAATAAGTGTTCTGTGTTCTGTGTTCTGTGTTCTGTGTTCTGTGTTCTGTGTTCTGTGTTCTGTGTTCTGTGTTCTGTGTTCTGTGTTCTGTGTTCTGTGTTCGCATTGTTGTACTAATAAATTATCAATAAAATATTAC
Organism: Chlorogloea purpurea SAG 13.99; assembly: GCA_016903695.1. Taxonomy (GTDB): domain Bacteria; phylum Cyanobacteriota; class Cyanobacteriia; order Cyanobacteriales; family Microcystaceae; genus Chroococcopsis; species Chroococcopsis gigantea_A. The sequence goes on from JADQBB010000016.1 coordinate 8,762, forward strand.
AAGCTTTTAAGTATTGTAAATGTCTACTAACATCAAAAAAAATATTTTTAAGAATTGCGTTTTAGTATCTTTTTTAATCGCCTCGTCGGCCCCGTTATCCGTGAAAGCACAGATAATTCCCGATCGTACTTTAGGGGTTGAGAGTTCCACCGTCAGGCAAATAGACCCCAACAGACAGGATATTGAAGGGGGTGCGACACGGGGACAGAACTTGTTCCACAGTTTCCAAGAGTTCAATATTTTAGAGGGCAAAAGTGCTTATTTCACCAACCCCGCTGGGATTACCAACATTATCACCCGCGTCACGGGAAATAATCCCTCCGCCATTCTCGGTACTTTGGGGGTGAGCGGGAACGCTAATTTATATCTCCTCAATCCTAACGGGATCTTTTTCGGAACCGGGGCGCGGCTGGATATATCCGGTTCATTCTACGCCAGTACCGCGAGAGGTTTACTCATGCCCGATGGAAGCATATTCAGCGCGACCAATCCCGCCCCACCACCGTTATTAAAAGTAACGGCCACGGCTCCCATCGGCTTGATCATGTCAGGGCAAACCGGGGAGGTGATGAATTTAGGAAACTTGAAAGTAGGCAATGGACAAACCCTCTTGATTAACGGTAGGAAAGTTACCAATTCGGGGAGTTTAACCGCGTCCGGGGGTAATATACAATTAATCGGTAACGAGGTAGTTTTCTTCGGTTTAGCGGATGTTAGCGGGACGAATAGCCCTGGGGGAACATTCTTAATCCGCGCCGATAATATATCGATCGGCGATGATAATAATAAAACTAGTTTGCCCACCGTATACGCGGGCAATTTCTTAGTTTTACCCGGTGATACGAATATCGTGTTAGAGGCGAATAATGATATTACGATCGACGATCTAGCCAATAACAATTTAATTTTCAGCCCTGGCAGTGGCAAGATCAACCTTAGGGCGGATGCGGATGATAATGGTGTCGGGTCTGTAACAATGAAGGGAGCGCAAACGGTAGGAAGCGACTTGATCGATCAGACCGATCGTATTTTTACAGCGGGGAGAGATATTAATATCTCAGGTCAGAATTTAATCTTAGGTCATATCAACACGATTTTCATTATCGATCTAGCTAACTTTTTTAGGCTCTCGGAGACTTTCAGGATCAAGGAACCCGCTCTTATTCCCCTGGCACAAGCAATAGATAACGCCACCAGGACGGGTAATATTAACTTGCGGGCGGGCGGGGATATTAAAGTCCAGAATTTAGACACTTATTATCTATCATTAATTAAGCCTGGAAATGGGGGGAATATTAACCTCAGTGCGGGGAATAATATCTCTACCGGGAAAATAGCTAATTTTTCTTATTCGAGATACGGGGGTTCTGGAGATGGTGGAAATTTAAAAATTTCCGCGGGCAATAGTGTCCTCGTCGGTTCCGTTAATTCTATTTCTTTCGGTAGGGGTGATAGTACGGGTAATGGCGGGAATATTAAAATAACAGCCGGTGAGAAACAGGAAAATACTATATCGATCGGCACTTTATTAACTTTTTCGTTAGCAGAAATCGGTAATGTTTTAGGGTTCAATGAGGCGGGGAACGGTGGGGAAATATTCCTGAGAGCCGGTGGTGATATTAAAACTACTGAGATTGCTTCCTCATCATTTTCGGAGTCCAGTAGCTCGAAAGACGGGGGTAACATAACTATTACCTCTCTATTCGGCGACGTGGAGACTAAAAATATTACTTCGAGTTCATCAGCCAATTTCAGAACCGAAACTACCGAACCTTACTCCGATCGTACACCGATCGAATACATCAACCGTAAATACAACTCTGGCAGAGGCGGTGATATTAACTTAAGCGGGCAGACGATAACCACCGATAATCTTCTCTCCATATCTATTTCTGAAAACGGGACTTCGGGGAACGGGGGGAATATTACTTTTAACGGGGAACGAATCTTTAACAATTCCATGTCTTCCTATTCCACATCGGCAAAATCGGGGACGATTAATATACAGGGGCGGGAGAACTTAGTCATTGACGAAATTTTTATAGTAACGAGTCAGCAAAACGTTTTACCCCTTTCTTTTGAGGTAGATAATCCCTCTCCCGACCCCGGACAACCGCGAACCGTCAGGATCAATAATAATTTCAATATAGACACCACTACCTTCAGTCGATCGGGACAGGTTATTATATCCTCGCCCGGTGAGTTAACGATCGATAATGGCAGGATAACCGCCGATACCAAGAGCGATAATCCCGCCGGGGATATAACTTTAACCGGCAGAAATATCGTCCTCGATAACACGAGTATTAATAGTGCCAGTGCCGATCGAGGTGACGCGGGGAACATTAATATCGAGGGCGGGGGAAACGTCACCCTGCACGGGTCTTCGATCACCGCCTCCACATCGGCGCGAGGGAAAGGAGGGAATATAACCCTTACCGCCGATACCCTGAACCTGGATGGGGGTAGCCAGATTAACACGACCACATCCAACATCAGCAACGCCGGTACGGTCGCGCTCAACATCAGGAAAGAAATTAATCTTTCGGGAAACAACACCGGACTCTTCGCTAATACAACCGCGTCGGCGACGGGAAACGGCGGCGATATTATCACCGATTCCAGGACGATCGAGTTTAACCTGGAGAATGGGGCGAAGATAGATTCAGACGCGCAAGGAAGCGGGAGGGCGGGAAATATCACTCTTAACGCGGGCAATCTTGTTCTTAACGACGGCAGCATATCGGCCGGGAGTACGAGCGGAGACGGGGGAAATATCGCACTGAACCTCAGTAATGACCTTTCCCTGTTCAATCGATCGCGTATTACCACCTCTGCGGGAAACTCCCAACAAGGGGGCAACGGCGGTGACATTCAAATATCGGCCCGTACGATCGCCACCCTCCCCCTCGATAACAACGACATAACCGCCAACGCTTTCAGCGGTAACGGGGGCAGGATCAATATCGCCTTGACCGGTAACACTAAAGAACCTCTCTGGATTCAATTTCGCCCCAATCTCACCCGTTTCAACGACATCACGGCGAGTTCGGAACTGGGGGCCGCCGGTACGGTTATCATTAATAGCCCCGATAACGCGGTCAGAGAAGACGTGCCCACCCTCAATACGAGTTTCGTCGATGCCAATTCATTAATCGCTCAAAATATCTGTCAGAGGGGGACAAAAAGCCAGTTCGTCCTGACCGGCAGCGGTGGTTTACCTCCCGACCCCCTGGAATCTTTCACAGCGATCGTACCTTGGCAAGACCTTAACCAAAACAGGGCAGAGATAGGGGATCACGTCAAAAGCAAAGCTGAAAAGCCACAAGAACAGATGAGCTTGGCGGCGGATCTCAATAGCGAAGGTATCGTACAACTATCGCGGGGGCGATCGCAAGCCGCCCTAGAAAGTTTTCAATCGGCAACCGCCATCTATCGCCGTCTCGGTTCTCGGATTCCCGAAACCGGGGCCACTCTTAACCAAGTATACGCGTTACAAGCTTTAGGACGGAACCAGAGAGCGATCGATCTAGCGGAAACCTTATATCGAACTTATGAAAGTTTACCCGATTCAGCCTTGAAAGCCGATATTTACAGGGTATACGGGGAGATGAGCGGGGTGATGGGACGGATCGAACTGGGCGACTCTTTATTAAAACAGAGTTTAATGATCGCTCAGAACAGCGGGGCCGCAACGCAAATAGCCGTCGCTTATCTGAGTTTAGCCGATCGCCTCCCCCCCGACCAAGCCCTAACCTATTACGAGCGGGCGGGCCAGACCCCCTCTGCCGAGCTACAATTGCAGGCCCTCGTCGAACGCTTCCGGTTAGGGGTAGCGCGAAAACAATACGAAGCCGCCGTGTTGCTGACCCCGGGAATAAACGCTCGACTCGCCGCGCTACCGGACTCTCGCTTCTCGGTTTACGCGGCAATCAATTACGCTCACGCCTTGAACCGCTTGAGCCTTCAAACCGGGGGACGACCACCCGCCGCCGATAGCGTCCCCATCTTAGCGCGGGCGGCCCTATCGGCTCGAACTTTAGGAGACGGACGAGCGGAAGCTTACGCCCTCGGTTATCTGGGTCGTCTCTACGAAGAACGGGGACAGTGGGCCGAAGCCGAAACCCTTACCCGACGGGCATTAGATCTGAGCCTGGTCTTACAATCACCGGATCTGGAGTATCGCTGGCAGTGGCAACTAGGGCGCATCGCCGTGGGACGGGGCGCCCGGGAGAAAGCGATTCTCGCCTATGAAGATGCCTATAAGAACCTGCAATTACTGCGCCGGGATTTAGCGGGGGCGGGGCAGAATCTGAATTTTTACTTCCGTGACAACGTCGAACCCCTACATCGCGAGTGGGTGGATTTACTATTGCAGGGCAACCCCGGCCAAGATGAGCTGCGCCGGGCGAGAAATATCATCGAATCCTTACAGGTTGCCCAATTGGATAACTTCTTTCAAGACGGTTGCACAGGGGCTAAATCGGAACAGATCGATCGCATCGATCCCGATGCCGCCATTATCTACCCCATCCTCTTAAAAAACCGTCTGGCGGTGATCACCTCTTTCGGCGATCGCTCTCTCCATTACCATTCCATCCCGCTCACCCAAGATAACCTGAAGACGACCGTAAAAAACCTCTTCATCACCCTCAACCCCAATATCGACCCCCGACCGCTGATCGGTTCTACCAACCTCCTCGGGCCCCATCAAACGATTTATGATTGGTTGGTTCGCCCCGTAGAAACTCAACTCCAGCAACATAAGACTAAGACCCTAGTTTTCATCCTCGACAAGGACTTACAAAACCTACCGCCATCGGTTCTGCACGATGGGCGGGAATACCTGATCCAGAAATATAACGTCGCTTTAACCCCCGGATTGCAACTATTGAGCAGTTATCCCAGGGGCGATCGTAACTTGAGAGGACTTCTAGCGGGATTAGCCCGATCGAGCCAGGGTTTCGCTGCCCTGCCCGGAGTGAAACAGGAGTTAGAAGCTATTTCCAAGTGGATTCCCAGTCAGATCCTTCTTGATCGGGATTTTATCCGCCCCAACCTACAGAAGCAACTGGATATTAATGAGTCTCCGATCGTTCACCTCGCCACTCACGGCCAATTCTCATCGGAAGCTGACGATACCTTTCTGGTCGCCTGGGACGGTTTGATTAACGTCAGGGACTTGAACGGATGGCTGGAAACCCGTAAGAATAACCCGAATCCGATCGAATTGTTGATTCTCAGCGCCTGCGAGACGGCCCGGGGAGACGATCGCGCCTCCTTGGGTTTAGCTGGTGTAGCCGTCAGATCCGGGGCGAGAAGTACCCTTGCTACTCTTTGGGCGGTTGAAGATCGTTCCACCTCGGAATTGATCGTCAAGTTTTACGAGATCCTCAGCAGGGAGAAACTCAGCAAAGCTCAAGCCCTGCGAGAAGCCCAGTTATTCTTGCTCTCTTCCCCCGCCTATAAGCATCCCTACTATTGGGCCCCTTTCGTTCTCATCGGTAATTGGCAATAAAATCCACCATTCCAGAGGCTACAACCGTGAAAACCCTTATTAGATTTTCCTTTAACGTCTTGACCTGTGTTTTGCTACTCGCCGCCGCCGGGCCCAACGCTCACGCTAATTCTAAACGTACAGTCACCTTCCAACCTCCCCCGGGGCGCGGACAACCGGTCAGCAGCGCGGGAGGGGGAACCCGCAATCAGGGCAAATGCCCCCTAGACCGTTCTCGTAAACTGCCCCGGAGTACAGGGCCTTCTATCTTGGCTCTCGTTCCCGGGGGCGGCGGGGGCTTAACCCTCTCGCCCCATCCCACCCTCTGGATAGAGATAGCCCCCACTTCCGCCAAACAATTGATTTTCTATATCAGGGAAGAGAAGTCCGGAAAAAACTATTATCAATCGATCGTGAACATTGCCGATGGCTCAACCTTGATACCCTTATCGATTCCTGCGAATCTGCCGGGGTTGGAGACGGGAAAGATCTATCTCTGGTCGGCGGTAATAGTTTGCGGCGACAGTCCCCATCCCGACGATCCCAGCGTTACCGCTTCGATCGAGCGAATCGAGTTAACCTCTACCTCGTCCCTTTCCGGCCTCGACTTGGTTGCTTGGTACGCGGAACGGGGAATCTGGTACGACGCGCTCGATCGGTTAGCCCTTCTGGGTCAGCAAAATCCCGATGATCCCGAATTGAAAGAGATCTGGCGGGATTTACTGCGATCAACAGAGGTGGATGATGGAGCAGGAGTGATCGCCAACCCGTCTCAAAAATCGGGGAAATAGGATTTAATCAGGGAGAGTTGCCGTTTACCCACCGAGTTTTTCAATGATTCCACCGCTATTCTCAAAGCCCTGGGATAATGACGACCGATCTCACCCAGTAAGATTAAAGTCTTGATGAAGTACCTCTGCTGTACGCTTCTGGCGGTCAGTATCACCATCAGGGTCAAGGTTATCCCCCCCGCCAGAACACTAGGGATCAAGGGCAGCCATAAACCTTGTCCGAAAGCGAAATAACAAACCCACAGCAAGAGTGATAGGTTCAAACAATAGGCAACCAAGAGCGAACCGATCTTTTTGAACCACCAACCGATCGAACCACCGATCGCCCCCCAAGCTAAAATAAAACAGCTTTCTGCTATTTTGTCAGGGGTACGTATTAAACCCCGTCCATCGATCACGGCAGAGAGAAGCTGACTGACTATATTAGCGTGAAGGTAAACCCCTGGCAGACGCGGGGAAAAATGCCCCGAACCCCCGCTATAGGGAGTCAGGAAAAAATCATTGAGACTTTCGGCGATCGCTCCGATGAGAACGATACGATCTCTAAAACTCTCTTTGTCGAATGAACGGTTCAACACATCCCTCAAGGGAATGCTTGCGAATTGACGGCTTCCACCCCGGAAATTGATGAGAATTTGATAACCGCCGTCATCGGCCCGCACGTAACCGCCGTCATTTCCTTGAAATCGTGTGAAAATCGCTTTCCCCCACTGCAATCGCTCTTTCCCTTGGGCTTGGGGTTGGATATTTTCCGCGGCTAGATAATGACCGGCTAACCTCACCGCTAGACTTTCCTTAAGCTTACTTTCTTCGGCGACTACCGTGAGTAAAGCGCGGCGCACTTTGCCATCAAGATCGAGAATCTGATCGGCAAAGCCCACTCTTTCTTCCCCGTTGAGAACAGGAGGGGGCGCGATTCGCGGAGGGACGATTTTTTCTATCCCGTAAAGATAGGGGGTTGAGCGCGAGATCTGAATTAATTCTTCCTTTCCAGGATCGATCGTCAGATTCCGGTAAATATCTAAACCTATTACTCTCGGTTGCCCTTCCTTTATGGTTTGGAGAAGACGCGTTAAAGTTCTGTCGGATGGGGGCCACTGTTGCAGGAATTCTATATCTTGCTCATCGATCGTCACCACCGCGATCCTCGATTCCGTGGCTTCCAGGGGCCGCAGTCGTAGAAAGCGATCGTACGTATTCAATTCCCAACCCTGTAAGAGTCCCCCGAGGCACAACGATATAATTAATCCCCATACCAAGAGGCTAGTAATTGCCAGCATCCGCGGGTTTAAACGGTACTTGCCGGTATCCTCCTCCGCCTGTCGCCTGGCCCTGGCTAAAAAATGACTCGCCTGTTGAGTTGCCGTCAGGGTTCGTTCCACTTCCCGCTTAGCAGACTCCTGACTGGCGTTCAAAAACTGATAATCTTCGTTACCGAGACTTTTTCCTAAAGACCAACTTAAAGCCGCCTGTAAACTTTCTCCCGTCAATAAACAGGCGGTATCTTGTCCCCCCGAAGCCAGCCAGAGCGAGATCTCGGTGTTGTATGGCCGTAGGCGGCCCAATTGTTGCCTCACCCACGCCTCGTTAAAGATGCGATCGTAGATCGGGTTATAAACTTCTAAACCTCCGTTTCTCTCCGTTACCACCCCGGATAAACGTAATATCTGCTGCTCGGTGCTATTATCGCTCTCGATGCTCCGTCTTTGGAGAATTTGTAAGTATAATCCTAATAAGCGATTCGATTGTTGTGAATCCAGTAACAGCCTATCTCTAATAGTTCTTAAATGTTCGGGTTCGTCTTGACTTTCCCAATTCTCGATGATATATTTTGGAACTATTTGCTCTAGGGATAAATTTCCGGGGTTATTAATAATTAACCGGCAAATTTTTTGAGTTAAAAATGGTTGCCCGCCCGTGTAATAAAGAATCTGCCGCATCAATTCTTCCGGTGAATCGCTTTTGATTTTCAACCCTTGGCTTAAAGGATATACTTCATGCTCTTGAAATCCCTTTAGTTCGATGGCATGACCGATATTAAACGGTGTATGGGCTTTATTCTTAATCAAAGTCGATGGAGAAGCCACACCTAGGAGCGCAAAAGTTAAACGTTGATAATCGGGGTTATTATTCCTTTGTTGCCAGCAAAAACGAAGCATAGCAAAAAATTCATCAGGGCAGAAATTTTGACCGAGAACGTGATCTATTTCATCGATAAAGATGACAATATTATCTGGAATTTGTTTTAAAACTATTTCATCGATAAATTCGCTGAAACATTGAATGGGGGAGAGTAAATCCCGTCTCTCCCGCCACCAATCCCGCCACGGATAAGCTATCCCGCAACTCTTCACCAACATCTGCACCATTCCCGCGTACCATTTTTGAGGGGTGACATCTTCGGTGCCGATACCGCTTAAATCGATGAAACCGCACCTGATCCCCTCTCGGCCCAGTTTTTGCATCGTCCGCACTCTCAGGCTGGACTTCCCCATCTGGCGGGAATTTAAAACGTAACAGAATTCTCCTCTTTTCAGGTATTGATAGAATTCTCCGTCGGCGGAGCGCAATACATAACTACGCGCGTCTTGACTTAGACTGCCGCCCACTTGATATTCATAATCCCCAACATTACTCGTCATAAAACTCTGTTAAAGTAAGCCAGGTATAGTTGAGAACGAGGAACAACGAGATCTTTCTCGTACTTGATCGAACCCGGGCTATTAAGACTGCCATTCATAAGGATATTAGCCGATTATAGAAAATTTAATTAACGTCGGATAAATCTGAGATACGCACCAGACCACCTTGCACGGTATCTATCTGTAAGCGATAGCCACGCATTAAACTCATTCCCACCAAAGGGTCTGTTTCGGCCTCGTTGACCTCGATTTCTCGATATTGACCACCCCAAATCACCATTGCATCATAAATATCGAACAAAGTTTCGCTACCGTCGCCGAGCGTTCCTCGATCGCGATAACTCCAAGACAGCCCGAGTTCGGCAATTATACCGCCTGAAAGACTCAAGAATCCTGTGAAGCCCGTGTCGATGATCGCACTAACGGATTTGAGTTTACCGTTATGGCTGATAACCACGGTGATAACCGCTTCATAGCTCGCATTCACGTATCCCTGCATCATAGAGCGTCTTTTAAGCCACGAGCCCCAAATCGATGAACGGCACGATAGCCAATACGAACGACCCAAGGCTGAGCAGCGGGTAAGCGTTCATAAAGTCTTCTCACGGCAGTCATAGTATCTTCGGCTACTTCAAACATACCCGTTTCAATATCTATCGCCACGATTTTGCCATGATTCCCTTCTTCTATCTGCCCGCGGACTCGGGACTCATAAATCTCATCTCCACGCCTGGCGAATTCTTCTTTGCTGTAGCGGGGTTGTCGAACTGTCATATTTTTAATTTCAGGTTGTCTAGAAAATATTGTAGCTAACCTGATAAGCTATTGTTCCTAGTTTTCATAAAACTCTGTTAAAGTAGGCCCGGTATAGCTGAGAACGGGGAACAACGAGATCTTTTTCGTACTCGATCAAACCGAGGCTATGAAGTTTGTACATTAGCATAGAATCTAACTCTAAAGCTTTGTCCGCCGTGACTATTTGTTTTAACGCCTCCCTTTCTGCCGCTCGATCGCTTAATATATCCAAATATTCCCGCAGATGATCCCTGTAAATACCCGTCTCTCCGGCATAATTGTTTAATAGCTCGTTCAGGGTTACTTGACCGGTGCTGAGATGATAGAAGGTTAGCTGCATTAGATAGGGATGCCCGCCGATAATCGATCGGATTCTTTCGAGATCTTCGCCGGTATAGCCAAGTTTGTAGAGTCGGGCTAAACCTTTGCTCTGGGCGGGGGTGAATTCGGTTAATTCGACGGGGAATCCGGCGTTAAAAGGAGAGCGATTGATATTGAGGGGTATGTAAGCTTCGGTGGAATGGGCGAGGACTAAACGCAGATTCTGCCAGGAGGCTGATGTTTTTCCCTTCTCGTGCCAACTTCTCAGCATCCCGAAGAAATCGCCGATGATGGCGGGGTGATAGAAGATACGATCAATCGTATCCAAGGCTAGGACTAAAGTACCATCTACCGAGGGGAGGATATAGTCTTCAAAATATCCGGTACAGTTATCGTTGCTGCCTAGAATTTCCGTATCCCAATAAATTTTAAGTTTATTTTCTAAAGTTAACCCGCGGGTTACTTGAAAGCATAACCAGCGTAAGAGTTTATCCACATCTTTTAATATATTGCCTTCAACACAGGCTAGATCCAGATAAACGGTTCTATAACCCAGTGTTTGTCCATAATCTAAAATTCGATTAACGAGGGAAGTTTTGCCCATTAATCTCGGTGCTTTGATGCGGATGAGTGAACCAGGCTTATCGAGAGTCGTATAGCATTGGGATTCTAAACCGCCCCTCTCGATGTAAAAAGGAGAGTTAGCCGGTAGTGAGCCGCTAGGGAAAATAATCTCGGTGTTAGCCGAGGAAATTCTTTGCAGGGCTTCTTTGAAATTCGTCTTGGTGACGGTTTCGCCGAAGGCTTCCGAGAGTTTTTTCCACAGTTTACTACCTACATCGCTTCTGAGATAGTTAAGGGAAAGATGGTACTTTTCCGCCATATCTTCGTAGGTGAGTCCCTCCCAAGCACCCTGGAGGACTAATATTTCCACATCTTTAAGATTTTCGGCAAAATGCGATTGTACGGCCTTTTCCGCCGCTTTTTTTGCCTGCGGCCAATCGAATTGGACATTTTTCATCGGTACGAGCTTGTATCTATCTACAGAGATACTACCTTATCTTAAGCGAACTATTCTTTTTTTAGAGGGTGCGATCGTATTTTCCCGTCTTTTACCGAGATAAACCTTACTTTCTTTGCGGCAATACCTTATTTTATCGTCTCGTTATTAGAAGACAGAACCTTAATAATGAAGGGGTCGAAAAATATTTAACCCCTATTTACCGGGAAGTTCTCAGGCGTTCGCAGGGCGGGCGAGTTTCGGGGGTATATAAATCTTGGTTCTTTTTTTCCGACAGTCCACCTCAGTTATTGGAAATAATCCACTATGAATGCTCAGAATAATCTACCTACCGTCGTTAATCTAGCCCTAGAGAACGCTTTTGACCGATTACTAGAACTCGGTAGCGATGATCTGTTATTCACACAGATTATGTCTACCGCTTTCGGTGAGGGTGCCGATGCGAGTGCTTTTAAACAGGCTTGGACTAAGGGAGATTTTTCGAGTTTCCCGAAAATTGAAATTCGTAACGCTTCTGAGATTAATGGGGCTAATGGGGCTTTTGCGATCACGACGGGAAAAATATATCTGGCTCAAGAGTTCATCGATGTTAACGATATAAGTGCGATTGCGGCGGTATTGTTAGAAGAATACGGGCATTATATTGATTCGCAGGTTAATGTTACCGATAGTGCCGGGGATGAGGGAGATATATTCGCCCGGTTGGTACAAGGCAATAGTATCAGTCAATCCGAGTTAGCGGTTTTAAAGACTGAGGATGATACTGCGACGGTGACGCTAGATGGTCAGGTTGTTGAGATTGAGCAGGCCATCAACACTATTACTTTTAACGGAAATACTAATCAATTTAATACTCCAGGCTTTAACATCGATCGAACTCAAAAAACTTTCTTTTTAATTCATGGATTTAAAAATGGTCTCGGTAGTTTTGGAGACTTAGCCAATAAGCTACAAGACAATAATCCGGGAGCAAATATCGTTCAGGTTGATTGGACAAGTGTTAATGGGAGGATTGATACAGACTATCTTACTGTTCAGGGGCGACTTTATGATGTCGGCACAGCTCTATCAGTAGTATTTTCAACCTTAAATATCGATCCATCTAAAACCGAAATAATTGGATATAGTTTAGGAGCGCACGTTGCTGGATTTGCAGGACGAGGGTACGCCAACATCAGACAAATTGTTGGACTCGATCCGGCAGGATTTTTATATGAAACTGTTGGTCCGGGTGGTCGGCTAGATCCTGACGATGCTCAAAGAGTAGTTGTTATTCACTCTAGTAATTCTTTGACAGGAACAGGGACTAATTCCCCTGATAGATGGGGGCTAGGTTTCTATGATAATTTAGGGGACTTGGATATATACATTAAGAAAGATAATAGGCTTTATGGAGCCAATATTGGAGAACCCAATCATCATGGTTTAGCGATCGATGTATATAAAGATTTGGTGTCTGGAGAGGTATATGGAGGGAAGAATGAATGGGGCAAAGATTTGAATTTCAATGATTCTTTTGATTTGAACAAGTTCAACAACTTCGGTCTAACTGGTGACTACACCGTCAACCTTAATACAAAGTTTGTAAGTGCTAATACAGAACCAAATTTTGTCAACAATGGTACGAATAATAATGATATTTATCTTATTGATGCTGATTCACAATTAGGCACACAAAGAATTAATGAAGCCACAATTGCGCTGAGGACTGCCCATAATACTTATATTCGGACTGATGCCGGTAGCGCTTTCTTTCAAAATAATGGGGCGGGTTCTTGGGAAGAATTTCAAATTATTACTCAAAATGATGGAAAAATTGCCTTACAAACTATTAAAAATAGTTATATGAGAGCCAATAGAGATATAGCTTGGAATGTAGATCAAAGTGGTGGGATTGGTGATTGGGAAAAATTTAGTGTTATTGACCTAAGCAATGGAAATATTGCCCTGAAATCTTCTTTGTCTAGACCTTGGTGGGCTGTATGGGCAGAGTCTCTATATATCCGCGGTGTATATTCTCCTAATGCCTATTCTTCCACAGTTAATCTATCGGACACCCTTAATTCTTGGGAAACATTTACCCCTGAATTTCGCAATAACGATATAGATACGCTAGACTTCTCTCACACTGACTCTAGAACTATCAGGCTTGATCTTGGGTATGTTGGACAACAGCAGATAAATGATAATCTTTCTTTGACCGTAAGTACCAATTTTGGCTCAAACGTGTACTTGGATATAGAAAATGCAACTGGTGGTAGTTTAAATGACACAATATATGGAAATGACTTAAATAGTTTGTTGATCGGGGGCGAGGGTAATGATTCCCTCTACGGCAGGGGTGGTAACGATACCCTATCTGGAAATGAAGGTGACGATACTCTATATGGAGGGTATGGAAATGATCTGCTAGACGGGGATTCCGGACCTGCTGTTAGCGGAAGTGCCAAGGATGTTCTTTATGGAAACCACGGCAACGATACTATCTTTGGTGGCGAAGATACTGACACTCTATACGGCAATGAAGATAACGATCTAATGTATGGAGAGGATAATAATGATAGCTTAGACGGCAATGAAGGCAATGATACCCTATTTGGAGACTCTGGAGATGATACTCTCACAGGCGGTATAGGGGCCGATAGCCTATACGGTGGGGTGGGAAATGACAGCCTCAATGGTGGTCAAGATAACGATATATATGGTAATAGTGGTTCAGGTGTAGTCACTCTTTATCGAGATGCAAATTATGGAGGAGTTTCTCAGGGCATAGGAATTGGACTTTATAGCACCGCAGACTTATTAATTGGCAACGATCAATTGAGTTCATTAACAATAACGCCTGGTATCTTAGTCACTCTATACCAAGACGACTACTTTGGTGGCAATAGCAGACAGCTCACTGAGTCATCCGCGTGGTTAGGTAGTCTCGGATTTAATGACATAACATCTTGGATTCGAGTCGAATACGCGGCCAATTTCAATATCTACTTGTACGATGATCTCTTGTCTGGTGGTCTGGGTGATGATACCCTCAATGGAGGTGCCGGTAATGACACGCTCGACGGCGGTGAAGGTACCGATACAGCCGACTATTCGGATGCACTGGGAGCAGTGTTTTTGTCTCTTGAATGGATTAATAATCAACCGCCAAAAGTTGTCAATGATGGCTTTGGAACCTCTGACACCCTACTAGGTATTGATCGCATTATCGGTAGCAATTACGACGATCGAATCGATGGCAACAGTCAAGGAAATGACCAACTCTTAGGTGGAGCCGGAAACGATTCCCTAAGGGGTTGGGGCGGTAATGACTTTCTCGATGGCGGCGACGGTAATGATACCCTCGAAGGGGCAGAAGGAGATGATACCCTCTTAGGCGGTGTGGGTAACGACATATTGACGGGCGGTAGTGGCTCCGATACAACAACCTACGCTAATGGGCAGAGCAGTATACTACTGACGGACAACGGTAGCGGTAATTTCACCGCCCAATTCGCTATCGGTGGGGTAAACTACACCCATCAACTGCAATCGATCGAAACCATCATAGAAAGTCAGGGCAACGACACCATCACCGTCGTAATTCCGAGTACGGGAGTTTCTTTCGATGGTGGACTCGGACAGGACACCTTAGACTACAGCCTGCTAGCACCGGGAAGCGTACAGGTAACAACTACCGCCCCCGGTTCCGGTACGGTAACGATCGGTACTATCACCCAGTCCTATCAATCTATAGAAACTCTCATCCTCCCCACTAGCCCCGATATAGTCGGAACAGCGGGCAACGATACCCTAACGGGAACCGCAAGCGGGGAGAAAATCTTCGGCTTAGGAGGTAATGACCGCCTTTCCGGACTCGGCGGTAATGATACCCTTGATGGGGGAGCCGGAATCGATACGATGAGCGGCGGCACTGGAGATGACCTGTATATCGTCGATGTGGCAACCGATAGCACCCTGGAAGATGCCAGCGCCGGAACGGACACGGTTCAATCATCCGTCACCCGGACTTTAGGGGTCAATCTAGAAAATCTGGTCTTAACCGGTACTGGCGCTCTAGCGGGGACGGGAAATACTCTCAATAACATCATCACTGGTAACGGGGGTAATAATAACCTATCCGGCTTAGACGGGAATGATTCGTTAGTCGGTGGGGCGGGGAATGACACCCTCGACGGCGGTACCGGCATCGATACCCTCATCGGTGGTGTGGGTAATGATGTTTACCGGGTTGATAGCAACACCGACAATATTACCGAAAATACGGGGGAAGGTAAGGATAGGCTCGATTCGAGCGTGGATTTCAGCCTCGATGCCCCGTCATACGCACAGATAGAAAACCTCACCCTAACGGGAACAGCGGTCAACGGCACTGGTAACGCCCTCAATAACACCATTATCGGGAACGGGAGCAATAACAGCCTCAATGGTGGTGCCGGTAATGATATTCTCAACGGCGGTGCCGGTACCGACACCCTCATCGGTGGTGCTGGAAATGATAGTTACCAGGTGGATACTATCACCGACACCATTACCGAAAATGCTGGGGAAGGCACGGATACAATTCAATCTAGCCTGGACTTTAACCTCAATGGCTATGCCCAGATTGAAAACCTGACCTTAACGGGAACTGCTATTATTAACGGTACAGGTAACGCTCTTAATAACACCATTAACGGGAACGGGAGCAATAACAGCCTCAATGGTGGTGCCGGTAATGATAACCTCAACGGCGGTGCGGGTGACGATACCCTGATCGGTGGCCTCGGTAACGACAACCTCACGGGTTCCACCGGAGCCGATCGCTTTGTTTTCAACACCCCTAGCGAAGCCAGAGACACCCTCAGAGATTTCAGCGCGGCCGCAGGGGATCTGATCCAGATTTTGGCTGCCGGTTTCGGTGGTGGTTTGGTCACCGGGACTTTGACGGGCGACCGATTGCTCTCCGGCGCAGGCATATCGGCGGCTGGCAACGCCCTTCAACGGTTTATATTCAACACTACCAATGGTGCTTTGTTCTTTGATGCTGACGGTAACGGGGCCGGTTTCGCAGCGACTCAAATCGCTACCCTGACCGGGGTAACTGCCCTGGGCAATACTAACATCGTCGTCATCTAGAACTTTTATCTTCAAAAAACCTCTTTGTGCCTCTCTCAATGTTCGATTGAACCTTGTCGATCGATATTGAGGGACACTCTTCGGAACACCGGCTAACCAGTTGTTCGGAATCTCCCATAATTGATCATAGATTCAAAACCCATAAAGGCAAACTGGCATGAACTGGAAAACTTATATTCATTCAGACCCTAAAATTCTGGTGGGCAACCTGGGAACCTAGTAATTACTACTATGCTGGTGAGCCGGAAAATTATGTCTTGATGAATTGGGAGATACCAGGCGGATGGAACGATATTATCCCTGGCCTGAACTATAGGGGTATTGTAGAACTCGATGGAACCTCGATCGGTAACGATAGTCTCAATGGTGGCATCGGTAATGACAGCCTTTATGGGGGCGGGGGCAATGACACTCTAACTGGAGGCGCGGGTAACGATCTTCTCGACGGCGGTGAAGGCAACGATACCCTTAACGGCGGTGCGGGTTCCGATACGCTCGCCGGGGGGGCGGGGGCCAATACGTTTATTATCAATCCCTTAACCGATTCCCTGTTGGTTAACTTCGATCGCATTACCGATCTCAAGATAGGTGCCGATCGAATCGATGGCCCGCTAGCCCTATCCGCCGCCTCGGTTGCGGAGTTGGGAACGGTAAGCGGTTTGACCGAAACGGAGATTGCTAGTTTACTCAACGCTACTAATTTACCAGCCAATCGGGCGGCGACGTTCACTTTTGAGAGTCGCACTTTCCTCGGTCTTAATAACGCCACGGCGGGCTTCAGCGCGGCGACCGATGCGATCGTCGAGATTACCGGTTACACGGGGGATATAACGGCTCTGGCGATCGTTTAAAGCCTATCTCCTGAATCGAAGGGATGAGGGGGCGCGCGATTGATTCATTGAGACGATCGCTTTTGACAGCGTTATCTTGTTTTAGAGAGTGAAATAATTTATTTGAGGATAACGGCGTTAACAAAATTGTCGCTAAAAATAAAAGTAAAAGGCGCTCATATCTTTCACCTTTTACTTTTAATCCACGATCGCCAGCTTATACTGTGGTAATATCCTTCTCTTTGGCCGAGAGAACATCCTCGATCTTGCTGATATATTGATCTGTTGCTTTCTGGATCTGTTCTTGTAAATCACGGGACTCATCTTCAGAAAGTTCGTGATTTTTCTCCTGTTTTTTCACCGCTTCCATAGCATCCCGACGGATATTCCTAATGCCGACTTTTCCCTCTTCTGCTAATTTAGCGGCTAATTTAACTAATTCCTTACGTCGATCGCTCGTCAGGGGCGGAATGTTCAGACGTATCACCTGACCATCATTACTGGGAGTTAAACCGATGTCAGAAAGAGAAATAGCCTTTTCAATAGCGGAAATGCTAGTTCTATCAAAAGGTTGAATGGCGATAGTAGTAGCATCGGGAGTATTAATAGTGGCGAGGGATTTCAGTGGGGTTTCCGCCCCGTAATATTCGACGCTGATCCTGTCTAATAGAGAAGCATTAGCGCGTCCGGTGCGTATACTATTTAAAGCCCTTTGAGTAGATTCAATGGTCTTTTGCATATGGTCTTTAATTTCAGCTAACTTCACATAAACCTCCGACGATTGTTCCAACAGGTTCACCTTGAATGGCTCGAACGATATTACCTCGAACCGACAGATCGAAAACCATGATGGGTATACTATTTTCTTTACAGAGAGCGATCGCGGTAGCGTCCATCACCTTGAGATCGTGAGCTAACACATGACCGTAGGTGAGACTGCGGAAGCGACGGGCAGAGGGGTTGGTAGTCGGGTCAGAATCATACACACCATCGACTTTAGTGGCTTTAAAAACCACCTCCGCATCGATTTCCGCCGCCCTGAGAGCTGCGGTGGTGTCGGTGGTGAAGAAAGGATTACCCGAACCAGCACCGAAAATCACAACTCTACCTTTTTCCAGATGACGCATGGCGCGCCGGCGAATATAAGGTTCGGCTACTTCCTGCATAGCGATCGCAGTTAATACCCTTGTGGGAATATCCATTCTTTCGAGGGCATCTTGCAAAGTCATGGCATTCATCACTGTAGCAATCATACCAACATAATCCGCCGTAGCGCGATCCATCCCCGCCGCCGAAGCTTTCACACCCCGGAAAATGTTACCCCCGCCGACGACTATGGCTAGCTGTACCCCTTGACTAACCACTTCAGCGATTTCTTGAGCGATGTCAGCAACTACTGCCGGATCGATCCCGTAACCGAGATTACCCATAAGGGCTTCCCCGCTTAATTTCAATAATACTCGCTTATAAGCCATCTCTTTTATTAGTTACGATCGGTTATCTCCACAATAAGATAGCAGGTTTTGGTGATCTCTTCTCTAATCTCATTTCTCACTACTATTAAGGATAAGGTTTCAGTAAGTTCGTGCCTTGATATACATAAAAATTGGTCAATGTTGTTCCTCCCCTTTTTATCGGCACGGTGGCTACATATTGGAAACTTTGAAAATACTCCTTATAGCGTTGAGTTAAATTCTTATCGCCGATATAATTTTCTATCGTCATGAACAAGCCATTTTTACCCACCAGTTCTTTATGATCTACCCAAACCGCAAAGCCCCTTTTGTCATTACAGAAACAGGTGACGGGGATAGGCTTCAGGGGATGCAATGCCATATCGATCCAGCCCCCCAATAGATATAAATGAGTGAACATAAATTGAGAATTATTTAAGGCGGTAGCTAAGACAGGATTATCTTGAAAAGCTCGCTTTAATTGTTCTATATCCACCACCTCATTAGATGGATCTTGCCGGGGAGAAATCACGCCACCCAAAATAGAGTATTGACCCGGTTTTTGAAAGATACCGAGATTGAGATGGGCTAAAGTTATCATCAGTAAAGTAACGATCGTGATCCCCGAATACTTTAACCACCGTCTCACCTTAACCCTTGAAACTTCTTGCCATCGGGCGGCTTTTTCTCCCAGTAAAATAGTCAAAGACCAGAAACCTGGTAAAATCCAACTCGGTGCTAGATAATGGGAACCACTCACATAAAGCATGAATAGTATTAACGGTAAAGATACACATAACAATAACCAACGTTTATCGAATAACTGAGTTCTATCCGCCAAAGATTTCCCGGAAAAGAAAGTCGGAATCTGTTCCCGCGATCTTTGAAAACCCACCCACCATAAAGGCAGGCCGATAGTGGGAAACATGGCCGCCGCACTGATGCCGAAAGCGGCTAGAACTCCTAATATATTAAAAGAGCGAGGCTTACTCTTAAAACGATCGTCTAGATGAAAACGGAAAGAGATCCAATCGTGCTGATTATTCCAATAAACTATCGGGAATAAACATAAGAGAAATAAAGTTGCCGATAATCCCATCCAGGGCGAAGTGAATACGGCCCGGTAACGAGGGATGCTGAGGCAGAACAACACTAAACCCAGCCCCAAGATAAAACCGTGATATTTTCCCAATACCGCCAAGCCCACGCATAAACCGATTAAACTTACCCGATAGGTAGGGCGATAGGTGTCGGTTCCGGGAAAAAATTCCAGGGCCGCCACATAAACCGTGGCCGACCAAAAAAAGATCAAGGGGGCATCGGGTAAAGTGAGAATACCGAAAACGATCGCGAATACGGGATTGAGACTGGCGATTAATAAAGTTAAGCGGGCGGTTTTTAAATCGAATAGTTTTAACGCCGTCAGATAAAGTAGCCAGAGACTGCCCGTGTACAGTAACAGTACCCCCCAGCGGATGGTGAATTGATTGACCATCCCTGTAATCCAAGTTCCGAGACCCGTGGATAGGGCTACCAAAAAAGGATGGTCAAAGTAACTCCAGGCTAACTCGTGACTGTATATGTAATAATAAGCTTCGTCGTAGCCAGGATAAAGCCAGAAGGCGACGAAAAGACGAAACAGTAAACCCCATAGTAGGACCAAGCCAGCAGTACGATCGATTTTGACAATTCCCATATCGATCTATTACCTTACAGAAAAGGCTTCGCCAAAACGGGAGCTGATGGGTTCGATCAAAAAGGTCAGGATGGATTTCTCTCGCGTGATGATGTCGGCGCTTCCCGTCATGCCAGGTACTAAAGGTATTTTTTGCCCGTTGACTAACATATATTTCTTTTTCAGTTTGACGGTGGTGGTGTAAACCAAGCCTAATTCTTTATTATCTTCGTCTAGGGTGGCTGTGGGATTAACTCGAATCACTTCGCCGTCAATAGTACCGAATTCTTGATAAGGGAAGGTGGTTAATTTTACTTTAGCTCGATCGCCCACATTAATAAAGCCGATGTCACGATTTAACACTTTCACCTCCATAACCATCTCGTCGCCTTGCGGTAGGATCGATAATAATTCCTCGCCTTTCTGCACCGGCCCTCTACTGGCTTTGACTTCGTAGATAGTACCGCTGACGGGAGCCTCTAGGGTTAATAGGGCGTTTTCTTTTTGAGTTCGATCGATCTGTCCTTCCATGTATGTTAATTCTTCCCGACGTTGATTGAGACGACCGAGGATTTCGCTTTGATGTTCCGATGACAGTCGCCGTAGCTGACCCTTAGCGCCCTCGTAGGCTTGCTGTGCGCCCTGAATAACTTGTTGCTGGGCTGATATTTCCTTTTCTATGGAACTCACTTGCACTCTAGCGTTATCCAGTTCGTTTTCGGATCTGGTCACTTCCGCTTCCGATTGAATAACACGGTTTTGAGCCTCCGTATATTCTAAACGGGGAATGGCTCGATTCTCCGGCTCGATCAAAACTCGCAGGGATTTTTCTCGTTCTTGCCCTTTAGCGAGGGATTCTCTAGCTTTAGACAGAAGTATAGATTGTTTTTGTAGCGATGATCTAGCACCGCTCAATCCGTCTTGTAATCTGGCTAACTTGGCCTCGGCTTCTTTTTTACCCGCCTGTAGACGATTGGCTTCCGCTATGGCTGTTTGTTTTTGAGCGGCGAAGCCAGAGGCGCGGGCGTTGAGTAATTGATTTTGGGCGCTGTTCTCGGTGCTGGGTTGACTATTTTTCTCGGCTTCTAATCGGGCTATGTCTTGACGGATCAGTTTGGCGGATTTTTGCAATTGTTGTAAGGTGGCGCTGCCGATAGCCGGATTCTGTTGGATCAGGGTTTGTCCTTTACTCACTTTCTGCCCCGGTTTGACTTTCACACCTTCGATCAAGCCGTCTTGTAAGGCGCGGATAGGGCGTAAACTTTGGGAGGGGATGATTTTACCCGGGGCGATGGCTACTTCATCTACCTTACTATTGTAAGCCCATGCGATCGCTCCCAATACCAATAGGGTGATACTACCCGCGAGCAATCTCGTATACAGGGGTGGTAATTCTTGAATCGCCTGTCCTAATTCGTAGGAGAGATGATCGCCGGGGTTGGCGAATTTAGATTTCGTGTGGCGAGTATTGGGATTCGAGGTCAAAGGTGATGTCATGGGTTGGGGTTGCATTCTCTTAGTCAATTTTACCGCGCTGCCTCGCCGGAAAAAGTTCCTTAATTTTAGCGATAGTAAATTACAATTAATGTCTCAGATAAGTTAAATAGTACAATTGAATTTAATAAGGAGCGAACTGTAAATATATGAAATTCATCTGTAGTCAAAACGACTTTAACACGAACCTGTCTTTAGTCAGTCGTGCTGTACCCTCTCGCCCGACTCATCCGGTTTTGGGCAATGTGTTGGTGATCGCCGATAAAGACTCCCAACACATTAGCCTGATCGCTTTTGACCTGAGTTTAGGGATTCAAACCAGTTTCCCTGCCGAAGTAAAAGAAGATGGCAAAATAGCCTTACCGGCTAAGTTACTAGGCGATATTGTCTCCCGCCTGCCCGATGGCGAGATCACGATCACGGTTAAACCCGATGAGGATGATGAGGAAGAAAGAAGTTTAACAACGATCGCCTCGGTTTCCGGTACATTTGAAATCAAAGGAATGAAAGCGGCCGAGTTCCCCGAATTGCCCTCCATAAATAGCGGAGAAAGCCTGAAACTACCCATTAACGCCCTCACGGAAGGCTTAAAAGGAGCGCTTTTCGCCGCCTCCCCCGACGAGACGAAACAGATCCTCACGGGAGTCCACCTGACCAAAAATACCGATAGCCTGGAGTTCGCCGCCACAGACGGCCATCGCCTCGCCGTCGTGGAAACTCCTCTCGATCCCGCGGAAACATCGGACACCACTTTTAACGTCACCATACCAGCTAGGGCATTGAGAGAATTAGAAAAAATCCTGACGATGAATCACAACGCTGATTTTATTTGCTTAAAAGTGGATGAAAGTCAAGTTGTTTTTCAAATAGGCGAACAAAAATTAACGAGCAGAAAATTAGAGGGAGCTTACCCCGCCTACGGGCAATTAATACCGAAAAGTTACAGCCGGAACGTCACCTTAGAAAGAAAACGTCTGATCAGTAGTTTGGAGTTAGTGGCTATTCTCGCCGACCAAAAAAACAACCTCGTTAAATTCACCTTGGACGAAGATAAAGGGCAACTAGCGTTATCGGTGGAATCTCCCGATGTGGGTAGTGCCAAACAATTCATGGGGGCGGAAATTAACGGCGATGGAGGGGAAATAGCCTTTAACGTTAAATATTTGATGGATGGATTGAAAGCCCTCAACTCTAGTTCGGTGTCCATGCAACTCAACGCCAATACAGAACCCGTGATCTTTTCCCCCTTGGGAGGACTGAAAATGACCTATCTGGTCATGCCGGTACAAATCAGGAAGTAGTGCCCATAACAGAGGCGTTTGATAACGTCTCTGTAAAATCGGAACGCAACCCCTAAAATAGATATAAATTAAATCCTATAGAAATACTTTATGACCCTATCCTATTTTCAACCCGAAGAAGAGAAAAATAAATTTTTCAACTCGCAGAGTTTAGCAATATTAGTATCCCTCGCCTTACACAGCCTCTTGTTATTGGTAGTGTTGCCCAATCTAGCGACTCTATCGGGGAAAAACGATCACCCCGAAGACATCCGCGATGTAAAACTCATAGAATTAAACCCGGTAGAGCAGTCTCGACTACCGACTCTCAACCCTGCCACCATCCCGGAATTACCGAGTAATAGTAATATCCCGCCGATAAGCTCATCCAGAAACGATTTATCGAGCTTACCGCCGCTAGCTGACATCAACTCCCCTCCTTCCTTATCAACCTTACCGAGTTTACCGCCTTTACCGTCTCTGCCCTCCTTGCCTGCGTTACCTTCGGTGGGAGTCTATTCGCCCCCCGTGGCTTCTCTACCTTCGTCCCGGGGAAACTCTAATACACCCCCCTATTCCTACGGTCTTCCTAAATTACCCAGTCCACCACCAAATCCCTCTAATTTACCTAACAGCCCCACCAACAAGCTTTATCCCAACGGGGCTAACAATAATAGTAATCAACCCCGCCCCGATTTTGACCCGTTCCGGGATAACTTAACTTTGAACGACCTGCGTAACGCGCCGAGAAACGCTTCGGAGCAACGTAAACAGCAATTGGAAGAAGCCCCACCCCAACAGGTGGCTAATAACCCGCGAGTGGCTAACCCGGATATGGACGCGGCCCGCCGTCAGCAGTTAATAGATGAGATGTTAAAACGGAATCGAAGTCTCCAAGCAGATCAGAATAACACTACCGATGAAGAAGCGAGAAGAAATTATGTGTCTTGGCTCAATCAAGTTAAAGAAGCGAGTCCGACACCGATAAGCCTGGTGGGTACTTATCCAGGTGATGCCTGCTCCCGTCAATTAGCGGGTACGGCTATTTATGGTGTAAAAGTGAGCGCTCAAGGTTTGGTGGAGGGAGATCCACAATTAATTAAGAGTGCCGGTTATCCGATTCTCAATCAACAAGCTTTCCGGGAAGTAAGACTGGCCCGTTTCCCGACGGGAGTGGCTAAATCCTATCGCGTTTCTATGAGTTTCGCCCCTACCCAGGACGTGTGTCGATCTACGACGATCGTACAACCGAATAACAACGACGCTCCCAAATACAACACCCGCGTTAATCCTCCCGCCGTCACCCCTCCCGTGGAGTTACCGACGCAGAGAAAACCCACTGCCCCCACTACCCCCGCCGTTAAGCCACAGCCGAGTCCCGCTGTAACCCCTGCGGCGGTTCCAAGCCCCGATGGGAATGTGGTGATCCCCCCCTCGGCGAATCCCAAACCGGAGAATTTGATCGAACAAAAACCGTCGCCCAACGCGCCCAAGCCCCTGAACGAGCCGGAGATTTCGCCCCCCGCTCCCCCTACCAGTAGGAGGATAGAAGAGGCCCCGGTATTAGAAGCCCAACCACCCGGCCCCCCGGCGACCCAAAAATCCGTGACACCGGAAATCGAGCCACCGGCCCCACCCACTCAGAAAAAATAGAACCGATCGTGCTAATCTTTGAGGATTAGCTAAGTATTAACTTGACGGTGAAGTATTTTTTCTTATCTAGCGGCTGGAAAATAGGACGGGTTTGGGAATTTGGAGGATTGTGGGATCAAAATAGTTGGCGACGGTCTCCGGTGATCGATCGTCTTAACTTAGCCATCATCGAACGAGGTGAAGTTCTCTGGCTCTACGGGGTAGAGGACGCGGTGATCATGTTAGAAGTGTTCCCGTCTAATGATGAGATTGCCGATACAGTACCCACGATCGGGCAGGTGGTGATCAAGCGTTTGATCAGTGGCGAACAGGCTCTAGAGATCCTACAAAGTGCCGAAACCGTAATTAAACAACCACTTGGATCTTGAAATCATTTCTAACAATAGTTACACTTCTTTAAATAAGTCTCACTTTCGCGAGATAATTGGTTTGGTTGATTCTTTGAATTTACCTTCAAAAGGGTTTACCCTATATTCAATTACTCAATTAAAAAACGTCTACACAGACAGAAATTTTCAATAGGAGGAGCGTAGTCAATGGGACTACCTTGGTATCGAGTTCACACCGTCGTCTTGAATGACCCAGGACGTTTAATCTCCGTCCACTTAATGCACACCGCGTTAGTGGCCGGCTGGGCAGGCTCTATGGCCTTATACGAATTAGCCATTTTCGACCCCAGTGATGCAGTTCTTAATCCCATGTGGCGACAAGGGATGTTCGTTCTACCTTTCATGGCTCGCCTCGGCGTTACCGGCTCTTGGCGGGGCTGGGATGTGACCGGTGAAACAGGTGTAGATCCTGGCTTCTGGTCTTTTGAAGGTGTAGCGGCAGCTCACATCGTCCTTTCCGGTCTGCTTTTCCTGGCTGCCGTATGGCACTGGGTTTATTGGGACTTAGAATTATTCACCGACCCCCGTACCGGTGAACCCGCTTTAGATCTACCGAAAATGTTCGGTATCCACCTGTTCTTATCCGGTTTACTTTGTTTCGGTTTCGGTGCTTTCCACCTCACGGGTCTCTGGGGCCCCGGTATGTGGGTATCAGATGCTTACGGTTTAACGGGTCACGCCCAACCGGTGCAACCGGAGTGGGGGCCCTCGGGCTTTAACCCCTTTAACCCCGGTGGTGTGGTCGCTCACCATATCGCCGCAGGTATCGTTGGTATTATCGCTGGTTTATTCCACTTAACCGTCCGTCCCCCAGAGCGTCTTTATAAGGCTCTGAGAATGGGGAACATCGAAACGGTTCTCTCTAGCAGTATCGCCGCCGTATTCTTCGCCGCCTTCGTGGTAGCGGGTACAATGTGGTACGGTAATGCTACTACCCCGATCGAACTTTTCGGCCCCACCCGTTATCAGTGGGATAAAGGATTCTTCCAAGAAGAAATCCAACGCCGCGTAAATGCTAATATGGCCGCCGGTGACAGCATCGAAACAGCATGGCAGAAAATCCCCGAAAAACTCGCTTTCTATGATTACGTTGGTAATAGCCCCGCTAAAGGTGGTTTATTCCGTACCGGCGCTATGGATAGTGGCGATGGTATCGCGAAAACTTGGCTAGGCCACCCTGTATTCAAAGACAAGGAAGGTCGGGTGTTAAGCGTTCGTCGTATGCCTAACTTCTTTGAAACCTTCCCCGTAGTCCTCACCGACGAACAGGGCATCGTTCGCGCTGATATTCCTTTCCGTCGTGCTGAATCGAAACTAAGCGTCGAGCAAACTGGTGTAACGGTTTCTTTCTACGGTGGTGAATTAGATGGTAAAACCTTCTCTGACCCCGCTGACGTGAAGAAATACGCCCGCCGCGCTCAATTGGGCGAAGCTTTCGAGTTTGATACGGAAACCCTCGGCTCTGACGGTGTATTCCGCACCAGCCCCAGAGGTTGGTTTACCTTCGGTCACGCCGTCTTCGCTTTACTGTTCTTCTTCGGCCATATCTGGCACGGTTCTCGTACTCTATACCGCGACGTATTCGCCGGTATCGACCCCGACCTCGAAGAGCAAGTGGAGTTCGGTTTATTCCAGAAAGTGGGTGACTTGAGTACTCGTAAACAAGAAGTATAAGTTATCGACTCACCCATAAAAATATATTGATGAGGCAGGGAAATTATTCCCTGCCTTATTTATCAGGTCGTTGGCAACAATCGCGAACACTGTAGCGATCGCACCTGTTGGATCAATTCAAAATCACGATCGTCGTGAAGCAATATCAGTTCGTGAGCGATCGCTAACCCGGCGATACAGCAGTCAATGCTGTTTCTAGGTGTTAAACCCTGTCGGCGCAGATCGTAATAAATTCTCGCCGCGTCCACCCAAGAGCCAGAATTCTGCTCGATGTAATCCTGATCGTTTAAATAAGCCTGTAATAATCTCCATTCCCGATCGTCTTTACAGCCCTGTAATAATTCCATTTGGGTGAATCGACTCAGATATATATTTTCATCACCGACTAAATCTTCAAAAGATTTTCGGGCTGAACCAGTGCGATCGCGGAAAATTTTAATCCAAACCGATGTGTCAACCAGATACATCGCCGTTTTCTCGCGAGGCTTTATAGTCATAGTCCGGGGCCAGTTGAATTTGTCCGCTCAAGTCGAGCAGGTTCCGTTTTTTACGAATACGGATCAGTTCCCGTAAAGCCAGATCGAGCAAATCTTTTTTTGTCCTTACATTTGTCAAACGAAAAGCTTCTTCAACTAGCTCGTCATCGAGTTCAATATTAGTTCTCATAACTAATGTGTAATATGTGTATATTTAAGGGCATTATACACCAAAGGAGCTACAATCCCCGAATCTTCCCATCAATAAAAAGACCTAACCGCCACTATGGGCGGTCAAAAATTAAACTTTCAAGCCCCCTCGCGCAATTTATCCAAGACCGATCGATCTTCTAAAGTAGAAGTATCCCCAGAAATTTCCTGCCCGGCGGCGAGGGTACGCAAGAGACGGCGCATGATCTTACCTGAACGAGTTTTCGGCATCATATCAGTGAAGCGGATTTCTCCGGGGCGGGCGATAATGCCGATTTCTTTCACTACATGATCTCGCAACTCTTTCGCTAACTCGTCGCTGGGTTGGTAGTGAGATTCAAGAGTAACGAAAGCGAAGATTTCCTCACCTTTGATCTCGTCCGGCTTACCCACCACGGCGGCTTCCGCCACGGAAGGATGAGATACTAAAGCCGATTCGATCTCCATCGTACCGAGACGATGACCTGACACGCTGATCACGTCATCGACGCGCCCCATCACCCAGAAGTAACCATCCTCATCCTGACGGCTACCATCACCGGCGAAATAGAAATACTGTCCATCTCTCGGCGCTATATGTTCCCAATAAGTTTGGCGAAAGCGATCGGGATTTTTATAGACCGTCCTCATCATACCGGGCCAGGGATGTTTGATTACTAAATAACCTCCCTCATTAGCTCCCGCGGGATTACCGTCTAAGTCCACTACCTCGGCCATGATGCCGGGGAAAGGTAACGTGGCAGAACCTGGTTTAGTGGGGATAGCACCTGGTAGAGGCGTGATCATGATGCCCCCCGTTTCCGTCTGCCACCAAGTATCCACTATCGGGCAACGTTCAGCGCCGATAACCCGGTGATACCACATCCAGGCTTCGGGATTGATCGGCTCACCCACCGTACCCAGTAAACGTAGAGAGGATAAGTCTCTCGCGTTCGGTAATTCTTCGCCCATTTTAATAAAGGCACGAATAGCGGTGGGTGCGGTGTAGAAAATATTAACGCGGTACTTTTCGATGATGTCCCAGAAACAGCCTAAATTAGATGGGCGGGGGACTCCTTCGTACATGACCGTAGTAGCGCCGTTAGATAGGGGGCCGTAGACGATATAACTATGACCGGTAATCCAACCCACATCGGCGGTACACCAGTACACATCGGTTTCTTTCAGGTCAAAAATCCATTTGGTGGTCATGTGGGTGTATAAGTTATAACCGCCTGTGGTGTGTACGACTCCTTTCGGTTTGCCAGTAGACCCGCTAGTGTAGAGTATAAACAACATATCTTCGCTGTCCATAAGTTCCGCGGCACAATCGGCGGACGCAGTTTTCTGTAGTTCGTGCCACCAGTAATCTCTTCCATCAACCATCGTGACGGGTTCTTCGGTACGTTGTACCACGAGAACTTTCTCTACCGTGGGGGAACCCTTATCTGCGAGGGCCAGGTCTACTTGTTCTTTGAGGGCGACGATTTTATCCTTACGAAAACCACCATCAGCGGTGATTACCAGTTTGGCTTCTGCGTCATTGAGTCTGTCTCTGAGGGCATCGGCGCTGAAGCCACCGAAAACGACGCTGTGGGCCGCACCGATACGGGCGCAGGCTAACATGGAGATGGCCGCTTCGGGAATCATGGGCATATATATCCCCACTCGATCGCCTTTCTGTACTCCTAAATCTTTCAGGACGTTGGCCATCTGGCTCACTTCCCGATGTAGCTGTTGATATGTGAGGGTGCGGGTATCGCCGTTTTCTCCCTCCCAGATGATGGCGGCTTTATTTCTGCGGGGTGTGGTCAGGTGGCGATCGATGCAATTATAGGAGATGTTGATTTTACCGCCGACGAACCAGCGCACGTCAGGGGGTTGCCAATCTAACACTTGTGTCCATTTCTCGAACCAGTGTAGTTCTTTTTCCGCTAGTTCGGCCCAGAAAGCTTCTGGATCTGCTTTGGCTTTCTCGTAAAGTTGGTTGTATTCTTCTAAACTCTTGATGTGAGCGTGTTCGGAGAATTCGGGCGGGGGGTTGAAAAGTCGATTCTCGTGTAGGACGGATTCGATCGTAACTTCTGCCATAGTTGTAGTTTTATAATTTCCTCTGCACTTTAGATTATCCTGTGCCGCGGGCTACAGTTCACTCCAGAGGATAATTTTTTACAACCGGGGGTCAAGGATATGTATCTTTCAATAAACCTCTCCCTATCTCAAAAGCCGTCACTTTCTCCTCGAGGCGATCAACTTTCGGATTCATCTTCGATTTCCATGGGAGTCCAGTCTAAACTCAGAATTTGTTCGACGGTGAAGGGACACCCCGCGGGTACGTCAAATTTCCACCTCGCTTTTACTTTTTTGACGGCGTTGGCGTAAACCATCGGAAAAATTTCCTCCAGGTAAGGTTTGAGGCTGGGGCTATCTCCCAGTATCGGGATTATTTCCTCGCGAAAGTTATAAATTTCGTCGAGCCAATGATCCAGATTCCTTTCTCTCTCCGAGTGCCAATAGGCTACTTTGAGCAAATGTTCTAATACACGTTGTAAGAAGCTTTCTAGAGAGCGTCTCGTGCCCTTCCCTATGTCTTCTATCTCCTCGACCAAATTATATAAATCAACCTCATCAAAACGTCTCTCTTTCAATTTTTCTGCGGTAGTCGCTAGCCAAAGAGCGAAATCTTTTTCGTAAAGGGATTTTTTTTCAGGATATATTTTAGCCATCATGGATTTACTTGGCTTTTTGAGTGAGTAAATTTATTATGAATCTATTCTATTTGACCGGGCATCAGGGGATTTTTTGACAACTTACCAGCGTTGTTGATCTATCATCTTTGTATATACAGCAGAGGTGCTTTTTCGTGAAAACGTGCGTACAAAAATGGGGTAATAGTCTAGCTCTACGGATTCCTAAATCTTTCGCTAGAGAAATAGGACTGAGCCAAGATAGACTAGTGAAACTCACGTTAGTCGAGGATAAGTTAATACCCATTAGCTAATTCATACCCATCCTGGTTCATATATCAGAGGCTGTCAACCGCTCGTTCCCATACCGTCCGGTCAAATTTTCTCCATCTTTACTTATATCCGTGTCGACTAAGCAACATTCCCCCAAAGGACTCTTTCTTTAAAGCGATCGTATATAGGCAGGATAAACAACTCAACCTTAACATTAGGGTGGTAGGAAGAAATTTAAAGACTGTATTAATATACCAGTACTGTTTCTTAGCTGGCTCTTGTGATAGATTTTAGTTTTGTTCACCAGTCGTTGATTTTAAGGGAGGTATCTCTTCGGCGGTTAAAATAACGATTTGACCGTTTCTGAACACGACAATAGATTCACCTAACCGGCGATGTCTTTCTATTGCTTTGGCGATCGCTAATTTTACGCCAGCATCAATTTGCTGCGATAGTTTATTCGGGGGAGTTTGGTCGAACATTGTCTAGCCTTGTAATCAGTTGCCAGATAGGAGGTTGATAAATGATGGGGTTTCCATCCAATGGACGCTCAGCAATCAAAATTGGAGCATCTCCTGAATTATCATAAACTATCCATTGGTTAGATAGGCGCGAGTATAAATTCATAAAGTTGATACGCCCTCTCTCATAGCGACGGAGAACCACATCATAAGGGATATTATGACCTCCACTAGCTACTCTTTGTTGAACTCGTTGACAGGCTAAATCTGGACTTTTTAACCAAAAATAAATTAAATTGACCTTATAACCGGCATTTTGGCACTCATTTAAGAAGGAGGCAAAATTACGCCCGGCTAAAGTTGATTCAAAAGCAAAACTAATACCTTGGGCTTTCAACACTTGCAACCTTTCTAACATTAAACGTCCTGCTTGAATGGCAACAGATTGGGGATTAAAAGGGGATAATCCCTTGGCTATTTCGTCGGCATTAATATATTCAAGAACACCTAATGATTCGGGTAAAAGCTGAAGTGCTACGGTTGTTTTTCCCGAACCATTTGCGCCACCGATTAAATAAATATCAGGCATACTCCTGTCAGCTCCATATATTATATCCCCCTGGCTATTGTTAGAGAAGGCTAGCGCCTATTAAAAATAGAGAGTGCAAAACGCTTCACAATGTACGCTCTGACCCTTAACCACATAATTTACTTCATCAAGGAGTCAAAATGAATACCATAGTTAACGATTTACTATTACCCGTTTTCCTTTTCCTCGTCTATTTATGCGCTTTTTCCCTCTTCATCTACAAGCCGGAAATATGGACTAAGGAAGAAACTACCTCTTCATCATCAGAACAAAGCACCGTTAATCCTGAAAATGTCGGACACCAACCGCCGCAGTCAAAGACCCAAACGATGCTTACTATCGAACAAGACGAAGAAGTACCCGCCGAGCTTCCTATAGCAAACGAGCAACCGGAGGAAATTATCGAATCGCAGCCAGATGTTGGAGAAGACCGCTTATACATCGAAACCGAAACCATAATTCACAAGCTCAATAAACGTCAAACGAGGAAGATCTGTCAGCCCCTCGGCATAAAGCAAAAATCGGGTAAGTCCGAGAAATCCTTAATGTCGATTAGAACAGAAATCGAACAGCGTTTTAAAGAGCAACCGCTTCAAGTTATAGGAGTAATCAGACTCAGACTACCAGAATTACTCTCGTCGTAAATCCAACCCGATAGTAATGCCCCTTTAAAACTTAAGCCCGATAAGACCATTATTTACCGATGGTTTATCGGGCTCCCTTTTGTCTTGCTCACAAATCAACTTTATTAATCATTGCAGTAACTATTATCATGTTAAACCAAATCAATGTTAACAATTTATTCGAGTTGCGCTTCAATAGACCTCCCGCGAAAGTTCCGGGCGCGCAGCGTGCCTTGGGCATCGCTTCAGCAGTTCGGCAACCCGTTCTGAAAAGAAATTCTACATAATCGCACTCTGTGACTGTAGTACCTATCCGATTTAAAAGCTCCAATTATCGCTTCTATCTCCTCGCGGGTGAATGGTTTGGGTTTTTGCTTGGGAGGGACTCTAACCCAAATTTTAACTAAACTGCTTAAAATTGACCCAACCGTACTGAATGAAGAGTACGTTGGAAGTCGGGTAAGAACGGCTTCAAACCTTGTAGAAATGGTTATTAAATGGGTATTAGAAGGATTTAAGAAAAATCGGAACGAAGGGATTTGAACCCTTGACCCCTACTACCCCAAAGTAGTGCGCTACCAAGCTGCGCTACGTCCCGAAGTCAACGATTTATAATCATACCTCTATACCTAAAATTATGCAAGCTAAAAAACCTGAAAAGTTTCTAGAGCTTTTATTAACTCTTTAACCGCCTCTGCTGACCAATTACCTTCACAAGAGCGCCCCTTTTGTAAAATCAGCCGCAGACTATAGGATTGAGGAAATCCTTCCCCTTCGAGCCAAACTAAATCTGACTCGGCTTCACAAGCAATTTTTTCCTCTTCCATCAGGACTTCCCTCATCTGGTTCATCGTTTGGTTTAACTGAGCAGTTAGCCGACAGAAATCAGCGAACTCTGCTGCGGTTAACTCCATAGCCCAATCATCTCCCCCTACTAACGCCTGATAGGGTAAAGGATCTCGAGTCCATCCCAATCGCCAACCTTTTCCTTGTTTGAGTATTCTCTGACACATGGTTAGGGTAACAATAACTGAGCATCTCCCGGTTTCGATAAGGGAGGGTTATTAACGGGGGCGAAGGGAGTGGGGGACGGAGAAGCTTGCGGTACGGGTGAAGGGGCGGTAATTAATTTAGGGGGTGGATTATATATACTGATGATCGCGCTGATCAACTGGTCACGCTGGCGACGATTAAGACCGCTTATCAGCTTTCTATCCGCTTCCATGGGATTGACGGTCAGAGTGGCACTACCCGGATAACGCTCCTCTTTAATATTCTCGTTGGCACCTAAATAATCCGCCAGGGTTAATTTCCAATCGAGTCGATATAGATTGGGGCGCTTCTTTATATCTTCGTGGTAGCGGATGAAACGACTAACTAACGTGTTATTGCTGGCGATCGCTCCGGTTTCTTTACTGATATACCCATTCTCCTTCGGTAAATAGCCCAAGCGTTGATATACTATCTCTGCTACTTCCTCGGGGCGCATCGATTGAGCGCTGACGTTGACGGCCCATAATTGAGCCATCACCAACGTTAGTGATAACCCTAAAGCCGCCCACAAAATTAAGGGAATAATTCGACCTTTAATCACTGATAATTTCTGGCTGAGTCAACTCGTCTGACATTTCGATGATCGCCCGTATTACCGGTTTCATCATGGGATCATCTATAGAACTATCATAATCTTCATAACGCCGCCGTTTAGCCCTGTTAGCTACTTGGACGGTGATGCGATAACGATTAGAAGCCGCCGCCATTAAATCTTCGGCGCGATACATGATCTGTGATGAATCGAAGGAGTACCTTTTTTGCATAGAGATAAAATCTGAAGGTCTTGAGTCCCCATTCTAACCAATTTTCGTATCTCTACCAGACAAAGTTCTCTCCCCGGTATAATAGTAACCGGCCAACTTTTGGCATTTCTGCTATAAGATACAGTAAATCTTAACCTACCCCTATCTATTGTCTATTTAATCCAGTCGCTGCTAATAGTTTATGCAAACTTTATCAAAAACTAAGATCGCGGAAACCGGCCATAATCCATCTCATACTTTAAAAGCGGTTGCCCTCGGTGATAGTCTAGTATACGGTTACGGCGATCCCATCGGCGGGGGTTGGGTAGAACGTTTACGCCGCCTCTGGATGCACGATCGAGGTCACGCCCTGTATAATTTAGGCATTAGAGGCGATCGCACAGCTCAAGTTTCCCAGCGGCTAGAACAGGAATTTCGACTCAGGGGCGAGATACGCAATCAACTACCGGAATTGATCATTCTCTCGGTGGGTATCAACGATAGCGCCCGATTAGGAAGCCCCGATGGACGTAACTACACGAATTTTGACCTGTTTCAAGATCAGATGGAACATCTTATCCATAGAGCATCCCATTTAGGTAAAGTGGTTTTCGTCGGCATGATTCCAGTAGATGAAAGTAAAATGCCTTTTTTAAATTGTTTCTACTATAATCACGAGGATCAATATAGGTTTAAAGAAGCCACAAAAAAAATTTGTCTGGATAAGAATATTGACTACTTGGATTTATTCGACCGGTGGAGTGCGCGCGGGACGAATTGGTGTAGGGAAAGAATGATGGATGATGGATTACACCCTAATGTTAAAGGCTATGAGTCGATCTTACAGGAAGTTCTAGCGTGGAAACCGATCGCATCCCTCACCTCGAAAGATATTTATTATGGGGACGATCGATGATATTCTATTAACCGACTCGTAATTCAAAAAATTGTCTAGGAAACTACAGTCAGAAAAACGCCCCCGACAATACAACAACGGTAGCAATAAACATCATACTCAAGACGTATTTATCGCTTACGGCGGGCGGGAATCCGAAATTAATTCCAACTATAAAGCCTGTGCTACAATCAGCATACTAGGGTAGCTCGTAGGTGACAGAAATAGGCTATGTTTGAACGTTTCACAGAAAAAGCCATTAAGGTAATCATGCTCGCCCAAGAAGAAGCCCGGCGCTTAGGCCATAACTTCGTAGGCACAGAGCAAATACTACTCGGATTGATAGGGGAAGGCACAGGAGTCGCCGCCAAAGTCCTCAAATCGATGGGAGTCAATCTCAAAGATGCTCGCATTGAAGTTGAGAAAATAATCGGGCGCGGTTCGGGCTTCGTAGCGGTAGAAATACCTTTCACCCCCAGAGCGAAACGAGTACTCGAACTCTCATTAGAAGAAGCCCGCCAATTGGGCCATAATTACATCGGCACCGAACACCTCCTCCTGGGATTGATCCGCGAAGGGGAAGGCGTAGCCGCGAGAGTATTGGAAAACTTGGGTGTAGACCTGTCAAAAGTACGCACACAAGTGATCAGAATGCTCGGTGAAACAGCAGAAGTAGCCGCAGGTAGTTCCTCCCAGGGACGCACCAAAACCCCGACTTTAGACGAATTCGGATCTAACCTGACTCAAATGGCATCCGAAGGGAAGCTAGACCCGGTAGTAGGTAGACAGAAAGAAATTGAAAGGGTAATTCAGATCCTCGGTCGTCGTACCAAAAATAACCCGGTACTCATCGGAGAACCTGGTGTGGGTAAAACAGCGATCGCTGAAGGTCTAGCCCAACGTATAGCCACGAAAGACATCCCCGACATCCTCGAAGATAAGCGCGTCGTCACCCTCGACATCGGCTTACTAGTAGCGGGAACCAAATACAGAGGGGAATTTGAGGAACGCCTCAAAAAAATCATGGACGAAATCCGCCAAGCCGGTAACGTTATCCTCGTCATCGATGAAGTACACACTTTAATCGGTGCGGGAGCGGCCGAAGGCGCTATCGACGCGGCTAACATCCTCAAACCCGCCTTAGCCCGCGGCGAATTACAATGTATAGGCGCGACCACCCTCGATGAGTACCGCAAACACATCGAGAGAGATGCAGCCCTAGAACGTCGTTTCCAACCCGTCATGGTGGGTGAACCGAGCGTGGAAGAAACGATCGAGATCCTCTACGGCCTCCGGGAACGCTACGAACAGCATCACAAACTGAAAATCCTCGACGAAGCCCTCGAAGCCGCCGCCAAATTATCCGATCGTTATATCAGCGATCGTTTCTTGCCGGATAAAGCGATCGACCTGATCGACGAAGCTGGTTCGAGAGTCAGACTCATTAACTCCCAATTGCCCCCCGCCGCCAAAGAACTCGACAAAGAACTGCGTCAGATCCTCAAACAGAAAGACGATGCGGTTAGAGGTCAAGACTTCGAGAAAGCGGGCGAACTCAGAGACAGGGAAATGGAAATTAAAAACCAGATCCGCGCTCTCGCCTCCGGCAAAAAAGGAGAAGGGGAAAACGACGAGCCTTTCGTGGACGCGGAAGAAATCGCTCACATCGTCGCCTCTTGGACGGGTGTACCCGTGAACAAACTCACGGAAACCGAATCCGAGAAACTCCTACACATGGAAGACACCCTACACCAGCGTCTCATCGGTCAAGAGGACGCGGTGAAAGCCGTATCCCGCGCCATCCGACGCGCTCGCGTGGGCTTGAAAAACCCCAACCGTCCGATCGCGTCTTTCATCTTCTCCGGCCCCACGGGCGTAGGTAAAACTGAGCTGACCAAAGCTTTAGCCACCTACTTCTTCGGCTCGGAAGACTCGATGATCCGCCTCGATATGTCCGAGTACATGGAACGTCACACCGTTTCCAAACTGATCGGTTCACCTCCAGGCTACGTGGGTTATAACGAAGGCGGACAATTAACAGAAGCCGTGCGTCGTCGCCCCTATACGGTCGTTCTCTTCGACGAGATCGAGAAAGCTCACCCCGATGTCTTCAATATCCTATTACAGATTTTAGAAGACGGTCGCCTCACCGACGCTAAAGGTCGTACAGTGGACTTCAAAAATACTCTACTGATCATGACTTCCAACATCGGTTCTAAAGTGATCGAAAAAGGTGGTGGTGGACTGGGTTTCGAGTTTGCCGAAAATCAAGCCGAAGCTCAATACAACCGGATTCGCTCTCTCGTGAACGAAGAATTGAAACAATACTTCCGCCCAGAGTTCCTCAATCGTTTAGACGAGATCATCGTCTTCCGTCAACTCAACAGAGAAGAAGTCAAAGAAATCGCCGAGATTCTTCTCAAGGAAGTATTCGGTCGTCTGACAGAGCAACATATCGCCCTGTCCGTCACCGATAAATTCAAAGAGCGTCTCATCGAAGAAGGTTACAACCCCGCGTACGGTGCGCGTCCTTTACGCCGCGCCATCATGCGCCTCTTAGAAGATGTTCTCGCTGAAGAAATTCTCTCCGGCCGAGTTGGCGAAGGTGACGAAGCTCTCGTGGACATCGACGAAGAAGGCAAAGTGAAAGTGGTTTCTAACCAACAACGCGAGTTATTAGCTCAAGCTGCTGAATAATCCCTAAGCTTGCCAATCAATAGAGGTGGGTTCTACCCACCTTTTTTTATGGAGCGTCGAAAGAGAATGGAGAATAGGGAACTCGAATCCCTGACCTCTGCGGTGCGATGGTAGCTCTTTACCAACCGAGCTAAGTTCCCGATAATATCACTGTATATCATCTTTAATGTACCTCATTAGCTCCTAAAACTCTGTAAAAGAGGAAGATAGGCGATTGAAGGAAGCAGGCGGCGGTTTTCCCCCTGCGCCTGCCTCCTGCCCCCTCGATAATTAACCGCGGTATAACCAGAGAATTTGGCCGTTAGTTTTTAGTTCAAAATCCAACCAATCGATCGAACCTTGCAATTGAGGTGGCACTTGGGAGCGATTACCTAAAACCTTATTGATAAAAGGTTTAGGCTCTTCTATAGTCTGGCACTGGGTTTTATCCGGGTTCAAGCCCACTAACTCGGCAGTCCAACGGCGGGCATCTTCTTCTGTACCCAATCGATCGACCACCCCCAGTTCTAAAGCTTGTTGACCGGTAAAGATCCGACCGTCAGCGAAACTTTTCACCGCTTCCACCGACAGGTTACGACCTTGGGCCACCGTAGAGACGAACTGATTATAACTAGTATCGATCAAGTCCTGTAAAATTCTTTCTTCTTCCGGTGTTAACTCACGATCAAAGGAGAGAATATCTTTATAGGGGCCGGATTTGATCACCTTAAAAGACACGCCTATTTTATCGAGAAGTCTTTCGATATTATTGCCCCGGAGGATCACGCCGATACTACCGGTGATAGTGCCTGGATTGGCGACGATATGATTCGCGCCCATACCGATATAAACCCCCCCGGAGGCGGAGATATTACCGAAACTGGCGACGATTTTGACTTTCTCCTGTAATTTTTTCAACGCTTCATAAATTTCTTGGGAGTCTCCCACTGTGCCGCCTGGAGAGTCAATCCTTAAAAGCAGGGCGGGAAATTTCTTTTCTTTAACGGTATTAAGGGCTTTTAAAACACGCTTACGGGTATCCGCGCCGATAGCACCCGT
Organism: Chlorogloea purpurea SAG 13.99; assembly: GCA_016903695.1. Taxonomy (GTDB): domain Bacteria; phylum Cyanobacteriota; class Cyanobacteriia; order Cyanobacteriales; family Microcystaceae; genus Chroococcopsis; species Chroococcopsis gigantea_A. The sequence goes on from JADQBB010000016.1 coordinate 47,123, forward strand.
GATTTCTATTTTTGCTATTTGTTTTCTGGTGTTTGCTTTAAATGGCCAAATCATTGCTGGGATATTCTCGGGAAACTGTATCTTTTCCTAGTCTAGCCACTAACCACTAACCACTGGGTATCAATCTAGAGAATTGCTTAATTTTTAGAGGGTTGCCAGCATCTTACGTAAAATATAGGTGTTTAATATCTGTGCGGAATTTATGGGCGAAAAGAAACGAATAGGCCTCCTAACCAGTGGGGGGGATTGCGCGGGTTTAAACGCAGCTATTCGGGCGGTTGTACTTCACGCTACTGGAACTTACGGCTGGGAAGTGTTGGGGATTCGGGAAGCTACTAACGGTTTGATGAGCCGTCCGCCGGATACGACGACTTTTGACTTGGAAAACGTCGATCGATTATTGGTAACGGGCGGTACGGTACTGGGAACTACCAATAAGGGCAATCCCTTCGCTTTTCCCCTACCTGACGGCACTACTAAAGATCTCAGTCAAGATATTATCGATGGCTATCATAGTCTGGGATTGGATGCTTTAATCGGTATCGGCGGCGATGGGAGTTTGGCGATTTTACGCAAAATCGCCCAACAGGGAGGGATCAATCTTATCGGTATCCCCAAGACGATCGATAATGATGTGGGAGCCACAGAAGTATCTATCGGCTTCGATACCGCTACCAATATCGCGACCGAAGCGCTCGATCGTCTTCATTTTACCGCGGCGAGCCATAACCGGGTGATGATCTTGGAAGTGATGGGAAGAGACGCAGGACATATCGCCTTAGCCGCGGGTATCGCCGGGGGCGCGGATATTATCCTGATTCCCGAAATACCTTATCAGATGGAGAAAGTTTGTGACAAAATCCGGCAACGGCAGAATATGGGTAAGAATTTCTGTTTGGTTATCGTTTCCGAAGCTGTGTGTACGACCACGGGAGATAGAGTCACTCAGACTCGCTCTTTCGGTGAAGATCGTCTCGGCGGCATCGGGCAATATCTAGCGGAAGGAATCGCCAATCAAACCGGGGCGGAAACACGGGTTACATTTCTGGGGCATATTCAAAGGGGCGGCATTCCTTCACCGATGGATAGACTTCTGGCCACGGCTTTCGGAGTGGCCGCGGTAGATTTGATCGCAGAAGGGAAATTCGATCGTATGGTGGCTTGGCAAAACCGTCAAGTTGTGGATGTACCGATCGAAGATGCTATCAACACCTATCGTACAGTAGACCCGGAAGAAACTTTAGTGAAGACCGCTAGAGGCTTGGGTATCTGTCTCGGAGATTGATATTCTTCATGAACAAAATCTCGTAGAGTCGCAATCTTGGCGGTTCTACGGGAATTTTACTTTTATAATTATGACTTCACTATAATTTAACCCCTTTTGGCTTTAACCTCTCGTGTTTAATAAAACATTATGCAATTACTCCTATACTCGCTGTTAGCTTTATTACCGATGCTAACCGCATTTTTACTGTTAGTAGTGGCGAACCGTCCGGCGGCGCAAAGTATGCCGGTAGCTTACTTGGTAACGGTCATAATCGCTGTGTCAATATGGAAAGTCCCTTTCTTACAGGTCGCAGCCTCTACAGTGGAGGGATTGATCACCACCCTAGAAATTCTCTACATCGTTTTCGGGGCGATTCTTCTTCTCAATACCTTACAGGAATCAGGGGCGATTAACAAAATCCGTCAGGGCTTATTAGGGATTACGGGCGATCGCAGAATTCAGGTGATCATCATCGCCTGGTTATTCGGCAGTTTTATCGAAGGGGCTTCCGGCTTCGGGACTCCGGCGGTAATCTGCGTACCCCTATTGGTCGCTCTCGGCTTCCCGGCTATGGCGGCGGTGATGGCGGCGCTGATCATTCAAACCACCCCCTCCGCTTTCGGGGCGGTGGGTACACCGATTCTCATCGGCGTGAATAGCGGTTTAGATGGAGTTGAGGCGGTAGCCAGAGAATTAGATAAATTAGGGTTGAATTTTCCCGATTATCTCGATACGATCGCTGCCAAAACTGGCATAATTCAAGGCATCATCGGGCTTTTCATTCCCCTGCTCTTAGTTACCATGCTGACAGCTCATTTCGGAGAGCGTAAATCTTGGCGGGAAGGTTTAGAAGTGGGGGCGTTTTCCCTGTTCGCGGGTGCTGCTTTCGCCATCCCCTATACCCTCACCGCCTGGTTTCTCGGCCCCGCTTTCCCCTCTCTTTTCGGTGGGTTATTGGGATTGGCTATCGTTATCACCGCTATCAAAAAAAGATTTTTAATACCGGCACGAGTTTGGGATTTCCCGAATCGCAGTCAGTGGCCCGATTTTTGGCAGGGTAATTTCACCGCCGAAATCTCTTCTAATCCAAGCTCGATGACGGGTTTGATCGCTTGGATTCCCTATATATTATTGGGTGTCTTCCTCGTTCTCTCTCGCCTGCGTTTTCTGCCTTTCCGTCAGTGGTTACAATCGGTGACTATCCAATTCGCCAATATTTTCGGCACCGAGGTGTCCATATCCACACAACCGCTGTTTTTACCAGGTACGATCTTTATCTTGGTGGTGTTGGTGACTTTCTTTCTACACCGTATGGAAAGAAAGCAATTAAAGAGGGCATTGGAGGAAGCGCTGGGAAAACTTCTGGCTACGGCGTTGGCGATCGGTGCTGCAGTGCCGATGGCTAAGGTGTTCATCAATTCTGGAGTTAACGAGACGGGTTTAGCCAGTATGCCTTTAACTTTAGCGGCCGGTGCTTCTAGTTTACTCGGTGGGGTATGGCCTTTTTTCGCCCCGGTTATCGGTCTGGCCGGTAGTTTCATCGCTGGTAGCGTCACGGTGAGCAATATGATGTTTTCTCTGTTTCAGTTCGGTGTAGCGGGTAAGATCGACGCTTCAAGTTCCCTGATCTTAGCGTTGCAAATAGTGGGAGCAGCCGCCGGTAATATGATCGCCGTTTCTAATATCGTTCCCGCCGTCGCCACCGTGGGATTGATCGGGCGGGAGGGTATGTTATTGAAGATGCTATTACTACCCGTGAGTCTTTATTTATTATTGGCGGGAGCGATCGGTCTGGTGGCAGTAGTGGTTAGTGGTTAGTCACCCGTCACTAGCCACTAATCCCTATTCCCTTTAATTCCTCGCAGTGTAAGTCTGTGGGGCGATCGGCTATACTCGAACAGAGTTACTATGTGTTTTGGTGGGTGCGAAATCCCTCTTCGGGGGAAAGAAGCAGAAACCGCGCGTTGTGAAGCTTGGGAATTCCCATAGCGTGATAGCCGGAGTGGATGTCAATAATGAGCCGTTCGTCAAATAAGCAAGCGTTGCCTTTATTAAAAAATATTCTGTTCGGGGAGGGTATTCGAGCCGCATTGATCTTTCTTAACGGTCTGACCGAGCATCGATTCAGTGGCCTCTACCGCTTCGATGATGACGCGCTTAAAAACCTCTATTTTTACGATCGTGAAAATCCAACGGTAGAGTCATCGCCCAGCGTTCCGGCGATGGCTTCCTATTGCGTTTTCGTCCGTAACTCCGGGCAGAGGTTCATTATGGAGAATTCTTTAAGCGATGAACGAGTTCACGATCATCCGGCACAACAAGAGGTACAGTCTTACTGTGGGGTGCCTCTCGTCGATCGATACGGTCAAGTATTTGGAACGATCTGCCACTTTGATTTACAACCGCGCTCCATTGCCTTGGTCGATGTCGAGCTTATGGAGGAGATGTCATGGTTGCTGAAGCAAAAAACGTTATTGAGTTAAAGAGCGATCGCACAATCTAATAAACCGTTAGATTTTTGATGGGTTAGTGGCTAGTGGTCAGTCACCCGTCACTAGCCACTATTCCCTATTTCCTATCTCCCTTAACACTGGAAAGCCATTCCCGTAACTGAGTACCGGCTACATCTCGCCCGCCCAGACCGAAAGCTAGAGCGATCGCTACAGCCACCGCACCCAGTAATAAACCGAAAGCGAGATTAACGATACTACTGGCGATTCCCATCTGTTCTAGAGCCATCGCTGAAACTAGAGCGATAACGGCAACCCGGGCCGCTTGGCCCAAAATTCGAGCTTGAGAGCCGCCGGAACTAGTGATCAGATTAAACGCCAGATTCGCTAGATAAAGACCGACACCGAAGACGACCACACCGGCGAGAATACGACCGAAAATGACGAGAAGACCGCTGACGATCACCGTTAGAGCCGGTATATTCAAAATATTCGTGGCGGCTATGGTAGCGAATAAACCCACGCCCACTGCAGCCACGATACCGATGATCTCCGCCGGGGTGCGGTGGGGAAACCTGGAAGGTGCATCCACGATCGACGGGCCGTCTTCCGCTGGCGATACGACAGTAGTACGGGTAGTCGTGGTTCTGGGGAAACCCAACCAGTCGAAAATATTATTAAAACCTATGCCGCTCAGAATATCCGCTACTAAATCACCCACAAATCTCGCCCCCGCATAACCTAGGAGGAGAATTAACGCAGCGGTGAAAATTTGCGGGATGGCTCCGAGAATCTGATTCAGCATCGATACCGCAGGAGCGGAAATAGCGGAAATCTCTAAAGCATCTAAAGCGGCGATCACCGTGGGCAGTAAAATTAACACGTAGACGATCGTGCCTATTATCCCGGAAAGAGAACGGTTTCTAGTGCCTGTGGTCTGCCCCAGTCCGAATTGATTACCGATGCGATCGACTCCCGTAGCCGAGAGGAGATTGCTCACGATTTCCCGGACGACTCTAGCGATCGTCCAACCGATCAAACCGATCAATACCGCTTTTAAAATTCTCGGTAGAGCGGCGAGAAGGTCATTGAGTAAGTTCTGTACCGGTTGTAGGGGCCCCTGTAAATTCAATACGCCGAGAATGATGGGTAGGAAAAACAGGAAGACGAACCAATACAGTGCGTTGCCCAAGGTTTCGCTCAAGAGAAATCTATTGGGTTCGGTAGTTGTCGCCGAACGATCGCTCAAACGATCGTCTAGCCCGAAGGATTGGGAAGTCCTCACTGCCAAAGTCCGAGCGATAGTAGCCAGTATCCAGGCTAAGGCGCTTAATAACAGGGCCGAGCCAAGACGGGGCAGGAAAACGAATATTTGATTGAGAAAATTGTTCAGGGGAGCGGCGACGGCATTGAGTTGTAGAGCGTTGAGGAAAGCTACAACTGTGAGGATCATCAACACCCAGAAAACGATCGAGCCGACGAGATTCTCTATGTTGGATGCCAGTCCGCCTCTCGTCCCCGTTACCGAAGAAGCGAGACGATTATCTAGATCCGTGCGCTTGAGAAGGTTTTTAACCAGTCCCGCCACTACAGTAGAGATGATCCAACCCACCAGCAGGATAATAATAGCGCTGATCAAGTTTAAAACTTCCGATCCCAAAGCACCCAATCCTAAACCGGCTAGAAAACCTGATATAGGTGATGAAACCGTTGTTACCGCGTTAGTGCCGGTTGAGGTTTGGGCTAATGTAGATGACGTGATCTCAACGAAGAGATAGGGTGAAAATGGATTTGTAGTCATGAATTTGAGCCTACTTACTCTGATAGAGATTTAAAAAAGTGTGCGATTCTCTTAAGGAGATTGCACGATGTAAGGAGAAGAAATTTTTTCCACTCTGCCAGAATTCACCAAGGCTTGATGAATGATTACCGCGGCTTCGGCGCGGGTTAAGTCCCGGTTAGGGGCGAGAATATTGGTATCGGGATAACTGGCTACTAACCCGAACTGCGTCGCCGTTGCTACGCTCTCCCTAGCATAGCGGGGAATGTCCTGATTATCTTTATAGATGGTCGTTATGGATTCGGGAGAAGCGGGACGGGGTAGCTTTAAACCGTTGCTCAGAGCCACCAGCGCTTCTACCTTTTTAATCGGTTCACCGGGGCGGAACACTTGACCCGGATAACCTTTCATAAATTCCATCTCCACGGCCTTATCGATTGCGGTATTCCTCTCGTCTCCGGCGGGAATATCCTTGAACTCCAAAGATCCGCGAGTTTTCGACTCGTTGAAAGAGTCTTGTAGCATTTTGGCGAATTCAGATCGGGTTACAACTTTCTCCGGTTGGAACCTCCCATCTGGAAAACCCTGTAAGATACCACGGCGCACTACCACCGCGATAAAAGGACTCGCCCAATAGTTAGGAGTTAGATCCGTAAACCCCGCCGCCGTTTTCACCGGCGAGGGTGTAGTCTGAGCTACCGGGGGAACAGGTACGGGTACTACTGCGGTTTTTGGGGTTGGGGTGCTTTCCGTGATGATCTCCGTTTCGTCTGGAGACGATTGGGGCAGGGGAGTCACCGTCGTCCTGGGTGTATCGGAGGCGGATTTCTCAAAGACCGAATCGGTCTGAGTAGGGGCGGGAGATGGTGAACCCAGAAATGTGTCATCTTTTCCCCGGCCGATTTGACTCCAAGACCACCATAAAATAGCGCCGATGCTGGCGAATGCGATTAGGATACCGATAAAATCATCGAATCCCAAAGTTGCTCGATCGTTCGACCGGTCAGAGGGGCGATCGGGGGGCGGTAGATTGGACATAAAACGTTATTTGAGAATAGAGGTATATATTATGTTTGGCTTTATTACCTTGTAATAGTAGGTCAATATCCGGGTTAGACTCTTCATTTTTCCCTTTTTCTTCAACATTCACCCTATTGAGGGGGCTGGAACTTCTAGGGACGAGCGAGCAACATTATGATAAATTATCTCAATCTATATAAAGAGAGTTTATTTATGAGTATTTTACGAGTTGGATTATTGTTCGGCGGCAAATCAGGAGAACATGAAGTATCGATCAATTCGGCCCGCGCCATACTACAAGGTTTAAGTTCTGGCGATAATCCCTCTAAATACTCGGTTTATCCTTTCTATATCGATAAAAGTGGTTTTTGGCACACCGGCGAAACCGCTCAATCTGTCCTCGATTCCGCCCGCCCTCTACCCTGTGACGAAATCGCTAAGCCCAATCTTTGGCTATTTCCCCCTCAAGCCGCGGAAATAGACCTATGGTTCCCGATCTTACACGGGCCCAATGGGGAAGATGGTACTTTACAGGGGCTATTATCTCTGATGACCGTGCCTTTTGTCGGTAGCGGGGTGTTAGGTTCTTCTGTGGGTATGGATAAAATCGCCATGAAAGCGGTATTCGCTTCGGCGGGTTTACCGCAAGTGAAATATATGGCCGTGACTCGCTCGGAAATTTGGTCTAACCCTTGTGTTTTTCCCAAACTGTGCGATCGTATAGAAGAGACCCTGGACTATCCCTGTTTTGTCAAACCCGCTAATCTCGGTTCTTCCGTGGGTATCAGTAAAGCCCGCAACCGTAATGAGTTGGAAGCCGCTCTCGATGGGGCCGCCAGTTACGATCGACGTATAATCGTCGAGGCGGGAGTCAACGCCCGTGAACTCGAATGCGCGGTCTTGGGTAACGATAACCCTCAAGCTTCAGTGGTGGGTGAAATCACTTTCGACGCGGATTTTTATGACTACGAAACGAAATACACCGACGGGCGCAGTCAGATGGTCATTCCCGCTCAAATTCCTTCTCACGTACAGTCCCGAATACAAGAGATGGCTATTGGGGCTTTTAAGGCTATAGATGGGCGGGGTTTATCGCGGGTAGACTTCTTCTACGTGGAAAAAACCGGCGAACTGTTTATCAACGAGATCAATACGCTACCCGGTTTCACCAAGTTCAGTATGTACCCCCAAATGTGGAAGTCGTCGGGGATCGATTTTCCGCAATTAGTCGATAAGTTAATCGGGCTGGCTCTAGAAAATTAACCACTAGAGAAATGTAGTCTGTCATCTTGCTTATAGTCACTCTTGTAGTATATAATAATACAAGAGTGATTAGATATATATATGCCTTACGAAACCTTAGACCTATCCACGCCCACACCAGTATTATCTTGGGCGGGTCATGAACTGGGCCGAGATGAAACTAATATGGCCCGCAACGTGGCTTCTTTACCTTTCGTCTTCAAACAAGTATCCTTAATGCCCGATGTTCACCTCGGCAAAGGTGCTTTAGTCGGCTCAGTTATCGCCACTAAAGAAACCATCATTCCCGCGGCGGTGGGTGTGGATATTGGTTGTGGTATGGCTGCTTTACAAATGCCTTTCACGGGGGATCAATTAGAAGGGAAATTAAAGAAAATCCGTCTCGACATCGAAGCGGAAATTCCCGTGGGCTTCAATGACAATAAAACGCTCGAAAAAGCTGTTTCTAACTGGTCGCTTTGGAATGACTTCAAACACTTACATAAAGGAGTACAGAAATTAGATAAAAAAGCCATTCATCAACTGGGTTCACTGGGTGGGGGTAATCACTTTATCGAAGTATGTTTGGACGAAAATAATGGCGTATGGTTGATGCTTCATTCTGGTTCCAGAGGCATTGGTAATCAATTGGCTCAGTGCCATATTCATACAGCTAAAAATCTCGCCAGCTTAGCCAATCAAAGCCTCCCCGACCCTGATCTAGCTTACTTTGTGGAAGGGACAGAAGAATTCGCCCACTACTGGCGTGATTTACAATGGGCGCAGGAATACGCTCTCTATAATCGAGAAGTGATGCTTAATAGATTTAAGCGTATCGTGGAAAGACATCTAGTAGGCGGCAAACCTTGTAAACCCCTACTTACTGTTAACTGTCATCATAACTACGCGGTGAAAGAAACCCATTTCAACGAAGAAGTTTACGTCACCAGAAAAGGGGCGGTGAGAGCCAGAGAAACCGACTATGGTATCATCCCCGGTTCTATGGGGGCGAAATCCTTCATCGTCAAAGGAAAAGGAAACCTCGATAGTTTTTGCTCTTGTTCTCACGGGGCGGGGCGATTGATGTCTAGAAACAAAGCGAAACTGACTTTTAGCTTAGATGATTTGATCGAACAAACCCAAGGAGTGGAATGTCGTAAAGATGAACGGTTTATTGACGAAATTCCGGGGGCTTATAAACCGATCGAACTCGTCATGAGCCAACAAGCGGATTTAGTGGAAATTGTGGCCACTTTAAAACAGGTTCTCTGTGTCAAAGGCTAGAAGTAAAAAAAAGCTCGATGTTGAAAATCCTCGCACTAAAAATGCGAGGATTTTCAATTTTTACCTCACCCTATTTTTTATGGTGAGATGGGGGACTCAAGAACAGGAAAACTTTCTTAAACGCAGAGCATTAGTGACTACCGAAACAGAACTGAAAGCCATAGCGGCCCCGGCGATGATGGGATTGAGAAGCCAACCGAAGAGAGTAAGCCGCCGTGGTTCCCAAAACTACCAAGGTGTCCATCGTCCCGGAACGATTTTTTAAGGCTTTCCAGGCGTGTACGTAGAAACTGCTACCACACGAGAATTGCACCGGCGTGGCGAGAATTAACTGTAACCAACCCGGCAACATGGGCGCAGATAAACCCACCATAGCGGGTAGAGAACTGAAAAATAAAATCCCGCCCACGATGCCACCGAAGATTAATTTCGCTTTCAGTGGGTATTTTTTGACATCTGTAACGGGTTTGCGGGTCAAGGGACGAGCCTCATAACCCGCTCTCTCTACAGCGGCCTCTATAGTGCTTATATTGGTCTTCTGCGGGTCATAATCTACCTGCGCCCTTTCCATGCCGAAATTTACTTGGCAATCGTTCACCCCGGGAACGTTACGGATGAGCCGCTCGATCGCACTGGCACAAGCAGCACAGCTCATGCCCCCTAACTCCAGAGTCTCCTTTGCCATCTTTACTTCTCCCTGTCTCCTGCTTTTATTCTAGGCTCTCCCCTTGACGGTAGGGTCAATAGGTGTATAAAACAAATACCCCAGAAAATTTATTGTGTTAAAAACAGTTTTTTATTGTTATCACTATAGATAGGAATAAATTATTTAAGATCCGGTTAATGAATTTATCTGCTAATACTAATCATCCCGAACGAACTTATTTTGATCGCTGTCTCAAACGATTGGAGCAGGATGTTTTACGGATGGGGACTTTAGTAGAAGAATCTTTCCGCTTGTGTCATCAATCCCTGTTCGAGCGTAATCTCGAATCCGCTTCCAAGATTAGCAATTTGGATAAAGAAATCGATCGTTATTACCGTCAGATCGAGTTAGATTGTGCCACGCTGATGACCCTACAAGCACCCGTGGCTCAAGATTTACGTTTATTGAGCGCTTTTATGCAATTGGTGAGAGATCTCGAAAGAATCGGTGATTACGCTCAAGATTTAGGAGAAATAGCGGTTAAATTATTCGCCTACACGCCTCACCCTTGTATGAAGGAAATAGAATTGATGTCCCATCACGCACAATATATGCTCGCTACTACCCTCGTAGCCTTGGCGGATTTGGATGAGGGGGCGGGGGAAAAAATCAAAGCTTTAGATGATACGGTAGACCATGCCTATGATTATCTCTACCAGACTCTCGCTTATCAGAGGGATATAAAAGGGGTGGTGGAACCGATCCTACTCATGGGCTTGATCATCCGTCACCTCGAACGTATGGCAGACCACGCCACTAATGTCGCTCAAAGAGTATCCTACATAGTCACGGGACAGAGAGGATAGCTTTCTCTAAAATTAACTTCGGGTTAAGAAGCAAGAAAATTTAAGATTATTACGATCGAGCTAGCCCATTTGGGGAAACTTACAATAAAATATAAGCTAGACCTAACTTATGTATTGAGTTCGGTCATTGGTTAATAGTAAAAATCAATCCATTTTATTAGGTGTGAGGATTGACTCCATGTCAAAAACGTTCTGGAATTTAGTCAAAACGACTCCAGCGATGTTAGGTGCTTCTGTATTAGTAGCCCAAACAGCGATCGCTGCCCCCGTAGACAAAACACAAACTCAAGATAGTAAAAATAGCTTCGCCCCTTCCCAATTCTTAGCCCAAGCTCTTCCTACTACCCCAGATAACACTCTGAGAGTAGATCCTGCGGCCCAAGAATTAATCAATCGCGTTCAAAAAGCCCAACAAAGTAAATACATTAACGGTAATGTAAATACAGGTGTTAGCTCCATGAGCCAGTCCCAAGTAACGAGCGTCAATCAATTGAGAGACGTGGAACCTACTGCGTGGGCTTATGAAGCATTAAGAAGTTTAGTAGAAAGATACGGTTGTATCGTGGGCTATCCCGATCGAACCTACCGTGGTGATCGCGCCCTCAGCCGCTGGGAGTTCGCCGCCGGTGTGAACGCCTGTTTGAACGCCCTAGAGAGACTGCTTCAAGATGGTTTGGCAGTTCCCCGGGAAGACATCGACAAACTCAATCGCCTGGCCAAAGAATTTGAAACCGAATTGGCCGCTTTAGGAGCGAGAATAGATAACTTAGAACAGCGAACAGCTTTCTTAGAAGATCATCAATTCTCCACCACCACCAAATTAAGAGGCGAAGCGATCATCAGTATTGCGGATAGCTTCGGTGACGCGGCCATCGGCACCCCTGGCAACCGCGCCGGCGATGAAGACATCAGTGTAGCCGCTATTAACACTCGTGTTCGTTTAAACCTAGAAACCAGCTTCACCGGTAAGGACTTATTAAGAACCCGTCTACAAGCGGGTAACTTTAATACCACCTTCAACAGAACCGGTGTGACGGGGACGAACATGACCCGTCTAGCCTACGACGATGGCGTTGATAACGCTGTGTCGATCGATGACTTATGGTATCGTGCGCCCATAGGCCCCGTCACCGTGTGGGTAGGTGCTAACGCCCTGAACTTGGATGACGTATTCGTCACGGCTAACCCCTTCCTCGCTGACTCCGGTAGTGGCGCGTTATCACGTTTAGAACGTTATAACAACTTCGTCTACCGCGGGCCATCGGGAGCGGGTTTAGCCGCCCGCTTTAATATAGGCGATATTCTCAACGTTACGGGGACTTATTTAGCTGATGGCGCTACTGCTAACAACCCTACCGATAACAATGGCTTATTCAACGGTTCCTACAGCGCGGGCGCTCAAGTAGGCTTCTCTTTCATTAAAGCCTTCGACCTTTACTTCACCTACGTTCACAGTTATCAGACCGCAGCTCGTATGGGTTCGGGTTTATTCGGTAACGTGAGCGGTCTAGACGCGGAGAATCCGTTCAACCCCACAGGTGCATCGGGTCAGAACGTGGCCACCTCTTCCGACCGCTATGGTTTATCGGCTAGCTGGCGCGTCTTGCCAAATTTGAACTTAGCGGCTTGGGGCGGTTACGCCACGGCTACCGCGGAACAATCCAACAGAACGTTTAGCGCCGGTGATTACGTGGAACTGTGGACGTGGAACGCTAATCTCTCCATTATCGACCTGTTCAAACAAGGTGCGGTGTTGTCTTTGGGTGGTGGTTTACCTCCCAAAGGAGATAGAGTCACTTCCTCTTACGTCATCGAAGCTCAATACCAATTCCCGATCAACAAAAACATCCTGCTCACGCCAGGTTTCTTCGTGGTATTAGATCCCAATAATAACGATCGTAATGCCGATCAGTGGATGGGCGTAATCCGTACTACCTTTAAATTCTAGAGAAACCGTTTAGAATCCCGAAAACAATGGCCCCAGGGGCCATTGTTTTTTTGGATGAAAAACCCCGCGTGAAGCGGGGAGAAAGAGGAAGACTGACGACGGAGAATTCTGAAAGAGGCTGATCGAATCTCGTCTGACTTCAGATTACGACTTCTCTTAAGAGATGTCAGTCCCAGAAAAAAGGGAAAAAAAGGGAGTTGGGAGTCGGGAGTACTTGCTCGCACTCAGTCCTAAATTCTTACTCCTATAAGGGGCGGTAAACTCGATAATCGATACTGGGAAAGATATTATCGATCGCTTCCACCTTATCCAACCAACCCGAATCGGGTTTACCCTCTTTCATATCCTCGTAGATTTTATTGAGGCGCAGCAGGTGAGAACGAGTTCTGCGTACGGCGTAGGGAACCATCGTCCCGGTACGCATGATGAAAGCCCAGTCAGAAGATTGAGCCAGTAATAACTCCCGTGCCGCTTGATTGAGGTATCTCTCCTCTAGCTCATCGGCGGCCTCATGATGACTCAATTCGATCATCCTTTCCGCCGCCTTGTGGAGGTGGGGATAAATCCAAGAATTAGTTTCATTAAGCCAATACTCGTGGAAACCTTTGTAACCCCAACTCGATTGAGAAGGCTGACACACCTGTTGAGTGGGGTTGTCCCGTAGATAGTCTGCTAGATGGGTCATCTGGTAAGTTTGTTGGTCGTACCAGGACTTACGGAAGAGATAATCGATAAACCAGGGGCCTTCGTACCACCAGTGGCCAAATAATTCAGCGTCGTAGGGAGAAACGACAATAGGGGGTCTCCCCATTAAATCGTACAGGCGTTCTATCTGATGCTCCCGATTGTACATGAAATTAGCTGCGTGTTCGGCGGCTTTTTCTCTCGCCCAATAGGGATCGTAGAGAGCCTTATGGGATAAGCTCGCATCCCGGCTAGTGATACGGTGATATTTGATGCCTATATTCTTCCTCTGACCGTTAGGCATGATGTAGGGCTTGATGTACTCATATTCTGCCTCCCAACCGAGATCCTTGTAAAATTCCCGGTAAACCGGGTCTCCAGGATAACCTACCTTAGAAGACCACACCTGCTGAGAAGATTCGTGATCCCGCCCGAAAGCAGCCACACCCGTTTCTGTATAAATGGGGGCGTAAGTACCGAATCGGGGGCGGGGGCGGGCGTAGAGAATGCCGTGACCATCTACCAGGAAGTAACGCAGTCCCGCGTCCGTGACCATTCTCTCCACCCCTTCGTAATAGGCGCACTCCGGCAACCAAATACCTTTAGGAGGCCGCCCGAAGTTTTCTTCGTAGTGTTCGCAGGCGACTTTAATCTGCGCCCACACCGCTTGGGGATACATTTTCATCAAGGGGAAATAACCGTGGGTGGCCCCGCAGGTGATGATCTCCAGGTTGTTAGTGTCTTGGAATTGTTTAAAAGCTTTAACTAAATCTCGATCGTATTTCTCCCACGTTTCCCTCGTCTGACGGAAAAATTCCGTGTAATGTTGAGCTAGATAGGTCATGTGACCATCTTTCTCGTTGCGGATGATTTCTTTGGCGATTAATTCTTCTAATTTAGCTAAATATTCTTCAAAACGTTCTTGTAGTAGGGGGTCTCTGAGCATCGACACTAGGGGTGGTGTCATGCTCATGGTGATTTTAAAATCGATGCCGTCTCTTTTTAGCCCTTCAAATACCCGGATTAAAGGAACGTATGTTTCGATGATCGCTTCGTGTAGCCATTCTTCTTCCAAAACGTAGTCGCTTTCTGGATGTCGGACAAAAGGTAAATGAGCGTGGAGGACGAGGGCAACATAGCCGAGAGCCATAACAATTCTTCTCTAGAGTTATAGTAGTGAATAAAACTTATAAGATTAGGATGAATAGATTTTATACTATCTTAAGCTTTTAAAATAAAAGCTAGATTAAAAATACACCTAGCTGAACAGCCATCCTCTGTGTTGCAACCCGAAGAGCCGCTTATGACCTCAGAGACAGCGCCAATCTATATACAGCTACTACTGTTTGTAGACGATCGCCCCAGTTCTCAGGATACCATAGGACAAATCCAGACCTATTTGGATAGCCTGAATTCTGAATATCTTATCGAACTACAAATTATCGAGATCCGAGAACAACCTCATCTATTAGAACATTTTCGCCTCGTCGCCACCCCAGCCCTCGTCAAAATCGCCCCAGGTTCAAGGCATACTCTGGCGGGAAGTAACGTGGTGGAACAGTTAAAAAAGTGGTGGCATAGATGGCAGGCGGAGATTCAAGATACCAGTGCTATAGTACCCACTAACGATGTTAACTATTCAGCGGAGATGATCCGCTTTTCTGACGAAATTTTTCGCCTGAAGAAGGAGAAGGAAGAATTATTAGAGCAGTTAAAGTTTAAGGATCAAATTCTCGCCATGTTAGCCCACGATCTTCGCAGTCCCCTCACTGCAGCCTCGATAGCGGTGGAAACTCTAGAACTGGCCCAGAATCAACCCGATACACCGAAAAGCTTGCAGATCAGGGAACAACTTTATCAGCAATCTCGCCGACAGTTCCGTATCATGAACCGTTTGATCACCGATATTCTGCAAGCGTCCAAGAGTATGGCCGCTCAATTCACGATCCAACACACTCACCTGTATTTACAAACTCTCTGCGCTGAAATTCTCGAACAGTTCGTGGATAAATTCAAAAGAAAAAATCTGACCATCGAAGCCGATTTACCCCAAGATGTTCCGCCTGTTTACGCTGATGAAGAATTAATCCGGCAGGTAGTGGTTAATTTACTGGAAAACGCTATTAAATATACTCCCGACGGCGGCAAGCTCAATATAGTTATCCTCCATCGTACCACTCAAAAAATCCAAGTTAGTATTTGTGATACGGGGCCGGGTATTCCTGAAGAAAAACGAGAGCGTATCTTCGAGGGACATTTCCGCCTCAAACGAGATGAGGAAAAAGATGGCTACGGGTTAGGTCTATCTTTTTGTCGTAAGATCATCGGTGCCCATCACGGGCAAATCTGGGTCGATAGCGTCATGGATCAGGGAAGTAGTTTTCATTTCACCTTACCCGTCTATAGATAAGGAAAAGATAAAGGGATCACGAATCGGAAAATCGAAGTGCTAGGCTGAAATAGATTGAACCGATTAACAGATCGATCGTTCGCCGCTTTTCCCTTCCCTTAACTCTATGAGCTATCAGTATTCCTCTTTTGACTGTACTTGTACTAATTTTGAGCAGGCCGCTTTAAACCGCTTTCGCTCCCTGGCGGGGATCTTGCCCTCTAATTGTCGTGTATTTCGGGAAAATTGGCACTATTCTAGCGTGTTGTGTCTGGATTTAGTCAATTGCCCCGCCCAGATCGAAACCCTTCACGATCGAGTTAGGGCGTTAATCGAAACATCACAAAGACTGGGTTTAGGCAATGCCATCATTTTCAAGATGGGCAATAAAATCATCGGCTGGCATCGGTAAATAATGGTAGAATGCCGTATGGCTAAATATTGTTTACAAATATAAATAAACTCCACCATGATTCGAGACATTTTCATGCCCGCCTTGAGTTCGACCATGACCGAAGGAAAAATCGTTTCCTGGGTCAAATCTCCTGGAGATAAAGTATCCAAAGGGGAAACGGTAGTAGTAGTCGAATCCGATAAAGCGGATATGGATGTAGAATCGTTTCATGATGGCTATTTGGCGGTGATACTCGTAGAGGAGGGACAAGAAGCACCGGTGGGAAATGCGATCGCCCTCATCGCCGAAACCGAGGCAGAAATCGAAGTCGCTAAATCCCAAGGGCAACCCCCGGCAACCACCACAACCGCCGCCCCCGCCCTAGAAAGTAAGCCCGCCCCGGCTCCCGTGGAAGCGGCCCCGGCTCCCGTAGTACCCACCCCTACAGTCAGAGATAACGGCCGGATTACCGCCTCTCCCAGAGCGAAAAAATTAGCCAAAGAATTTAATATCGACCTGAAAACTCTTCAAGGTAGCGGCCCCAACGGTCGTATTACGAGTGAAGATATAGAAAAAGCAGCGGGTAAAGCACCGGCAACGGCCGCTACTATCGCCCCCCCGACAGCGCCTCCCGTG
The DNA here is from genome assembly GCA_016903695.1 of Chlorogloea purpurea SAG 13.99. Taxonomy (GTDB): domain Bacteria; phylum Cyanobacteriota; class Cyanobacteriia; order Cyanobacteriales; family Microcystaceae; genus Chroococcopsis; species Chroococcopsis gigantea_A. The sequence goes on from JADQBB010000016.1 coordinate 63,729, forward strand.
GCGGCGAAAATCCCGACCGTTACCCCTCCTCCCGCACCAGTCACACCGCCCGCTGTGGCAGGGCAAACCGTACCGCTGACGGGTCTACAGAAAGCGGTGGTCAATAATATGAAGACGAGTCTACAAGTACCCACCTTCGTAGTGGGTTACACCATCACCACCACCGCTCTCGATAAGTTGTATCAACAATTGAAATCGAAAGGGGTGACGATGACGGCTTTACTGGCGAAAGCCGTGGCTAATACCCTGGAAAAACACCCCCTCCTCAACGCTAGTTACACGGAAGCCGGTATTCAGTATCACGGCACTATCAATGTGGCCGTAGCCGTCGCCATGCCCGATGGCGGCTTGATCACTCCCGTATTGCGGGGTGCTAACACTAGTGATATTTATTCCTTATCCCGCGGTTGGAAGGATTTGGTCGATCGTTCCCGCAGCAAACAACTACAACCGGAAGAATACAACAGCGGTACTTTCACCATTTCTAACCTCGGTATGTACGGTGTTGATCGTTTTACCGCCATCTTACCCCCTGGTACGGGCGCTATCTTAGCAGTTGGTGCAGCCTTACCCCAAGTAGTTGCTACACCGGAGGGATTGATGGGGGTGCAACGTCAGATGACGGTTAATATTACTTGTGACCACCGGATTATCTACGGTGCTGACGCGGCTGCTTTCTTACAGGATTTAGCCAAGTTACTAGAAACGAATGTGGCTTCGCTGACGATGTAATTCTTTTCCATTCCCCTTGCCTCTAGCCCTTGGATGGGCTAGAGGGACGATCTTTAAAATTTCTCAAGATTAGTTACAATGGGTGTACAGTAAAAGCGAGGTAAAACGGATGTCGGTAGTACCTTGATTTTTGGTTAGTCATAAGGAACCCCATTAAATTGTTATTATTTAAACGAAAGTGTTAGGTTAATTATCGTTAAATTAAATCTACGAACCGCTAAAGATACAAACTTAAGAAGAAAAGCTTTATAAAGTAAACAGATGAGTACAGAGAATAGTAGGTTACGGTCTGAATTTATAAATACACAAGTAATTACTCGCAATACGGGCAAGAAACTAGGGGTGGTTAAAGACATTCTAGTAGATATAGATAGCCGGGAAGTAGTAGCTTTAGGCTTGAGGGATAATATTCTCTCTTTATCAGGTTTGCCCCAATATATGTTTTTAGAGAGCGTTAGCCAAACCGGCGATGTAATTTTAGTAGAAGATGATAATGTGATCGAGTCGATCGATATGGACGCTTACAGTCCCCTTATCGGTAGCGAAGTGATTACCGAAACCGGCGAGCCTCTGGGGAAAGTAAGAGATTATCAGTTCGACCCCATTAATGGAAAATTGATTTCTATCACCATCGCTTCCCTCGGTTTACCGCAAATACCGGAACAGTTCATCAGTACCTACGAGATCGGTATTGAAGAAGTGGTCAGTAGTGGCCCCAATCGTCTCATCGTTTTTGAAGGGGCGGAAGAAAGATTGACTCAATTAAGCGTCGGCTTATTAGAGCGTCTGGGTATCGGTCGCCCGCCTTGGGAGAGGGAAGAAGAAGAAGTTTACTACCCCCCTACCGCGAGACCAGAGAATCAATTAGGAACCGGTATCCCCATCCGCACCCCCATAGAAGCTAAACCGGTAGAAGAAAGATGGGACGAGGACGCTTGGGAACCGGTACGGTCAAACGTTGCCCCTCCCCAACGTAGCGCTAAATCGATGCAATATGATGACTACGAAGAAGAGGAAGAGGATAACTGGAACGAATCTAGCTCTCCCCGCCAAGAGTACGATTATGAGGAAGATGGCCCCGATGTGTGGGATGACGACGTAGAACCGGAGTACAATCCCCCTCGCGTCAATATTCCTGAGAAGAGAAAAGAACGAATCCCCGAATACGAGGAAGAGATTAATTAAACTTAGAATCGGGAGTGAGGTAAGGATGCCAACTCCCGATTTTTTTTTCTAAACGAAAACTCTGTGTTGCAATGAAGGCATCTGGCGGCGCACCTGTTCGAGACGACCTGGGTTGATTTCTGCGAGGGCGATGCCCGACTCCTCCCCCGCGTCCGCCAGAATCGTTCCCCAGGGGTCGATGATCAGGGCGTGGCCGTGGGTGTAGCGTCTCTCGTAATTATTGCCGGTTTGCGCCGGTGCGATGACGTAGCAGGTATTTTCGATCGCTCTCGCCTGTAATAATACCTTCCAATGATCCTTCCCTGTATAGGCGGTGAAAGCGGCGGGGACGAAGAGAATATCGGCTCCGTTCGCGGATAGGTAGCGGTATAATTCGGGGAAGCGCACATCGTAACAGATAGAAAGACCGATGGTGCCTAAAATTTCGGACTGGTACAGGGGGGGGAGTTCAGTCCCGGCCATGACCGTACTGGATTCCTGATAGGTGTTGCCATCGGGAACATTAACATCGAACAGGTGTACCTTGCGGTAGCAGGCTAACTCTAAACCGCTAGGGTCGATTAGGAGGGCGGTATTGTAAGCTTTGGTGGGGCTATCTTCTACCGGTACGGGGAAACCGCCGCCCAGTAAGGTTATCTGGTATTTTTGCGCCATCGTTCTCAAGAACTTTTCCGCTTTGAGAGCGATCGTATCTGCGAGATTGATTTTATCTTGTTCGTTGCCCATGAAGGGAAAATTTTCCGGCAATCCGACCAGTTGCGCCCCTCTACGGACGGCAAGGTCGATCAATTCTTCTGCCTCGGCTAGATTATGATCTAAGTCGGGTTTACTGGTCATTTGAACGGCTGCTGCTAGATAGGATTTCATCGATTCGTGAATTTATAAGGCTAACCCTGGAGGTCATAACCTTCTATTGTACCCATTGATATAGGCCGCGGAACAAAAATTAATTCCTAACTGGATATTCTTGTAATTTCTTAATATTATTGTCTCAACTTATCAAAACGATGAATTGGGTTGGGTCAGAAATATTTCCTCTTCGCGGGTACTGGGCCGCCCTAAAATATGGTTACGATGGGGGAAGCGACCGAAACGGCGGATTACTTCCATGTGTCTCTCGGCATACTCGATAACGCCAGCGCGCTTGGTTTCCTCGTCATCTTTCAAACCGTACATTAAAGCTAAGTTACGAGTCTGGTCGGGCAAATTTTCGCTGTGTTCAAAAGGTAGATAAATGAACCATCTCTGTACGGGCAATAATTGTTTATCGAGACCTTGAGCGATCGCTTCACTCGCATATTTTAAAGCTAGATTATCGGTAGCGAAGGCTTGAGGTTGTTCACGGAACATATTCCGGGGGAATTGATCGAGAACGATAATTAGAGCTAGATATTCGAGAGGGTTTTCGGGAATTGGTTTTATCTTTTCCGCCGCTACCTGCTGATAAAAATTCAAAAATCTCTCTTTGATTTCTCGATCGAACCCTGGATTTTTTCGGAACCATTCGGGGCGTGACTTCCCATGAATTTCACTTAGCGCATTACCAAACCAGAAATCTAAAACTTCCTCGATCATTTGGATTTGGGTGAGTCGGGATACCTAAGATTATTTCAACTCCCGCTTATAAATTATTATAGTTCTCACCGCCGGTGCGGGCCGAGTTTTGTAGAGGGGGGCAAAGATGACGACTTTCGGGTAAAATAGCGATCGCATTCTCAACGCCCGCCAACCCATGACAAAAACTGTATTCTGTGATTTCGACGGCACGATTACCGCGGTGGAAACCTTCGCGGGAATGCTGAAAGAATTCTCGCCCGATTTAGCGGCCCGGTTAATGCCACAGATGTATGAGAGAACTTTAACCCTCTCTGAGGGAGTCACGCGACTGTTACAATCGATCGAATCCCGCCGCTACGGCGAGATATTAGCTTACGCCGAGTCGAAGCCGGTTAGAGAAGGATTCTCGGAATTGTTAACCGAACTAAAGAAAAGGGAGATACCTTTCGTGATTATCTCCGGGGGCTTGCGGGGTATGATCGAAACCGTATTAGATCGAGAGAAAGTCTTACCCTTGGTTAAGACAATCTACGCCGTAGACGTGGATAGGAAGGGAGAATACTTAAAAGCCAATAGCGATTATGCGGACGATAACGAGTTAGTAGCCAAAGGTAAGATTATAAGCCAATGGACGGGTGTGGAAAAAATAGCCATCGGCGATTCTGTCACCGATATTACCCTAGCCAGAGGGGCCGATTTAGTCTTTGCGCGCGATCGTTTGATAGATTATCTTCAGAGCGAAAATATTCCTTACATTCCCTGGGATAACTTTTTTCAAATCCGTGACTACCTTTCCCAACACTAACCATGACTATCAACCCCCGTTTATCCTTGATCGATGCTTCCAGTCAATTCTATCAACTGGGTTGGATGGTAGGCACAGCAGGCAACCTCTCAGCCCGGCTACCCGACGGCAGTTTCTGGATTACCGCCAGCGGCAAAAGTAAAGGCAAGTTACGAGAAAGTGACTTCGTCCGTTTAACCGTGGCGGGAGAAATTTTAGACTCTGGGCATCCCGATAATCGCCCCTCGGCGGAAACCAGTATCCATATGGCGATTTACGGGTTATTTCCGGGGGCGCAAGCCTGTTATCACGTCCATTCTATAGAAGCTAATCTGGTTTCTAATCTTGCTGAAGGGGATAGTTTACCTTTACCTCCCCTGGAGATGATCAAAGGTTTCGGAGTGTGGGAAGAAAACCCATCCGTGTCTATACCGGTGTTCAAGAATTATATAAATGTGCCCCAGATAGGTGAAGATATACGTCAACGCTTATCCGTAACTCCCCCCGACGTACCAGCTTTACTCATCGTCAATCATGGTGTCACCGTCTGGGGCGATTCGATAGAAGCAACCCAACGTCATTTAGAATTAGCCGAGTATATTTTCCGTTATATGGTGACGGCAGAAAAGATTTTAGGGGGTAGGAAGTGGCGTTAGTAATCGGTTTGATCAGCGGGACTTCTGTAGATGGTATCGACGCGGCTTTAGTGGATATTAGCGGCATCGCTACGGCTTTAGAGATTCATCTTCTAGCCGCCGAAACTTACCCTTATCCCGATGCTTTGCGCTTGGAAATTTTGGATGTATGTCACGGTAAATCTTTGTCGGTTGAGGCTTTAATGAAGCTAGAAGAGGAGATAAGTCAACAATTCGCTTTTTCAGCCCAAAGAATTCAAAGAGACGGTATAATAGCCCATTTGATCGGGTCACACGGTCAAACCGTATTCCATCAGCCTCCTAGAGAAGATAATCTCGGCCATACCGTGCAATTGGGCAGGGGTTCGCTTATCGCTAAGGTAACGGGTATTAATACGGTAACTAATTTTCGCTCCGCGGATATGGCGGTAGGTGGTCACGGTGCGCCCCTGGTGCCGAAGGTGGATGCTTATCTACTGGGGGACGAAACCCAGTGCCGTTGTGTGCAGAATATCGGCGGTATCGGCAATGTGACGTATTTGCCCCCCCGGGGCGATCAAGATTGGGAAATGGGGGTTTTTGGCTGGGATACGGGGCCGGGTAACGCCTTGATCGATTTGGCGGTGCAGCGTCTCTCCGGGGGCGAAAAAACCTATGATGCCGGGGGTAGTTGGGCAAGTCAAGGAGTGCCTAACGAGGTGCTGGTGAGTCAGTGGCTGCAAGATGATTATTTTCATCTGCCGCCGCCCAAGTCTACCGGGCGAGAGTTATTCGGGGAAGCATATTTATCTCGTCTGTGGGAGTCTTCGGGAAAATATAATTTATCTCCGGCGGATTGGTTGGCGACTTTGACGGATTTTACCGCTGCTAGTATTAGTGAGTCTTATAAGGCTTTCCTGCCTGATATGCCCGATGAGGTGCTACTTTGCGGCGGCGGTAGTCATAATCTTTATCTACGGCAACGCTTAGGGTTACGTTTGGGTGAGTCGGTGCGGGTAATGAGTACCGATGATGTGGGTTTGTCGGCGGATTTTAAAGAAGCGATCGCTTTTGCCGTCCTCGCTTACTGGCGTTACTATTGTCATTTTCCAGGCAATTTGCCTAGAGTCACCGGTGCAAACAAACCTGTACTTCTGGGGGATATTCAAGAAGCTTAGCCGTAAAGTAGTTTGAATCGCAGAATTGTTACGGCTAGTACCAAAGTGATCAAGTTGGGGACGATAATCTGTATATTGTTAATACAGATTCCGTAGACCATCCATAAGAATACGCCGGAACTGAAACAGAGAAACATTCCCAAGGATATGTCTTTAGCCGAGCGAGTTTTCCATGTATGAATTACTTGGGGTAGAAAAGAAATTGTAGTTAGTATACCTGCGATCGTACCTATTATATTTACCGAGTTCATGCTTTGTACCCTTCAAGGTCGCTCCTACTGTAACAAAACTTCGTCATCAAATCTGATAGTCGATGACGAAAGAAACTTGGCCACCTCTACTATTAGCACTCAGCGCCTGAACTATCTTTTTCGGATAGGGTAAATTCAACTCCTTCATTAACTTGATGAAACTTTGGCGATCTTGACCGACAAATCGAGGATTCCAGCGCTTTTCTTCACCTATCGAGGAGAAAGTCCGCCCCGCGTAGTCGTGGCAAGGATAAACTAAAGTCTGATCCGGGAGGGTGAATAACTTCTCCGTCACCGTTTCAAATAGTACCTCTGCCGAACCGCTTTGAAAATCTGTACGACCACAGCTACGAATCAAGAGGGCGTCTCCCGTTAATAAACGTTCCTCATCGATCAGATAAGCCATGTGACTATCCGTGTGTCCTGGAGTGGCGATCGCTTGAATCTTCTGACCCCCCAAATAATATATATCGCCGTCACGGACGTAACCATCACTACCCTTGACTCCCGTTTTTTCGGGAAAAAGGATCGAACAATCGGTTAATTCACGCAACCGGTGTGCCCCGGTTACATGATCGGCGTGAAGATGGGTTTCCATCGTCAAACGTAAAGTTAAACCTAGCTCGCGAAGAATTCGTAAATCTCGCTCCACCTGTTCCAGAACCGGGTCGATCAAGATTCCTTCCCCCGCGTCAGTATCAGCGATTAAATAAGTGTAGGTGCTGGATTCTTTATCGAACAGTTGCCGGAAAATTCCACACCTAGGGGATAACTCCAAAATCTGGCCCTGGGTTCGGGGTACGATCGAACGCGTCCTTCCCCATTGTAGAAAAGCGAGAGCCAATTGGGCCGCTTGTAAGCGTATTTCGGGAACAGCGGTGGTTTCCCATAAATCTCCCTTACGGGGAGTCCCTAGAGTGTATAGCACTCCATCTACATCGCCCGCCCTGTTGACCACCTCCCCCGACCCTACCGTTTCGATACCGCAACCTGAAGGATGGGGGCTGATCAGCCCCGCTTCCCGCAGGGAGATGATGAGGGGATCGGCGAGGGTGAGGTAGTTGGTATTAGTGCCCGTACAGTTGATCAGTCTGCCTGCGGACACGAGTGAATAACTTTGAGTTTTTCTTTTTCGGATCACTACTTCTATTCCCCCCTCCACCTCCCGACAGGACTTTATCCTGCCCGCATGATAAATTAATTGTCCCGAACTCACCGCCTCGTCAAGAATAGCGCCCATTTCGTCCGGGATACGATGCCGAAGATTTTCCCAATAAGGTTTCAGATGACGCGAGAACCTTCTTCGCTCCCCTAAAGGTAGCGATTGCCAGAGAGATTGAGTGATGGGGCGCAAAGCATTCAGTACGACTCGCCAATCGTAGCCCCTTTCTGCCGCCAAGTTAACTTCCATCCTGACCCGCCGGAGAAGTTTCCGAGTTGTTCTCGGTGCTGTTTCTAAATCGAGGAAACAGGGGTAACTGGGGCTGTTTTGATGGCGGATGGGGGTGAGTCCGTGGCGGGAAATAGCGTGAATTTTGCCTTTGAAACCTTTTTGGTGCAAGGAAACTAGCACATCTACCATCGTTAAACCGGTGCCGACCAAGAGTAATGTATCGTCTCGATCGAGATCCCCTACCGCCGTTGGTTCCCAAGCATCCCGGATGTAGGGAGAATTTAAAGAAGCTAAGGGTTCCGGTGTAGCAGCGGGAAAATTACCAGGGGCGAGAACCACTTTTGAGGCTACGAGCGTCCGCCCGTCTTTGAGACAGATGTAGGCGTTTCCTCGCTCGATCGATATGGAGACGGCTTCGTCGCCGATCATATCCAGATGATGCCCCGCGATATTATTATCGAGAACATCTTCTAAGAGCGATCGTATATATTGACCGTAAACTAAGCGGGGTACGAATGTAGACCCATCAAAACCACTATAACCGTTAGCCGGTAGCCAACGCGAGAAATGGTCTGGATCGTCTTCAAAAGCGCTCATCTTCCCGGCGGGGACATTGAGCAAATGTTTGATGTCTCTAGTTCCGTAGGCGACTCCCCTACCCAACTTTTTCCGGCGTTCCACTAGGGCTATGGATAAACTGGTCGTGGTATCCCTTAAGAGATTCGCCGTCACCAAAGAGCCAGCACAACCGCCCCCGATAATAACGATGTCGTAATGGTTTATCTGCCCCGCCGTCTTCGATGGAATTGATTGATATTGATTGATATTATTCATACTCTCTATAAATATCGGCAAGACCAGGGGTTATTCTAGGGTGCGGCTAATGAAAGGGAAAATTCACGGGTTGATGTTCTAGCTTTCCCATTTGTTTGCGCCCCTACTTAAAAAATATTTGTGCTATCTTGTCCCAAGCCTAGATCGGCTGAATGAAATAATTGACACGAAAGGCACTGAAATCGCGCAATTACATCCGCCATAATCTAGCAGTACAATTGTTGTAGCACAAATATTAATATTTGATCAATTCACAAGAATCGACTTTATCGTCAACAGGGAAAGCAACTGGCAATTTTGATTTAGAAAATATAGCTTAAGACGATCGCTCACCTCTAAGGTTGATAAAAGGCTTCTTCTACATAGTGGGTCTCATAAGCGCTGTTAAGAGAGTGCCGCCTTTAACTTGGGATCGCTGTACCAGCTATAAATGCCCTCCCGAACGGGTTCGATGTTCAACTGAGATCGTAACTCCTCTATGGGGCGCTCGAATAGTTCTTCCCACTTCACTGGAAATAAAGGTTTCGCCTTCAATCCCATCTCTATACCGTCGCTGATCAAGCGGAATTGATAGCCCAAGGTGCGCGCTTGTTCCACGGGATTTTCCGCCTCTCCATAGAGATTTTGGCTGGAAAAAAATGTTAATAACATGGATATTAAATCTATAAAGATAAAGGTAGGATAGCGGATTTGAGCGCCAAAAACGGAGATGACTCCGAACTCACCGAAATTATTGAGGCTGAATCCCGTCATGACATGATGAATATCGTGAGTTTTATAAACACGAAAAGTTATGTAATCCTCTTCGTTAGCGAATGAATCGGGAGTGCGATAGAACTTGGCATCGTAACCCATCGTGGTCAAGATTGTAGCGTAAGTCCAACCCAGAGAACCTTTAGGCATTTTTAACATCGCCTCCACATCGTAGTCAGGCCCTACATAACGTTCTGCTAACATAGCTGCGGATGCTGGATCTTGCCCGATAGCTTTCACGCATAACCCCATCGGTCGGCTTCCATGCAGTTTGTCGCTTAAATCAAAGACATTGTTGACATCTTTCCCGCTACCCGCTGCATAATCCACTAATTCGAGGAATTTTTGCAGGTTCTCAGGGGTAATAACTTTATCTATGTAATTAAAACTCATATATTCTCCTGTAATGGGTAAGGATCTATTGACAATCTCATCTTATATCACCGGCAGAATAAATAATCCACTACAACCAATTGCCCACCAGGACGAAAGGGGCCCAGTAAAAAGGGTGTTGGTATTCGGGAGAATTCAATAGAGATAATTGCGCCTCGCGTAAAGCCGAGGCCCTGGTAACATCAGGCTTTTTCAACCCTTCGTACAATTGGATCATCAATTGTGCCGTCGATTCATCCTGTACAGACCAGAGAGTGGCGATCGTACTCCGCGCACCGGAACGCACCGCCACACCCGCCAATCCCAAGGCGGCCCTTTTATCCCCCAGCGCGGTCTGACAGGCGCTGAGAATCAGCAATTCGATCGGATTCTGACTCGATCGCTCCTGTTCCCGCACCAATCGATCTAAATTTTTCACGTTTATGCGTTCATCCCAAGTTAAGAGAAAAGTCTCTTCCGCCTGTGAAGAAAATTGACCGTGAGTTGCCAGATGAACTATGGGAAAAGCTTCTGAGCGAACTTTTTTCTCCAATTGGACATTAGTAAAATCGTCATCGAGGATAACTTCTGCGTTCGCTATTCTGGTTATATCCTTCACTTCCTCTTCCACACTAGGGAGGGCGGGGAAACCTTGGCGACTTGCGGTTAAACCTCCCAACAAAACTCGTAATTTGGCTTGGGAGAAGCGGCGGGGGTCGAATAGTTGTAATCCTGGTGTCACGGCCAGATTATATTTTTGAATCAGATACTGTTTGCCGTCGTGAAGGGCCGCTACCGGAACACCCCTTAATACGCCGTCCAACACAAAAACTAGGGTTTCCGTCCCATTTTTAGCTAATTGACTTTCTTGAGGACGAATTAACCAATCGTAAATCTTTTGATTGGGAGCCAGAGGCGCATCGGTGACGATGAACGGGTTTAAACCCGCAAACAGGTCATCGAAAGTTGTTTCCACCTCTTTAGGGTCGGAAAGAGCTGTTTCGTGGTAAAGCAACGGTTGTCCTGGAATAGATAGGATCACCGCCAGACGGTTCTCTAGAACGATCGAATAAACGATGCCCGCCCGCCGATCAAGCCGATCGATGGGTTGGGGCTTGGCTTCTAAACAAGCTTCTTGGAAAAAATTGTTCAGCTCGGCTAATTGGAGAGATTCGATGATCTCCCGCGCTTTTTGCAGTCGGTCTTGACCGATGGCTCCTGTAGAATCGGGTTGCAGGAGTAAATCCGTCAACTCTCTATAAACCGGTTCCACATTATCACGAAAACTAAACTGAATATCGGGATTGGTGGCTACTAAATCCAGACGCAGAGATTGGAGAATTTGAAAAGCCAGATTATAAGAAACGATCGCCTGCCCCGGTCGATCCTCTAATCTATAGAGACGGGCTAATTGCCACTGCCAAAGATAAGCCAGTTCTGGATTATCGAAAGAAGAAAGTTTCTGTAAAGCTTGTTGGGTCACACCTATAGCTGACTGTGTTTCTCCCATCTGTTGATAAACCGCCCCTAAATAACCGAGGGCATTAGCTTGACCCTGTTCATCCCCCGAAAGTTGGGCGGCGGCGAGAGCTGACTGTACTATCTCGGCTACGTTGGACAGGGAGGGTATTTGGGCTATATCTAGTAATTTAGCGCCGGTAGCGCAGGATTGGAGCAGGGGAGATAAGATTGCCATCTTTTGGGTTCCGGCCGATCGCGATTGCAGACAGAGTAAATTTTGACTCAATTTTAGGCGGGCGGAAATCGAGGCACGTCCCGGAGGTAAACGATCGATCTCCGCGGCGAGAGTCGGTATCGAAGGCTGGCCATCGCTTTTTTCGCCCCTCTGCACCGACAGAGCGAGTAAATTTAACTCCGATTGGATCTTGGTGATGGGCGATAAAGACCCGACCCCTTGCCGATAACACTGGGCCGCCTGCTCATAAAATCCCGCCGCCGTTTCCTGAGCTTTTTTCGTCGTACAGGTGAATTCTTCTTTATTTATAGAAGGAGGGACGGAGGAGGACAGTAGTTTTTTATTACCGAGGGCGCGAAGCGTATTGCCCAGACTCAGATAAATCGGCCCCGCGTCAATACCGGACTGCTGGGCTAACTGCCAAGCCTCGATCAGAACGGTTTGGGATTGTCGGGTCTGTCCCACCATCCTTAAGGTATTACCCAGACTGCGTAGGGCGAGAATTTTTAAAGGTGCGGGTTGCTCTTTCAGGTTTTCTAGATCCGTTTCTGTAACTTGGCAATCGATCGAATCCATAGCCAGGGTATCTAATAAAATCTGACAGGCTCTAGGATACAATCCTAAATCTTGTAAAGCTTGGGCTTGGTTAATCTGACCATTCATCACCCCCTCGGCGTTACCGATCTTCTTAGAGATATTCGTGGATGACTGCCATGTATATAGAGCGTTTTGGGGTTTTCCCGTGGCTAACTGTCCCTGTCCGGCAATATCGAGGGTTGATGCTAAAATTCGTTGTTGGCCCGGAGTAGGCGATAAAGTTTCCAGAATACTTATACTTTCTGCGATCGCTGTTTGTGCCTCGTTCCATCTCCCCAATTGTTGCTGAGATAGAGACATATTACTCAAAGCCATAGCCTGATTTAATTTATCCCCCCTGCGGGCGAAATCCACCGCAGCTGTGCGCCAGACCTCGATCGCTTGATCAAATTCGCCGTTTATATAAAGTTTTTGACCCTGTTCCACGAGGGACAAACTTTCTTTCTGAATTTGCCCCCCCGGTGCTGCTGGGGAAATTTGCGCCGCAGTCAGACAAAAAAGTAGGGAGAAGATAAATAATAAAATCGGGAGAAAGTGCGATCGTCTTTTGGGCATTGTCACCTCGAAGAACAGGCATTAATATTATCTTTCAACCGGGGAATTTTATCAGTATCAGGATTGTAGGCTGTCAGTAACACCTTACCGTCAGCCCCTAGAACCCACCCGGCGGCGGGGACGATAGATTCGTCCGCAGGATCTACAGGCACGGAAACTTTCTTATAACCGGCTTCACCTGCGGGGATGGAGGCCGGTTCCACCAAACCGATACCCGTTACCACCCCACTCAGAGCATCCGTGGGACTCGCTGGTAAACCACCCCTGCCACTGCGGGTTAATTGACTTTGTGAACCCCTCCTACACACATTCTGAGTTATGAGAGTATCGGGATCGACCACGTTTTCCGGTAATTGAATAACGCCCTGATTGGGATCGAGGTTATTATTTAACTCCACCTGTCCCGACATACCGAATTGAGAACTAGCGTCGATGTCATTACTTTGATCGCCCGGTACGGCGAGCCTTTCGGCGATACCAAAAATACCGGCGGCATCGATGACGATATTGCCACCATTGCCCCTCTGCGCCCTGGCAATAATATCACTGCCCTGAGTTTCCGTGGGTGAGAAGGCAATGACGGCGGGAGATTGAATCGTGATGTTACCCCCGTTGGCATCATCGAAAGCCGTGGCGGAAATAGAACTTTCGTTGGCGAGTTGTAATAAAGTTTTCGCCTTGATAGTGATATTCGCCCCGCTGCCCCCGCCCCCTTTTCTGGTTTCGGCGCTGATAGAACCTCGATCGAGGCTGATGCTATCACTATTAATATTTATATTCCCCGCCTGCGGATTGATGCTCGGTTCTTCCGGTACTAGCATCCCGCTAACGTTTATCGTTCCCTTACCGTTGATCGTCAACCGGGGTGTATTGATAATTATATTACCCCCAACTCCATAGGAGTCACTGGCTGCGAATAATCCCGTTTTCTCTCTAGACGCACCCTCGATTTCCACGCTATCCGAAGCCTTAACGATTATATCACCCCCTCTACCAGTAGCAATGGTTATCTGACCGAAAAAATTGATCGAGGTGGTGGTGGTGATTACTTGACCTCCATCGCGGAGGATCAGTTTTCTAGTATCGATCGTTATTTTACCCGCATCTTCATCGGAGAGCGCCTGATTGTTGATCGAGCTGGTAAACTCTTCAAACCCCGGTGTAACGCCGGTGATTTCTACTGTGTCCGTGGCTGATACTTTGATATTTCCTTGACTTCCTAAAATCTGCGAGCCGTCTTTTATCGTGAGATTGCGGCTCTGTATTTGCATATTACCGGGGTTGACATCCAGTGAGGGTATGTTGAGCTGGTCTAAATTAGCGATGATTATCGCTATTGATTTACGGATTTCAATATCTTGGAAGTTCTTCACCCCCTCGTAACCCAATGTCCAGCCATCTGTTACCGGCTGTAAACTAACATAACTATTCGCAGCAACGCTACCTAATTCCACTCGCCCGCCATAGCTCTCTATACTTTTTTCTATGGTTACGTTACCCCCCAAAAAAGCGAGGGTTTTACCCGGTTGTCCAAAAAGGAAGTTCTGTCCCCCGTATTCTAAAACGATGTCTCCCACGGCGGAGCGAAATTGTAGGCCGACGGGAATGTTGGAGGTCAACAAGGGCGGGTTCGAGGAGTCGATGGCGCTGAACTCGCCCCCATCCCCGGCGAATTTGACGCTAGTGGCGGTAGTGGCAACGAATGAACCTTTCACATCCAGGGAACCTGCGGGGCCGAAAATAATACCGTTGGGATTCATCAGAAATAAATCCGCGTTACCGGAAACACCGAGAGTTCCTAAGATTTTGGAAACGCTATTTCCCGTTACTCTCGTGAAAATACGGGCTACTCCATCGGGATTGTTAAAATATACCGAGCGCCCTTCATCTACATTAAATTTTTCAAAGCTGTGGAATAGATTTTCTCCCCTGATAGCTCCTCCCCCGATCGAGTCTTGCCCTTCTTGACTCATAACGCGGGAGCCTTCCGCTCCTAAAGTGGTGTCGGGAGTGATCTGGGCTAAAGCTTTATTCTCACACCAGCAGTTTGTCACCCCGATCATCAAGGAGGCCATGAATAGTAATTTATATAACTTGTGCGGGTTCACGATAATTCATCACGCATTACAACAGGCTCTTATGCCATCGGGGCAGGGACATTTCCAAGTTAGGAAAAATCGTAATTCCGATGTTCCATCCTTGGAAGCGACAGTAATTTCCAAGGGTATTTTATCAGATATTCCGAGCGATGAAAGAGAGCGCAATAGGGCGAATTTATCTTCACCATAATCGATCATCTTGATCATCTCCCTTTGTAGTTCCTTGGTATCCCCTTTAATTAAAAATTCATGATCGCCCGGTTCTAGCTCACAACTGCCGATAACTTTCTTATCAGAACTCAGAGAAATATTTACCACTACATCTTTAGAAATGCCGCTTGCTGTCAGTATATTTCTTAATTCATAACCCTTGACGGTTTGGGACAAGATTTCATTGATGTTATTTTCTTCAATTGTTTTACTCATATTCAATATTATTTAAAATTAAATTAATAGTAACATTACAAAAAATTCGTCGCTCGGCAATATAATATTAAATCCGTAAACGAAAAACTACTTATCTAACCCGGCAGGGAATCAATTCCGGGTTTAACAGCTAAATTCAGTTTAAACCGAATTCCGATCTGAGACCGTGATCCCGATCACGGTCGGGCAAATTGTTATAAAAGGGCTTTTGGTGACAGGATTTAGTAGAAAAATTATGATTTACAGCGTTTCAGCGGTTAATGAGGTATATCTAACACCTGCCTCCTGCCTCGAACCAAACATTTTAAAAAAATTTATAGTTAACAGAAAAATAAATACTCTGTTCCGAAGAAATGTTACCTGGTAGCCTGATCTGGATCAGGGGAATACCCCAATCCAAGCGGGCGTTAAAATTACCACCCATCCCGTATTGTAAACCTAACCCCGCGCTCATCAAAGTATTCTGCCCCGGAGTGGGAATCGGATTAGCGCCATTGTTCCAACCCACTCCGAAATCCAAAAAAGGTACTATTTGCAATAATCCTTTCACCTCGTTAATTCGTAAAATCGGCAGGCGGGCTTCTACCGAAGCGAACACACCATTATCGGTTAGAAGCAAATCCTGCCGGTAGCCCCGTACGCTGTACAATCCGCCGATCGGAAACTGTTCTATCGGTACTAGAGGATCGGCCGACAGTTGTAAGGATGATCGCACCACCAGTAAAGTATCCGCCGCCAATAACCTCACGTACTGCAACTGTCCCAGCCAATCGAAAAACCTCCCATCGGGAGGCTCGGAATTGATGGTCGCGTTGAGGGCATCTATGCCGAAACTGAACTGGGAACGCAGGGCCAGCACATCGTTACTCTGCCGGCGCGTCCAATCTTGGAAAAACCGCAAAACCGTTAACGCAGTTTCCCCCTGACGGTTAGCACCGGTAGAAAGAGGGAAGCCCCGCCCTAAAATATTGGTTTTGTTCTCCTCTCGACCCGCGGTTATTCCTAAAGCTAACTCCTGGCCCGGAGTTTGGATGATGGGAGCGCGGAAGGTTATATCGTAGTAGAGGGAATAGCCGGTAATATCGAGTCGATCGAACGGTGACTGGATTATATTGGTACTATTGTATTGAGCTGACAGTGCGATCGTAGCGTTTTGCGGCGTGACGGGCAGGGTATAACTACCGTAAACCGAATTACTACCGTCCGTGTTGGCGTATTCAACTCGCAAACTATCGGCGTTACCGCTGAGATTATCCGTGGTGATGCGAAGGCCCCGCTCGAAGCTGCCGATACTTTCCACACGACCGTTATCGAGGAAAATTTCCCCCGTCAAGGTGTCTGCTTCTTTCACTTTAACGGAGAGAATGCTCGATTGAGGACGCGAACCGGCCGATAGATTGGCGGAGATAGTACCGACCACCGGATCGAGTTGCAGTAGTTGTAAAGCTTGCAGTAAGCGGTTTTGATTGAAAGGTTTACCCGTTGCCAAGGCCAAGCGACTTCTCACATAATCGGGATTCAATCGCCCGTCAACACTAACCCGAATATCTTCGATACTGCCCTCGATGATCTGCACTTTGATCACCGCGTTTTCTTTCGAGAGGGTTTGTCCTGCGGGAATAACAGCCCCAGAATTGATATATCCCGCATCGGTGTACAGTTTGGTTATGGCGGCCTCTACTTGCAAAAGTTCGACAAAAGTAAGGGGACGATCAATAAAGGGCGCGGTAACTGCCGTTAAATCTTTGTCGCTGAAGGCGGTATTACCGATAAACTGAAATTTAGCGACGGTGATTGTGCCTAGAATATTCGATCGCTCTTCTGGCGCGGGAATGGTGGGCAGGGGAAATCGGAAGTCGTTCGAGGGTAAGGGTTGGGGTACGGGTATGGGGGTTGGTTGTTGCGGCGGCAGGGGAAATCGGATTGGTGTTCTCGGTGCGTTAATTTGGGCTAGAACACGATCGCACAGGGCGAAGAAAAGCCCCCCTTGGATCAAGAGCAAATTTAAACTGAGCAATATTTTACAAGGTTTTGATGAACAAGTCGTGCGATCGCTCATGTTGAATATGTAGATTAAGTTTGTCAATGGTCTTATATGAAAGAATTTCACCAAAATAGGTTTAAAATTCTTTGAATATAGATAAAATATCTGAAAATAAGGAAAACACCATATTTGTAGCATAAAAAATCATAAATTAGTAATATGAAAATTATTACCGAAGTAAGATTTGCTACCTATATTTGTAAACAGTGTAAGAATTTCAATGATCAGGAAACAGTATTTTCACGGATTGATATGCTTAGGATTAATACTGACCCCCATAACATGGGCGGCAGCTCAAGAGATTACCCAAGTTTCTTTTAAACCACCGGCAGACGAAGGCGTACCGAATCGCACCAAGGGTTTAGGCTCGCGGGGTGGAAAATGTCCCTTGGATGGGGCCGACCAAAGCCAGATGAAAGCTTTAGTACCGGCATCGAATGTGGGTTTAACTATCTCCTCTAACCCTACCTTCTGGGTCTATCTGCCCAAAACCTACGCTAAACGAATGGTATTGAGCATTATGGAAATACAGGACAATGGAGCCGAAAAGCACCTTTCCCAAAACTTTTTAACCGTTCCAGAAGCCTCTGGAGTTATCGGTCTCACCCCGAACCCCGATACACCCCCCCTAGAGGTGGGTAAAACCTATAAATGGGCCGTGACTTTGATCTGCGGAGAAAAGCAAAATATTACACGCGATCCGAGGGCGGTAGCGATCGTACATCGCGTGGTCGCACCCTCCCTTAACGGGCCAGAAGAAGCTTTAGGGCGGGCGGTTTGGTACGGCGATCGGGGGATCTGGTACGATGCCCTCTCATCCTTGGCCCAAGCCAGACGCGAGCAGCCCCATAATTCGGCTTTAACGAAAACATGGACTGATTTTCTAGATTCGGCGGGCTTGGAAGGGAGCGCCACGAAAGACCTCATTTTTTAATGGCGGCTAATTTATTGTCTATGTAAGCTCGATTCTCTTTATTTTCTGACTGCTTCAGGTATTCAAGGGCGATGCGCCCCGCTGTAGGCTGATCTCGGCAAAATTCGAGAAGGATATGGAGGGTAGAAAAGAAGATCGATCGCTCTCTCTGTCGATTTTTAACGATCGATAATGCCCCGGCAGCTCCCAAAAGCCCTAACGCGGAGGGAATTAAGGGCCACCACCAACCTCTGAGAAAACCGGAGTAGCAGACACTTATGAGGAGGAAAGTAGCGATCGCTAAACCCCATCCCAGAGATTTCAGGGATTGACAACGCCAGCTTAAGAGAACACCGATACTCGTCCAGAAAAAAATCCAAATCCACTCACCTGGTTTATTCCAGACTTGGATTAAAGCTCGTCCATCGAGGGCGGCGGCGACGATCTGACTGACCACATTAGCGTGAACCGTTATCCCCGCCATGCGCCCATAAGGTGTTTCCACGAAATCATTGATACTTTCGGCGGTATTGCCGATGAGGACGAGGCGGGAACGGAAATAATCCTGCGGAACCCGATCGCTCATCACCTCGGAGAAAGAGACGGTGGAAAAAGCATCTTCACGACCGCGAAAATTAAGTAAAGTCTGATAGCCCCCCGCGTTAGCCCGCACATAGCCCCCGTCAGAATTCTGAAAACGCGTGAACAAAGCTTTACCGAGGCGCACTCTGTCGCCCGATAACTCTTCCATGTAAATATTTTTAGCCGCCAGGTAGTGCAAAGCTAATCGCACCGCCAAACTGTAACTGATCGACTCATCCGGGGGACTAACGGCCAGTAGAGCGCGACGTACTGTATTATCCCGATCTAGAGCTTGATCGCTGAAACCTACTTGAGACGATGCTTTCAGCGCGGGTGGTGCGGCTATGGGAGGGGAGACCACTTTTTCGATACCGAATAGATCGGGGCTAGATTGAAACAGCCGCACTAATTCCTCGTGTCCCGGTTGTACGGGTAAATCCCTGTAAATATCGATGCCGATGGCAGACGGATTTTGAGCGAGGATGTTTTTTAGCGCTCTGGCCAAGATACCATCGGGAAACGGCCACTGTCCCACTTCGGTTATATCGGCCTCATCCACCTTGACGATGACCACCCTCGTATCGGCCCTTTCCGGTAAGCGCCAGAGAAAAAACCGATCAAGTAGATTCCATTCCCACTGCTGTAATGCGCCCACCAAGCGCAGGCAAAAAACCAAAGCCGTTACCCCCAGGGCGATTTTCAGTAGCCAACCCTTAGCCACCGCCTGTTTCATCGCCGAGCGCCTAGCTTTCTGCCGCGCCGATGCGAGAACCGCACTGGCTTGCTCTAAAGATTCTAAGGCTGTTTCCGCCTGATTTTTGGCTAATTCTTGACTGGCTACCAAGTATTGATAATCTATATCCGCGAGGCTTTTTCCTAAAGCCCAAGTTAAACTCGATCGCAGGTCTTTTCCCGTCAATAGTTTCGATTCGTCTTCCGAATTCGATGCCAGCCAAGCTGTGAGAGAAGTCGCGTAGGGGCGTAGAGAATTTAAACGTTTTTGCACCCAGCGTTCATCAAAAATCACCGCGTAGATACGGTTGAAAACTTTCAGCTTACCCGATCGCTCTACCACCAACCCTGACAATCGCAATTCCATCTGTTCGGGACTATTATCGCTATCGATCTCTCCCCGCTCTAAAATTTGCCCGTATATTCCTAATAAACGCCCCGTCTTCCGTTCATCTCTGAGGATGCGGTCTTGAATGGTTCGGAAGTGTTGCGGCTCATCGTTGGCCTCCCAATTCTGCACTAAACGGGTTCTTACCACCCGATCGATCAAGTCATTCTCATCTTGGGGAGGAGATGACAGTTCTAATTCTCGATGCACGTACTGGCAGAGTTTTTGGGTGAGAAAGGGCTGTCCCCCCGTCCAATCAAGTACACGGGCAAGGGCTTTTCCAGGGGCGGCGATTTTCCCCCCCCAATTCCCCACTAAAGGCCGGGCTTCCTCTAAGGAAAAGCCTTCTAAAGAGATGGCCCTGCCGATATTAAAGGGTGTTTGGGTTTTATCGCTCATTAAATTCTGGGGCGTTGCCACTCCCAAGAGAGACCAGGTGAGCCGCCGATAATCTTGATGCAGGTCTCGCCGTTCGACGCAATAGCGAATGAGGGCGAAAAAATCATCGAGGGAAAAATTCTGACTGAGGACTCGATCGATTTCATCCACGAAGATAACGATATTTTGCCGCACCTCCACCAGCAGAATTTCCTCGATGAAAACACTCAATCTCTGAACCGGCGAAAACAAATCTCGTCTTGAGCGCCACCAATCACGCCAGTCTATTTTCTCCCCTATCTGACAACCGCTCACTAAACACTGCACGATTCCGGCGTACCACTTCTCCGCTGTCACATCCTGCTTTCCCATTCCCGTCAAGTCGATAAAGACGCAGACGGTTCCTCCTGCCCGCAATCTCCCCATCGCCCGCACCCGTAAGCTCGATTTACCCATCTGGCGGGAATTGAGGACATAACAGAACTCACCCGTGGCTAAAGCTTGGTAGAAAATACGATCGGCCGCTCTTATTACATAGCTGGGGGCATTACTGTCGAGACTACCCCCGACTTGATATTCAAAGTTAGAACCGGTTTCGCGTGGAAATACTTCTCTCAATTTTTCTTGAAAAAATAGGGGTTGGTTATCTGGAGAGCATCTTCGCTTGATGACTTCTTGATTTAGGTCAATATATGAGTTTTAAAGCAATTTTAGCCCTATTAACCTACTTTAACATATTTATTCCCGACTCGATACTCGACAATGAAAACCCTTGTAAAATAAAACAATAAAGCTCCATAGTCTTTTTCAACCCCGCTATACTTATGAATCCTGACCAGTTATTTAATTGGGAACAAGTTAAGCAGATAGCAGAACAAGTAATATATAGGCATTCCGGCGACTATTTGCGGGACGTGGAAATATTGGTACTGCAAGGATCTTGGCAGGGCCTAACCTATGAAGAAATAGCTAAAGCCCATTTTCACGGCGAACATTATCTGCGGGGCGACATCGGGCCGAAATTATGGAGGAAGCTGTCCGATGCTTTAGGTGAGGAAGTCACTAAAAGGAATTTTAAAAGCGCCCTTGAGAGAGCCGCTTCCCTATCTCAATATTCTTTTTTTGATCGCGCTCCCCCGCCCTTACCTTCTGCATCGGTTAAGAATATCTCTTTTCCTGAAGGGTCTGTGGCTTTAGATTCACCTTTATATATAGAGCGTCGGGATGTAGAATCGCTTTGTTATGAAACTATCGCTAAACCTGGTTCTTTAATTCGTATTAAAGCGCCCAAACTGATGGGTAAAACCCTAAGTACAGGACAAAAATTGTAGCGAGTACGAAAATTGAGCAGATTTGAGGTCTAAATCAAGAACAAGGGAACGTAGATAATCAAAGCCATAACGAAAAATACTTTTTTCGAGTCGTCCGTGCTTTTTTATCTT